>JADFXM010000049.1 GCA_015233565.1 Candidatus Rifleibacteriota bacterium
CATAGGAAACATTTACTTTGTCCGGGGAAACAACGCTTTTCAACCAGCCTGATGCGTCATAGGTTAAAGTTGTTACCCCTTTGTCTTCGTCCATTACTGAAATGGGATTTCCAACTATGTCGTAAGAATATTTACGACTGGCTATCAGCTCGCTTGTATTCTTGTTTTTGTGGGACAATTCCAGAACCTGGCCAGCTCTGTCATAAGTAAACTCTGAAATCACCCCTTGCCTTGTTAATGTTGTTACACGCCCAATAAGATCATAGGCATATGAAACGTCATCGCCGGTTTGTGACCAACCAAATTTGCTTAAGCGATTGGCTTTGTCGTAAATGTATTTGAAAGCGACACCTTCCGGGGAAACTGCAGCAATTCTATTTCCCGAAGCATCATATTGATAATTCCAAATCTTATTGTAAGGACCGAATTTTTCAGAAAGCAAATCACCGGTTTTTGACCAACTTTTTGTAACAAGAAACCCATAACCCGAACGCGATATTTCTCGCCCTTCAGGGTCATATGCGAAAGTTGCTATGTTACCGCCCGAATAACGAACCTTTGAAAGCAGGTCCGTTTTATTAAACTCATAATCAACTTCGGTTTTTTTCGCAGAAATGGTTTTTGTACAATTTCCTACGGCATCATAAGTAAAAGCTGTCAAACCGCCAACAGGATTAATTTCAGATACTACACGCCCGACTTGATCGTATTCCCAGCGCCAAACTCGGCCAGCCCCATCTTGAAGACTAACACGTCTGCCAGCTGAATCGTAGCCATAGGAAACAGTTCTGCTTGCGGGGTCGGTTTCACTAATTAAACGATTTCTGGTGTCATAAGAAAAAGTTGTTTCATGCCCTGCAGGGTCTATTACACCAGTCTGTCTACCAATCAGGTCGTAAACATGTTTTGTTTGTGCCCACAATGGTTCTGTTTGCGAACCAAGGGGAGCCCCTGTTGTTGCAACAGCGCCTAGGGGAACTGTTTCCAGGGTTAGGCGATTCATTACATCATACCCCATTGTTGCAACAGCACCCAACGGATTTGTTATGGAAAATAGCCTTCCAGCCTGATCATATTTATATTTCCACACTGCACCGATTGGATCGGTAGAGGTTAATAATTGCCCCACCGAATTATAGGTATTTTTTGTTAGTCTGCCTAAAAAATCACTTTCTTGAATTATTTGTCCAGCTGCGTCATAAACAACAGTTTGACTTGCGCCGTCTGGTCTTATTGCTTTTATTTGTCTGTCAAGAGCGTCATATTGCCAAGTCCATGTTGCACCCACAGCATCAGTTGTTCTTAATAAATTTCCAACTGCGTCGTATTCATTCCCTGTTTTTGAACCATCTGCTCTTTTTATTGTTGTTACACGATCAAGCACGTCATAAGAGTAATAAGTAAGTCTTCCAAGAGGGTCTTTATCAGTGAGCTTTCGGTTGTTTGAATCGTATGTGGCTTCCCAGCGAGCCCCAGTCGGGTCGATAGTTGCAATGAGTCTCCCAATTACATCATACTCAAAATTTGTTACTTCACCTAATTCATTAACACGACTAATCAAATTACCTTCAGTATCATAGTTGAAGCCTTCGAACACGCCGTCTGGATAAATAATTTTATTCAAATTGCCAACTGCATCATATTCAAGCTTAGTGACTTTTTGTAATGGATCTATTTCTGCTATTTTTTGACCTACAGAATTATATTCATACGTTAACTTTGAACCATCAGGTCTTTGAAGGGAAATTAAATTGCCATCTAAGTCGTAGGAATAACATGTAGCCCTGTTTAAATTATCCGTTCGCTTTACCAGATTTCCACATTCATCGTATTCGAGCTCGTACCAACGACCATCTGGCAAAGAAGCTTTAATTAAACGATTGAGATCATCGTATTGAAACGTTGTTACTCTGTTAAGTGGGTCACGAGATGATGTTAAATTTCCTCTAAGATCATATAAAAAACTGAAAATACCACCTAATGGATTGGTAATTTTCAGAAGAAAGTTGCCATCTTTTGAATAATCATATTTGAAAATTTTCCCAAGCGGTGTTGTTAAGGAAGTTCTGTTATTATAGACATCATAAGTATACGATGTAATACCTCCCTTAGGATCTGTTTCAGTTATCAAATTAGCTCGAGAATCCCAATTATAAAGCCAGGAAGAACCTAATGTATTTGTTTTCTTTGTAAGTGTGTAAAATTTCGGGTGATATGCATATTGAGTGACATTTCCTTGAGCATTTGTTTGTGAAACGAGTAAAGAATCAGAGTTATAAGCAAATGTTTCCCGAGCTCCTTGACTGTTTTCAAAAGAAGTAACAACAAAATCTGACATTGTAAACGTTTTTGTAATATTTTTTGAAGGAACGGAATAATTCACCAATTGCCAACTCGGTGAAAAATTATATTCGTGAACAGTTCCAACCGGGTCAGTAAAACTAAGATTTCTGTTAATTAAATCCCAGACATAATTGTAAGTTGAGCCCGTGGGGGATGTCACAGTTGTGGCTCGGCTTTGGGAATATGCAATTGATGTAACTCTGTTTCCGGGCCTTTCAACCTTATTCAACTGGTTGTTAGCGTCGTAAGAATATAAGGTGCTCCTGCTTAAAGGATCTGTAAATTTAACAAGGTTGCCAAATTGATCGTAAGAGTAATCAACGATACGGTTGGTAGAATCTGTAACTCTAGAAACTAAACCACTGGAATTATATTCAAAACCAAACCATTGCCCAGCAGGATTAATTTCACGCAGAAGGGTGCCGGAAGCATTGTATTCAAAATTTATTGTAGTGGAAGCTCCTACGCAATATGTGGTGTTAATCGAAAGAATTTTTCCCTGTTTATTAAAAGACCATGAAGCACCTTGGGGGTTACTAACAGACCATATCCCAGTAGAAATTGCAACAGAAAGCTTCAGATCGGTCCCATTAACGGGCTTATAAGTTGTTCCTTGTTTATTGTACAAAATCTGGGAGCCATCCGATTTGATAAAGACAACGGAGTTGGCAAGAAATTCCAAATGAGAATTACATGTAGAGCTCCAACCTCTTCCAAAAATCCCAATCTGGGAATCAAGAGAATTGTAAACTCGCATAAGATTTATTGGAAGGCGGGAATTTAAGGTTAAATCATTTTCAGAAAGCATATAATTACCTGAAACCAAATTAACCGGATCACCAATACTGGGGGTTGGGGGGATATTGGAATTATCGGGAATAAACACAGTTGATTTAGGGGCAGTTGATGAAACAGATTTAGGAACCACACTATCTGCTGGATCATTTGAAGCGCTTGAGGAATTTCCGGTTCCAACGAAAGAGTTTTCTGAAATTTCAACGGAAAATGTCGCTAGAACTTCTTTTGATTCGCCAATTGAGGCGGAAATTTTATGTTGGCCACTCGCAATTGAAGCGCTTCCATACCATCTACACTCAGCTACAAATTCGTCATTATTTTTTGTTGAAGGTACGGTTGTTATTTTGTCACCATCAACTTTAAATGTCACACTTCCAATGGCGCTTGTTATAGCTTGAAAAGTTATTGGTGCTTTGTTTCTTCCTACAAGATCCCGAACTAAAACAGATGGGTTTGCTGAAACAGAAACAACGGAGGCAGGCGACTCCAAGATTTCAAAGGAAACATGCTTGGACAATGGGCCACCAGAATAAGCTTCAAGAGTATAACTTCCTGGGATGGGGGTCTCCTCACCCTTAAGAATTCCATCCCAAGTAAATGAAAATGAATCATTTTTAGGTGAATATTCCCCTAAATCAATTGAATTCCATGTTCCGAAAGGAGTTACATAAAAAGAAATAGTGGCTGGCCCTAATTTATCCATAGTTGCCTGAATCAGAAAGCTTTTCTTATGAATATTAAGATCATCCAGAGAAAATTGATTAGGGGTAATTGATAAATTTTTAATTGAAGGCAAAAATAAAGAACTTGGTAGTATTATATCGGCGGATTGACTTGCTGAAGTTCCTGGGTTAATGATGGAACGAAGGACATACTCCCCCACAGGAAATTTGCTGTAATCAATGCCGTAAAATACTGATTGTATGGAAAAAGAATTGATTCCTAATTGATACGGAGCTAAAGTCTCGGTTGCTATTAAAAAACTGTTTCCTTTGGAGTTTACGAAAAAAAACTGAGCGGGAAGGCTACTATTAAAATATGGGTCAAATTCTATAAATAGCATGTAATCATCATCCACTTTAACAATTCTAGGTGGAAATGACGCTAAGGTTGTTCCCCGAAATTTTCCAGAAATAGAGTAAGAACCCCCATTAGGCGGATTATCTGGTACACCAGCCTGAGCTTGAGCTATCTGCCCACCTACCCTGAAACCCTCGCAATTATTAAGTCTATATAAATCCGGTGGTGAAATTTGTTTAAGATGATGAGTTTGGGGGGAATCCCCATAATAAGGAGGGGTGCTATCATAAGTATAGTTCGCTGGTGGTAAAATTAAACCTGCCCCCCAATTGTTTGAGCCTGGATAATTACCACCCGTTACACAACCAGTAATATCAACAGTTACTGATGAAAAAAAACAATCTAGGTTATAATTATCAAAAGGAATTGAACAGGGAAAATATTTCCAAACAGAAAAAGAAGGGCACTCTTGGGTGAGATTATCGGAATAAGAGAATTTTATTTCCACAACTGAAGTTTCGCTGCCGTTAGCTTTTACTTCATATGAAAACAAAAAAAGAAAAATAAAAACTATAAAAAAAATTCCATTTTTTGTTATTTTTCTCATATTTTAATTCCCCCTGCTTGCGTTGATCTGTGAGGGAACTTTGAATGACATTGGCTGAGAATATTGCCCTGAAAGGCCTGAAACCTTAACTTCTACAATGTAATCCACATCCTGTTTAATCGGGTAATTTATTGAAAATTTTGCCTCAGGGGAAGGCGATGAGACAACACCCTCAGCCAAAATTACGTCGGAAGAGTTTTCTTTCAATAGATAAGAAAAATATTTATTAATACCATAAAACGGCTTTTCTTGATTAGTTGCTTCAGAAAACGTCTGTAATTGAACCTTTATGAATTTAGCTCGGGAACAAGTTACTACTGAAGGAAGTAAATAAACGTCTTTTAATGTTTCTGCGCCAATATAAAGTTGAATATGCAATTTTCCTTGATGAGATAGTAAGGTATTTTTCTCAGGAACAGCCAACAACTTTCCTTTAATATAATAGTTATTGTCAGCAAGATTTTCCTTTTCAATAATTAATTCAGTAGCAGTATTATCAACAATAGTAATAAATTGGCGACCTATGAATTTGCCGTTTGCATCCGACGGCAAGGAAATATTTTCTTCCCAATCTTGAGATGTTTCGCCTTGGCCAAGCTTAAAAGTAAAATCCTTAGTTAAGGGCACAGCTAATGATGTGCCACAAAAAATAAGAATAAAGCCAAAAACAAATACAATTCTTTTCAAAATAATCATCTACCTCTCCCAAAGATTTTTACTCTATTGAGAGTTTAACAATCTTAATTTCGAAGAGTCAAGATTTTTTAACAAAAGAAATTCTCAAAATTTAGGAAAATGAAGGCGCTTTGTAGCCTCAAATGTCAGGTTTTTCCTACTGGATTACTAAAAAAAACTAATATCAAAATTCCAAAAATCATGTCAATAAAATAATCTTTTGCCGATAAGCGAAACCAATGTTGAAATTGAATTTAAAAACCAAGTCAGGCCTTCAAATACACTCAACACCGCTTCTAAAGAAGCTTAATTGGGTGTTTGGTGTTGCACTTCTTTTTCAATTTTTACTATTTTTTTATCAAAGATCACAAACCTCCGAACTACGGCTCAAAATAGAAGAGTTGAGAGCAGCATTGCAGAGCCTTGAAGACCGTAAAGCCAAGCTCAAAGAGATAAGCGCAGATTCAGTCGCTTTGTCGGCAGCGGTACAAGCTCGAAATCAATGGGTTGAAGGACGTATGAATTCGCCAGATAAAATATTGGTTAAACTTGAGCAACGGCAGCTTCAAGGAATTCAATTCAAATCTTTCAATGCTTCCAGAAGCGGCGGTTCATTAAAGGTTCTTGCTCCTGATACCGAAAATGCAGTTCAGGTCTTCAATTCTGTTTTTGCCGGACAATCCGGACGAATGACTGTTGAGGAACAAGCTCAAGGAAAAGCTTTAATAAATTACACATGGACAAGGTAAATACTATTGCTATTGTACTAGGAATCACAAATGTTCTTTTTTGGTTCCTGTGCCAACCAGAGGAAATTAAAGAAAACCCTTTCGAAATTCGGGCAAAAATTCAGACTTTGGAAAATGAAATGCCTGAGCTGGAAAAACTTGCTTCCTGGACCATAAGAGCGGAGCTATGCGTTAAAGATCCTCCTTCACAAGAGCCGAATACACTGCTTGCTAAATTGAGAGCCATTGCCCAGGGAAACAACTTTTTGATCACCGAGTCCGTAAATCAAGGCGGAGAGCCCAATAAAATAATTATTTCCGGACGAGGCAATTATAGGGCCGCTGCTGGGCTCGTTAGTGAACTCGATCATAATAAAGCCACTCAAATTGCAAAAATTTCCATGGAATTACGGGATGATAATTTGATTGAAACTTCTATTGAAGCCATTGTACAAAATGGCGCTTGGTATGGTCAAGCACCTGATAAAGATAAACCGGAACCAATACCGGAAATTTCGACTGCGTTTATTTCATTAGGAAAATTTGATTTATTCAACGCACCAAAAGCGGTAGTTTCCCGACCTATACCGCGTTCGGTTGTAAAATATATCGGCTATTACTCCGAACATGGGCAAATAACCGTAATACTGGAAGAAAATGGCAAAGTAGTCATGTTAAACAATGATGAGAGCTCACCGGCCGGGAATAAGATTGTTTCTGCGACAGAAGAAAAAATTGCTCTGGTTAATCAGAGAGGGGCTAAATGGGTAGTTGCAATGGAAAAATTACAATAATAGGCTTTCTTGTGACACTACGAAAGCTTATTATCAAGCATCCGAAATGTTTTTTAATACTCATTTTTTTTGTTGTCATGGGTTGTTTGCCTCTCAGAACCGTTCATGCCGGAACGTTAAAGCTTGTTGATACCCCTTTTACCCAAGTTATTGAGCTTTATTCAAAAGCCACCGGAAAAAATGTTTTTCTCGATGAAACTGTACAAAAGAATCGAAAAGTGAATGTTTTCCTGCAGGGAATGAATATTGCCAAAGCATTCGACATAATAAAAAAAACAATGGGGTTAGAATCATACGAAGTTGGAACCGGGACTATTTTGATTTTTCCACCCGAGAAAGCCCAGCGATATCGTCCCGAATTGAAACCATGTGTATTGAAAACACCAGAGGGTTTGGATTCAAAATGGGTTGCAGGGTTGCTAAACGGGGTTATACCGTCAGTTAAGACTACCTTGCCATTAAAGGATGACAAGTCCATTGTTCTCTTTGGTCCCGATGCGCAAATTGATGATGCCAAAGAGCTTGCCAGAAAACTTCCTGCTGTTGCCACTAAGCGTATGGAATTAGATATGAGTGAAAATGAAGCTAAATTAGCTGTTCGGGAAATCAAAATGGAAGGGATAGAGGTTGAAGCAACTTCTTCCGGCATTGCTTGGATAGGTTCACCAAACTTAGCTGAATCCTTTTTATCCAACCTCATAAAATGGCGGGAAAAGATTCAATGGGGAAAAGTAGTTTTCACTCCCGAAAACCTTGATCATCAAAAGATAATGAAAGCTGCGGAAGCTACTAAAGGCCGAGCAGTAATCACCGATCTTGGTGGCTCGGGATCCTTTTTAATTGAAGGACCGGAAAAAGAACGAAACAGGATTTGTGAAATTCTCGATGCTATCGATCGAAATGCAAAATTGCAACGCAAGGAAATTTCCCTGGGTGAAATTAAACCTGAGGCAGTTAAAGAAGCGGTAAAAGTCGGTGGTCTCGAGGTAGAAAGCCTTGGCGATCAAAGAATGGTGCTTATAGGAAGGCCAAAAGCTCTAAAAAACGCTGCTGATGTAATACAAACACTGGGAAAAAAACGACAGCAAGTGATGATAAGCTTAATGCTTGTTGAAATTTCCAGATCCAGATCAAAAGCATTGGGAATAAATTTGGATAAAAACTCTTACAGTTACGGGGAAATCAAGGAATTTCACGGCAAAGACCAGTTACCACTATTACTGAAAGCCCTAGATGAAGGCAAGGATGGCCGCATTCTGGCTAAACCAAATTTACGGGTTCTGGAAGGTGAAGAAGCCAGAGTTACAATAGGGGATCGAATTCCTCTTGAAGTGGCAGCAACAGCACAGACAGATTCCGGTTCAACGTTGAGATTGAATACCCAATTGAGCTGGGTGGACGTTGGAATCAAAATGACAGTTAAGAATCTTTCAGTAAACCCGGATTTAAGCATTAGAATGGCTCTCAAAGGTGAAGTCAGTTCAGTGGTTTCCTTGACAAGCCAAGGTTACCCCCAGATCAGAACAAGAGAAGCGGAAAGTATGCTTCGAGTGGAAGATGGTGGCACCGTGATAATGGGCGGCCTTTTTAACAAAGAGAACCTTTCAACCAATGATCGGATTCCTATTCTTTCGCACATTCCATTGTTAGGCGGCCTTGCACGAAGCAGAGATAGACAAAATTCAGGAACAGAGATACTGATAGTCGTTACTGCAAAGATTACGAAGGAATAAAATTCCTATGTGGCTGGTAAATTTACCATCGAGTAGTTATCAATTAAGGCTCAGCAATTATGGGTTTGTGATCTGGAGCAGTTTTTCCATGTCTATGGTTCTGTTTGATTATCATTTCTTCTGGACAAAAAAAGTAAAAATATGAATTTATACCAATCCCAAAAAATATGGGCATCACCCCAATAACATTGATTTGATCAAAATGAAGTTGGATCGGTATATTTTGCGAGAAAAGAAGGAACTTTCATGAAAATAAGGAGCCCTTACTGGAATGGTTGAAGCATTCATTTCTGTCAAACCCAACTCCAATTTACGCAGACCTGAAGCACGAAGTAGGTCGGATGAATGAACTAATTGAAATTGGTATTACTGGAAAAAGTAATTATGAAAAAAAAAGTAAGGCTCAACCGCGACACATTGAAGGTGACTCAGGCCGTGAATTATAATAGATATTCAAACTAAAGCATCGTGAAAGTGCGCATGGGGACTCAAAACCATAATTGCTGTTAAGGCTATTTGGGGTTTGTTCTTTTCGGGAAAACGTGGTAAAATTTTTGCTCCGTTTAACGCAAATTCTGGAGCAAAAAAATGGATGTCAGCGGAAAGAGAGTTGTCATAATTGGTGCAGCGAAAAGTGGTCTTGCTGCTGCAAAAGCGCTTTCAGAGATAGGAGCGAAAGTTCTTCTTTCGGATCTTCAAGATTGGGGAAGATTGGAAAAGAGCATAAAAGAGGCTAATTTGCCCCCGGAAGTCGAATTGGAAACAGGAGGGCACGGGGAAAAAGCACTCTCGGCCGATTTTATCATACTAAGTCCTGGTGTTCCGCCCAATATTCCGATTCTCCGAAAAGCCTCTGAAAAAGGCATTCCCATCCTTTCAGAGATAGAAATCGCATATCTACTTTCCCGTGGGCGGAGATTTGTAATCACTGGTAGCAATGGTAAGACAACAACCACAACACTATTATCCGAATTTTGTAAGGGCTATTTTTCGCGAGTTTTTCTAGGTGGAAATATCGGAATTCCGATGATGGAATTCGCCTTGAAAACACGTGATGAAGACATTCAGGTACTCGAAGTCAGCTCTTTCCAACTTGAGACAATTTCAAAATTTTGCCCAGACATCGGTTTAATAACTAATTTCTACGAAAACCATCTTGATCGTTATCCCTCTTATGAAGCTTACCGAGCCGCAAAAGAAAGAATTGCCCTGAACATGGATTCCTCAAAGTGGTTGATTTTAAATGGGGAACAGCCCCTGATGCGCGAATTTGCAAAACGAACCCGGGCCAAAATTGCATGGTTTGGCTTCGGTTTGAACGACAGGCCTTGTGTAACTTCAATTAATGGCAATATTACTTTCATTTCTGAAAATGGCGAAAAAACAACGCTATTTTCTGAAAAAACAGTTAAAATCCTTGGAAGACATAATCTGGAAAACGCAATGGCAGCAAGTGCAGCTGCACTAATTTCCGGCATCCCTGCCCAAAATTTAGCATCGGTTGTTTCAAAATTCCCGGGAGTGGAGCACCGACTTGAGTGGGTAAAAGAACTGCATGGAGTCACATACATTAACGATTCCAAGGGCACAAACTGCGCAGCTTCAATAACTGCTCTTAAAGCTTGCAAGAAACCGATCATTTTAATTGCCGGAGGAAGGGATAAAGGAACTGACCTGATCGAGTGGAAAAACATGGTTAGCCAATTCACTCGCGGCGTGATTCTATATGGTGAAGCACGTGAACGATTCAGAGCTTCACTCGAGGGATTAATTCCGTTAAAACTTGCAGCGTCATTTGCCGATGCAGTAAATATGGCTGCTGGTTGGGCCATTCCAGGAGACACTGTTCTCCTATCGCCGGCATGCAGTTCATATGATCTTTTTCCCAATTTTGAAATAAGGGGAACCACATTTAAGGAGCTTGTAAACGGGCTTCCAGAATGATGACAAGAATTAAAGATGTTGAACACAAATAAGGAAAGACATTTCGACAACACTCTTCTTTTTGTTGTACTTGCCATGATGGGTTTTGGTTTGATAATGGTTTATTCCGCTTCATCAATCACTTCGATGAGTTTTATGGATGACAGCCTTTATTATTTCAAACGGCAACTTCTTTTTGTGGGAATTGGACTAATAGCCCTTTTTATTACTTCAAACTTTGATTATCGCAAATTGGAGGGCTTATCTGTTCCTCTATTGCTGGTTTCGATTTTTTTCCTGATAGTTGTTTTGTTTGCACCGAAAGTGGGCGGATCACATCGATGGCTCAGAGCTGGACCATTAATAGGGTTCCAGCCATCTGAATTTGCAAAAATTGCTTTCATCATTTTCATGGCGAGATCAATTTCCACCAGACAAGACAGGATCCAAGAACTCTTCAGAGGTTTACTACCGGATTTAATTATAATGACCATTATTTTCTGCTTAATTTTAAAGGAACCCAATCTTTCAACAGCAGCAATAATCGCCTCCACTTATTTTCTCCTTTTGTTTCTAGGGAATGGAGCAATGACTCACCTTCTGGGAATGACAGCATGCGGTGTAACAACTGTTGTTGCATTGGTTTTCCAGGAAGGCTACAGAATGAAACGTTTTCTTGCCTTCCTAGATCCCTGGGGTGCTTCTAAAACTGCAGGATATCACATCATCCAGTCGCTTGTAGCCATAGGATCTGGTGGAATCTGGGGATTGGGGCTTAGTCAAAGCCGACAGAAATTTTTCATCCTTCCTGAAAGGCACACCGATTTTATTTTTGCCATCATTTGTGAAGAACTTGGCTTCGTTGGCGGAGCAATCGTAATTGGTTTATTCCTTATTCTTATCTGGCGAGGGTTTTATATTGCAGCAAGAGCTCCGGACATGTTCGGATTTCTCCTTGCATCAGGAATAACTTGCTTGATTGGTTGCCAGACCATGATCAACCTGGGTGTTGTTCTCAGCGTCTTGCCAACTACCGGAGTTACCCTTCCCTTCATCAGTTATGGCGGATCAAGCGTAGTATTTCTGGCAATTGGAATCGGAATATTGTTGAATGTTTCAAGATATGGAACAAATCAAAGCGCTTGGCAGGATAATAGAAAGAGACCTTTTTCCAGCCGCTTCTCGGGCGTATCCGAACGTGCTTCGGGCAAACGAAAAAAATAGGATATTTTTAATTGGAAATTCGCTCCCCTGAATTCGTTTCTAAATGTTTCACCAACATATTTCAAGCGAATTTTCCAAAGTAGTCAAATATATGTCCAAGCCCACTTTAGTAGCCAGGGTGTTCTGCCCCTTGGGAAATCAGTTTCACCCATTTGTTGGTCAATTTGGAACTGGCAAAAACCTCACATGAGGAAAGAAATTTAATTTGGTAATTGGCCGTAGCGAATGACGACCAATAAAGGATGAAAAAATGAAAAAAATTGTTCTGAGTGGCGGCGGCACCGGAGGGCACATATATCCGGCAATTGCAATAAAAGAAATCCTTTCATCCGGAATGAATGAACCGGCTGAATTCCTTTATATCGGCCAATCAGACGGAATGGAAAGCAAGATAGTCCCCCGTGAGCAGGGTATTTCCTTTATCGGAACTTGTGCACAGGGAATGCCCAGAGAATTGTCAATGAAATGGTTCTCTTTTCCATTTAAAAATTTAAGGGGTTTTTTCGATGCATTTAAGCATTTACTGCTTTTTTCACCAGACTTGGCAATCACCACGGGTGGATTTGTAGCTTTTCCTGTTTTGCTTGCATCCAAACTTTTGAAAATTCCCTATGCAATCCATGAACAAAATGCTGCAATGGGCGTTACTAATAAATTTTTTGCGGATGGGGCAAAAAGAATTTTGCTTACTTACCCGGATTCTTATCCTGCGGATGAAAAAAGAGTGGTTGTAACTGGAAATCCAGTTAGAAAAGCTTTTTCAAGTGAATTCAACGGCAAGAAATTCATGGAAAAAAATCCTGGAGAAATGGTTTTACTATTTGTAGGAGGCTCACGAGGAGCTGCATCAATAAACCGTGCATGCGTTGAATTGTCCAGGGACTGGCTTTTAAAGAATCCCAAGATGAAAATAATTCATATTACCGGTGAACGCGACTTTCAGGAAATTTCTTCGAAAATTTCGGAAAAAAACAGTTATATAGTTCTTCCATATCTTCATGAAATGCGTGAAGCTTTTGAAGTGGCTGATCTTATTATCTCAAGAGCTGGAGCTACTATTCTTGCCGAGATAGCGTGCATTGGAAAACCGGCCATTCTTATCCCTTTTCCTTTTGCAACGGATAATCATCAAGAGAAGAATGCCAGAATACTTGAAAAAAGCGGTGGAGCAAAAGTAATACTGGACTACGATTTAAGTGGGGAGACCCTTAGGCAAAGCATTGAATCTTGTTTAGCAGGTGAATGTTTAAAAACAATGGGAGAAAAAATGAAAGACAGTCGCCCAAAGAACGTTGAAACTAGAATTTTTGAAGCAATTAAACCTATTTTGGGATAAACCCTGAAGCTGAACTCCCTAGAGCAATAAGAAAGATATTTTCAAAAAAAAATAAAAAAAATTTTCTTATCCCCTTGTTAGTTAAATAGATCAATGATATGATTCATAAATTAAATCGGGGGGAACGACTCTTGGAGCATCAAACGGAAACTGGACCGCGAAGGAGGCTTTTTTTTCCGATTCCGCGTACCGGTTTATCTGAAAAAACCATAGAGCGAATCAGATCGAGGAGCGTGCGCTCTCGGTTGCTAAACCTCGGCAAAATGCTGGTTTCCATGAAAATTTTGTTATTTACGGTCCTTATGGCGGTGCTTTCGTATGTAGCTGTCGTGCAACTCAAGCATTTATTTTTTGAAACTTCCTATTTTGAAATAAAAAAAATTGAAGTGCTCGGAAACAACTTTCTGAAACGAGAATCAGTTCTTAATCAAGCGGGAGTCTCTCTTGCCATGAACCTTTTGAATCTTGATCGTGAAGCAATTCGCTCAAGATTAATGAAAAATGCATATGTAAAAAAAGTCTCTGTTGATCTGGTCGGACTTTATACTTTGAAAATTTTGATTGAAGAACGATTTCCTGTTATGTATTTGAAAGCCAGAGATTCTTTTATTGAGGTTTCAAATGACGGAATTGTCCTTTCTTCGGTCCCTACGGTCGAGAAAGACCTTCCCATTGTAACTGGCCTTCAGATGGAAAATAAAAAATCCGGTGATGACATTTCCGATTCAGACTCTTTTTTGGAGGCTAGAAAATGGGTGGTAAGCCTAGAACCACGTATCCAAAAAAAGATTTCCGAATTAAACCTCAGTAACATTCAAAATCCGTATATCTTTTTCGTAACTGGTGAAAAAATTATTCCAAAAAATCTAGAAGATTTTTTATTAAGATTTGATTTTTTGAGTTCCTTGCTTGACAATCTTAAAAAGAATAATGTAGAACCTGATAGTATTGATATGAGGGCACCAAGCGAAATCGTTGTTAAGCCAAAAAGGGCAAAAAAGGCTGCTGAAGGGAGTAGTCGTAGAAGTGCGAGCGGATGATCTCATAGTTGGTTTAGACATTGGAACCACGAAAATATGCGTGGTGGTTGGTGATATCAAGAAAACCGTTGTCAACGTCATAGGTGTTGGCCAGGTGATTCCTGGTGATGGAGTAAAAAAGGGAATCATAGTTGATATCGACAAAACCACTCAAGCTATTCTTGACGCTGTTGAAGGCGCTGAAAAAATGGCTGATGTTGCAGTTCAACGAGTGTATGTCGGAATTTCCGGCTCACATATTAATTCAATAAACAGCCAGGGAATAGTAGCAGTCAAGGGAAGCTCAAGGGAAATTACGAACGAAGATATTGATAGGGCTGTTGAAAATGCCAAAACCGCCGTAGCAATACCTGCAACCCAGGAGATAATTCATATTCTCCCAAGAGAGTTTGTAGTAGACGAGCAGAAAGAAATAAACAATCCACTTGGAATGGTTGGCAGTCGTCTCGAAGCTCAAGTCCATATTGTCACAGGTGCTATCACCGCAATTCAGAATATTTTCAAGTGTTGTGAAAATGCTGACCTTAAAGTCGAAGAAATTGTTTTACAACCTTATGCCTCTGGAATGGCAGCCCTTACTGAAGATGAAAGAAAGCTCGGAGTCGTTTTAGTTGATATCGGCGGGGGTACCACAGACTTGATAATTTTTCAGAATGGGCATGTAGTTCATTGTTACAGTTCTCCCGTCGGAGGACAATATGTTACCAATGATATTGCTGTGGGCTTAAAAACTTCCACTGCAGTTGCCGAGAACCTGAAAATTAAATATGGAGTTGCCAGAGCTGATTTAGTAGATGAGAGAACAAACATCGAAGTCCCCATTGCTGGTGGCGAACGCACGAAAACTTATCAACAAAAATACCTGGCAGAAATAATTGAACCGAGGATGGAAGAAATTTTTAATGGAATAAAAGAGCAGATCACTCGTCATGTTTCACTCGATGTGATCCCTGCTGGGGTAGTAATTACCGGGGGATGCTCATTGATGAATGGATGTGTCGAATTAGCCGAAGAAATCCTGGGTTTGCCAGTGCGCTGTGGGTATCCAATTGCAGTTGCAGGCTTAAAGGAGAAAGTCCAAAGTCCTGAATTTGCAACCGTAATCGGGCTAATTACATATGGTGCACAAAATCAGCGCGTGGAAATTCCTGAATCCGGTTATTGGAGTGGAATAGTAAATCGCATAAAAGTTTTTTTGCGTGGGATTTTTACAGATTAGAAAAGAAAAAAAATTATAGATGCCTGCGGGGCACAGCGTAAAGGAGGCCATAGTGGTGTTTGATTTTAATCAAGCGACTGCGGAGAATGCTGAGATAAAGGTTATTGGAGTAGGCGGGGGAGGTACTAATGCCATCAACCGCATGATTGAAGCCAATTTGAGCGGTGTTGAGTTCATTGCGGCAAACACGGATGCGCAGGCGTTAGGACGGTCGCTTGCCAAGGTTAAAATCCAGCTTGGTGACAAACTTACCAAGGGGCTGGGGGCCGGCGCCAATTATGAAATTGGAAAAAAAGCCGCCGAAGAAGACAGAGAAAGAATTGCTGAAGCTCTGGAAGGGGCCGACATGGTTTTTATTACAGCAGGAATGGGCGGCGGAACCGGAACCGGTGCTGCCCCTATTGTTGCAGAAGTTGCTCGGGAAGTCGGATCCCTCACAGTTGCAGTTGTTACAAGGCCTTTTCGATTCGAAGGCAAACGCCGTAATGCTGCCGCAGAACTTGGGATTAAAAATCTGAAGGAAAGAGTAGACGCAATTATCGTAATTCCTAATGACAAGCTTCTTGACGTTTCCAAAGACAATATTTCAATGGTCGAAGCTTTCAGATACGCTGACGACATTTTAAGACAAGGTGTACAAGGTATCTCCGATATTATCGTTATTCCAGGGCTAATAAATACAGACTTCGCGGATGTAAAAACTATTATGACCCAAGCTGGATCAGCCCTCATGGGAATGGGAATTGCTTCCGGGGAAAATCGTGCTGTAACCGCCGCACAAATGGCTATAGCAAGTCCACTATTGGAATCCTCTATCCAAGGCGCCAAAGGCGTGCTTCTCAACATCACCGGTGGCCCGGATCTCGGCATCCATGAAGTTGATAAAGCCTGCTCGATCATTCAGGATTGTGCCGATGAGGACGCCAACATTATCTTTGGTGCGGTTATCGATGAAAATATGAAGGATAACCTCAAGATCACAGTTATTGCCACCGGGTTCGGTGAAGAAATCAACCGTGGTGTTCTCGATCCCAAAAAGAGGATTTTGGACGGAATCAGAATGACCAGCCCAAACCCCATCATTGAGTCATCCAATATTACGCAAATGCCCCCAATGCCAGCGGTTGCCGCTGCTGGAGGCGGTTCACACAGCTCTCCAGTGCACGAAAGCGTTGATATACCAGCTTTCCTGCGCAAACGCGGAAATCGTTTTTAGTTGAACTTAATAAATAAACCTTCTTCGAACCAAACTGTTTCGAAGAAGGTTTTTTTATATAGTCTCAAATCAGGAAAATAATGGGACTGAGTCATCACTGGAAAATTGAATCATTAGCAAAAAAACTTTTGGAAGGTGAAAAACGAGAGTTTGAGCCCTACTATGCCGGGAAATTGCATATTGCACTGATTTTTCTCGGAACTTATCAGGTGGGAATGTCAAATCTGGGATTTTTAACTGTGCATAGAATTGCTGCTCAAACCCAGGATATTGCTGTTGAAAGATTTTTTTTCCCGCTTCAAACAAATTTCGTTCACAACCCTCCTTTCTATTCGTTTGAAACCCGAAGACCACTTGGTGATTTTGATGTACTCGCTTTTTCCATCAGTTTTGAAGGAGACTTCCCCCTTATCCCCAAAATACTAAAACCGCTGGGAATTCCCATCCGTAGCGAGAAAAGGCAATCAAAGCGCTTTCCCCTTTTACTTGCCGGAGGCGCCGCAGTTTGCTCTAATTCACAAGCACTTTCCGAAATTTTTGATATACTTGTGCCGGGTGAAGCAGAACCAATTTTTGGAAAAATGCTTGAGGTCATGCTTTCAGAATGGACGAATCCCGCAAATTTCGCCGAATTACCAGGGATTTGGGTGCCCCAAAAGAAAAATTCCCCCAACCCATCATTGCCACCACATCCCGTTGGACACGACCCTGCTTATTCTCATTATGTATCTAAAAATAATGTTTTCAATGGATCCCCGCTCCTTGAAATAATGCGTGGTTGCAGAAGAGCTTGCAAATTTTGTCTGGCACGATCAATTTATTTTCCACCAAGGATTGTTAGCGCCATAACCTTTTCCAGATTTGTGGAAAAATGGGAGAAATTTGGGGAAATTGGTTTGATTGCACCATCCCTTTTTGATCACCCAGAGATTCAGGAAATCCTTGAAATTCTGGTCGAGAAAAAATTCCGAATTCATAATTCCTCAGTGAAATGGGAATCTCTGAATGATAAAATTTTAACCTGCCTTAGACAGTTAGGAGTGAAAAGCGTGACACTCGCGCCAGAAAGCGGAAGTGCTCTTCTTCGGGAAAATATGGGTAAACCCTTGTCTGAGGATCGTTTTTTTGATACGCTTGGTAAAATATGGTTGTGTGGGTTTGAGGGAGTTAAAATGTACTTTATGGCAGGATTACCTGGTGAGACAGACCAGGATTTGGAAGAAACTGTGAATTTTATCGTAAAATCAGCCGCAACAGTCCCTCCATCGAGATTTCTTTCCATAAATTTTTCCGGTTTTGTTCCCAAATCCAAAACGGAATGGAGCGAAGAAGAAATTCTTCCAGCATTTGAAATAAAGAGGCGTTTTTCATTATTGCGTTCGAAAATTGCGAAAAAATGCCCTGAAGTCCGTTTAAAATTTGATAGTCCTGATGAAATCAGTCGCCAGGCTTTTTTTGCCAAAACAGGTCCCGAACTTGCAAAAATTTTTGAGGGGGAGATTGAAAAATGCATATCCGAAAAAGTGTTCTCCGATTTTTCAGAGTCGGATTGTTGATAGCTTGTTCCGCATTTGTTATTTTTATTGCTGGGTGTTCAGATTCTAAGAGCAACACAGCGGATAAACAACTAAGAATTGGGATTGTGGTTTCTCCACAGGGTCTCAGTGACCGTGGGTTCAACGAAATGGCCAATGCTGGAATGAAAGCCGCTGAGAAGCAATTTGGAGCTGAAACAGTTATCATTGAACCTTCCACAATGAATGACTATGAGACTTCACTGAGGTTTTTCACTGCCCAAAAATTTGATGCAATCATCGCAGTTGGAATGGGATTTATCGACTCTATCCGAAAAATTTCCAAAGAGAGACCTGATTTATTGTTTTTCATTGTGGATTCTGATATCTCAGAAGGAAATGTAAAAGGAATTTCTTTCCGTGAAGAAGAGGGAAGCATCCTTTGTGGCTACCTCGCAGCCAGTGTTTCCAAAACCAAAAAAATTGGTTTTATAGGGGGTGTCAAAATTCCCGTGGTGCAAAGATTTTTAGATGGTTATAAACAAGGAGCTTCACTTGTTTCAACTGACACACAAGTCATCGAAAAATATGTCTCCGAAGGATTCAAAGGATTCAACCAGGCTGATGTAGCAAAGGAAATTGCCCTTGAAATGTTTTCAGAAGGATGCGATGTTATTTTTCATGCCGCGGGAGGTTCCGGGCAGGGTGTAATCTCAGCCGCAGTTGAAACCAAAAAGTTTGTAATTGGAGCTGATATGAACCAGGATGGACTCGCCCCCGGACTTGTACTAACAAGCATGGTTAAACGTGTTGATCTTGTCGTAGAAAACGTTGTAAAGACTCTTCATGAAGGAAAGAGCACGGATTCAATAAAATTTTCTTATGGAATTTCAGATGGCGCAATTGATTTGACCGATTTCCAATTTACCAGAAACGTGATTGGCGAAGAACTTATAGCAAAGCTTAATGTACTAAAGCAGGAAATCTATTCCGGAAAAAGAAAAATCAATAGATCCCCAGAGCCAGCCAAATAGTTTAGCATCGAGAAAACAATAGCACATAAAAATGAAATACAAGAACTAAAATTTTGAAAACCTAATTCGAAAACTGCATCAATTCATGCCCACTTTTTTGTTTTGGGGTATTCTTACTAATCATAAATAC
The DNA here is from genome assembly GCA_015233565.1 of Candidatus Rifleibacteriota bacterium. Taxonomy (GTDB): domain Bacteria; phylum Muiribacteriota; class Ozemobacteria; order Ozemobacterales; family Ozemobacteraceae; genus JADFXM01. The sequence continues at coordinate 19,335 of JADFXM010000049.1, forward strand.
CATCTCAAAATTAATTGTGGCAAAAGCCCACTAGAAACCATGGGTTCTTTATTTTGATGTTCAACATTCAAAGATTCACTCTTTAAAACCGATTAATTACAGTGTTGAAACCATATTTTGAAAGCAGGGAAATTCACGATGGATGAACGTCCTATAGGAGTTTTTGACTCAGGGGTCGGAGGATTGACCGTTGTAAAGGAAATAAGATCTCTTTTGCCTAATGAAGATGTAATTTATTTCGGTGACACAGCTAGAATTCCTTATGGAAATAAGTCTATTCCGGTCATTCGACATTTTTGTCTTGAAATTACTCGTTTTCTTGAGTCCATGAAAATTAAAATGATTGTTGTGGCATGTAACACCGCCTCAGCATTGGCTTTGGATTATGTTAAAAGGAATACAGTACTTCCGGTCGTGGGAGTTATTGAACCTGGAGTGAGAGCAGCTTTAAGACGCTCAAGCGTTGATAGGATGAGCGTAAAAATAGGGGTAATCGCCACCAAAGCAACCATTAAATCTGAAGCATACCAAAAACGTTTAATGAGGTTGAATTCCGCTTGCACAGTTTTTGCAAAAGCGTGTCCTTTATTCGTTCCACTTGTCGAAGAGAATTTAATGGATTCCGAAATTACTCGACTCACACTTGAGATGTATCTTAGCGAACTTAGAAACCTGAACCTGGATGCCCTAATTTTAGCTTGTACTCACTATCCTTTGTTAAAATCGCATATTGCAGATTTTTTCAAAAATGAAGTAATTTTAATTGATTCTGCCGAAGAGACAGCTAAAGAAGTTTCTGAACTTCTAAAAGCCAGGCGAATAGCTGCTCCACGTGAAAAAGTCGGGATTGAGGAATATTACGTTTCTGACAGCCCTGATGTTTTTGCAACAATTGGAGAACAATTTTTGGCCCGAACCCTTGACCGCGTATTTCTTGAAACAGTCTGGCAACGGAGTGTTGAAAAATAGTTTCTGAAAAATAATAAAACTCAAGTGATTTCAACCGGTTTTGTGTTCTGAATCATTTCTTAAAACAAAATGCTATTTAAAATTGAAAATCTAAAAAAAATATACAACAAGAATGTCGTTTTAAATGTTCCTGAATTATTGCTTGAAGAAGGAAAAATTTACGGACTCTTAGGAGCCAACGGCTCCGGTAAAACCACTCTTTTGAATATTTTGGCTTTTTTGGAAAAACCTTCTTTTGGAAAAGTTTTTTATCGTGATCAGGCAGTTGTTTTTTCCGAATCTAATCTCCAGCCGCTTAGAAGAGAAGTGATTCTTGTAGATCAACAACCGATTTTATTCAGTACCACAGTTTATAAAAACGTCGAATTCGGTCTCAAAATACGAAAAATTCCTAAACCAAAGCGAGATCAGATTGTCAGAGAATCTCTTGAAAAAGTGGCAATGGCATCCTTTGCTAATGCAGAAGGGAACCGCCTTTCAACTGGAGAAACCCAACGAGTAGCCATCGCAAGAGCGATAGCATGTTCTCCGCAGGTTTTACTTCTTGATGAACCAACTGCAAGCGTGGATATGGAAAATCAATTGATGATCGAAGAAATCATCAAAAATCTTCATCAGGAAATGAAACTTTCGGTTATCTTGACAACCCACGATAAAGATCAAATTTCAAAGCTAGTCAGCGAAGCAATTTTTCTTGAGAAAGGCAGCATTAAATCCAGGGAAAAATGACAATGCAGGATTTTTCTAATGATAGACTTTCGAACGAGTTGCTTTCGTCTAACCCTTTTCCAAATCGAGGAATTAAAATCGATCCTTCCAACTTTAAATATTCCAGCAAATTTACTGAAAAAGTAGCTTTCCTAGCTCCTTTTTGAGCGGAATCGAAACGACCTAAGTAAAAAACTTATTTGTCAAAAGGCTGTATTTTTTCAAAAAAATAAATTGCAAAAAACATTTTCAAAAAATAAGGTATTAAAAAATACGGTTCGGTACATTTTATTTAATTAGAACATGCCTTATTGAGGAGATTCTGATTTGAAAAAGATCTGGACGTTTCTGAAAGTTTTGTTATAATTAATTATTATATTAAATAATTAGGAGAAATAGAGTATGAAAAAACTGAGCCTTGCCATTCTTATGGTTTTGGTATTCTTTGGAACGGGGTTTGCCAACACAAATCCTTATGATGACAGCGCTAATGTTCGAATAAACGGCGCTAATACCGATCCATATGCATACACCTCACCGAGCAACAATACCGACCCATATGCTCCCACGAAACCGAGGCCTTCAAATACTCGAACTTCGACCACTTCCTCGACCGATCCATACGCGTATCAATCCATCACACCCCAACCTCAAGCCAGCGTGAACGAGTTGATTGCATTAGCAAAATCAGTTTCTAACACGACAGAGAGAGACCAAATTTTAAAACAGGCCGCTCAAAAAGCCACTGAGCTATATCAAATCCTTGAAATTGCAAATGCCGCTTATTCCCCTAATGTTGCTGATTCAATTTTACAGCAAGGTGAAAAATTCGCTAAATCAGCGCAAGACTTTATTTATTTGGCTGAGTGTGCTCGAACTGGCTCTGGAAAAGACAAAATTTTATATGACGGCTTATACAATAAACATGTTAGAATTCTCGATATTCCAGTTCTTGCCACAATGGCCTCTAACAAATATACCAACGATCAACTCCTCATGAGCGGAGTTGAAAAGAGTAGTGTTGTTGCCGATTATGTATATTTCGCCTCCTGCTGCAAAATAGATACCAACAGAGACAAAATTTTAATTGCTGGCTTGAATCATTGCAGAACCTTAAAGGATTTCCTGAGCTTGGCCGATATGGCTGCATCACTAAAAACCAAAGATACCATTCTGGTAACTGCAGCAACCAGGAGATGGAATGTTGACGGCTATTTGCTGCTAGCTCAAAAAGCCTATTACAATAATACAAAAGATGATATCCTTATCAGAGGAATCTATGGAGCTCAAACTCTTAACGACTATGTCCGACTCGCAAACTCGGCAAACCGCTCCTCTGCAAAAGATGCAATTCTTGCACAAGCCGCAACGAGATTCGGAGTCTCCATGGGAAGCCTTAACTGCGGTTCCGGAAACGACTCTTATCCCTATGGACAACAATAACACAAAAACCACCTAAGCATTCTTAGCAATCCACAAATAAAAAAGCCCTTTCAATTTGAAAGGGCTTTTTTATTTCCTTTTAATGCTGATCAAAGTTTTAAAAGTCAAAAACCACTGCTTCCTTCATATTTTAATTACCACATAATAACCCGTTGATCAGGAGGAAGGAACATCTTATCACCTTCCTTAACCTCAAAAGCCGAATAGAAACCAGGTTGATTACACAAAGATCCGTTCACACGGAATTTTTCCGGAGAATGGGGATTAGTCTTAATCAAGACAATCATTTGTTCGTCACGCACTTTACCTCGCCAAACTTGAGCCCATCCAATGTAAAATCGCTGATAACCGGAAAAACCGTCAATTTGCGAAGGTTTCTTCCCGTTCAAAGACAATTTGTAAGCTTTATAAGCTATAGCTAATCCGGAATTATCTGCTATGTTTTCACCCAAAGTAAGTTCTCCGTTAACCTTGTAATTGGGTAGCGGACTATAATCACCATATTGCTGAACCAATCTTTTTGTCTTATCTGAAAAATTCTTATGGTCTTCTTTTGTCCACCAGTCCCGTAAATTTCCGTCGCCATCATATTGACATCCCTGATCGTCGAATCCGTGGCTGATTTCGTGACCTATGACCGCCCCTATTGCCCCGTAATTCACTGCATCATCTGCAGAAGCATCAAAAAATGGAGGCTGAAGAATCGCGGCTGGAAAAACAATCTCATTCAATTCAGGATTGTAATAAGCATTGATTGTCTGAGGGGTCATTCCCCATTCCTGGCGATCTATGGGCTTTCCAAGTTTATTCAACTCTCGCAGGTATTCAAATTCGTTTGCTCTGATAATGTTTCCCCAAAGGTCTCCCCGAACGATTTTCAATGAAGAATAATCTCTCCATTTATCAGGATATCCAATTTTTGTGGTGAATTTGGCGAGTTTGGCCTGCGCTTCTTTTCGAGTTGCCGGGCTCATCCATTCAAGGGTTTCTATGCTTTGTCGGTAAGCTGTCAGAAGATTTTTTACAAGTGCCTGCATACGAGCTTTTCGATCAGCAGGAAAATGTCTTTCCACGTAAATTTTACCGAGGCTCTCACCCAGCGCTCCCTCAACTGCTGAAACTCCTCTTTTCCAGCGTGGCCGATTCTCTGGTTGGCCGGTAAGTATGGGTCCCTTGAATGAAAAGTTCATATCAACAAAAGGTTTAGAAAGGTATGATGCAGCCTCATTCAATAAATGCCATTTAAAATACGACTTCCATATGGGAAGCGGCGTCTTCTTGAGAACCTGACTGAAACCTTCTAAATAACTTGGTTGGCTTACGATAACATATGTTGTTTTATCTTGAATTCCACTTTCTGTAAGATAGGACTTCCAACCATAATCTGGTGTAAGCTCTTCCAATTTGGGAAACTCCATTTTGTTGTAAGTCTTTACCGGATCACGGTTTTCAACCTTTGTCCATTGTACTTTAGCCAACTCTGTTTCCAATGCCACAATTTGTTTGGCATTGCCTTCAGCCTCAGCATCCTTTTCCCCTGCGAGTTTCAACATTTTGGCTATGTGTATTTCATATTTTTTAAGAACATCGTTTAGTTTTTTATCCTCAAGTTTAAGGTAATAATCACGATCAGGAAGCCCAAGCCCATCTTGGCCAATATCCGCAACATATTTTGTGGAATCTTTGGCATCTTGATGAATACTGAAAGAATAAGGAGCGTCAATGCCTATCCGGTTAAAATGTGCTATAAATGCAGGAATTTGATCTTTGGAAGCAAGTGAATTTACTTTTTCAATTTCCCCTAAAATAGGTTTCATTCCAAGCTCATCAAGCAACTTTTCGTCCAGAAAATCAGAGTATAAATCACCGATTTTCTGTCTATCAGTTCCTGGAGCTTTAGTTGAATCACTCGCAGCCTCCTCAATAATTGCCAGAAGCTGAGGCTGCGTTTTCTCTCGTAGCTCTTGAAATGCTCCCCAACTGCTCTTGTCAGCTGGAATTTCGGTTTTGTCAAGCCAGAGACCATTGAAATGCCTGAAAAAATCATCTTGAGAGCGAGCTGTATTGTCAATAAACTGTCTATCCACGCCGGAAAGAAGCTTAGCTTGATCACTTGCTGTTTTGGAATTGTCTGGTTGCTCCGAAAAACATGTCAGACTCATTCCAATGAATGAGAGAAGTAAAAAATAACATAGAAAACCTTTTTTCATTAAAACATCCTTTCTGTTGATTTTTTTTTAATTTTGTGGATTTTCACACTTTTTTTGCCTATCTATTTTTTTAAATTCACCAAAAAAAATTTTTGGCGAATGCAAAACTGCGTCTATTAAAGCAATATTCCCATGGATGCGAATCTCCACAATCTTTAAAAAGAATATCAGATTGTATCACTTCCGAAACAATTTTCCAAAAATAGAATGCTGGAATTACCAATCTAAAGAGCTTTTTACAATATTGTATGAAAATTGCCCAGCGAAGAAAATACGCAGAGCGGAATATTCAAAATTGTAAACAGCAGGACTATCCATGTTATGAGCCCTATGGTTAAATCAAAAAGAAAGGAAACTTGTGCAACTTTTACATATCAATCACAATCATGAAATAGCTGCAGCCAAGGCAGGAATGCGTCCCCGCACAGCAATTGAGGATCATAAAATCGGTTAGTCCAAAAAGCAACGAATTAAATGGTATTCAAAAATATTGAAGATAATCGGAAATTGTTTTTTATTTATTTTGTTTTGACTCTGTGCTTCAGTAGCTCATTAATCGTCATTCAAAATGTTACATTTTCTTAAAATTTATGAATTATTGACACAACGAAAAAAGAGTTGTAAAAGATATTAAAAGTTATGGCAGGCTCCAAAAAGAAAAGTGGCGGAATAATAGGCTTTTTTAAAAAAGTCTTATTATTATTATTCCTCTTGGTTCTTTCCGTTGCTGGACTCTTATACTACCAAAGAAATAATCTTCAGCGCTGGGCTTCAAAATGCATCTTGCTTAAGCCTGCAAAAATGAATATTAATCTTGCTTCCCTGGTAGGAGCCAAGCAAATGACTGGGACAATCGATTTGAGTGTTTACAGCTATTTTCCTTTTGGAATAAACCTCATGTCTTTGGATTACTCATTAAATTTAAATGGAATAATCGTGGCCAAAGGTGCTCATAACGAGTCTAAAACTTATATTGCTCCTATGGCCACCACCACCGTCGAGTTGTCTTTTAATCTGGATCGGGTAAACACTTCCGCCGCTCTGGCAAAAACTGTTCCCCAAAAACTTGTGCAAACAGCTGATTCAATTCTCGACCAATTAAAGGGAAAAGAAAATGCAAAGAAAATGACACTTCGGGATGTAGCCAGAATTACAGGAAAAGCGGACTTCAGGCTTATAGCCGGATCGTTCGAGATTCCCATGGATGCAGGCATGAGCTTTCAGAGAAACATGTGAACTTGCGTCTTTCCAATCCCTCGAGAAAAAGTGCCATTATGGAACGTTTTTTCTTTATTGCATGTTCCAACCGAATCGAAACGCTTGATATAAGCTTTTCGAAGCAAAATTTCAGCGAATAGGTTAAAATCGATTGCTTAAATTATTCAATACATTTCTTCCCTTGTGCTTTCAGTAAAAAATAATTTAACATCTTCATTCTTGAGATAATTTAACTGCATGAAACCATTTCACAATTTTTTTCCCACTGGAATGAAGACTTTCCCCCTTTTTATCTACTCCCTTTTAGAGCTTCTTTCTTACCCCCTGATTGTTTGCAAAAAAATTCTTTTTCGAACACTTCATAAGCATTTTTCAACCGAACTTCAAAATAGTGGAAAAAAATTGGGAAAGTTCACCTTGTTGGCTCCGTTTTTTTTGGCAATTTTTTATATTTTTTTCCAACCTTGTTTGCTCCCTGCAGAACCGCTGGCTTCTGCCACCTCTGGCATCAATCCTGCTAACATTTCTTCCACACAAGCTTCGATTACAACTAATCTTCAGAATAAAACAGGGGATGCGTCCAAAACAATTCCCGATCAAGCGATTTTAAACCCAAAGAAATTGAGTGCTCTGGCAATTTTCGTTTTTCTTCTTTGTTGTATTTCATATTTTCTCTGGATAGTTAAAACCCCTGATTCTTTTTTTGTCAGACGCATACCTGCTTTGGATGCCCTTGAACATGCAATTGGAAAAGCCGCAGAAACTGGCAAACCCATGCTTTTTGTTCCTGGAATAAGGGATGTTGAAGAAATGCAAACAATGGCTGCAATGACGCTGCTGGGGAAGATCTCCACCAAAGCTGCCAGTATTCAAACACCTTTATTTGTACCCGTTTCTCATTCTTTTACCATGACAATTGCCCAGGAAGTAATCAAGCGTTCGCACGTCTCACTTGGGAAGTCACCTTCAGAAGCCCTTGAAAGAATTTCATATCTTTCCGACGACCAATTTGCTTTTGCGGCAGGAGTTATTGGATTAATGAACCGTGAAAAACCTGCCACTTGTTTCTTTTTTGGATATTTTTTGGCGGAATCGTTGATTTTGGCCGAAGCAGCAGCAGAAATCGGCTCCACGCGAATTTCCGGAACTGCCGAACCGGCACAAATTCCTTTTTTTATTGTTTCCTGCGATTACACCCTTATGGGAGAAGAACTGTTTGCAGCTTCAGCATGTATTTCTCGTTCCCATAAAGATCTTGCAACGCTTAAAACACTCGATTTGGTTAAAATTATGGCCATTATAATTATTATTATAGGATGTTGTTTAAAAACATTTCACCTAATACCGGGAACATCCTGACATGAATCTGTATCACCATTTCACCCAACTTGAATGTGAGTTTGCCAGGTATCACCAATGTTTGACGACACATTCTGTTTTTTTGAAAAACCGCTATTTATGAACCTTTTTCCGAAATCATTTTCAATCTTCTTCTTTAATCGCTTCTTCTCTAGTGTGATGATCATAGGCCAAGTTGGCAAACAAAATTATAGTGAGATAAATTGATGTATTTTTTCAAATATCTTTTACCTCCGTTGATTACTTTTGTGACCGGACTTTTTCTGATTATTTCCTTCTTTCTTGATGAAAGTTTTTCCGAAGTAAAAAGAATTGAGCTGATGACCCAGAAGTGGATTGTTATTGTAGCCATATTTGCACTTATTCTGGGAGTTGCCAATCTTCTCAAGGCAAATCTGAAAAAAATTTCCGAAAAAAAAGATGGTTGGGGCTATAATTTAGTGCTTGTCATCAGTTTCTGTATTACCGCAGTAATCGGCTTCCTTAGTGGGCTCTCTGACAAACCTCCCGCAATTGGTGATGTCAGATGGAATCAGGACATAAAAGGATATGTCAGAATCATCACCACAACACCTTGCACAAACGCTACCGAGCCTCCAGTCTTTGGTTTTGAAGTTTGTGACGAAACAATGAAAGATCTTCCCGTAAAAAAAGAAGCCACAGCCGAAAAACTGAAAACAAGTTTCAAAAAAACTTTTGAAAATTTGAATGATTTCATTTTTCAGGGAATTCTTAAACCAGCCGGAGCTACAATGATTTCCCTCCTGGCTTTCTTTATTGCCTCCGCTGCTTTCCGGGCATTCAGGATCAAGTCAATTGAAGCATCGATATTGTTCATTTCAGCAATAGTGGTAATGATTGGAAATGTCCCCCTTGGGAACACGATCAGTGGCGGCCTTTTGCCTCGTCTGAAAGACTGGATATTGGAAGTCCCTGGGTCTGGTGCACAAACAGCCATAATAATTGGGGCAGCAGCAGGCTATATTGTCGCTGCGTTGAAACTTATTTTCGGGGTTGAACGAACCCATCTCGGCGGAGAAAATTAAAATGGATCGGCGAATTGTTTTTTTAATCCTTGCAATTGCCATTGCTTTTCCACTCCTCAAACCCATCGGATTAATAAGCAAACCAGGGGAAAATGTAAAAAAACTATTTAATTTCATGGAAAAACTTCCCGCCGGCTCGAAAATTTTCCTGTCGTTCGACTATGACCCCTCGTCCATGCCGGAAGTTCATCCCGCTGCAGTTGCAATTCTAGTACATGCATTTAAAAAAGGATTGCATCCGATTTGTGGAGCGAATTGGCCATTCGGTGGGGATATGGCTGACATGGCTCTGAAAAGCGCTCTCGAAAAGACTCCCGAGCGGGAAAAGCTTCTCGAGGGACGTGACTATGCAAATCTCGGTTTTCAACCGGGAGTATTGAGTAAAATCAAGGTGATGTCAAAAGACTTATTGGCACCTTTCCAAAACGATCGTCACGGGAGGCCAACAAAGTCGATGGAAATTTTTCAGACCCCACCCAATAAGCAATTGTCTCTTCGGGATTTCAGTTTGATTCTCTCATTTTCAGCTGGTGCGGCTGGAATTGGTTCATTCATCAGCACTTCCGGCGAGCATGGTGTGCCAATTTCAGGAGCCTGTACCTCCATCAGTATTCCTGATTTCATCACATTCGTTCAGACTGGACAATTAACAGGTCTTATTGGTGGTATGCCGGGAGCTGCTGAATACGAGGTCCTGCTCAATTACACGGGAATGGCCGGGAAAGCTATGGATTCCCAATCCATGGGACACCTCGCCATACTATTTTTGATTCTTGCTGGCAATTTGTTCGATTTCATCAAGAAAAAATCCAATGTTTAAGAAAATCAATAAAGTTTCAAAAAATTCAGGCCCGCAAAGCTTTATCCAAAAACAAAGCTTTGAAAGCCTCTACCGACCTGGCCGCTGGCTGTTTCGGGGAGATAAATCAAGCAACCATCCGACTTTCAATAACTCAACTCGGAATCTATTACTGTTGTTTCTTGATTTACTGGGGATTTTCCCCTTTATCTCAGCGGATTGAGCCATACAATCGAATGCAACTCTATTTCTGAAATCTATGAAAGTGATTTGAAACATGTTTGAATGGGCAGATATTTCGGGAGCGATTATTACTTTTTGTGTTTTCAGTTATCTCTGGAAGGATAATTTTTTCTTCAGGGTTGTAGAAAACATCTTTGTAGGCGCCTCTGCGGGTTGGTTTCTAACCGTAATAGCATTTCATCAAAGTTTCAAACCTAACGTTCTGATGAAGCTATTCCCCAACTTTTTTGCCGAAGTCAGCCAAACACCTGCCACCCCCGATTATTATTTGTTGATTCCCTCTTTTATAGGAATATTGATGCTTTGCAGATTGAGCTCTTCCCTTGCCTGGTTGAGCCGCTTGTCAATGGCTTTTATAGTAGGAATAACCAGCGGACTTGCAGTTACCCTAACAACCCATCAAGTATTGATTCCACAATTAGAAAAAGCGATAATTCCATTCTTTGTTGTGGGGGATTTTTTCGCTTCTTTTTCCAATATCGTGCTAATCCTTGGAACTGTTTCTTGCTTGTTTTACTTCTTTTTCAGTGTCGAACACAAAGGAAAGTTTTTTGGCGTTTTATCCAAAATTGGATTGTTCTATCTGATGATTTCTTTTGGGGCTGTTTTTGGTTCAACAGTAATGAGCAGAATTTCCCTTCTAATCGGGCGATTTCAGTTTTTGTTAGGTGACTTTTTGGGACTGATAAAATAATTTTATCTCCCAAAATGAGTAAGAATCCAAAGGTCGGATTATTGCAATTCTATTTTAAGGGGTTAAAAAAACGTTGAAATTTCTCTTTTTGAGCAGAGTCGAAGCAGGTCACTGAAAAGCTGTGCACTATTGGTTAAAAATGAAAGTGGAAAATATCATATTTATTCATCAGTCATGATTATCAAACATTGTATTTCCATGAATCATTCTAATTTTTCACAACTTTTATGAACGGAGTCGAAGCAGCCAGGTAAGCTGTTTTTCTATTATTGGGATTTGCTCATAACTTGAAAATCAATGTACTAAGTAAAGGATAAGCAATATGGGAATGTGGAACCTGCCAAACGATGAGCAAAAATCGAAGCAAGAAAACAAAATAGAAGAGTTTGTTGGAAAATTTTTTGTAAAACACAAAGAACTGGAAAAATTTTCCCCTCTTATTTGCGAATCTATCAAACCTTTTGATTTTCTTGTAACTCACATCTCTCAATTTATTGATGGAATAATAGGTTAGAGACCAGGGCAAACACACACTTTTGCAATAATGTTTAGTAAACTACCATTGACTACGTCAGTGGATTTGAGCGATATTAAATGCGATTTTCCCGAAGGAAGTCTTTAGACTCAGTTAAATTGCCCAACAGGCGGGTATAATATCACCAATGACTGAAATTGAAACAAGACTGGCTGTCGACTTTGGATCAACACTAACTAAAGTGGTCCTGCTGAAAAGAATTCAGAAAAAATGGATTATAACTGGAAGAGGCGAATCAGCAACCACAGTTGAACGCCCTTTTGAGGACATTAATCATGGCCTGGAGAACGCAATTCGTGAAATTCAACCCTCCCAGGAATTCAAACAATATTATCCAGACCCTCTACCAAAGATGGATAATATTGACATTACCAAATCAGGGAAAATCCTTGCTACAAGTTCAGCCGGCGGAGGATTGAAAATGCTGGTTGCCGGCGTCTCGAAAACAATTTCTGCAGAATCAGCCACTAAAACTGCTCTGGGAGCAGGGGCGGTAGTGCAGGAAACCATTGCTCTTGACGACGGAAGGCAATTTTGGGAAAAAATTGAGTTAATCAAGCATATCCAGCCTGATTTGATCCTTATTTCAGGTGGAACAGAAAAGGGGGCAACTCAACAGTTACTGGAAATAGCTGAGATTATATATAAATCAGATCTTGTTTCGCGCTTTCAAAGTTCCCAAAAGTTTCCGATAATTTTTGCCGGAAATTCCTGCATGCAATCTGAGATTGAAAAAAGTCTGGGAAAAAAATATCTGCTTGAGTTTGCCGATAATATCAGACCATCGATAAATTCTGAAAACTTCGATTCCTCCAGAGAGAAAATTCGCAATGTCTTCCTTAAGCATGTAATGAGCCATGCCCCTGGCTTTGACAAAATTGCTGGATTATGTGAAATACCACCATTACCGACTCCAGGCGCCGTTGGGGACTTTGTAAGACTTTTCGCTAAGGAATCTCAAAAAAACGTTCTTCTAACAGATATAGGTGGCGCAACAACTGACGTTTTCTCAATTTTGGATGGAAAATTTCACAAATCAATTTCAGCAAATATCGGAATGAGTTATTCCCTCGGAAATGTCCTCTTCACATCTAAATCACAAAATATTATGCGCTGGCTTCCTCCTGACATTAGTATAGAAAGGGCAGAACACTACATTAAGAATAAGATTTTTCGCCCTACTTCAATCCCCTCATTAATTGAAGATTTAATTCTTGAGCAGGCGTGTGCCCGCGAAGCAATAAGGATTTCATTTCAGAATCACCTGGACACAATGAAAAATTCAGTCTATCAACCTGATCGCCTGGAAAATTCCGATCCATTTGGCAATTTCCGATCTTTCCAGGCCCTTCCGGCAGTTGAATCGATTGATATGATTATCGGAATCGGGGGAGTATTTACTCATGCTCCTCGTTACATCCAAAAAGCAATGATAATCCTCGATTCATTTCTTCCTGTTGGAATCTGCGAACTGGCAATAGATCGGTTTTTTCTGACTCCGCAATTAGGTGTTTTGTCTAAAATTGATTCTTCCGGAGCACTTGATTTATTTGAGCGGGAGGGTTTACAAATCCTCGGAACTTGCATTTCCCCAATTGGAATAATCGACAATGGAAAGTGTGCAATTGAAGCTAAGATTGAAGATAATTACGGAAATATTTACAATTTCAGAGTCAATTCGGGGGAAGTCCAACTTTGGAATAATGCCCTGGAATCAGTTGTCAAAGTTGTGCTAAAATGTGCGCCGAAATTAAGCCTGGAACGTAATCCCATACGAGAGAAAATTTCAATCGTAAAAACTGGCAAACTAGGACTCATTTTTGATGCTCGCGGCAGACCTTTTTTCAACAACTTGGACGCGGAAACCTTCAGAAAAAAAAATCAGTATTGGACAAACGGCCTTAAGATGTATCCTTAATACGTACAAAATGTGCTAACTCCACAAATTATTAATGAAAAACAATTCATTTTATTATGAAAATACCATTTTGAAGCTTGAAAGAAAGCTTCCGATAAAGGGAAAGGTCCTGGTTTCTGAAGGTGAAACAGTTTCATTCGATTCAATCATCGCCAAAGCCCCATTGCCGGAAATGTCTCATCTGATTAATCTTCCCTTAGAACTGAATTGCGATCCTTATGAAGTGATACAATTCTTAAAGAAAAAGGACGAGGAAATAGTTCAGATTGGAGAAATAATCGCAGAAACACCTGGCGTTTTTGGGTTCCTCAAAACGCAGGTTATCTCTAAGTTTTCCGGTAAAATTGAAATTTCAAACGATGGCTCGGGAACAGTATTGATCAGGGAACCTTCTAAGAATCTCGAAGTTCCGGCATTCGCAGACGGCTTGGTGACCAGCATCCTTCCTTGTTTTGGCGCTGAATTGCAAGTTCATTGTGATTTGATTTATGGAATAGCTGGTTTTGGAGGAGAGCAGACAGGAATTCTTGAAATAAACGATGAAATCCTTGATTCCCACCAGGGAAAAATCGTTGTAAAAGCTGGATTAACATCCGAAATTGATCTGATCAAAGCTTCTGAAAAAAAGGTCGCAGGCCTGGTTATAGGTGGAATTGAAATTCAAATCCTGGAAAAGTTTCTGGAAAAAGATATTGTATTCCCCTTAACCGGCGATGAAAAATTGGGATTTTCCATCATTTTAACTGAAGGATTCGGGCGCCTCACGGTAAATGAAGTTGTTTACCGAATCTTGTCAGAAAATTCCGGTAAAATTGCTTCCATAAACGCTTCCACTCAAGTCCGAGCCGGAGTCAAGCGTCCAATAATTGTTTTCCCCAAAGCCCTCTCAAATGTCCAAAAAGTTGAACATCCCGATTGCGCCTTTTCTATAGGTCAAATCGTTCGAATAACCGCAGGAAAGCATTTTGCTGCCATTGGAAAAATTTCAGAAATTCCAAGTGGATTTTTTGAAATAGAAACTGAAGCAAGCGTAAAAATAGCTAAGGTGAAAATTAAAGGATTTGATGATAGTATAATTGTTCCGTTGAAAAATATGGAAATTTTGAGGTGATACAGTTATGGAAAAAGTACAAATTTTGTTCCGTAATTTGAGTTTCCTATAATTTCATTAAATCCGTTAAAATAGTTCAATCTACTTGAAAAACTCGGTAGTGGTTGATAGTGGACATCTTCTCGCAAATGAAAATTTGGAAAATTTGCCGAAAACTCATTAATTTAATTTAACTGGAACACGAAGGGGACATCTGAAATGTTTGGAAGAGAAATCCTAGGGAATATTGGTTATATGGGAAAGCTGGAATGGCTCGTTACAAATGGGATAGGGGGTTTTGCCTCTTCGACCATTATCGGAATGAATACTAGGCGGTATCATAGTGTTCTTACTGCTTCCATGAAACCTCCCACAGAACGAATCAATCTGGTTTCAAGGTTAGAGGAGACTCTCATTCTGGAGAGCTATGAATATCCCCTCTCAACCAATCGCTATGCAAAAGTCCTGTTCCCATCTGGGCATCTTTATCTTGAACGATTTGAACGCGACCCACTTCCCACCTGGACCTTCCAAATATCTGATGTACTGGTTACAAAAACGCTGTTTATGGTTTATGGACGCAATACGACTGTCGTTACGTATAAGATTTATTCCAATGGTCGCAATGTGTCATTAAAAATCCGACCTCACTACGTATTCCGTGATTTTCATGGAAATATGTATGAAAACCCTGGTTTCGTAGATAACACTGCTCTGAGTGAAAAAGGATGGTCGCTCCAACCCTTTACAAATGCTCCACAACTTTATATGGCCTGGGATAAAGGAATTTTTGTTGAAGAAGGATATTGGTACAGGGACAATTTCCTGGTTGAAGAAGCCCGGCGAGGATTAGAATCCAGCGAAGATGATTATTCAAATGGTTACCTGAATTACACCGGAACAGGTGGCCTGCTGTCAGTGATTTTTTCAGATCAACCTATCGAAGGAATAAATCCAATTGAAATGCGGAAGCGTGAAGAAATTAGGCTCGAAACTGTGGCTTCTTCGATGAATTCCCAGGATGCCTTTTTAAGAAAATTGTTATTAGCAGCCGATCAATTCATCGTTGATAGAAATAGTACCGGCGGTAAAACAATTATTGCTGGATATCCATGGTTTTCTGATTGGGGAAGAGATAGCCTTATTTCATTGCCTGGATTAACTCTTGTTACAGGAAGATATAACGATGCGAGATCAATATTAAAAACTTTTGCTGCATATGTGAAGGACGGCCTTGTTCCTAATTGTTTTGAAGACCGAGGCTCAGAAATCCTGTATAACAGTGTCGATGCTTCCCTTTGGTTTTTCTTTGCCGTATATAAACTTTTAGAATATACCGACGATTACGCGTTTGTACAAAATCATCTTTTCCCCGCAATGAAGCAGATAATAGAAGCTTTTCAGAACGGAACTCGGTTTTCAATCAAAATGGACCCTGAAGATGGTTTAATATCAGCTGGTGAACCTGGCGTCCAACTAACATGGATGGATGCAAAAATCAATGATTGGGTCGTAACTCCCCGCCACGGTAAAGCCGTTGAAATAAATGCTCTATGGTACAATGCCCTGAAGATTTTTGAACTCCTTCAGGAAAAATTTGAAGGAAATTCCATGGAAGTCGGTGCTCTGGCGAGAAAAGTAAGACTTTCATTCAAAAGAATCTTTTGGAACCAGGAAGAGAAGTGCTTATTCGACTGCGTGACAACCGACGGAAAAACAGACGATTCTTTTCGACCGAATCAAATTTTTGCAGTCTATCTTCCCTATCCTCTGCTTTCACCACCTGAGGAAAAACAATTAGTGGAAAACGTTTTCAAAAGACTCTACACTTCAATGGGATTGCGTTCTCTTTCTCCTCACAATCAAGGGTACATCGGAAAATTTCACGGTTCCCGCCTTGAACGTGATTCAGCCTACCATCAGGGGACAGTATGGTCATACCTGCTTGGACCATTCATTTCATCTTATTTGAAGGTCTTTCATTATTCTATGGAAGCGCAACTCAGAGCTTCCCACATGCTGGATGTATTTCGCGCTCACATGGAGGGAGAATCATGTCTGGGAACCATTTCCGAAGTTTTTGACGGCAATCCCCCGCATTTTTCGGGAGGATGTTTTGCCCAAGCCTGGAGTGTCGCCGAAATTCTACGTTCTTACGTAGAAGACGTAAAAGGGCAAAAACCAACGTTCGTAGTTTAGTTTGAGCGTGAACAATATGTTTCATGAGAGTTCGATCAAAATTAATTTTTGACATTTCCCATGAAATTAAGTTCGCGGCTTAATACGACCCCGAATAGTTAGCTGTTCTATAAAAGCTGAAACAATTGGCTAAGCCCCTCATCGTTTTCCAGCGACGTATGGCCAGAGAAGCCAAGTCTCAGATGCGTTCCGGGGCGATTATCCAATCGATAGTCGCTCTCTGAATTTACATGAATGGAATGTTGTAAAGCGAGATGGTGGAATGCTTGCGAATCCTGATCAATATTGACCCACATAGCCATTCCTCCATCAGGAACAATCCAGGAAATTTTTTTATGATGTTTGTGATTCAACTTTTCAAACGAATCCAGCATTGCGGCGCGGCGTTCTTCATAGATCCGCCTCATCCTCCGAAGATGACGTTCAAAGCCACCGGATTGCATCCATAGACAGATGGTTGCCTGGAGGATTTGCTCATTTTGTCGGGAAGAGATGCGTTTTAGTTTGGCAATCTGATTGCCAATTTCAGCAGGAACCGCCATGAATCCCAGACGAGCCGAAGGAAAAAGAATCTTCGAAAAGGTGGACACATAAAGTACAAGACCTGCAGGGTCGAAGCTCGCCAAAGGCGCTACCGGCTGACTTACATAGTGAAATTCATGGTCATAATCGTCTTCGAGAATAATGATGTTGTTCTTCAAAGCCGCTTCATACAGTTGAAGTCTGCGGGTTGCCGACAACATGACAGTTGTTGGATACTGGTGAAGCGGTGTGGTGTAGAATAGCCGGATCTTTTCTTTCTTCAGTTTCATGAGAAGATCATCAACCACTATTCCCTCTTCGTTAATTGCGATTGGAACCAGCTTTGCCCCTGCGAATCGAAGTGCTTCCATTGCCGGGGAATAACCCAATTCCTCAACCGCAACCGCATCACCCGGCTTAATGAGAATTTGAGACAATAAGAAAAGAGCTTCCTGAGAACCGTTGGTTACAATGATCGTTCGATTTTCGAGATTTCGCACTCGACGAAGATAGATTGCAATTTCGCGCCGTAATCCTTCATGCCCACTCGGATCACCATAAGCTAAAACTGTGCCTGATTTCAAAGCATCAAAAAGATGTGATTTGAATTCTCGCATCGGAAATAGCCGAAGATCTGGGTGACCACTTGGAAAAGAGTGCTTGTATTTTTGGCCGCCGACGTAGTCGGATGCATTTAGAGTGCGAGCAAAGTGAAACTTTACCGGTTTTCCCTGGGGAACATCAGTAGTGATAAGTTTAGACCGAAGAAATGTTTCCGGTAAGGTTTTTGTGACGAAATATCCTCTTTTTTCCAGCGACTGAAGCCACCCTTCCGAAACCAGTTCAGATAGTGCATTCATAACCGTGTGGCGATTCATCTTTAAGAACTTGGCTAAATCTCGGGTCGATGGCAACGCCTCCCCAGGGTGCAGATGGCCACCACGAATGGCTGAGCGAAAACTTTCCGCCAAACGTTGGTATTTCGGGAGGGAAGAGTTTTTAAGAGTGATAAAAAATTCTTTCATCTGGTCTATAGAAAATTACTATTCTGGTCGTTAATTGTCAACCAGAATTTTGATAATCTAAAAGCATGAAGATAATTACTTCACAATTTCCCAAAACACCCTTATCCCAAAAAATAAGCGGAAATGTCAATTTTGGAAAAGAATAACGAGACTGTCGAAAAATGCCCTATTTTTCAAATTTTTTTTTTTGTACCGATTCAAATTTTCGCCTCGCTTTTGGCATCAACAGCGAGCCGTTTTGTATCGAATAAAATATATTGAGATTATTCGACAACTTCTAACCTGGTAACACCGGTTTAAAACTGACCCTTCTATCCGGCGAAAATTGATCCACTCTTTTGGCCTGGGGCAAACCTTGGCCTTACCTCTTCAATCCAAGCTTTTCCTTTAGCTGCTGCTTTTGCTTTTGGTGGGTCAGCTTTTTTCTTGAAGTGGGTCAGAAAATGACCGGTGTTACCATTCTAACCAGTAGAACATAAACTTGGAGTAGTAGTTTTAAAGTGAAATACGAGCACTTAACCTAAAAAATGATTTGGAGGAAAAATGCGAAGAAAAGACAAAGAAATAAGCGATTGGAAAGACATTGAAGCTCTATTGGAATCTGAGTGTATTCTTCATTTGGCAATGATTGACCAAAAAGAACCTTATCTGGTGGCCTTAAATTACGGATTTGAAGGAAAAGCCCTGTATTTTCATTCAAGTCGGGAAGGGAGAAAGATGGAAATTATGTCGCGGCCGCAGTGTGGGCGGGTGTGTTTCATGGTTGATCGATTTCAAGGAGTCCTTGAACGAAAGACAGATTCACCCGTCCCAAGCTTTACCACACGATTTAAGAGCGTTATCGGCTGGGGACACATAACTCGAGAGACAAATCTGGAGGCAATTCGACATGGATTGAACACGATCATCTTTCAGTCCACTCGAAAAGTTACCAATTACTCTTTTGCTGGTTGCCAAGAAAAAATAGAACTTCTCCGGCTCGATATTGACACGGTGAGCGGGAAACAATCTACCATTGATTAAGGAGGAAACACATGGCTCTTTTAATTCGGCCCCTGACCTCGAGCGATTTCGAAGCTGCTGAATCTATTCTTAACTCAGCATTTTCAAGGCCCACCAATCGAAGGTTAGTTCTGGAGTGGGTCGTAAAAATATCTCCGAATAGTTGTTTTTTGGCCCTGTTGGAGGGAATGCCAGTCGGGATGGTTGCAGCAATTTGCTTTCAACGAATGGCCTGGGTAGGTTTGATGGCCGTTGATCCCAAGTGGCAGTCCCGGGGATTCGGCAAAGCTATTATGACTCATGTCCTTGCCCATTTGGAAGGCCAAGGAACGAATTCGATCTTACTTGACGCATCGGCCGCGGGACGCCCTTTGTACAAATCTATGGGCTTTGTTGAAGCAGATGAATCCAGAATGTTTGAACGGAACTTGGAGCAAAACCCTTTTACCGTTGAAGAAAAAAATTCAGTAACAGGTGGTTCTATTTTATCTCCGGAAGAAATTTCCATTCGGATAATTGCCGAAAACGACCTGCAAAAACTGAGCGGTTTTGACGCTTTCGCGTATGGGACGAACCGGGAAGGGCTTTTGAAATTGCTCTACAATGAGTTTTCCAGCCGTTGCTTACTCGCCAAAGATGTGAACGGGGAAATTATTGGATACGTGTGTGCTCAAAAAAACCGTATCGGGCCCTGGATTGCTACGCAGGAGATGGTTGCAGAAAGACTCTTGCAGTCTGCCTTATTGCTTCCTTTTGAACAACCCGTACAGATCATTGCGCCAGAAAAAAATACCTGCGGAAAGGACGTCCTTCTCCGAAACGGGTTTATTTTTTCATATGCCAATCGGCACATGTGGAAAGGCGAAATGATTCCTCAGGAAAAACGCCAATTTATCTATGGCCAGGGGAACTTTGCTTACGGGTGATCACCTAAAAACTTGCCAATAACTAGCAGATTCGGTTCTTTCCTGCTTTGAAGCAAACCAAAATGCGCAAATTTTTAAGGATGGAATGACATTCAAGTTGTAATGTGGTTTTAAAATGTTAATAAAATAATATTTTCTCCCCCCCCCAAAAAAAATGCGGTATAATTATTTACTCTTTTTATGACGATGAAATTGACGATTGACTAACAGTTGAGTGTGTGTTATAAACCAAGATTCTGGGGATAAAAACAGTAGTCGTACTAATTTAATGGACATAGGTCCTGCTTTAACTATTGGTTTGTGTTTTTCCTTTTGCATTGGGCTGGGGGTTGGCGGTGGTTTCCTGTTTGATAATTATTTTCAAACCAAAATGCTTGGTGTTGGAAGTGGTTTGATTTTCGGAATTATTGCTGGTTGCCAACAAACACTTAAAATCATTAGAGAAGCGGAAAAAAGATTTAAGGAAAACCGAGGAAAATATGCAGGAAAAAATAGGTGAATTCGAGCGAAAAACTTTAATAATAAATGTTTTTTTAGTTACTTTGGTCTTTTTTGCTGCATTCGCTTTTTGGGGCCGCTTAATAATAGGAATTCCGTTCGGAGCAGCGCTGGGAGCTTTAAGTTTTCGCATTTTAATGGTTCAAGCCCGACGTTTTGAAAACCCCGATCGAAAAAAAACAGTTTGGCTAGCTTTTTTAACAATTTCCAAACTGGGAATTCTTTTTGCTATTGTTGCTGTAATGCATTATTTTAAAATTTCAAGCGCCGGGGAAACAGCTATTGGACTTTTCTTAAGTCAAATTGGTCTCATGATAGCCGTTTTTGGGTTAGCAAAAAACCCGGCGTTTTCAGACATCCAAAATAGACCATCAAGAGTATGACGGAATAAAAAATGCATCATCTTGAAGCTCAGTTCGTTTATTTTTTCAGTTTTATTCCGGTTTCCCCGGGAGCATTCCTCCCGTGGCTAATCACCATGGTAATAGCAACTGTTCTATATTTTGGAACAAAGCACCTTTCCATTGTTCCAACTCCAATCCAGAATGTTCTCGAATTTTTTGTCGAAAGCATCGACAGTTTTCTAATGGGAATTTTGGGTGACAACAAGCATAATCGTGAATTGGTTCCAATTTTTACGACCATGTTTGTTTACATCTTGTCAGCAAATATGTTGGGTGTCATTCCTGGCTTTAAATCCCCCACCGGAATTTTCTCCAACTGCCTTGGAATGGCGCTTATTACTTTTTTCATGACTCACTATCTGGGGTTAAAACACCATGGAATCGGCTATTTAAAGCATTTTTGGGGTGAACCTTGGTGGTTAGGCCCCCTGATGTTTCCAATTCACGTCATTGGCGAATTTGCAAGACCAATGAGTTTGAGTTTTCGTTTATTTGGAAATATTTTTGGCGAGGATGTTGTGGTAATCGTGTTGACAGTTGCAATTTTCCCACTGGTAATACCGATTCCGATGCAATGTTTAATGCTTTTTACATCCTTAATTCAGGCATTGGTTTTTACAGTTCTGTCGTGTATTTATATTAAGGGAGCTATGGCTTCTGAGGAACATTAGTTCAGCACAGGAGGAAGAAAAAAATGTTGGATGCGGTAACGATTAGTCATCTGGTATATGCCTCAATGGCTGCTTTGTGCGTTGCGCTTGGTTGTTTTGGAGCTGCACTTGCTCAGGGAAATGCTGTTGCAAAAGCTTGTGAATCAATTGCAAGGCAACCGGAAATGTCTGGTGAATTGCGTTTTACCATGATTATCGGTTTGGCCATGATCGAATCACTCGCTATTTACTGCTTGTTGGTTGCACTCGTGCTTCTCTTTGTTCGCTGGTAAAACGGGGTTTTTTATGCGTAAAATTGGGTTGGAAGTCGGACTGGTTTTGTTTCTAATACTGTTTACCGGTCTGTCATTTGGGACAGCTTTCGCTACCGAATCAACCTCCGCGGCTTCTGAAGTTGCGGCAGGCCCGGGCCATTCGGCAGCAGAAAAAACCGGAGAACATCCGCCCGGGATGTTCGACATCAACTGGGGAATTCTGATTTCCCAAACCCTTAATTTTTTTGTTTTGCTCTATATCCTCAAGTTGTTTTTGTTCGCTCCCATTAATCAGATATTACAAGATCGCAAAAAGCAGGTTTCTGACAATATCTCCGCAGCTGAAGACGCCAAGAAAAAGGCGACTGAAGTAAAGGAAGAGTTGGAGAAGCGGCTGGAAGCAATTGAAGAGGAAGCATACAAAATAAAACAGAGCGCTATTAGTGAAGCTCAATCTACCAAAGAGGAAATAATCAACAAAGCAAAGGCAAGAAGTGAAGAGTTATTAACTAAGGCCCATGAAGATATTTCCATGGAAAAGAAAAAAGCTTGGGTAGTCCTGAGAGAAAAGGTCGTTAAAATTTCTCTTATGGTTGCTGAAAAGGTGATTGATAAAACCCTGGATGAAAGCAGTCATCGTGAGCTAATTTCCAAATCCATCGAACAATTGGAACAGAGCGAGTGAAAACACAGATTCTAGCCAGAAGGTACGCCGAAGCTTTTTTCAAGGTAATTTCGAGTGAAAATTCTGATGAGGTTTATTCAGATTTATTGTCATTCGCTGATTTAATTGAAAAACGGCGGGATTTGGAATCCTATTTCCTGAATCCGCTTGTATCAGTTGATCAAAAAATTGATTTATTGAAAAAAGCTGTTGCCAGTTCATCTTCAAAATATCTTGCCGATTTCCTCTGCCTTCTTGTGAAGCGGTTTCGATTTAGCCTTCTCGATCAAATTGCTCAAGAATTTGAACATATTTACTTCCGTTCAAAAAACATTGTTGAAGTAACTGTGAAAAGCGCTATTGAATTAAACGACCACGAACGAAAAAATTTGATCGAAAAACTTGGCAAAAAAATAACCGGAGGGGTTCGGATCACCGAAAAGATCGACCCCTTACAAAAAGGTGGATTACTGGTTTGCTACGGTGATCATATCTACGATTCAACAATAAAGAATAAATTGAAACTTCTTGACGAGCGTCTCAACGCTTTAACTCGTGAAATTTTGTCACATGTTGAAGAAGCTCCGACTTCGCTTAATGAGGGAAAACAGCCATGACAATGAAGCCTGAAGAAATATTGAATGTTCTGGAAAGTGAAATACGTAATTTCTCCACACGAATGAAAATAGATGAAGCCGGCGTGGTCCTGCAGGTTGGCGATGGTATTGCACGCGTGCATGGCCTTCCCAAAGTAATGATTGGTGAAATGGTCGAGTTTTCCAATTCCATCAAAGGTTATGTTCTCAATCTTGAGGAAGACAACGTTGGTTGCGTTCTTTTAGGTTCAGACCAGGGAATAAAAGAAGGAGACCTAGTCCGGGGAACAGGAAAAATCGTTTCTGTTCCGGTTGGAGACGGCCTTTTGGGAAGAATTGTTAATGCTGTTGGAGAACCGATTGACGGCAATGGCCCAATTGTTTTCGACAAGGTTTCCCCTGTTGAAGTTAACGCTCCAAACGTGGTTTCAAGGCAACCAGTCAAAGAGCCTGTCCAAACCGGAATTCAAGCAGTGGATGCTCTGATTCCAATTGGTCGTGGACAACGCGAACTGATTATTGGAGACCGCCAAACCGGAAAAACCGCAATTGCAATTGACACCATCATAAATCAAAAAACTGAAAATATGATTTGCATCTATGTTGCAATCGGACAAAAAATTTCCACTGTCGTAAAAATAGCAGAAACATTGAAAAAACATGATGCAATGAAACACACTATCATAGTTCTTGCTTCAGCATCTGATCCTGCACCACTTCAATTCATTGCCCCATATGCAGGATGTGCAATGGGAGAATTTTTCCGCGATTCAGGACGTCATGCTCTTTGCATTTATGATGATCTTTCCAAACATGCCACCGCTTACAGACAACTGTCACTACTTCTGAGAAGACCACCCGGTCGTGAAGCGTATCCCGCAGATATTTTTTATCTCCATGCCCGTTTGCTCGAAAGAGCCGCTAAAATGAGCGAAAAACTTGGTGGAGGATCTCTTACCGCGCTTCCAATCATTGAAACACAAGCTGGCGACGTTTCAGCATACATTCCAACCAATGTCATATCAATCACTGACGGACAGATAATTCTCGATGGCAACCTTTTCAATAGTGGCGTTCGACCTGCCATCAACGCAGGCCTTTCAGTTTCCAGAGTTGGCGGTAACGCCCAGATCAAAGCAATGAAGCAAGTTGCCGGAAAACTTAGAATTGAACTGGCACAATTCCGAGAATTGGCAGCTTTCGCTCAATTTTCCAAAGACCTTGATAAAGCCACTCAGGCCCAATTAAAGAGGGGCGAAAGACTCGTCGAAGTTCTAAAACAGCCTCAGTACCAACCATTGGCAGTTGAGGACCAGATTTTTTCTATCTTCGCTGCTACCCGTGGATTTACTGACAAACTGGATCTGAAACAAATCGCAAAATATAAAAAAGAACTGTGCGAATATATCAAAACCAAACACGGAGAAGTAGCTTTCAAACTTACCAAAAACCGCGTTTTTGACAAACCCCTCGAAGATGCACTTGAAGCTGCAATTAAAGATTTCAATGAAGAATTTGTTGCTGCTCCTCAGCAAGTAGAAGTTCAACAAGCAGCTGCCTGACCACGAAAACTGATCAAAAATGCCTAACATAAGAGACATTAAAAAGAAAACACTGGGCGTAAAAAACACTCAGCAGATTACGAGAGCCATGAAAATGGTTTCCACCGCTAAACTGCGTCAAGCAACAATTCGACTGAATGCCACCATGCTTTATCTTCGAAAACTTGAACAAATGACAGCCGACGTTCGCGAAGTTCTATCCACTGATAGCCCCATTCAAACAGGTTTTGACCACAGACCCGTGAAAAATATCGGAGTTGTAGTCGTTGCCGGAGAACGCGGACTATGCGGTTCTTTCAACAGTGACATATTTAAATTTTCCATGTCATTTTTGAATTCGATCTCTGGCACGGGAAGCCAGCTCTTCTTGATTGGGAACAAGGCTCGTGATTATTTCAAACGTTATCCCAAACTACCTGTCATCGGATTTGATTTTTTAATCAATTCAAACTCTTCCGTAGATGTTGTCCGAAAAGCAGCCAGACATGCAATTAATTGTTATACCTCCAAAAAAATTGACGAACTCTGGATAATATTTTCAGAATTTGTTTCTATTCTCGAAAGAAGATTGACAAAAGTAAGACTTCTTCCAATTGATTCTTCAGCCAAGGGCGGTAAGATCGGGAAAAGTGAGAAAAAACGGGTGGCAGGAGAACTGATTTTTGATCCCTCCCCGGAAAAACTACTTTCTGACCTTATTCCAAGATACGTTGAAGGGCTTTTTATGCGAGCTCTTCTAGAATCAGCCGCATCTGAACAGAGCGCAAGAATGATTGCCATGGGCGCTGCTACCGACAGAGCTGAGGACATAATTGAACAACTGACTCTTACTTATAACCGCACACGGCAAGCTTTGATCACAAAAGAATTATCCGAAGTCATTGCCGGTGCTGATTCGCTCGCTAATTAGTAATATTGCTTCACCCATTGGATGATTTTTGATTAACCTTTAAGCCCGAATTGGAGACGAGATATGCAAAATGGCACGATTCTTCAAGTCATTGGCCCGGCCGTTGACGTAAAATTCAAAACTGATGATCTTCCTAATATCTTAGACGCCCTAGAGGTGATTAATCCGGCAACCAAACGAAAACTGGTTCTAGAGACCGCATTGCATATCGGTAACAACGTAATCAGAGCCATTGCAATGGGCCCAACTGAGGGCTTGGTGCGTGGTTTGGAGGTTATATCTACCGGCGGTACAATATCCGTCCCCGTCGGACCCAAAGTCCTTGGGCGCTTGTTTAACTTACTTGGTGAAACTCTCGATGACGGAGAACCCCTTACCAACACCGAAAGGTGGTCTATCCACAGAGAACCCCCGAGCTTGACTCAACAGGGCAAAAGCACTGAAATTTTTGAAACCGGATTAAAAGTCATCGATCTTTTGATTCCCTATGCCAAAGGCGGAAAAATTGGACTATTCGGAGGGGCGGGAGTAGGAAAAACCGTTCTTATCATGGAATTGATCCACAACATCGCAAAACATCATGGCGGAGTCTCCGTTTTTGGCGGAGTTGGCGAAAGAACACGTGAAGGAAATGATCTTTATCTTGATATGAAGGAATCGGGAGTCATTGAAAAAACCGGATTGGTTTTCGGCCAGATGAACGAACCTCCCGGTGCAAGATTGAGAGTTGGCCTTTCAGCATTGACCATGGCCGAATATTTCCGGGACCGGGAAGGCCAGGACGTGTTGCTTTTCATTGACAATATATTCCGATTTGTCCAAGCTGGATCTGAAGTCTCCGCACTCCTCGGAAGAATGCCCTCAGCAGTTGGTTATCAACCAACTTTGGGTACTGAAATGGGCTTTTTGCAGGAACGAATTACCTCCACGAATAAAGGATCTATTACATCCGTCCAGGCAATTTATGTTCCAGCTGATGATATTACCGATCCGGCTCCTGCAACAACGTTCTCGCATCTTGAT
Organism: Candidatus Rifleibacteriota bacterium; assembly: GCA_015233565.1. Lineage (GTDB taxonomy): Bacteria > Muiribacteriota > Ozemobacteria > Ozemobacterales > Ozemobacteraceae > JADFXM01. The sequence continues at coordinate 45,823 of JADFXM010000049.1, forward strand.
GCAACAACTGTCCTTTCCAGAAGAATATCTGAGCTTGGAATTTATCCGGCAGTTGATCCTTTGGGCTCCACTTCCCGATTGCTTCAACCTGGAAGCGTAAGTGCCGAGCATTACCAAACAGCCAGAGCAGTACAAGAAATTTTGCAAAGATATCAGGATCTGAGTGAAATTATTGCAATTCTTGGAATGGAAGAATTATCCGATGAAGATAAAACTGTTGTTAACAGAGCCAGAAGAATTCAGAAATTCCTCTCTCAGCCTTTTCACGTGGCTGAACAATTTACCGGTTTCAAAGGGAAATACGTTCCGGTTAAAGACAGCATTCAATCTTTCAAAGCCATTGTTGATGGGAAATATGACACTTATCCTGAACAGGCGTTTTTTATGGTTGGGGATATTAATGAAGTTGAAGAAAAAACTCGACTTCTCAAACAACGTGGAGAAGCCTGATGACCGAGAGAATCGAAACTCAGGATATCCAAAAACCTCTCCAACGCAGTTTCTCTCTCACAATTGTAGCCCCTTCGCACCGAACTATCAGCTGTTCAGCCAAAACTGTCATGGTTCCAGCCGACTCGGGCTACATCGGCGTGATGAGAGGACATCAACCGATTTTGGCCAGTCTTCGAGTCGGAGTTGTAAAAGTAACGCCTATCGAAGGAAAAGAATTCTGGCTTGCGGTAACTGGTGGTTTTTTTGAAATGATTGGTGATAATGCTACTTTACTTGCAGATAAATTGTTCGAAGAGGAAGATCTTTCACCAGCAGATAAAAAGAAATTTGAGGAAGGTCCTTTCTATCAAATGGATTCCTACCCTGATGATTTGAAGAAAGACCAAATGGCTATTTCCTTCCTTTTAAACAGAGTAAATTAGTCTTTGCATCAAACTGTTTGCTTATCCCAGCAAAGTTAAAATTACGGGAAAATCAAATTGAATCCGGAACTTTCAATAATTATTCCGTGTTACAAGGCTCCAGAATTTTTGGAAGAAAACATCGACAAAATCGGAAGCGAATTCCAGAAACTGGAAAATTTTGAGTTAATCGCAGTTGATGATGGCAGTGGCGATGGAAGTTCTGAAATTCTTCACTCTCTTGCTAACACCCGACCTTGGCTGAAACCGGTAATCCATCCGGTTAACTGCGGAAAAGGGCGAGCCATTTTAAGTGGGTTTGGCACTTCAACCGGAAAATGGATAATAATGAATGATATCGATCTGCAATATGATGTCGCGGATATGCGGCAATGTTTTGAAAAACTTGCTAAATCCGGAAATGACCTTGTTATCGGATCGAGAATGCATCCGAGATCTATTTATCATATAAAAAGTTCTCAATTACGCTACATTTTCACAAGACACGTTTTCAGCCGAATTTTAAATTTTGTCTTAAGAAAAACACTAATTCCTAACGTGAAAGACACACAATGCGGTTTAAAGGGCTTTTCCAGAAAATTTGTTGATTTTGTAAAAGAGGGAAGAGCTGAAATTAATGGTTTTGCTTTTGACGTTGAGCTTCTTGTAATTGCAAGGGCCAATTCTTTTTCAGTTTCTGAAACTCCGGTTCATTTTAGATATACCGATATTCCTTCCACCATCAAATTTTTAAAGGTCGGCTCAAAGTTATCAATAGACCTTCTCCACATTTTTGCCAATCTGCTGTCAGGAAGATACAAACGAAAAGACAGTATCAAACGAACAGCAATTCTCGGTGAGTTTTCTCACAAAATATAGCTATTACTGATTGTTGCTACGAAACTCATCGGAAAAATTAGTCTTTTGAACATTGTTCAAGATACCTCTCAAAAATGAATTGGAACGACTTGGCCGTTCCATTGCCCAAGTCTGCTATTTAAAATTGGCGAAGCCGATTCCGCTGTTCAAAAGAAGGATTCTGCGGACGAATTTCCTTCCGATGTTAAACAGGTTATTTCTTTAGATTTCGGGGAAAAGTCGCTGATAATCGAAGGTTTATTTTTTGTCTCGGAAGATTGATAAACACGCTATGTTTGGGACCGCACACTTCAAAGTCCAGTCATATAAATGGCTTAACCAGATTGCATTTTTTTTACCTGCTTCTATTGAGAGGTTTGAACCCACAAAAAATCGTAAAAAAATATTTCAACTTAATTCATGCTGGTTCTAGAAGGTATTCACTTTGAATAGAAAATTTATTTAGCAAAATAGCGCTTTTGTTAAAACCTACTTTTCACATTGAAAAGATTGACATACAAACTTAAATTATGATTTAATTGATTGTTTTGTTGAATTTGCGAATTATCTGATTACGCAGGCTAAAATTTTGATAATATTTTTTTGAAGAAGGTCGTTTGTTCCCAAATAGGAGGAATTTGTATGTTACTTTACCGATGGTTTGTTGCATGTTCATTGATTGTCCTGATTTCTCTCGGTCCATGTTTCGGCCAATCAGCCTCGGAAACGCCTAAATCCCTGTTTTATAAAACCCTGGGTATAACTCCTCCTCCGTCTTTACCTGACGCATCTGGTACTGTCACAGCTTCTGGATCTACTACAGCTTCCGGTACAACTACGGCTTCGGGTTCGACGCAAGATATCAACGCTTTGCTCGCCCAGATTTCCAAGCCAGCCAAGCGACGAACACTTGCCGCTCTTTCGTTTACACCTATACGGGTCGACGGAAATTGGCGTGAAATAGGTGGCAGCGGTGGGCTTACCCGCATCAAACAAGCCCCGGATGGAGATATCATCTCGATCGAGAGTTCAGGTATCGCCGCCACTACTGATTGTTCCTATACATGGAATGGGTCGGAGTTCGAATGGCAGGCCTACAATATCCTGAAATATCGCATCACTTTCACCACCCAGTCGCCCTATTGGCTGGATGGTGGTCAACTTGTTACTTTCAGCGATTCCAATAATGGTAATTTCATGTACTGGGACGATAATGGGGCCATTGGTTATGTTGGTCTACAACGGGAAATTTCGATAAAATCCGTTGAAACCATTCCAGGGACTCTCTACATTGATCGTGATGGCGCCGGTTCTGGCATCGTATTTCGTGCAGTTGCGGATTCAGCGACACCTATCACCTTCCAGGTAAAATCCTCTTCCGGCGAAATAAAGAATTTGGGCGCGGTTGATGCTGTTGCGAACGGGTCTGATTTCACCGCAAAACTTAACTGGTGGGGCCCCCTTCCGGAGGGAACCTATACGCTCATCGCGCAAGCCGGCATCTCAAGTAAAGAAAGAACCTTTGAGGTCAAACATATTAAGGCAAGCTGCCTTGGAATGGGTACATGGTTGAACAACACAAAAGACCCAAGCAATGCTGTTCCTCCCGAACCCAAGCCTCAATCCTGCCCACTTCAAACCTGGGATACGGCTACCGGTAACAACGTTGGCTATTTTCAGAGTCTATCGGTTGGCGACCCCGTCAACATTGTTTCTGGAAACTACACTCTTGCCCAGATAGACCTGACCTTGAAAGCCAGAAACTCACTTACGTTGGCTCGCATCTACAACTCTCTCGATTCGAACATAGGTCCATTCGGTCGTGGCTGGAGCAGTCCGTATCTGTCGCATCTCGATATTCGCGATACCAGCGTGGCCTTCTTCAATTCTGATGGTTCGAGGATCCTGTATCAAAAGCAGGGTTCCGCGTATGTGGGTCCTTCCGATATCGATTTGAGCTTGTCGGTTTCTACTGACACGGGCTTTTGGGCTCTTCGTAGACCGGATGGCATGGAATGGACCTTCGACGCCACGGGGAAAATCATTCGGATGACCAATTCCTGCTGCGGAAAGGGTGCTCTCGATTCGATAAACTTTGAATACAACGCATCTGGCACAGTTCATCGTGTGGTAAATCCGGCCAACCAATGGTTTGAATTCGATTATGATTCAAACGGTAGAGCCACCAAAGTAACCGATTTCTCAGGGCGCAGCGTTTTATATTCTTACGATCAGGCTGGAAATCTCGGTTCCTTCACTGACCCCATAGGCCGAATCACGGTCTATTCTTACAATGAGGATGGTTTTTTAACGCAAGTTAAGGAACCCGGAAACAGGGTAACTTCAGTTACTTATTCCGATCTGCGTGCAACCTCTGTTACAACCCCTGATGGTTCTTCTTCCAGCTTCGATTGGGATTTGACTAACCAAAAACTGGTTTTAACCGACGTTGTCGGCACAAAACATGAGTATAGTTTTTCGTCAGATTGGGTATTAAAATCTTATGCTGTTCCTTCGGCGAACATAAATAAAACTTTTACTACATCCGGAACTGCCATAATCGGATTTGAAAATAGCCAGGCTGCTAAAAGTTCGTTTACTTTCAATTCAGCCGGGTTACTCGATTCGATAACCAATGCTTCTGGTAACACAAGTTATTACGAGTATCATCCCACATTCCATAAGCTCACAAAGAAAACCGACCCACTAGGGCGGACCTGGCTTTATACCTGGTGCCCTCGCGGAAACCTTATATCTGAAACCGACCCGAGTGGCGGAATTACCTCTTACACCTATGATGCCTTCAACAACAGAACTTCCAAAACCGACCAGCTTGGAAGAGTCACCAAATACGAATTCTCGGCTGATGGTAACTACCTTTTGAAGGTTACAGACCCATTAGGCGGGGTCTCAAGCTTCTCATACGATGTTCGAGGGAATTTAACTTCCGCTTCCGACGCACTCAAGAGAGTTACAACCTTTGAATATGACCCGCTCAATCGCTTAAAGAAGACCGTCTACCCTGATGGCCGCTGGACTGCGATTGAATATGACGATGCTGACAACATCGTTAAACGAATTGATAATCTGAATCGAGTAACTTCTTATTCTTATGATCCAGCCGGGAGAATGGTCGCAATGATACGACCGGATGGTTCAGTTTTAAATTATGAATACAATGCTTCTGGAAAAAAGATCTCCGAAACTGGGCCGTTCAAATTGTAACCAAAGTTTACCCCACCAAACGTATTTTGTTTGATTAAGTTGTCGGAATTAACCTTATTTTTTTGTGAAAGTGAAAGGGGATAACGGTTTTATGAGAACTTCAGAAAAAAAATATATTTTGTTTTTAAAGGTAGGTAGAAAAAACTTGAAGCTTTATATTCGAAAATTAGCAATGCTATTAGTGATCTCTTTTATTTTTTCATTATCGCCAATTTTTGCCGGTACTTCTGTGAACACCGGTATTATTACTGACACTGGTATTCCAATCAATACTGACACGGGAACTGGTATTATTACAGATACAAGCACAGGAATTTCTATAGATACAGGCACTGGAATTAGTATAATTACAGATACTGGCACCGGTATTAATACAGATACAGGTGGGGGTGTTAATACTGACACTGGGACTGACCTATCAAAAAGAGTTACTAGATTTGAATATGATTCAGTTGGCAATTTAGTTAAAACCATTTATCCGGATGATTCATATGAAGCGTTTTCTTATGATACGGAAAACCGCTTAATAAGCCGAACTGACGAGCTTGGTTATGTTACAAGTTTTGAATATGACCCCTTAGGCCGACTAATTGCAACAAGAGACCCTGCCGGGAACCGTTGGGAATCGAGTTACGATGTTGTTGGCCGTAAGATAGCCGACAAGGACCCGGTTAATCATGTTACTAGTTACGTTTACGATACTCTCGACCGTTTGATTTCTACCACTCGCGCTGATGGAACCATTGTTAAAAATGAATTCGATATTTTTGGAAATCTTCTGAAATCAATCGACGCAACCGGAGCCACTTGGACCTGGCAATACGATGCCTTAAATCGCCAGATCAGGGCCATTCAACCAAATACTGCTAGCTCCACAACAACTTTTGATGCAGCGGGGCAAGTAGTGGCAGAAAGCGACACTCTCGGCAGAGTTAAACGCTATACTTTTGATTTAGGCGGAAGGCAGTTAACGACAACCGATGCACTTGGGGCTGTTTGGCGAAATTCTTATGATACTTCCGGTCGGCTGATTTCGGTCAAAGACCCATTAGGTGCTGTTTTTTCAATGACTTACGACCTGATGGACCGTGTGATTGCTGAGAGCGACCCACTCGGAAACGCCGCTAGTTACGAATTTGATGCTGCAGGGCGGCGCATAGCAAAAACCGATGCTCTTGGAAATCGCTCGATTATAGCTTACGATTATCGCGACAGAATAACATCTGAAGTTGACCCCGAAGGAAGAGTGGTTTCATACGGTTATGATTCAGCCAGTCATCGCGTAAGGCTTACTGATGGCGCAAATAGAATATGGCGTTGGGAATTAGACCTCGCCGGAAGAGTAACTTCCGAGGTCGACCCGCTTGGAAATACGACCAAATACTCTTATGATGGGGTTGGCAACAGAACAACACTGGTAAATGCAAGAAACCAGGCGACCAATTACCATTTCGATACTGTGAATCGCTTAGTTAAGGTTGATTACCCCAGTGGTGGAATTGCAACAATGGCTTATGACCCGGAAGGTCGGGAATTAACCCGTTCAGATATAAACAGTTTAGTTACAAAAAAATATGATTCAGTTGGAAATATCAAATCAGAAACCTTTCAAACTGCTGCGTGTTCTGATTCACCCAAAACTTGGTCATACGTGTGTGACCTTGCAGGGAACAGGGTTTCCGCAATCGACCCGGAAGGTAACACTCTAAAATACAAACTCGATGCCCTAAATCGGCTTGTATCGCTTACACCACCGGGAAATGATAATGAAATAAAATATACTTTTGATGCTGCCGGGCGACAAATCACGGTAGCACGGCCAGGCGTAAATACCACTAACACTTACGATCTAGCTGGTAGGCTACTTTTGGTGAAGCATGAACTCAATCAGAAGTCTAAAAACGTAATTTCTTCCCGAAAATACACTTACGACGCTGTTGGAAACAGGCTTTCCATGGCTGATGATGAAGGTGGGACCGTTGTTTATAAGTATGACAAGTCGAACTGGTTGACAAAAGTTACATACCCTGATGGTCAGAAGGTTTCTTACACTTACAATGGCGCTGGTGATCGGCTGACTGAAACTACCCAAAGTAGTAATTCAAAGATCAAGCCCGTAACCGTGAATTTATTCTATGATTCAGCAGGTAGAATGACAGGCAGAGCTTCAGACACCTTCCAATATGATTCTGATGGCAATCTGATACGTTCGACCGAAGGTGACGACATTACTGATAACACCTGGTCATTTGACAATAGACTTCTTAAAGTCGAAGCCGAAATCGAATGCCCTAAACATCATAAGAAACATTGCAATATCTGCCCCAAAAAACTGGAAACCATTGAAGAATACGGTTATTTACCTAATGATTGGCGAAGAATCATCAGAAAAGAAGCAGGAATGACGTATTTTTCAGTTTATGACGGTGACGACGAAAGCAACGAATATCTCGTTGCACCAAAAGTAGTCGGCAAGGATTGGAAATTCGGGCCCTTCTGTTGGAAACCAAAGATTCCAAAGTTGTTCTCGGTAAGAGAATTCATTTCCAGCCCAGGCTCAGACGATATCGAAACGACCAACTACCACGGTAAGAGCCTTTCGATGCTCAAAGACGCACTTGGAAGCACGATTGCACTCACGAATCATTGTGGAAACATCGTAGCGAAAGTTGATTATGACGCATGGGGTAATTTCCGCTGGCCAGATAAGAAGGGTTACGGTGTAGCACCGTGCAGGGAAGATGATCTCGACGATCTGTTAGATCGCCTGGAAGGCAAATTCAGCTTGGGTGGCTGCATACATGACTACTGGCATCATGGAAAATACTTTGCCAAAACGATGACCCCGTATCTGTATACCGGAAGAAGATATAGCACAGCAACGGAGTTGTACTGGAACCGCAATAGGTGTCGATTTTCGCGTAGCGATCCCAAAATTTTCTCACGTTATTTTACCAGGATGTTGAAATTGTTATAACATTTAGTGATCTTTGAAAATGAAACAAAAAAAGCCCGCTTTCGCGAGCCTGATGGC
>JADFXM010000004.1 GCA_015233565.1 Candidatus Rifleibacteriota bacterium
ATCACGCCAAAACCAACGAGGAGTGAAAAGGAAGATGAGTAATTTTCCAATCCGCCATCGGAAGCCAGGGAAAACATCCTGGTTGAAAATTGAAAACAGCATTCAGATGCTTAAGTGAACAGTATTTGGTTTAGGCCGAAAATCTGTCAGACATTAACCCGAAGTTCCAACCGCGGTACACTGATAGATGTTTTGATTGGATCAGTGCAAGAAGGAAAAATTCGCATTGCACAAAAAAAACCTGTCCATGTAAGCCTTTGGATGCTCTCTTGGGATCATGATCTTCGGAGCAGTAATGGACAGGTTCCTTAGGGAAAATAGGCTCAAACAATCATCCTATTTATGCTTTATGCCATTTTAGACTTGGAACTTCGAGTTAACAGAAATTTATCCAATTCAGGTTCATTGGAAACTCGTGAAAATGCTCGATAAAACTTATGCCCCTATTTTTACAATCCGGTTGTGTATTGTTTTAGAGCTTGGGAAATTGTCGATCGAACGTTGATCAATGAAGCGTCCCAGCTAATGCAAACTTGATCACGGGCGAAACCTTCGCGAATTATTTCTTTTACCTTGGCCGGAGTTGTTTCATCGCGATAAACCCGATTGAGTAAATCCAGTCCGGCAGATCGTTTGGGAAAAGGGTCATCGAAGCTCCCCAAAAGCGGATGAAAAGGACCCTTTACATTTGTCACAAGGTCGGCGACTTCCAGAAGGATGCGACCTTGCTGTGATTCATCAACCGAAACAGTTTCGAGTTTAAAAAAGCCTGTACTGACCATATCCACGACTCCAACATACAGCCTATTTGTATTTAAAACTGAGACCAGGGCATCGGCAACAGACGTGTGAACCGTGCTTGGAAAACAAGCTGACCGGTCGCGATATTCTTCAAGCGCCTGGAGCAACATTGAGGCGCGTGACACCGTCGGACCCGTGCCCGACAATCTGATCCGGAGATCGGCGAGAAATGCTTTATAATTAAAATTGGAAACTTTGGTTTCAGACAAACCTGATTCCTTGTGAAGTTGCTGAAAAAGGGGTTGGGGGTTAGCCCAAGCCAGCTGAGCAACCAACAGAAGCATAATAACTGATAAATTTTTCGAGAAATTCATTTAGTCTTCCTCACTTGTTAAAATGTCAAGATGCTGAAATTTAGGATACTGGTAAAGGTGATAAATTGCAACTAGCATGCCAACGCAACAATTTTACTTTCATTTACTCTAAATGCGTTTTACAAAACATTCTTAATTTTATTTTTTTTGGCAATGCCAAAATTCCTGCAAAAAGTCTAATATTTTCCAACAAAACTATTTGCATGATCTCACAAATCGTGGCTTAGGGCCTAAAGTCTTGTCTGGACAGACGTAGCGATAGATACAACAACTCTTGTCGGTAAACTTGTATTCGAAGTTTTTGGCGCACTCGCCGAATTTGAAAGTGAACTAATTGCCGAACGCACCAGGGAATGATTAAAAGCAGCTATGGCGGGACGTCGCAAAGGTGGCGCTTCTTTCAAGATGACGGCAAGGAAATTGCGATTAGCTATGGGTGCAATGGAAAAACCGGAAACAATTGTTGGTTAACTTTGCCGTGAATTTGGAATAACTCGCCAGACTCTATATCAACATGTGGTACCTAAATTCAGACATCCCAATCTCGGGGATTTAGATTTGATACCATTTTTTCGATTGATGAATTGCCAACTTGCTTTGGAAGGAATCTTCTGATTTAGTTTTATGTAAGTTGGTCTCAGGATAAAATCCAACCGAAAAGTATTCCAAAATCAGAAAACTACCTTTTGAAGCCCTTTTCCGAGAAAACGCAAACTATCGATACCAGGAATTCTGAAATTAGAGCTTAGACCGAAGTTCCCGAGTGAAAAAGCCCTCTTGTTATGACCTGAAGCCAAAAAGAAGCCTTTTTTGCCTGCTTTTTCTGTCCATGTAAATTTGACGCCTGAAAATAGCATTTGAAGATGGTTTCAAGGGTTTTCCTACAGTCCAGCAAAAACCGTCTGAAAAATGCCTTAAATTCGTTTACAGATCAGGATTTCAATAGATTTTGCGTCCGGAACTTCGGCTTAGAGAGGCGTGAAGATTCTTCTGGAGCTGAGCAGAGGGAGAACAAAATGAGCTAAACTGCGTTTTCTGTTCCATTGGACCCTACCCCCAGGTTCCACTTGTTGACAAGGAGAAGCAGACAACGTATACTTTAAGCAAATTCGACCACTCAAGGAGAAGCGGAATGATCTGCCGAACAGTCCCCGTCGTCCTCCTCTTGTTCGCAATCCTCGTATCGCCCGTTTTCCCGGCCGACCATCCGGCGAAAGAGCTGCCCCAGAACTACCCAGAGCTTCGGCACACGGCCGACAGCCTCGTCCCCGATGTCTACATCGACGGCGTCCCCGACGTCGAGCAGATGAATTCGTATTCATGCGGCCCTGCGGCGTTCCAGTGCGTGCTGCATTACTTCGGCCAGGACGGCTTCCAGGAGGACTACGCAAAGGCCCTCGGAACGACGCCTGACAACGGCACGCACGAGACATTGCTGGCCAAGGGACTGGTCAAGGCGAAGCTCAATGCGACAATCGTCACAGGAATGACGCGTGAACAGCTCAAGGAGTACATCCGAAACAGGAACCTCGTCATCATAGACTACCAGGCATGGTCAGAAAACACGGTTTCGGACTACTCGAAGGACTGGGATGACGGTCACTACAGCGTCGCCATCGGATACAACAAGGACGTCCTGTTCATCGAAGATCCGATGCTGCTCGGCACCGTTGGCTACCTCCCCTGGGACGAATTCGAGAAACGTTGGCACGATTTCGATACCGAGAACGGACAGCGTCGCGAGTACGTTCACATGGGAATCGTCGTGACCGGACGCCACCAGGTGCAGCCGAAGTTCACGAAGATTGATTAAGCTGAGGAGCTTGGCTGTGAACGGTCACGCTCAATCCATGCAGCGGTGATCCTTTATTAATCGAGCTTTTCTTGATCCCAAATATGCAACTACCATTGTAGGCAACGGTGGTTTTGAAAGTGTTTTTTTTTGACAAACCCCATTGCCCCAGAACTGCCAACCTAAACATTTTTGTGCCTCTCTTAAATGCTGATTGGAAGATAGGTGCAGGGTGTTATTTCTTAAGTTTTGAAATGGAACTTCCGTTTTAAACTTTGAGAAACGTTCTCTTCGGTTATTGAGATAATATCGAAACAGGTTGATTCGGATTCAGGGGTTGAGAAGGATCAGTAACAAGCTTAAATCCTCCGAGCGGAAAAACCTTTGTGTTATCGCTGGAAATCGCAGGTTTAGCATCTGGGTCGTTGATTTGTTCATATATTTGAATTAACTTTTTAAATTCATCGAGCTGGGTATTTAGGTCAGCAAGGAGATTTCCAGGGGTTTCTATCTCGATCTTCCAGAAAAGCCAACCATCATTATGCACATTGGCTGCTTTTTTAGCCTTCTCTTGATAAGCTTTTACCTGGGTCTCAAATAATTCCAGTTGTTTTCTTAACTCCTCATAAGCCGGGTACATTCCAGAAAACCAATCCAATCCCAGAAGGCCTGAAGATCCTTTTATATCAAGATATGTGCCATCCTTCAAAAACCGGCGAAATTCATCGTCTTTGAAGTTCTGGTCAAAATTGGCAAGTTGATTTTTCTTTTCCTCCAAAAGGTTTTGCAAAAGTGCTGATGTATCGGTTAATTCTTTTGCAAAAAGGCCTTGAATAACAGTTTCGGCAGCCATCTGGCCAAGGCTGAGGGGAATAATCTGTAGTTTTTTTTCAATATCAGTTCGAAAATTAGTAACAATAGCTCTGGGTGTCTTCAAACCCCAATCATTATCCCAGGTCCAGTTAAAATGGTTGTGCATATCATCAAAAATTGGCTTCATCTCTTCATCAGGTTTATCTCGGTAAGCTTCAAGGAGTTTTTTTAAAGCTTGCAGCGTCACTTTAACCTGTGGGATGAAGTTTTTCTGCAACCCCCGGAACTGAATGTCGGAACTTTCCATTGAAGAAACTATTTGGTCATTGGCCATTTTTACCTGTTGGGTTAAAAAGGCCATTTCCTTCGTGCCAATAACAAATGCATCAGTTTGAAAAGCTTCATTAAGAATCTCGTCATTCCAATTTGAGGAATCAATTCCAACAAGTGGAATATAATTGAAAGGGGATTGTTCAATCCTCACGGAAAGAATATCGTAAAAACCACCTTGGAGATTTTTTCCTATTAAATAGTTCTTATATTTTTTTTCTAGTACAAAATCAGGATTAAAATATACTAAAGATATGTCACTATTTTTAATTTCGCTGTTGAAACCTCTTGAGTCAATTTTATCCCCAATGAAGTTTACAATATTCATTGGATTTAAAGAATGACCGAGATTTCCAAAAAAACCTCTCTGCTGATTGGCTTTTGATTCGTCTTCTGTTGGCTTCCATGACATATAATCGGCTTTTTCAGCCCAAAGTTGTTCCAAACGTTCGAGCTTAAAATCGGGAAGAGCAAAGCTCGTTTGGCAATAATAAGTCATTAGAATTCCTTGTTTTTCCATGACTTCAAAAATTTGCTTGCTTCTTACAAGCATGTTTCTTTCGTCATCATTTTTTGGAACTTGCTCTTTGATCTTTTCACCATAGGTTTTTTCAGCTAGTACTAAAGACGCACACTTTTCATCAGTTTTCAAATTTCCACGATTTTCGAAAAATGACTTAAATGCAGGATCTTTCTCGTAAAGAAACCAAAAAGAATTCTTATAAGCCTCTTTCCATTTTTTATTATGCTCTCCCAAGGTATCGGAAATTTTAGAAATCGCAGACCATGCAATAAAACACATGGAGACTATTTGTCCACCTGGAACGAACATACAGACCAACGATGCCGCAGAAAGTGCTGCCCAAATTCCTGTGGAGATGGTGTCATAGGAATTATATCTTCCACCGTGGATATCTGAAGAAGTGGTTAAATTAAAAACATCGTAAACCAGCTGAACTACAACCAACCCGATTCCAATCGTACGAGCAACGCCCTGGAAATTGGACAGAACGTCTTTTACATCACTTCCAGAATGGCCTGTTACCTTTTGAACCCATCTGAAATATTCGCCTGATTGGGAAAGGCCAGTGTCACCAATCACTTCTGTCGTTGGAACGGCAAGATATCGAAGAAAATTGAATGTGTGAGTTGCCGCAAGGGTTCTGGAAATTCTTGAGGTGATAAACGCAAAAGAGCGAATTAAATTTTTGCATTCAACCGGTAGGCTTCCTCGCCCAAGAAAGGCAAAAAGATAAAGGGTCTGCAAAGAAGCTTTGGAAATAGCATTCCAAAGGTTGGGACTTGCCCCGGGGTCGGTTGTCAAATCACCAACTGATTCCAATGTTTTTTTGAAAAGGCTATGAAACGCCGAATAAAAACCAAAGATATCAGTTTGTTGTGAACCCATTGTCATGTAGATGTTGGACATCATCTGCATCCAATCTGACCAGGCTTTGGCTTCACAAGTACTTTTTGCTGAATCCGGTTTCAGAAGGTCTTCTTTTGCCAATCCTCGAAGTTCGAGCAAATAGTCAAGATATTCAACCGGGGTCAGAACTTCATCCATCGAAAAAGGGTTTTCAAGATCTGCTATTGTAACTTTAGGATTTAAATCAGGTTTACCTTCTTCAGCCCGCAACATTGAAATTGCAAAAGGCTCAATCACAAGCCAAAATGCAAAAAACAATGCCAATGGTCTATAGCGATTATGCAATTTAAACATTCTTAGCCTTCTTTGTATCACCCTGAATAATTATTGGCTGATAACCTCAAATGAATAAAATCTGCAAGATCGTAATAATAAAAAATTACAATGTAATTAAATCCAGTTGAGAAAACACTTTTCTTTCAGTTTAGCAAATTTTCAGACTTCTGAGAAGGGATGTTGAAAGTAAGTAATCCACCTAAGAAGATGATGCTCATTCCAAGCGGAATAAGAATGTAAAAAATCTCAAGAAAAGGTTGTACTGGTTTAGACTCAGTTTCAGGCCGTGTAAGCAAAATTGAAGAGCGTGGATATATTGTCAAGAAGGCAGAATCAGTAATGTTAATCTTTTTCCACTCAAGAATGCTCCCAAACCTTGTAAAATCTATCTCGTTGGAAATGTATTTCTCAATAATTCCCAAAAATGAAGAGGAGCTTGATACTTTTTGGAAATCAGGAAATTGTGGAAAAGAATTTCCTTTCTGAGGATTTAGACCTAACAAAAAATCCATTTCACTTGGTTCAGCAGTTAAGGATCTTAAAAGGGAAAACTGCGCTGAAACCAATTTCAGTCGAGAGAGCACTATTTCCTTCCTTAAAAGGAGTTCTTCATTTTCAATTTTTCTTATTTCCGATAATAGATTGGAAGTGAAACAATTCAAAAATGGTCTCAGCATTTTCTGAGAAGGTTGATGAAATGAAATTTTTACAAAGCCATCCTTTGTCTGGAAGTACGAAAGGGCACCTCTTATCCTCTGGTTTAAAAAATTTAACCACAAATTCTTGTCCATATTTTCGATAATTTTTGAGTCCCCTAAGACCTTGAGCATAAAATCATCGTCGTTGAACAATTTATTCCAGATGCGAGGGAATTCAACCAACGGACTTCCAAAAACATTCCCTAAAATTATTACGTCGGTTGAAGAAAATCCTTTGGGTGGATAGACAAAAACAAATATTTCCAGAAAAATGCAAATCACTAGGCAAACAAAAAACCACCAGGGATGAATTTTCGCTGATTCAGAAATGTTTTTGAAAAAAAAATGTTCTTCTTTGAGCATCTTCAATTTGGTAAGTGAATTAAAATCAGACTTGCCGCAATCCAGAATAAGAGATTAATCTGAAGGGGTTTATCCGAAAGTAAAATTTCGCTGGGGTTATCTCCTTCCCCTTTTATATGAATAATATATAAATAACGAAAAATCCCATAAATTACAAATGGAATAGTGTAAATAAGTGAATCTGTCCCAAACTTCGCAATAGTATCGCTGCTAACCGTATAAAGGGCATAAGAAAGAACAGTGGTAGCCCCAGATATTGAGGTCATGTCGTCAATGAAATGAATAGAATATTCGTCAAGAATTTTGCGATGACTGGAAGCAGTCCCTTTAAGGAGTTTGATTTCTCCTCTTCTTTTAGCCATTCCAAGGAAAAGAGCAAGCATAAAAGTGCACAAAATCAACCAGTGGGAAATATGAATCCTTGGATCAACTGTTTGGAGTGAACCAACTCCCGCTTCAGCTCTTATTACAAAACCTAAGGCAATCGAAAGAATATCAAGAATAACAACATTCTTCAAAAAGAATGAATATGCAGCGTTAAGAATAAAATACAGGATAGCTGAAAAAAAGAAAGGCCTGGGCAAAATGAAGGAGGCAAACATAGAACAGGAGAGTAAAGCTATTAGCAGAAATTTGGCTTGCCCCATGGAAAGCCTGCCTGAAGGAATTGGCCTTTTTTTCTTTTCGGGATGCAGTTTATCGTTTTCGCTATCTACCATATCGTTTAAAAGATAGACAGAACCGGAAAGAAAGCAAAAGATCAAAAATCCAGAAATGGAAAAAAGCCAGGCAGTCGGTTTTACAAAAAGCTGTTTTTCAGAAAAAAGAATTGGTGTGAAAATTATAAGATTTTTCGTCCACTGTCGTGGCCTTAAAGTTTCTATTATCGAGTTCATTTGCTGTTCACCGATCTCCAACAGGCTACTGAATGACCAGGATGCAGTTCTGAAAAGGAGGGTGGTGACTTGCACAGTTCATCAGAGCAATCACATCTTGAAAAAAATGGGCAACCATCATTCACAAGAAGGGGTGAATTCTTTAAAACATTACTTTTTTCAGGAAGAATCGGACTCCCTTCTCTAAGAAAAAGTGCGGCATTCAAGAGTTTTTTTGTATAGGGGTGAGCGACATCGGTGAGCAAGCATTCAGAGGACATTGTTTCAACAAGATTTCCCCGATAAAAAACGAGAATCCGATCTGAAAGCTGCCTGATTACAGCAACATCATGGGAAATAAAAATAAGTGTCAAACCCCGTGCTTCTTTCAACCTCACAAATAGTTCAAGAATTTGGGCTTGCACTGAAACATCAAGAGCTGAAACGGCCTCATCCGCAATCAGAATTTCAGGGTCCAGAAGTAGCGCACGGGAAACACAAATTCTCTGTCTTTGTCCTCCACTGAACTCAGCAGGGTACCTTGTCAGGATATCCGGTTCAAGTCCAACTTCACTTAAAGCTTCTCTAAGTTTTTTCTCATAACCTTCGGAAGGATGGATCCCATGGATTTTCAAAGGCTCCTTCAAGACACTTGCAATGGATTGTCGAGGGTCAAGAGAGCTAAATGGATCCTGGAAGACCATCTGCATTCGCTTCAAATTCTTTAAGCGATTAATTCGGGAGAAATCAAAAAGATCAGAACCAAGAAGAGAAGCAGAACCAGCATCCGGCGATAACAATCCCATGAGAACTCTTGCCAGTGTTGATTTTCCTGAGCCACTTTCCCCTAAAATTCCCAAGGTTTCCCTGGAGAACACTGAAAAAGAAACCTTATTTAGAGCCCGAACAACTGGAGGATTTTTTTTCTCCCGCCAATCAGAAAACCTGGAATAAATTGAGCGATGAAGATCATAGTGCTTGCACAGCCCTTCAACTCTCAATATTTCCTTGTTTTCCGGAGAATTTTTTAAGTCTTCGTTTCCCATTTTCTAACTATCTGTAGACTTTCACTATATTTACCACGGTAACAATCAGTATCCTTACAACTTTAAAGTGGATAAAAACACCTTACTTCTCTATCAGATGAAATTTTTGTTTTCCCGGGAATTTCTTTTCGACAGTTTTCTCTTACCCTAATGCAACGATCAGAAAACACACAGCCGGTTGGGCGACAATCTGGTGAGGGAAGATGTCCGGGAATAGTATGTGGAAGCTTTTTTTCCTTGATTAATCGGGGAAGAGAGGAAACCAGGGCAAATGTGTAGGGATGAGCAGGGGAAGATAAAACCGCGCCTGCCGGACCATATTCAATAAGAGACCCGGAATATAAAACTGCCAAATGATCAGCCAAAGTCCTGATTACTCCCAAATCATGACTGATGAACAAAAGAGAATGACCTTTTTCTTTTACCGCAATTCGAAATTCGGCCAAAAGCTGAACTTGAAGGGCCGCATCGAGAGCTGTTGTAGGTTCATCAGCAATAATCAAGGGGGGTTCCAGAACAATCGCCATTGCCAACATTGCACGTTGACGCATTCCCCCACTAAGCTGATGGGGATAAGCCCGGAGAATTTTCCAGGGTTCGTCAAAACCAGCCCTTCGAAGAGCACTATCCACTTTATTCCCAACTTCCTTTTCTGAAAGGTTGGAAAGATGCGCTCTCACAGTCTCAGCAATTTGTTCGTAAAGGGTTAACAGGGGATTCATTGCGCTCATTGGCTCTTGAAAAACCATTGAAATTCCAGTTCCCCGGATCTTCCTTAATTTTTCTTCTGCCAAATTCACTAAATCCTGGTCTCGAAAACTAATACCCCCACTTCGGGAAAAAACAGAAGCTGCGGGAATCAAACCCATTATTGAAAGTGCCAAAACGGTCTTTCCCGAACCAGATTCACCAGCTATTCCAAGGCATTCGCCCGGTTTTACGCTAAGATTGACATGGTCCAAAACGGGAAGCTGTTTTCCGTCACTTCCCTTTAAAATAAGCGAGAAATTTTCAATATTCAAAAGCACTTTGAAAGTAATGGAGTCCTCAAAATCAATTAGTTTTTCCCGTCGGCAGAACGGTTGTTGCAGAAGAAGGCCCTAATTTCCAATTAAGCGGATTCAGCACTTGCTCTGGAATTTCCTCACCTCCAATAGTCAACCTATCGCTTATGAGAATCGAATCACAGGGCTTGAAAAGGAAACTTGCAGGAAGATTTTCATCAAATATCTTTTTAGCTTTCAACTTTAGTTCGTTTTCCTCTGATGAGCTTATTAACCCATCAAGCTTTAAGAAAGCTTCATCCAGTTCGGGAGAAAAGAAATTTGTAAAGTTCAGACCATCACCGACTTTGGGAGTTGAATGCCAAAGGTTCATCCAATTCCCATTGGAAGGAGCATAAAAAGCAAGGAGAAAGAGATCGTATTTCCCCTCAGGAAGGTCACTTTTTATAACCTCCGGCCAATCAGGAGTTTTCAATTTAACCTTGATACCAACGTGTTTTAACTCCTCAACAATTTCCTCACCAACAGATTTTCTCACAAAATTGTCACCATTGACCAAAAAGTCCAGTTCAAGTTTCTTTCCCTGGAATTCGCGCCAACCATCAGCATCGACATCAACCAAACCTTCTTTAGCAAGCGCTTCAGAACATTTTCCCGGATCAAATAATTCATCTTTCAAATCATTACTGCTTGAAGAAGTTGAGAAAATGGGAGCATCAAAAAGGGGCTCACCAGGTAAGGAAATAATTTCAGCGATTCTTTTCCGGTTTAATGCGTGGTCAAAAGCTTTTCGAACATTAACATTGTCAAAGGGAGTTTTTTTTGTGTTATAACCAAGCATAAGATAGCTTGGGTTAGGAAGTTTCACAAGTTTGACGCCATTGAATTTTATCTCTTTTAAAACCTGGTAATAATCCGAAAGGAAGAAAGCTGCATCAAGTTTTCCCTTCCGAAGGTCATTGACTTCTTCTTCGATATCGGAATAAAACCGAACCATTATTTTTTCGAAGGCTGCTTTAGATGACTTCTGCGGAATATCAATTTTAACTAATTCAATAATTTGCCCTGGAATCCTGGATTCAATTTTGTAAGGCCCTAATCCAATCGGATAATCACAGAATCTATGTTTTTCTTCACTCGTTTCAGATGCCACATATGGAAGAATTTCTTTTAGAGTTCCGCTTGCATCTTTCTCTTCAACAATTTTTACGAGAGGTTCATCTAAATTTTGCTCTTTTAAAATATGTTCAGGAAGAATCCCGGCACACAGCAATTCAAAATATTGTCTGGAGGAACCTTTGAAAGTTATTCGGCATTTTCTGTCATTTTCTGATTGCTCAACATTAATTATTTTTTCAGCCAAATCTCTGTAATATGACTTGGCTTCTGGTCGCTTCATCGCATTCAATGTAAATTCAAAATCCTTTTTGGAAAAAGCAGCTCCATCATGCCATTTGATATTTTCCTTCCAGGTTCCTTCTACAATGAGATTTCCGCTGGGATCATTCCCAAAAGTAAATGATTCCCACAAATCAGGGGTGAAGGATCCGGTGGAATCTCTTTTCAATGGAGCAGCATGAATTAAAGAACTTAGTAATTCAGAATATCTTTCTTGGTAGGAGATTGGATTTAAATCTCTGGGATCGCCCAGCATTCCTATTATTAATAACGAATCATTTTTTTCCTGCATCTGCTTTTGAAATCTTTCAGGAATTCGCTTTTCGCCACATCCAACAGTGAAAATGGTAAAAAGAAAAACCAAGGGAAGAAATAAAACTGCATAATTTCGCCCTCTCCAAGGAAATAATAGTTCTGATTGCGAGGAAACAAATTTGATTTTCTGATTATTGTTATTTTGATTCATTTTTCAACCATTCAATTTAATTAACTTCCAGAGGCTGTAGAAGCCTTTTCCGTGGGGGAAACAGAGGAAGTTGAAGGGGAAGTGGGATTGCCTGAAATTATTGCAGGAGAAACACTCGAATGGCTCCCTTGCAACGAAGTCTGAGTTTGAGTTTTAGTTGCAGAATTAGATACTCCAACGATTCCCCCAATTTCTTTTTCAGCTTCAGTTTTTTCCTTGGGGGAAGTGAATTTTGAAGTGGCAACACTCTGGAAATAAGCCATAGCTTCATCCTTCTTTCCATTATTCTGAAGTGTTTTTCCTTGATTTAATAATCCAGAAGAAACTGAAGCGAGCATTCCAACAACCTCGGCTTTAATTCCCTCAGGAATGGTAGTCATCTCAGCAGCGTCTTCAAGAATTTTTTTGGCATCTGAAATTTTGCTCATCTTTAATAAGGTCCAACCTAAGTCACGCTTGTAAACTGGTTGTGATGGATTCAACTCAATGGCTTTACGAAGAGCTTTTTCCGCCTCCGGAAACTTCTTTAAATTCGCACCTGAAATTCCTACGATGTCCAGTAAAGTGGGGTCTTGATCTCCAAGAGACTCGGAAAGGGAAGCTGTAAAATCATAAGCTTCACTCCATCTCTGTTCAGTGGCATAACAAACCGCAAGATTTGACGCAGCCTGTTGTTTAAAGCTTGGATAATTTAAAGACCTCTTTAGTGCCCATTCAGCTATTGGCAATTCTTTGGCTTCCAATGCTACTTTCCCCAGATAGAAATAATAAATTGATCTAGCTTCTCCAGCGGTAAGATATTGCCCTTTGAGAGCATATTGCAAAGCTTTATAATGGTCATGAAGCAAATGATAGGCAATATGCATTTGTCTGAAAACCACAGAATGATATGTTGAGCGGGCATTAAAATTAATGTTCTTCCAGGAACGTTCGGTGTACTCAACTGCGTCATCAGTTTTTCCCTCAATTTCATAAATGGAAGAAAGTTTCAAATAAGGATCTCCAGGAAGCGGGTCGATCTCAATAGCTCGCTGAAGGGCTTGTTTCGCCTCATCCACCATCTGAGGAGTTGAGCGACCTGAAATAAGGGATTCCGCTTTTCTCACAAGAGTGTCAGCTTGCCAACATTTCATTTCGAATCCTGCAGCATTGAAGCCAGTGACGATAGACAAACCCAGGAAAGTGAAGAGAAAAGCTGTTTCATTGATTACTGTTTTTGGAAGAGGTTTTTGAAAAAACTCTGTTTCACCAAGAAGTGGAACTAACGCTAGCACAACAACCGCATATAGTGCTGTTTCAATCCTATGAAATGGAAAATCAGGGACAGCAGCAATCATTTGAGAAACCATTGCTGCCCCAAGAGCCACCAATAAAACATGTTCACCTTTAATTTCAGGATTTTCAGATAAATCCATATCCTTTCTGATCGCTGAAAAAATCCCTCCAAAAAACCTCCAACAGATAAAAAGAAAAACTCCCAGACCAATTAACCCTAACTCTGAGACAAGTTGGAGCCAATCATTATGGGCTTGCCTAAAAGTAACTGCAGCAAAAGTCTCTTTGTTGTCATCATCAAATGAAGCTGCCTCTTGAAGAGGGAAAAAATGTTTGAATGCACCATATCCACTTCCAATTACCCATTTGACCGGGGAATGAGCAAAGGATTCGAAAGTTCCATACCAAACCCAGACTCGTTCAAAAACGTTGCTGGCCTGCCTATCCATTGTGAAAGTGGTCTTTAGCTTGTCAAGAAATGACACGCTGGTTTTTTTAGTCGTAAAAACTGAAAAACAAAAAATTGACAGAGGAATTAGTATAGCAAGCGAAAAGAAAATGGCGTTTCGCCTGATAAATTTCCAGCCTTTGTCGAATAGAAACAGGGCGATAGACATGAAAATAAATCCACAAACCAGTCCCAATAAAGCTGCACGACATCGGGAAATGTACATCCCAAAAATCATCCATCCGAAAAGGCCCATCGAAACAGCTTTCATTATAGAGTTTCTATAATAAAAATAAAATGCTAACGGAATAAAAGCTGTAAACATCGTAAAAGTTCCAAGGTAGTTCCTGTTTCCAAAAGTAGAAACAATCGAGGTTATATCATAATTTTTACTGGCTAACTGGGGAAATAGAGGAAGGTAAAAGGCATCATAAATCTGTCCGGCAAAAATTTCATCCCGCGCAAAAACAATTCCTCGCATAGGATCATATCTGAAATAGAGATTATAAGATTCCATGATTCCAAGAGTTGCCGTCGCAATTCCGGCAAAAGCTATTACCCACAGTATTGTGTCAAGTTGCCATTGATACCAGACAATGTTCACTATTAAGGGAAACAATAGGAGAATCAGGAATGTCCCACGTATGTCTCTTATCCCTGAAGGGATATTATAATTCCAGGCGAGCGAGGCAACACAAAGGGCAAAAAAGATAAAAATAGGAAGATCCAATCGAGTCTTGCAAAGTTCAACCTTTCCACCCGAAAAATGCCTAATCAGAAGATAAATAAAGAATAGTGAGGAGAGAAGACCCATCCAGATTTTGCTGGTAAACTCTTTGGGAGTTAAGAAATTTTCAGTTGTATACCGGGAATAAAGAAATGGTGAAATAAGAATCACTCCGGCTAAAAGGAGAAAAAGGAAAATATTTGCAGCCAAATCAAAAGTTCCTTGCCCCTCAGATTGCTGTGTCAGGCTAGCGCGAGCTCCACTTTCCTGGGAATTTCCTGACTTTCGTTGTTTTCTTATTTTAGCCATTGGGAATACTCCTTTTTGAGGGAAAAAAATGATTGGAAATAAACAAATCGCGGAGATCATACCATACGAATCGGGCCATTACAAGGCAGATTTTAATTGTTCAGAGCAAAGAAAAAAAATGGTCTGATTAGCCCACTGATCCCAGACAAAATTAGGAAATTCCGTTTGAATGAAGCCGACGTTTGACTAAAAAAAGGCTTTACCTTGCTTTAAACTCTTTTTCGGCTTGATGAACTTGGAATATTGGATTCCATACGGTATTTTGCAATAGTTCTTCTAGCGATTGAAATACCTTCGGCTTTCAATTTCTTTTCAATATCGCTGTCAGACAAAGGATTTGAAGGGTTCTCACTTTTTATCATATCTTCAACTCGTTTTTTTACAGCGACAGTAGAGATGTCTTCACCGGAAACAGTCCGAGCCCCTCCCGAAAAGAAAAACTTCAACTCCAAAAGCCCTCGGGGGGTTTGTGCATATTTTCCGCTGGTGGAACGACTTACAGTGGATTCATGAACTCCCGCCATCATCCCAACATCTTGCAAAGTAAGCGGTTTAAGATGCCTTACTCCGAATTCAAAAAAATCCTTCTGAACTTCAACAATTGCCTTTGTCACACTAAGAATTGTAGTTTTTCTCTTTTCAACATATTTCAAGAAAGAACGTGCATCTTCAAGTTTCTGGCGAATGTATTCGTATGTTTTATCCAATTTTTCTTTGTTCTTCATCGTATCTTTGTAAAGAGAGTTGATCCGGAGTCTGGGAATTCCTCTTTCGTTGAGTGTAACATTGTACTCACCGTCAATTTTTTCAATGAAAACATCCGGCACAATGTAGACTTCATCAACAGGGGATGGAAAACTCGCTCCCGGTTTGGGATTAAATTGCTTGATTATTTCTACTGCTGCCGAAACATCATCAATTTCATACCCGGACTCTTTTGCAATAAAAGGAAGTTTGTTATGTCCAACCTCATCCAGATATTTTTCGATGATCGTAGTGACAATATCATCTTTGTATCCTTCTTCTAACGCCTGAATCAGAAGGCAATCCTTCAGATCGAAAGCACAAACACCAGGAGGATCCATTTGTTGCAAAACCTTAATTACTTTCTCAACTACTGATTCATCAACTTTGAGAAGTTCAGAGATTACTTGCTCTGTGTGACGCAAATAGCCATTTCTGTCAATCAAACCAATAATGTATTCCCCAATCTTCAGCTCAGTAGGATTTAGAGGCAATTCTGGAAGTTGGGCATTCAAGTGGTCTCTTAAATTTCCCCGGTTCTTAACGAAATTTTCATAGTTGGATTCTTCTTCGCTGGAATAGCTTCCAGGTGAAACTCGATATTCTGAATTTTCGGTATCTTGAATGTATTTCTGCCAATCAATTCCAAAGTCGTCCCGAGTCGACTCCTTGAAATCTTTGGAAATCGGAACCGCCTCCGATGCGGCCGTTTTATCAATATTTTCGAGCGGGATTTCAACACTGGAAGATTGCTTTTCATCTATTTCAACTATTGGATTTGTTTCGAGAACTTCCTCAATTTTGCTTTTCAACTCAACCGAATTCAACTGTAAAATCTTTATCGCCAGTTGCATTTCGGGCGTCATTTTTAATGTCTGTGTCAGTTTCTGAACCTGAAACATTCCTTGTGAGCTATTCATTTTTTTTCCCGTTAATCCAAAAGTTTAAAGAACAATCCACGTTCTTCACTAAATAACGTTTATAATATAAATGTAACTTTTTTTCAAAATTTTTTTCTTTTTTTATTAAATTAACCGGATTTATAGCACTTTGCGTCTAAAAAGGAATTTTTAAACATTATGGGTAACTTCACGTAAGCATTTTAAAAATGAAAAATACTTTTTTAAATGCAACTTGGTATAATAATGTTCAAAATTTGCAAGTGTTAATATTTAGGAGGAAACAATGACATACAAAAAAGGATTATATGAAACCCAACAGGAAACCTTGATAGAAGCTTGGGAAACCGAAGTTCCGTCAAATTTGAATCAAGTGATTGGGTTCTTTTCATCTCCGTTGGTGTGGGCTGCTCAAAAAGTTTTACCCGAACATTTGATGATCAGCGCCCTCGAGAAAGCTATGGCTGCAGCAGACAAATTTTCCGGAAAAAATGAAATTCTTGAAAGCGCCAAACATTTGGGATTGAACATCTCGAGCATAGAAGAATTGAAAATAGCTCCATTGAGCATTTGCGACATTCTTAGCGAGAATGCAGCAGTCTGGGCAAAAGGGCTTGCCGGCGTGGAAGGAGCTATCACAGGAATAACAGGAATTGCCGGTTTGGCAGCAGATGTTCCAGGGCTTATCCTGCTAACCCTTCAAACAATTAAAAGGATCGGATTCTGCTACGGATTTGACACTTCCCGGGAAGAGGAAAAAGCCTTTGTCATCGAAGTTTTTTTGGCCGGAAGTGCGAATTCATTGGAAGAAAAGAAAACTGCGATAAATGATGCGCTAAATATCGATTATTACGTCAGTGACAGTAATAACCCGGAAGCCAGAAAAAAAATGTCAGGATTTCTGAGCCGCGAAGGGCTGAATGCCGCAATTAGAAACCTTGCAAAACGGCTTATAATCAATCTTTCCAGAAGAAAAGCGACGCAAGTAATTCCTGTTATCGGAGGCGGAGTCGGTGCCGTCTTAAACACCTTTTTCTTATCTGATATAGCAAATTCTTCCAAAAGACTATTTCAAAAAAGAAGGCTTCGAAGCTTTTCAAATTCAAACTATCTTCCTGCAAAAGTTCCACAGCCAGTTTCAGGTTCTAATTCTGACTTAAACTCCCCTTCTTTGACAACACCAGAAAAAACTTCCCCAGAAATTTCCCAACCATCAGCAAGTCCAGATCCATTTAAAGAGGACTCTGACCAAAACTAGTAAAATCTATTCCATTGAATAATGACGAAATTTTCCCCTGGATTATGGCATCAAAAAGCTAATCCGATCTTTATAGCTGCATAATTGTTTTTTTATTTTTTGTATAAAGCCCTGGCAAGAAATAATACCATTCATAATTAGTTCGTAGGTTTCAATCTTCTTGGCTGCTGAAGAAATTTTCCGACAACGTTGGGAGCCAAAGGCGATGAAGCAACCTTATTCGAAAAAAATTGAATATTCAGAAAAACGTCCAACGCTTTCCAATGATTTTATGGAAAATCTTTTTTTGGAGGATTTAAGTATACCTACGGATTAATAATAATTGGTATAACATGATCATTTCAAGGATACCGTTTTTCTGCGACGAGCTCTTTTCGAGTGGTGGGTACAATACTTTCTTCGACAAAGGAAAATAGCACAAATCATCATTTTATTTCCTTACGACGCCTAAATTCCAGCCTGATAAATAGTTGGATAGATTTTTTATATGAAAACATTATTCTGGGGCTAAAACAGGCAACTCGCTTGCCGAAAAATTTCCCGGAAGCAGAAAATTTGGCCAATACTCAACTTTTTTGGAACCGTCAGCAACCAAAGCTAATTCCACAAGGGGTTCGATTGCTTAAAATTTATTTTTGCTTTTTTTCAACCACTCTCTTTTGGGTAAGAGGATCGATCCAGATCTGGCGATAAAGTATAAAAGGGGCGCCAAGCGGAGTTAATTCAAGATTCCGCACGTAGGGTTGTACGAGAACGTGAGTGGTATAGTGGTATATGAAAACCCAAGGTGCATCGTTTACGATGATTTGTTCAATTTGATTGTACAGTGGAATTCGAACGGTTGGATCAATCTCAAATCTTGCCTTTTCAAGCAACTCGTCAACCATCGGATTACTATAATGGCCAAAATTTCCTTGTGCACCGATATTTGTGGAATGAAAAAGAGTATACAAAAAATTATCAGGATCAGGATAGTCGGCTGTCCATCCCATTCTGAAGAAACCCACTTTCCCCGCTTCGACACCCTGAAGGTGTTCACGGAATTCAACTTCCTGAAGTTTACAAGTGATTCCCAGATCACGCAGGTTAGCTAGAATAAATTCACTTGTACGAGTATGGGAAGGATCACGATTAAACTGAAGCACTATATCAGGAAAACCTTTCCCATCAGGGTATCCTGCTTCAGCCATGAGTTTTTTTGCTTTGACAAGATCATAGGTATAGACTTGCACACCTTCAGGAGTTCTTTGACCGGAGTGGGAAGTTTCACTTCCCAGGTTCATTATTCCAGGAGGGAGCACTCCCTTCGCAATCCTCGCTCGCCCATTCAGGATTAAATTGACAATGGTCTCCCGGTCGATCGCGTAATTGAAGGCTTGACGAACTTTTACATTATCAAAAGGTGGAATTGTTACGTTAAAACATAGATAAAAGGTTCCCCACCTGGAACTCTCCTGAAAATACTTGCTCCAAAAGGGGTCAGTAACAATGTTTTTATATTCGGGATCAGGAACATTACTCTGGGAAAGTTCTCCTCGCATAAAAGCGTTAAAAACATCCATTTCCCCTCTCATAATCGGGAATTCAATCCCTTCCAGGTATGGTTTTCCCATAAAATATGTGGGATTAGCCTTCAAAACAATTTTTTCACCGCTGCACTCAACATAGTAAAATGGACCTGTTCCAACCGGATTTCGAGCAAAATTTTCTCCAAGAGCTTCGACATCTTCACGTGGAACGATAAAAGCATTACACAAAGCTAAAAGCGATAAAAACGGGGCGAAGGGTTTCTCCAGGGTGAAGGAAATAGTATTACTGGCAACAACCTTTATTCCCTCTATTTCAGTTGCATGCCCGTCGTTATAATCTTTTGCCCCTTTAATCACCAAAAATTCCTGAGCCCGCTTTGTTTTGGAAGTAGGGCTAAGCAAGCGATTAAAGGTGAATCGAACATCTTCTGCTACAACAAGCCTCCCACCATTTTTTGTGGGAATTTTATCTGGTCCGGTGAAGGCGTGAAATTTGACACCATCGCGAATTTCAAAAACGTAAGTTAATCGATCGTCCGAAACTTTCCAGGATTTTGCCAAAGATGGCGTTACAAGCGCTTTTTCAAAGCCTCCCTTTTCTCCAACTTTGAATTCAACCAGACCATCAAAAATCTGGCGACTTACTTCATGCGAAAAAGAGTCTCCGATATCTCTTGGATCAAGGGTTAAAACCTGTGTTGGAAAGGCCCTTTCATAGATTCCGCCTTCTACGGGAACTTTTGAACAAACTTCGAGTTCATCTTTTTTTACTGTTTCCTGGCAGCCAAAAAAGAAAAGCACTGCAAGCAAACAAAAACTAAAAAAAATAAGGTATTCTTTTTGTTTATTTTTCATATTTGTTTCTTTTTTCTCAAGGATAAATTATGTAAACCACACAACCTAAAAATTTCTTGGGCGAGGAAAACAAAGCAACTCGCGTTTTTTGAAGGCAAAAAAGGAATGTTTCTGCTGATTCAACCCCAACACTTTGGTAATGAATAAATATCTATGAAACGGAAGCATAAAACGATCAAATTTCATGGAGATCGGCAAGATTTTCTCCTGCACTGGCATCACAAACTAGTGGAACTTCCAGGCTAACCACGTTCTCCATAACTGATTTCATTAATGTTTTTACCTCTGACAACTCATTTTTTGGCGTCGAAAAAACCAATTCATCATGAATTTGCAAAATCAATCGGGTTTTCAAGCCTTTTTCCAATAATACTTTTCTTGAATCAATCATCGCTTTTTTCACAAGATCAGCTGCAGAACCTTGAAGAGGTGAGTTTCTGGCAACTCGTTCCCCTGCGGCTTGAACTTGTTTATTTTTTTCCCGGAGTTCTGGAATAGGTCGAGGTCGACCAAAAAGAGTTTCAACCCCACCACTTTCCCTGGCTCTTTTTAAGTTTTCCTCAAAAAAAGTTGTCACTCCCGGAAACTGTGAAAAAAATTCGTCAATGTAATTTTGGGCTGAAATCCGTGAAATACCAAGATCTTCAGAAAGCGCGTGTGCTGAAATACCATAGATTATTCCAAAGTTAACTGTTTTCCCGATTTTTCTTTCCAACTCGCTTACTTCCTCAATTTTCTTTTTAAAAATCCTCGAGGCAGTTAAAGAATGGATATCCCACGAGTTCTTGAAGGCTTCAATTAGAGATGGGTCCTTGGAAAAGTGGGCCAGAAGTCTTAGTTCAATTTGAGAATAATCAAGGGAGAGAAAAAGATGGTTTTCGAATGGTGGTTCAAAAGCCCGTCGAATCTTTCTGCCCAATTCACTTTTTATGGGAATATTCTGGAGATTTGGATTCGAAGAGGAAAGTCGCCCGGTAGCTGTAACGTTTTGATTGAAGTTTGTGTGAACCAGCCCATCTCCTTTTTCTGCGAGTTCGATCAGTGAATCAGCATAGGTAGATTTAAGCTTTGAAATTTCACGATGTTCCAATAAATCTGAACAAACAGGATTATCTTTCGCAAGCTGTCTCAACACCTCAGCATCCGTTGAGAACCCAGTTTTCGTCTTCTTTGGGGGTTTTAATCCCAGTTTAGTGAAAAGAACTTCCTGAAGTTGTTTTGGTGAACTCAAATTGAAATTAAAGCCAACAGCAGAATGAACAGCCTTTTCGATTTCATGCAACCGATTGCCAAATTCTCTGGATAACTCATTTAAATAGGAAGTATTTATTTTTATTCCCGTCATTTCCATTTCAAATAGGATATTCAACAAAGGCAATTCAATATCGAATAAGAGGGAACTCAATTTTCTCTGGGTAAGTTCAGCATCGAAAATAGGTTTTAAAAGAAGCGGCAAAATCGCATCCTGCCCGCCATATTCAGCGGCCTTATCCAGATAAACCATTGAAAAATCAGCTTTAGTTGCCACTTGACTGAAATCAATTGTTTCAAGTTTCAAAATTTCCCTTGCCAAATTTTTCAATGCATTTGATCGCATCGGATCAAGGACATAAGCAGCAAGCATTGTATCGTAAAACGGCCCGGGATGTGTAACACCCTCTCGAGCCAGAAATGATAGATCAAACTTCAAATTATGCCCAATAATAGTCTTTCCCACCAATGCCTTTTTTAACGCTTCAAAAGCAATTTTTGGATTTATTTGTTCTCCAGGTTCTATTCCAAGGTAGGAATGCCTAAGGGGAACATAAGCAGCCCAATCCCTTGAACAGGCAAAAGAAAAGCCGACAATTTTGTCAGAACATGGATCAAGGCCGGTGGTTTCAAGGTCAATGGAAATATGATCTCCCGTCATCGCAAAACGTGCCTCAAGATCTGAAAGAGAACAAATCAGTAATCTTTCTCCCGGAGCTGATTTCAAAGCAAGCTGTTCAACTTCTTCTTCGGCGGGTGGCAAGTTTCCGAAATCTTTTTCAAATTCTGCCAGGATAGAAGAAAATTCAAACTTCCGCAAAAATGGAACCAATTGAGGCAAAGAACCTTCAAAACCAGTCCATTTGAGGTCCTCAAGGGTCAGATCAATTGGAACCTTTCTATAAATCTCTGCCAATTTTCTTGATAGTTCTGCAGATTCACGACCACTTTCCAGCTGCTCTCTCAATCGCTTGTTGGGAATTTTTTCCAGGGATTGGTAAATTTTTTCGATTGATCCGAATTCCTGAATCAATGCCATTGCCTTCTTTTCTCCGATGCCGTCAACACCAGGAATATTATCGGATGAATCTCCCCAAAGTGCCTTTAGTTCAACAATTCCTAAAGGTGAAAAACCATATTCTTCTGTAAAGGAATTTACATCAAAAGTTTTAAGCTCGGAAACGCCTTTTACACAGAGATTAACTTTCACATTTTCTTCGATCAACTGCAATAAGTCACGATCACCAGTTAAAATTTCAATTTCAACCTGTTTGCTAAAAACCTCGGAAAGTGTTCCAAGAAAATCGTCTGCCTCATATTCCGGGTTTTCCAGGACACGTAATTTAAGGGTCTTAGCAAACTCTCTTGCCAGAGGCATTTGCACAAGAAGGTCAGGAGGTGTGGGTTTCCGGGTCGCCTTATAATCTGAATAAATTTTTTTACGAAAAGTTTCCTTTGCCGCATCAAAAGCAATTGCTAAATAAGCAGGTTTTTCCTCACGCAAAATCTTTAAAATTGTTCGCACAAAGCCAAAAAGAGCTCCAGTGGAAATCCCATTTTTAGTTTTCAAGGAATCTTTTAAAGCAAAATAAGCTCTGTAAAGTAGGTTATTCCCATCAATCAAGATACATTTTTCCATTTGATTTTCCAGCTATTTTATTCTTTCAGAAAGTTCTTTAATCATGTTTCCAGCAATTTTTGCTTCTTTGGAATCGGGGGGAGCTAGATTAATAATTTTCTCAAAAATTTCCCGAGCCATTTTTCCCGCTTCGGAGTCATTCTGCTGAAGCATAAGGTCAGTGTAAGCATTTCCAATTGCATTGAGAATTTGAAGATTTTCTGGTTCCTTCTCAAAACCAGCTTTTAATACCACAAGACTATCCCTGATTCGCCCTTCCCGGGAAAGTTGTTTGGCCTGGTTCAGAATTTCCTCTGCTGAAAGTTTCTTTAGAAGAACATCGGGGGGTCTGGGAGTAAAGCTTCCAACCGGAGTTTGTACCATATCGAGAATAGCAGGTGCACTAGCTTTAATATTTTTCTTGGCATCTTCTTCCTCTTTTTTCCTGGCTTCGAAAGCAGCTTGCCGTCGAGCTTCTTCTTCGACCAGATTTTTAGCTTCGTCACAGAAGGTACCCTTTTTGGACTTTTCAAGATAAATCTTCAAATCAACAGCAGCAGCTTCATTGTTCCCGGTAAGTGATTCAAGATATCCTCGGAAAAAAAAGCCATCAGGATGGCTATTGGGCCTATCCTTCAAAAGTGCAATACCATTCTGAATCAACCCAAAATCCGGTTCAGCAAGGAAATCACGATCTTTTAAAATGCAACGACAATATGCCTCTATGGCCGCGGGTAAATCATCTTTCTCAAGGCAATCCATTGCTTTGTTGTACAATCCAGTTCCAGGGCCCTGACGAATTGTCCTTATAACCTCAGACTTTTTCTTTTCAACCTTTTCAGACTTCTCATTTTTTTCATTCACTGTTTTTTCTTTGGATTCTTCTTTTTTACCGGAATCGGATGAATTCGCCGTTGAAGTGCCATCCGAAGGTTTTGGAGATTTCGAACCAGCTGTAGCATCAGCATTTTTTTTGGCGGAAAAATTTACTTCTTTGGGGGACCCTTCTGAAGAGTCCGCCACCATAAGTTTGGTGGGCGGTTCGGGCAGTTTATGAGCCTTGGAAGGGTCATCAGAAAGATTATCGAGACGGTCAAGAGCCTGAGAAAAATCAGGATTCAACGAAAGGGCAGTTCCATAGGCTTCTCTGGCTTCCTGCATTCTCCCCATGGCTTCATAAGCAAGTCCCATGTTGTAATGTAAGGTAGGCGACTTGGGATTTATGCTCAGTGCTTTGTTATAACACTCCAGGCTCTCTTTAAGTTGTCCAAATTTTTTATAAATTATTCCAAGGTTGTGATATGCATGGAAATTATTTGGATCTACTTTTAAAAGCCGAAAATAAATCTCCACAGCCTTTTTGTAATCCTGAGAGGCAGTATAATTTACAGCCAAGGAAAGTAAAGAATTTATGTCGGAAGGGTCTTCTCTTAGTCTTTGTTGAAGGGTATCAACATCAGGGAGGTCGGTTTGGCAAAACAGGTTTTGATCAGAAGAAATAAACAAAAAAAACAGAACAAAAAATCCCCAACTTTTTTTAATAAGTGCTATCAAGCGCTTTTTAAAAGGAAGGGAAAGAATTTTCTTCAGATTTAGGCTATTTCGATTTGGCCTCAACAATGAATTTAATCGCTGTCTTTTCGTTTCCGTCGATTTCGATTTTAGCAAAAGCGATAATTGCGTATAATTCGATACCTTTTGGAGCCACGTAGCCACGAGTAACAGCGATGGCTTTTACCGTTTGATTTACTGCACCAGCTCCTACCGCTAGCAATTCAACGCGTGAATCATGTTCAAGTACTGCGGCAATTGCCCCCGCAACTGACTTTGGGTTTGAAGATGACGCAACCCTGAGAACTTCCATTGATACCTCTCCCGTTGCCTTCTGCATATTTTCAGTAGCCATCTATCTTTGCCTCACAAATTAAGTATAAATTTTATTATAACCTTTTATTTATCTTTTACCAGATATTTTTTTTAAGGAAATCCTAGAAATCTTCAAAACAACTGAGTAAATCAATATTTTCTAATAGTCAAAAATTTTTCTCTTTGCTCCTCCTTCCCGATAAAGCCCACTCACGAGCTCCACTAAATACTGTTTAAAGTATACAACCAATATAATACGTGGTAAAGACTCAAAAACTATATATTTTTTACAAGAATACTGGCATTCTGTCCGCCAAAACCAAAGGAGTTCACCATTCCATAGGAAATCCTTTGCTCTCGGGCTTTTTGAGGAACAAAATCTAAGTCACAGCCTTCACCGGGATTCTCAAGATTCACTGTCGGGTGGACAAAACCGCCGCGCATTTGCCGAATAGTTGCCGCAACTCCAACTGCTCCGGCAGCTCCAAGAAGGTGTCCGATCATCGATTTTGTTGAGTTCACAACAAGTTTCGAAGCATGCAACCCAAATGTTTTTTTAATAGCATTACATTCTGCCGGGTCTCCAATTGGAGTTGAAGTTCCATGCGCATTTACGTAATCTACTCTTTCAAGGGGAACCTTATTCATGGAAAGAGCTTGCCCCATGGCAAACCTAGCGCCTTCACCTTCTGGGTCGGGGGCTGTAAGGTGGTGTGCATCAGCTGACGCACCATAACCCACAATCTCAGCCAAAGGTTTAACTCCACGTCTTTGCATGGACTCTTCGGTTTCAAGGACAAAAATTCCCGCTCCCTCACCCATAACAAATCCGTCCCTGTCTCGGTCAAAGGGCCGAGATGCCCGTTCCGGTTCATTATTTCGTGTCGAAAGAGCCTTCATCTGAGAGAAACCTGCCACTGTCAACGAAGTAACAGCGGATTCAGTTCCTCCACAAACCATTACATCAACCAATCCAAAAGAGAGTTTTAAAAAACTCTCTCCAATGGCATGAAGGCCAGACGCACAAGCCGACACCACCGAAAAACTGGGTCCTTTAAAACCGTAAGCCATAGTAATATATCCGGAAGCAATGTTACAAATCATCATTGGTACCAAAAAGGGACTTACCCGATTTGGCCCGGATTTAGCCATGACTTCATATTCGGTCTCATAAGAATGAATTCCACCAATTCCAGTGGCAACAATTACTCCAATTCTGTGCGGGTCAAACTGGTCTACAGAAAGTTTGGCCTCTTCGATTGCTTCTTTTGCGGCAACCATGGAAAACTGAGAATAACGGTCATGTCTCCTGACGTCTTTTTTGGGAATAGCCATGGAGGGATCAAAATTTTTCACTTCAGCAGCAATTTTTACAGCATGCCTCGAAGCGTCAAAATTAGTTAACAAAGCCACACCACTTTTGCCCTGACGGAGTGATGTTTCAAAGGCCTCGCTTCCAAGTCCTATAGGGGAAACAACTCCCATTCCCGTTACAAATACGCGATTCATGACTCTTCTTCTCCTTTTATTCCTCGACAGGCTCCAAACCATCAAAGAAAAGGCGGAAAATCTCTTTTACTGGTAACACTTCCTTAATTTTATAGACGTGTTCCCCGGCAAAAACCAAACCGTTGTCGAGATCTCCCTCCCGGGCTTTTAATAGTGCATTTACGATGCAAAATGACCTTGAACATCTCTTAAGACAAGAATTACAAACTTCAGGATGAGCCCCTCCAGCTATTGCTCTATCTGAAAAGGGTGTGGAAAGGGCATTGCCCGGGAGTCCAACAGGACTATGAATCTTAAAAACATCCCCCTGTTTTGCTTCAAGATATCTTTTTTTGAAAGAATCAGCGGCGTTACATTCTTCGCTCGCAGCAAAACGGGTTCCTACCTGGACACCATCAACCTTCATAGCTAGGACTTCCATTAGATCTTCACGATCAGTGATTCCCCCGGCAATCAAAACAGGTATTTTTACAGCCTGTTTAACCAAAGGATAAAGAAATCGGGAAGACTTTGTAGTACCCAAATGGCCGCCCGCTTCTTTGCCTTCTACAACAACCGCAGTTGCACCTAAAGATTCTGCTAACACAGCTAATTTTGCCGATGAAACAATCGGAACGACAGGAACATTAGCCTTCTTCCCCAAAGCTAAAAGATCTCTGGAAAATCCAGCACCTGCGACAAGAAGATCGATTCCTTCGTCCACGGCGGTGCGCATCACGTCAATAAAACGGGATGCAGCAACAAGGGTGTTTATTCCAACATAACCACCCTCTGCAATCTTGCGGGCTATTCGGATTTCTTCCCTAATTTCGATGTCTGTTAGCCCTGATCCGGCTATTAGTCCAATTCCGCCTTCTCTGGCAACAGCCCCGGCTAATTTTCCTGTAGATACTTTTACAGCCATTCCACCCTGGATAATTGGGAACCGGGGTCGAACATTCCCAATTACCAAACGTGGTAAAATTTTTAATCCCATAATGCTTTCCCCGAACCGATTAAGAACCGAAATCGGCCAAATTAAGCAAACCCAAGTTTAGGTACTTTTCTTGCTTTGAATGAATTCAACAGCATTCTGAACTGTTTTTAACTTTTCAGCTTCTTCATCTGGTATTTCGATTCCAAAGTGCTCTTCCAAATCCATTACCAGCTCTACTGTATCCAAACTGTCGGCTCCCAAATCCTCAATAAAGCTAGCTTCGGGCGTAACCTGCTTTTCATCCACCTGCAGTTTGTCCACAACAATTTTTTTAATTTCTTCAAAATAGTTACTCATGTGGCCTCCTAACGAACATTAAATATTTAAGGCAAAATCAAAAACCAAATTCACAAATTCTAAAACAGCGTGTGGGATTTATAGCTTCAATCAAAAAGAATGTCAAGGAAAAAATTATCCCTAACTTCTGAGTTCGACCGTCATGCTGTCAGATTGGCCGATTGACTCATGATCAAAGCATTGAACGTATCGGGATCTTCAGCTTGTTTAATAACTACATCAGGGTTAATTTTTCTAATCAAGCCGGATAAAGCTTTTCCCGGGCCTAGTTCCATAAAAGTTCTTACTCCATTTGAACACATATTTTTTATTTGCAATTCCCATTGAACCGACCCGGTCAATTGGGAAAGCAGCTTTTCTTTGAAAACAGAAGCCTTTCTTGAAAAATTGCCATCAACATTCTGGTAAACATCTGTTTCACTATCAAAAAAAGTAATGGAAGAAATAGCAGAAGCTAATTTTTCTCTGGCTGGCTTCATAAGCGGGGAATGAAACGGACCTGACACTTCCAACGGAAGAACCCGTTTTGCGCCTCTTTCCTTGGCTAATTCACCGACTTTTTTCACCGCTTCCACTGCTCCGGAGATGACGATCTGACCTGGGCAATTAAGGTTGGCTAGGACGCAAATCCCAATATTTGAAACTTCCTGACAGATTTTCTCCAAAACCGACTGATCAAAATTTAACACGGCTGCCATCGCACCTTGGCCTGGTGGAACTGCTTCAGACATAGCACGGGCTCGTACATCCACAAGCTTCAACAAATCTTCAAAAGAAGCAGCTTTTGCTGCATAAAGCGCTGAATATTCACCCAAACTATGCCCAGCAGTAGCATCAAAACCAAGACCCATTTTCTTATAACCATCGGCTAAAATAGCCTCGGTCAAGAAAAGCGCGGGCTGAGTATTTACAGTTTCCTTTAACTCAACTTCCGGACCCTCGAAAATTACTCTTGTCAAATTTCGGTTTAACAATTTGTCAGCATCTTGAGCCATTTTAGCAGCCCAAGGAAACGTCTTTATCATATTCAAGGCCATCCCTATTTTTTGGGAGCCCTGGCCAGGAAAAACCAATGCTGTCATCATTTTTTCTGGAACCTTTTTAAAATTGATTTTTGTAATTCTTTCTCAGAGTATTTTAAAGTGGGACAAAAAAAATAATTCAATACCTGAGACCCTTAAAAAATTAAATTTAATAAGTTGAAGTTGGAGGTTTAACTATACCTGAAAGGCGTGAAAAAACCGTATTAAATTCTTTTTCAAGTTTTTGGAATATTTCAGCAGCAGAATCAATCGAATTCAGCATGCCGCAAACTTGACCAGCCATAACGGAACCATTGTCGGTGTCTCCCTCAACAACTGACCTGCGCATGCTTCCTTTTGCAATTTCATCCAATTCCTGGGGGGTCGCACCTTGCTGTTCTCGTTCCATATATGTTTTTGCAAGTTTGTTCTTTATAACGCGAACAGGATGTCCAGTGGAAACTCCAGTAACAACCGTATCCCGGTCTTTCGCTTCAAGAACAACTTTTTTATAGTTTTCATGAATAGCACATTCCCGGCATAAAATAAATCTGGTTCCCATTTGAACACCATCAGCCCCCAACGCCAATGCCGCCATGATACCCCTTCCGTCTCCAATTCCACCTGCAGCTATTACGGGAATATTAACTGCATCAAGAACCTGAGGAAGAAGAACCATGGTTGTTATTTCACCAATATGTCCTCCAGATTCCATTCCTTCGGCGATTAAAGCATCAGCCCCAGCTCTTTCAAGCCTCTTTGCCAGCGCAACCGAAGAAACAACAGGAATAACCTTCGTCCCTGCTTCCTTAAAATTTTTCATATAAGGACCAGGATTCCCAGCACCAGTGGTTATTACCGGAACTCTTTCATTGATGCAAACTTTAACTAAATCGGGAGCCGAAGGCATCATTAACATAATATTGACGCCAAATGGTTTGTTTGTCAGGGATTTTATTCTTATTATTTCCTTCACCAGGGAATCGGCATCGAGAGGCCCAGCACCTAATATCCCAAGACCTCCAGCGTTGCTTACTGCAGCAACCAAGGAGGAAGTTGAAACCCAAGCCATTCCACCCTGAAGCACTGGAAATTTAATTTCCAAAAGATTGGTAAGTCTTGTCGGAACCATATATTAGCCTTTGAAAAAGGGAATCGGGAAATCAGGAAATGGTGGAAGATTGGTATCCAGCTAAATTGGTGAAAATCTGATCAATTACATTTCCTGAAGCGTATTGCACTGCAAGGTGTAAAGCATTTGTTATAACCGGCGCTTTCGATTTT
This sequence comes from Candidatus Rifleibacteriota bacterium, assembly GCA_015233565.1. Lineage (GTDB taxonomy): Bacteria > Muiribacteriota > Ozemobacteria > Ozemobacterales > Ozemobacteraceae > JADFXM01. The sequence continues at coordinate 29,473 of JADFXM010000004.1, forward strand.
CCATGGCAAACTATAGAAACTCCTGCAATCCCAAGCAGAGGGGCCCCGCTATATTCGGGGGAATCCACTTGATATCTTTTCAAGCCGCTTAAGATTGCTTTCATTATCTCAGGAGAAACTCCAGTTGCCTTCAAGGAATCAACGAGGGCTTTCCGAAAAGCTTCAGATGCTCCTTCACTAGCTTTCAACAAAACATTTCCAACAAACCCATCGCACACCACAACATCAGCAACCCCCTCAAAAAGGTGGTCCCCTTCCACATTTCCGATGAAGTTTAAATTGGACTTTTCAAGAAGCGGGAATACCGCTTTGGCTAGCTCGTTCCCCTTACCTGCTTCTGAACCCACATTCAACAAGCCAATTCTTGGTTTTTCAACCGAAAAAATACAAGAATCATACGCTGAACCCATCAAAGCAAAATGAGCCAGATGATGCGCCTTGCAATCAACATTTGCACCGACATCCAATATTACAACACCCTTACCAGTCATTGTCGGAAATACCACAGCAGCTGCGGGTCGCTCAATTCCCGGAATTCGACCAATTTCCAATAAGGACGCCGCCATCTGCGCACCAGTAGACCCTGCCGAAACAAAACCTCCGGCTTTTCCTTCTTTTACCAAGCGTGCTGCTACTGCCACAGAGGAATTCTTTTTCTTTCGCAACGCCTGAGTAGGAGATTCCCCCATCTCTATAAACTCCGGAGTTTCATATACTTCGCAGTTCGGAGGAAGGACGGGGAGAAATTCTTTGATAGCTTTTCCGTCACCGACTAAAACCAAATCCGCTGACTCAGCTTGAGAAAACTTCTCGGCGCCAAGCAGCAATTCTTTTGGGGCGAAATCACCACCCATTATATCAAGAGCGATTTTAATCCTTGACAATGATGCTACCTTCTCGCTTTTTCTCTCTGCTTGATTTCAAGTACTTTCACTTTACGATTATAATATCCACATGAGGGACATACTCGATGAGCAAGTTTAAACTCAAAACATTGCTGACACTTCACTAATGCAAGTGGAGCAATTTTATAATGAGTTCTTCTCTTCCTTTGGTTCATTCTTGAAACACGATGTTTGGGACACGCAGCCATTTTTTTCCTCCAAATTCGAAATTAGATCTGAGTAATATAACAGAATTATTTCACTTAGTCAAACCAGATTTGTACAATTTTTCAAGCTGAAAAAATTTTATACATGCATTTTTTTTACAAGGGTTTTGAGGCTGGCATTCCATTTTTTCTAGGAAACACTGCCGGAGTTTCAACTTTTTTGGATATTAGAATCCAGGCTCTTGAAAATGGAATAACAGGCGGCGATTTCGAAAAAACCGAAATGCCTTCAGCCCTTATTTTCATTTTTTCAAGTGCATTTTTAGCCCCACACATTTCTTCATCAATCTTTGGCCCCTTATAAAACAAGCAAAAGCCACCTACTCTTACGAAGGGAATACAATATTCAAGAATAATACGAAAGTCACCTACCGCACGACAAACAACCAAGTCAAACTTTTCTCGGAACTTTTTTTCATGCCCGAATTCTTCAGCTCTTCCGGAAATAGCCCGAATATTTGTTATTCCAGTCTTTTCGGCAATTCGGTTTATAAATTCAATTGATTTGTTTTTTGAATCAAGAGCAGTTACTTTCTTTTCGGGAAAGAAAATCGCTAATGGAAACCCAGGAAAACCGCCCCCACTGCCAAGGTCAAGGATTTTTGAAGCCTCATTCCAGAGGTTTAATCCCAGAGATAAAGGAAGCAAAGAATCCAAGAAGTGCTTTTCTGAAATATCCTTTTCATCTTTAATTTTGGAAACGCTCGAATAAAAAGGGTCTTGCAGAAGATTTGATCCAAGTTCTTCAAATTTTTCACGCATTCCAGCGGATAAAGGAATTTTGCATTCCGCTAAATATTTCTCAATATATGCAAGGAAATTCATGTTATTTTTCTCGATTCGTTATCATGCAATTTGCGAATATGCATCATCATCAAAGCCAGGTCAGTGGCCCTAATTCCGGAAAGCTTTCCAAGAAGTGCAATCGTTTTAGGTCGCTTGTTGATAATTTTTTGCCGGGCTTCTGTTGATAAACCTATCGGCGGATCCTTTAAGAATACTTCAGGAATTTCGAAATCCTGGGAATCTCGTAAACACAGATTTTCTCTCTCGATTTGAGCAATGTAACCTTCATATTTGACTTTTGCTTCAATTTCAATTTCAGCCAATTGGTCCAGCTCAGGTAAATCTTTATCCATTAATTTTATTTCGCTGAATGTAATTTCGGGTCTTTTTAACATTTGGTAGAGGGTCTGCTTTCCCGCTCCATTATCCTCAAACGCTGGTCGGGAAGATTTAGTGCTCTTCATTTTTTCAATTGTTGCATTTATTTTTTCAGCTCTTTCCCGAAGGCTATCAATTCGCTCCTCACTTAAAATACCGATATTCTTTGCGATACCAAAAAGCCTTTCTTCCGAGTTCGACATTCGTAAATTAAGTCTGCAAGGAGAGCGCGAGGTAAAAACCCTATATGGTTCATCAAGATCATTGGAAATAATTTCCTCAACCATCATGCCAATATATGAAAAATGGGAGGAAAGTACTATCTGTTCTCTCCTCAAGGCTTTTAGAGCGGCGTTAATTCCTGCCAATATTCCCTGAGCGGCCGCTTCCTCATATCCCGAAGTTCCGTTAACCTGACCAGCCAAAAACAAACCCTCAAATAAACGTGACTCCATGGTCGGGCGGAGCATTGAAGGATGAACGATATCATACTCGATGGCATAACCTGGGCGAGTTATTGTAGCGTTGGAACATCCTGGAAGGGTGCGGACATACTCTTCTTGGATCTTCTCGGGGAGGCTGGTAGACATACCCTGCAAATAAATTTCACGGGAAGCCAGCCCTTCAGGTTCTAGAAAAACCTTATGACTGGGTTTGTCAGGGAATTTTCGGACTTTATCTTCTATTGAAGGGCAATATCTAGGGCCTATTCCAGATATTTTTCCCGAAAATAACGCTGATTCATGAAGATGCTCTTTTATAACTTTATGCGTTTGATCATTGGTTCTAACCAGAAAACAGGGGCTCTGAGCCTTGTTTTGTTTAGCCAAAGACCAAAGCGAAAAAGAAGGGGTATCCACCTCTCCAGCTTGTTCCTCAAGATTTGAGAAATCTATGCTATCTGAAAGAAGTCTGGGTGGAGTACCAGTCTTAAAACGTTTAAGCGGCAAATCCAATTTTTTCAAACAAAAGCTTAGCTCCCGGGAAGGGGGTTCCCCTGCCCTTCCTGCCGGAAAAGAAATTGAACCGATATGAATCATTCCATTTAAAAAAGTACCTGCTGTTAAGATAACATTCTTTGCAAAAAATTCTTTTCCCACCGAAGTACAAAGTCCGATAATTCGATTCTTTTCAGTAAAAAACTCAACTACTGTGCCCTGTTGAATTGTCAAATTTTTTGCAGAAAAAAGCGAGGTCATCATTTTTCGACCATAAGCAAATTTATCGGATTGGACTCTGATAGCTTGTACCGCCAACCCCTTTCTGGTATTCAGAAGGCGGGATTGAATGCAGGTTTCATCTGCAACAATCGGCATTTCGCCACCAAGCGCATCAATTTCCCTTACCAAATGGGCTTTGCCTTGCCCACCCACGGAAGGATTACAGGGCATATGCGCAATTGTATCAAGATTGATAGTCAACAGGAGGGTTTTAACTCCGATTCTGGAAGCAGCCAAAGCCGCTTCACATCCTGCATGGCCACCCCCAACCACAATTACATCAAAATCAGAATCCATAATTTGTATTTTGCAACGGTCTTTTCACTTTATCATGGTTAATGCTTTTTGAGCCATTGAACTAACCAGTTGGTTGGAGTCATCTGCCAAATTTCTCAGTAATTCAGCAATTTTCGGTCCCCGCTTCCTGGATAAAAGCTTTGCGGCTGCCAATCGTAGTGTTTCATCTGTACTCTGGGAAGCAAAAGTCAACAATGTTATCTGGTCATCCCCAAAGATTAGTGCCATATCCTGAGCAGCCCGCTGCCTTTCAGCGGGATTGTCGGAATTTAGTTTAGAGTAAACTTCGGAAGAACGAGGTTTTTGAAAAACCGGTCCTCCGGTAGTAGTGCGAGATACTAGATCCAAGGCTGGGACTAATGGTGGCTTCGGTGTAGCAGAAGGTTCCTGCTTTGTCTCAGCTGAATCCGAATCAATCAGATTTATTGAGGAAAGTTGAACTCTTAAATCATCAACTTTTCTGGAAAATGGATCTGCATCGGAATGTTCAGTCTTGGGAGCCGTTTGGGCAGTTTGAGTTTGAAGCGGTTGACCTCGGGAAATTTTTGGGAGCGGGGGATGGACAGTAGACTGCTGACCTTGAGAAATTTTTGGGGACGAGGGTGTTGGTTGGGAAGGTTTAGCCCGAGAAAGTTGAGGAGGCGAAGGCTGGGTTTGAGGAATCTCAGACACAGGCTCTTCCGAAGGCAGTTCACTAGGTTCGTCCTCTTGAGGTTTAGTTGGTAGGACCGTTTGGAGGGGTTTTATTGGTTTTGTAGGCTGAACTTGCGGGGTTATCAAAGAACTAACTTGTTTTTCCCGCAGGCTATCCCATTTTTTATCCAGTAGTAAAGGAGCTGAAATAATCTGCTTGGGAGGCGAATTCTTAATTTTCTCCCAGAGGCCTCGGGCAACTTGCGCTACAACTTGGTCTTGATCCTGGCAAGTACCTTGAATGGTCTGTCTTGCAGTTTCCGTATTAATTTTAGCAAGTGCCTTTAGGACGCTTAGTCTTATTCCTTGGTTGGGATCTTTTAAAGCTGCTTTAAGGAGCGTGAGAGATGCAGTATCTCCTATTTCTCCCAGAGCAAAAATCACGCTATCCCTCAACCAAACTTCAGAAGAACCCAACATTTTCTTTAAAGTGGGGAAAGCCTCAGGATGTCCAATTTTCACAAGAAACTTGGCGGCATTAACTTTTACTCGATTTTCAGAATCAGTTAACAATTGTGCTACTTCATCAGAACATGCAACAATTTTCATCTCCTCAAGGACTTCAACGGTGTTAGCCCTTACCCTGGCGTCAGAATCTCTTAGACACCATTTAAGGGTCTCAACCCCTTCCTCGCCGCTTAACCTCGCAAAAACCTTGACCAAGCCTGATTTAACAATTACATCCTTTTCAGATCTAAGAACATGCTCAAGAGCTTTAACATCAAGTTCTGCACGCGTTTCCATTATAATTTTCAAAATCAAAAATCTTCTTTGCGATGAAAAACCCGGTAACAGCAAAAATGAGAGAAATTGCCCCGGCGCCCTGGGATCCTTTAAATTCAAGACCGTCTGAAGAGCAGTCAGTGCAACTTCCTCATGTGTATCCTGCGAAAAAATAATCAAGTAAGTCAGCGTTCCTGATGGTCTCTCTCTACTTAACTTGGCGACATAATCAAGCTTCTGAGGAATGGCCTTTAACGATTTTGGATCAATCAGGGATGAGTCGACAGGGTCTTCAAGAAATGGCGCTTCTACGACATATTCCTGATCGAAGCTCTCGGCTGAAGTAGCCATGGGGCTCTTTCCCTGCTTCTCAATTTTTTCAGAGAGCAGAGGAAGTCTTGACTCCTCTTCAGTTCTAGCTTCACTTACATTTTCAACCACTTCTGGAACAGGAGGGTTTTCAATCACTTCTGTTTCTGCGGGATTTTCTACAATTTTATTCTCTTCTGACTGGCCTTTTTTTTCTGGTGCTTCCTTTACTTTTTTATCCTTGGGAACAACTCCAAGTTTTATCAAGTAAGCAGATGCCATACCCCGAATACTTTCCTCTTCATCTTGCAACGCTTTTTCGTAAAGAGTAATTTTGTCAGCCTTGGAAACAAGGCTTTCCGGCAAGTCATAAAGCTGAATAAAAGATTGTTTACGTACAACAGAAGAAATTGAACACACGTTTTGAATTATCAACTCATGTTTCTTTTTTTGTGGCATAGTCCCCTCAGGAAATTTCTTTCCTGCCCTCGAATTCATTTGGCTATAGCTAAACCAATCAAATAAACCAATTTAACTAATTATTCAGGCAAATTATTTTTCCAGGTTTCCAAATAATGAAAACAATATCGCAATTTCTGACCTGGAAATCAAATTTTTTCGGAACGGCTGAGAGAGATCGTCAAATTCGTTTCCAGAAAAAATTTTCATCGTTTTCTCCGAAAAAACACCCTTTTTTTCCGGAGGAATATTCAACGGAAGCTTCAAGGATTCAAGATAACCTGTCTGCACCATCAAATCCTTTTCACGTTGGGCATAACCGTAATAATGAATCTCATTTTCAAGTGATTCAATCTGATCCAGGTTTTTTAATCCGGAAGAAAAAGCTTCTTCCAGCAAAATTTGCAAGTCCTTATATAATATCCCCGGTCGCTGCAAAAATTCAAGCAATGTAACCTGCTTTTTCAGATTTCCAGTTCCGGTGGAACTAAGTTTCTCAATTAGTGACACGGTGGGATTAATTTTGGTTTCGGAAAGCTTCTGAAACTCTGAATTTATTTCTCCAACCCAGGAAGAAATGGTCTTATATCGCTCTTCTGGAATCAAACCAGCTTGAAAACTATCATCCAAAAGCCGTTTTTCAGCAGTATCCTCCCTCAGGCTTAGGCGAAATTCAGCATGGGCTGGAGTAATTCGATATGGTTCGGGGTGATCCCAACCTGCTAAATCATCAATCAAAACCCCGAGATAGCCTTTGGTCCTGGAGGGGATAAAAGGTGGTTTCTCCAAAACAGATAATGCAGCATTTGCTCCTGCAATTAATCCTTGAGCGGCAGCTTCTTCGTATCCTGAGGTTCCGTTGATTTGGCCTGCAGAATACAGCCCAGCAACAAATCTTGACTCCAAGGTTTTGTGAAAAGAAAGCGGAGCTAGCGCATCATATTCAATCGCATATCCATATCTCAAAATTTTTGCCTCCTCCAACCCTGGAACAGAGTGGATAACCTCCTCCTGAGAAAAAGGAGGCATGCTGGTAGTAAGGCCTTGCAAATACATTTCGGGTGAATCCCTTCCTTCGGGTTCCACAAAAATCTGATGCTGTGTTTGATTTGGGAACTTCAACACCTTTCGATCTATGGAAGGGCAGTGTTTAGGACCCACATTAGTTATATTCGCCAAAACTAAAGGGCTGTGTTTCAAATTTCTCCGAACCGCTTCGATTGTTTCAGGGGAAGTGAAGGTTAGAAAACAGCTCATTTGGTTTTCAAGAATTCGCCCACGATTTTCCCACAAAAAGCCACCGGAATTGGAATCCCCTGGCATTTCGGTCATTTTTGAAAAATTAAGACTAAAACGATTAACTCGTGGAGGAGTTGCAGTTTGAAGTCTCCTCAAAGGAATTCCAATTTCAGAAAGTGATTTTGACAGGAATTCGGACGAACGACACTGATGAGGTCCTCCGCAATATGATATTGGCCCGACTATTATTTTCCCATTGAGATATGTACCAGTAGCTAGAATCAACTTTTCGCAAAAAAATTCAATACCGTTTTCGATTTTAACAGAGTGAATACGTCCGTTCTGTAAAAGAATATCCGTTACATTTCCTTGCCTGATAGTCAAATTGGGGGTTTGAAACAACTTTTTTAACATATTTTGCCGATAACAAATTTTATCTGCCTGCGCCCTTCTTGCCCTTACAGCAGGGCCTCGAGAAGTGTTAAGCCATTTTAGTTGAAGACAGGTTTCATCAATAGTTTTCGGCATCTCACCACCTAAAACCCCAATTTCTCTAACAAGATGGCCTTTTCCTGGCCCTCCAATGCTTGGGTTACATGGCATCAAGGCTACGGTCGACAGATCAAGGGTAATTAAAAGGGTTTTCTGGCCCAATCTCGAAGAAGCAAAAGCCGCTTCTGTGCCAGCATGACCTGCTCCAACAACAATTACCGGATAATACTCATTTTTTGTCATAACCCATTATCCTCGGGCCATTTTTGAAATTAACTGAAAAATCAAACTATTTACCGATGCAAAATTTTTCAAATATTCGATCAAGCATATTTGGATCAAAAGATTCGCCTGTCACCATACCAAGATGGCGAATTGTATCGTTTAGTTCAACTGCTAGCATATCGTGAAAAATAACTCTGATACCACTAATCAGTCTTTCAAGAGATTCGAGAGCGCATTCCAAGGAAGAAATCTGCTGAGCCCCCAAATAAACCAATTCTTCGAGGCTTCCAAGGCCCTGCTCTCTGATCACTTCCTCAATCAAATTCAGCAAGTTTTGGGTTCCTTCCCCGGATAATGCTGAAATCCTAATTGCCTTAAAATCTTTCATTTCTTCGATGTCATCTTTTTTTAAAGAAAATTTAAAGTCCGATTTGTTTAAAGCCAAAATTGCCAGCTTTTGGGAAGCTTTAATACTTTGGATGACTTTTCGATCCTCGTTCGTCAAAGGCCGCGACGAGTCGATTACTCCAATAATCAGAAAAGCATCTTTTAATGCCGAATTTGTTCGTTCAATTCCTATTGCCTCTATTGAATCGCTGGGATTTCGAATTCCCGCGGTGTCAATTAACCTAGTTGGGAACGGGCCGATGTTAAATTGCTCTTCGATTGTGTCACGAGTGGTTCCGGGGTGGGGAGTTACAATAGCTCTCTCTCTTCCTATTATTGAGTTAAGTAAGCTTGATTTCCCAGTATTTGGGCACCCCATGAATACAATAGGCAGTCCTTTTGCAATCATTCCACCATTCCGAGCAGAAATGATGAATTTGGATAGCCAATTTTTTACTTCAACACAATCCTCTTCAAATTTCTGAAAATCGATCTCTTCGATAGAATCTTCCGGGAAGCTCAGTGCAGCTTCAAGCTGAGTCAAATATTCAATCAGGATGGACCGATAATTCTTGACCTTTTCGGATGGAAGCCCGGAAAGTTGCTCCAGCGCAATTCTGGCCTGAGAAATTGATTGCGCAGAAAGGATTTGTGCTGTAGCCTCTACTTCAAGAAGGCCAACTTTCCCATTCAGGAAAGCCCTTCTGATGAATTCTCCAGGTTCGGCTTCCCGAGCTCCAGCTCGAAAGAGGGAAGCTAAGACAGCCGACATAATAATCGGATTGCCGTGGGTCGAAATTTCCGCACAGTCTTCTCCGGTAAATGAGCGAGGGTTAAGCCAAGTTGTCACTAAAACTTGGTCAAGAGGTCTTTTATCGTCAAAAGAAACAATATTTCCGTGAAAAACCGAAAAGGAAGCGGGGAATTCCCGCTTCCCAGACATTCTAAATACTTTTTTCAGGATTGAAAAAGTATCAGATCCTGATAATCTTATTATTCCAAGAGCCGACTTTCCATTTGGGGTTGCAATGGCGGCAATTGTGTCAATCTTCGGTGTTATCATCCTCCATAAAAACCGGAACCGCACGAACTGGTCCCTGTGCCTTTCCCGCGGGGGCCTTGAATTGTGGAGGTTTTGCCGCGTGATTTCTGCGTGGGGAAATTACAACTCTTCTCATTGGTTCGATTCCGCGTGAAAAAGTTTCCACTCCAGGTCGATCTTTTAATGCCAAATGAATTGTTCTGCGATCGATGGTTGACATAGGCTCGAGTTCAACCTGTTGTCCGCTATCCAGGGCTTTTCTATACATTCGGTTGGCAAGCATGAGAAGACCCTTAAATCTTTGGTCCCGATAGCCCTGAGCGTCGAGAAGAATTCTTACACGCTCAGTCGCTTGTCCTTTGTTGGCAATGATATTCAAAACATACTGAAGGGCATCCAAGGTTTTCCCATGCTTTCCGATAAATTGGGCAATAAGCTTGTGTTGGACATCAATAACCCAATACCCATTGTCAACTCTTTCATCGATAGTCAAATCGGGAATATCTACTATTCCAGCAACCTTTCGAACTATCTCCAATATTAATTCATGTCCCGGGTGATCTTTGATAACCAGATTTGAAACAGGTTTCGCAGGATCGGCATTCAGGTATTCTTTTTCGTCCTGAGGGTTAAAAGCACTGGCTGTTTGTGAAACTTCACCTTCATCCACAAAATCTTTTTCTGCAAAAGTGCTGTCCTTTGCTTCGACAACCACTTCTGGAGCTTTTTCGACCGGAGAATTTTCAAGTGTAAAACTGATTTTCACCTCGGGAGTGCCTACCACCCCAAAAATTCCTCTGGTTGGCGCGGAAAGAATGTTTTCTGCAACAATCCTTTCGCCAGGTTTCAATTCCTGTTTGGCCAGTGCACGAACTTCGTCTTGTGATTTTGCTGTAATTTCAATAACTCTCTTCATTTAGAAGTCTTTTCCTCCTTACTCGCTGCCATAATTTTATTGGCTTGAAATTGCTGAAATAATCCAATAATGCTGCTGGTAAACCAATAAACAAGCAAGCCGGAAGGCAGATACCATGTTACAACGAACATAAACATCGGCATGAAAGCCATCATTTGTTGTTGCTGTGGATCGGAATTCGGCGTTTGTCCCTGTTGGTAATACATCAAGGCAGCAATTGAAATCGGTAGAATCAATAATGGATCTGGTTTTGAGAGATCCGACATCCATAAAAATGGGGTTTTCCTAAGTTCGACAGCTATATTAATAGTATTATACAAAGCAATTAAAACAGGAAGTTGAAGAAGCATCGGAAGACAACCACCAAGTGGATTTACTTGATGTTTTTGGTATAATTTCAGGACTTCCTCGTTGAATTTTTGAGTATCATCACGGTAGCGGTCTTTGAGATCCTGGACCATGGGTTGGATTTTTTGAACCTGAACCATAGATTTAGTCTGTTTTATAGTTAGGGGATACAAAAGCATCCGAACGACAATTGTCAGGAAAATTATAGATAATCCATAGTTGGGAAAAAGACCATTGAAAAACTGCAGAATTCGCAACAATACTGTGCTAAGGAAACCATAATCGGTAACCTTCTCACGCCCAACTGCAGCCAATTCATCAAGAATTTTTGGACCAAAATAAAAATTGAATTTAAAAGGCTTTACTCCCTTTGTCTTAAGTGAAAAAGGAGGCAAAGTTAAACCTACAACATTACCTTGAATGACTTCTCCATGGGCAGAGGTTTTCTTTCCATCAACTGTGGAAATTTCAACAGGCTCTGCGAAAATTTTTACCGCAGTGTTGGCATCCATTAAAGCACAAAAATAATTTGTTTTAATTCCCGCTCCGCTAAATGTTTCAACCGAAGCAGCTTTTAAAAGGTCAGCTTCCGTCTGGAAGTTTGTAACAACACTAGGCTTAAGAGCAAAAAAGGTAGGTTTAACAATCGGGTCAAGAAAAATCCCAGGACCAAATCGATAACTTAAAGCCCCTATCTCCTCACCACCAACCAGAACCTCTTTGTCACCAACGTTGGTTACAATAACTTCTGTTTCAAAGTCATATCCAAAATCAGAGAAAAAGTATCTTTTAAGAATGTTTATTCCTTTGGGGGAAGCGTTGGGAGTGGCGACTACAACTATTTTTCCCTGAGGTCCATCTTCGAGTTGGAATGAATAGCTATCATTTGTTGGTAGAGAGGTCTTTCCTGAGGCAAAATCTACTCTAAAGGGGAGCATCCCTGAAGTAGCAATGTTATATCCGTGATCAAGGATAATTGGTGGATAAAGATTCTCTTCGAAGTTTTTTCCTTTAAGGTAATAGAAAGCGATATCCCCTGTTTTGCTTGTCAACAGAATCCTTACTTTGGGGGTTTCGATCTGAACGTCAGGTAAACCATCACCATCTTTGTCCGCAATTTCTACATTTCCACGGTAGACATTGTAGACTTTTCTTCCTTCGGTTGAGGACTTTGAAAACGGAGTTTCGTTTTTTATTTCAGAAGTCGGAGTGCTTGCAATCTCCGCACACAAAAACCCTGATGAAACAAAGAAAAAGAAAAAAGCCGTAAAGAAAACAAAAAAAGAATTTTTTAACAGGCTGGAAATCTCGGACTTTACCCAAAAATCCCGGCCACACCGGTAACCTGTAAGCACTTTTTTCCTCCAGAATATAAATTAGCCAAGCAAATCAGGGAACCGGGTCATCTCCGCCGGGGTTGAACGGATTACATCTAAAAATTCTGTACAGCCCCAAAGCCCAGCCCTTAACGAAACCATACCTAGTGATGGCTTCATGGGTATATCTTGAACAACTCGGGTGAAAACGGCAAATATCCCCCAGTACCGGCGAAAAAGTTTTTTGGTATAACCTGATTAAAATCAAACTTGTTCGTGCCGGTAAAGAAAAAATTTTTCTGAAAAGGGGGTATATTAGAATCATCTCCCTGTCGTATAGGGACAACGTCAGTTTTCACCCTTCAGCCGATTTTCCCGGATCCAGCGAATAGTTGATTCAAAAGCTCCTTTGAGGATGAAATAGCCATATTCTTCGTAAGGTCGATAAGGACTTACGACAAGCTCAAAACCAGAAATCCTCTCAGGAAACAGTCGAATAATTTCGCGTATTCGACGGCGAAAAAGATTTCGCGCGACCGCATTTCCCAGTTTTTTTGGTGTAAGCAAACCGAACCTGAAATCTTTTCCATTTACCAATCGAAAATAAAAACCTATCCCGTTTTTATAAACACGGGATTTCTCCGCGAATACCGAATCAAAATCAGCCTTTTTCTTTAAAGTGGCGTATTGCACGCCAAAACATCAAAGACAGATCTTTTTTCGACCACAAAGTCGTCGTCTTTTCAAAACCTTGCGTCCAGAAACTGTGGCCATTCTTTTTCGAAAGCCATGGGTCTTTTGTCTCTTTCTTTTGTTTGGATTGTAAGTGAAACTCATATTAATCTCCTAATAACAGAATCTACGATTATAGCCTTCAACTATATACATTTTTTTGTCGGATGTCAAGAAGGAAATGCGGCTTTGTACAATAAGTAGTATAACACAAAAAATTCCACTTGCTAAAAATGCTTCTTTTCTTTAAAATTAAATTTAATCACTGGAATAATCTAGAGGTTGAGCGAATTATGAAAATTGAATTAAATTCATTGGGAAATGTTTATTTATTTACCCTTCATGGAAGTTTGGATTACACAGCTTCTTTAAAATTACTTGATGCTGTCACCCCACACATTGGCATTTCAGGCCAGAAAATACTTCTGGATTTTTCGGAAGTATCACTCGTTAACTCAATGGGATACGTCATGCTTCTCCGGTTACTCAAAGCTTCTCAAACAAATGGAAGCCTATTAAAGTTTTGTAATCTCCAAGGGGTCACCCGTGAAAGTTTTGAATTGATGCGCTTCGATGATTTCAAGCAAGCAACTTCAAGCCGTGATGAAGTTTTAAAAACACTTCAAGCATAAAATTTTCCAAAAAAATGAAACTATACATCGTTGGTGACGCAGAAGGAATTGGAGGGGTCGTATCTCCTAATCAGATTTCTAATTCTGAAGATTGGGAAACTGAAACTATCAGACGGCAGTTCACTGATGAAATTTGTGCAGTTTGCGCAGGGGCTTTCGAAGGTGGAGTCAACGAAATTTACGTCAATGATTTCCATGGCAATGGAAGAAACATCATAATAGAAAGGCTCCCGCAACAAATTCTTTTAATCCGTGGAGAGTTTCGACCCACTTCCGGTTTCGATCTCCTGGATGAATCTTTTTCCGGGATTATCTTTCTTGGGGCTCATGCCCGAACAGGGTCCTGGGCCAGTATTATCCCTCATACTTATTCTGAAAAGGTTAACTTTGAAATATTTGGCCAACCTGTTGGCGAATTTGACATTTTGTCTTTACTTGCTGGAGAATTTAAAGTTCCGACCATTCTGGTCTCTGGAGATGCAAAAACAATTGAACAAGCTAAAACCAATCTTCCTTTTACCCAGATGGTCACATCGAAATATGCACTTTCTCACAATGCCGCAATATGTGTTCATCCAAAAAAAATATGCACTGAGTTGCGAAATAAAACCAGAATTGCACTTAAAAACCTTTCTTCAATAGAACCCCCTGCAATCGTGCCACCAATCCAACTAACAATCAATTTAAAAGATATTAAGTTCGTTGAGAAAGTCATGTGGATTCCTGGATTGAAAAGAACAAAAGAGGATGTTTTTGAGTTCATTGGTAGCGACATGCGGCAAATTGCACATGTGATATATGGAATAACCATCCTTACCTCTTGACCAAAATTTGGCTTTTATGATTAGACGGTTGAGTTTCTTGCAATATTGTAGAAAAATTGAACGTTGGTTGAAGAGAAATTCTGGCACAAACACTGTTGTGAAATATTTTGCAAACGAAAATTTGCTGGTTTTGCAAGAATTTCAACTCTTGGGTTTGAAAAACTCAAGAAAGTCTTTTCAGAATTGATACTCATGCTAGGGTTAGAGCAAGTTCATTGTATTCTCTCTGGTTTTGGAAAAACAAAATTCCCTCTTTCCTCGCCGCAAAAATCAAATTTTAGAGCTTTCGCGAAATTTGAGAATACTACCCCTATCCAAATATTTCTTCACAGTTTAATTGCTATTAACCTAAAAAATGTTTATCTTTCAATCCCTCCAGCTTGTTTTGAAAAAGATTTCCCTCTTCCGTACATAGAGCCATCAAGGGTAAGCATATTCTCCGAATCTTCCGACCAACTTGAAAATACATTTCTGTTGCTGAAAAAACTCCCTGGAAATGATTTTTTCTTCTTTTCCGCAGCGGATCTTCCTTTTATTGATAAAGACGAAATTTTGGAAATGATTACTTTTGCCAAAAAGTTGAATTCCTTTTCAATTCCCCTTGTTCCTGTGCCATTAATTCCTGAAAAAAGCAGGAAGAATTCGATTCGCTTCAAAGAAGGTGAGTTCACAGCTGGCCAGGCTTTTTCCGGTCCAATCGGAAAAGCTATTGATAGTGATTTTTTGAACAAAATTGAAAGAGTAATTACCTCTCCATGGGACTTCCTTAAAAAACAAAGCCCAGGATTTCTTTTTAGAGCGACGCTTGGAAAAATTTCTTTAAAAGAAGTTGAAAAGATGATATCCAAGTATTTGGAATACCCGATGAGTTTTTATTTGTGCAAGAACTCGGGTTTTGCACGAAATCTTTCTACTTTCGAAAATCATATTGAGGCTAAACCCATTTTTACACTTGAAGGAAGGTAACCCAATAACTTGAAGAAAAGTCGTGTACTTATTTTCATTGTTTGCTATCAAGCAGAGCAATTTATAGAATCGGTTCTGGAACGTATTCCCAGCACGGTACTCTCTAATCCTGTTTATGAGACTGAAATTCTAATTATCGATGACCAATCCAGTGATCAAACGTTTCAAAAAGCCTGTAAATTTGTTAGGACCATGGAAAAAAGCGAGATCACGGTATTATATAATCCAAGAAATCAGGGTTATGGCGGAAATCAAAAAATTGGTTATTATTATGCAATCGAAAAAGGTTTTGACCACGTTGTTATGCTTCACGGCGACGGACAATATCCCCCCGAATACCTTGACCAAATCCTACAACCTCTTCTCAATAATACAGCTGATGTTGTTCTTGGATCGAGACTTTTAAAAAAGAAGGATGCACTGGCAGGAGGAATGCCACTTTACAAATGGCTTGGCAACCAAATTCTGACTTTTGCCCAAAACATCATGCTCAAAAGCAATTTATCAGAGTTTCACACTGGTTACCGTGCCTACCGAATCAATTCCCTTAAGTCTGTGCCTTTTCATTGCAATTCCGATTACTTCGACTTCGATACCGACATTCTTATTCAAATGGTCGATACGGGCGCAAGAATAGCTGAAATTCCAATTCCAACACATTATGGCGAGGAAGTCTGCCGAGTTGACGGATTGAAATACGCTCAAAGAATAATCCGTTCAACTTTTCTATCAAGGATGATGAAATGGGGGCTTTTTTATCATCCAAGGTTCGACTATGAAGGCCAAAATCATCAATATCAATTAAAACTCGGGTATGAAAGTTCACATCAATTCGCACTGGAAAGAATTAGAAATAGCATGAGAGTTATAAATCTTTCTGGAAATCTTGATTTTTTTTCGGAATTCCTAGAAAAGCAAGGATTCAGGATTTTTTCACCTAAAAATGGCCTTCCAACTGCAATCGAAAACTTCGATTTTAAAGATGCCTTGAGCGAAACAGATACAATTCTTCTTCTCGACATCTTGGAACATCTGAAATCCCCTGAAAAATTTTTGGAAAAAATTCGAAACCGTTTTTGCCGGGAAGCTCCTTTAACCATCGTCACGACTGGAAATGTCGCTTTTATTTTTGTCAGGATCGCTCTTCTTTTCGGGCAGTTCAATTACGGAAAACATGGAATTTTGGATTTAACACACACTCGTCTATTTACTTTTCGTTCTCTCCTCAGAATTTTGAGAGACTCAGGATTTGAAATTGTCGAAATCAAGGGAATTCCAGCGCCATTTCCTCTTGCACTAGGAAATGGCTTTATAGCAAATTTCCTTTTGAAATTGAACAATTTTTTCATTCAATTGTCACCAGGACTTTTTTCTTTTCAAATTGGAGTAACGGCAAAACCTTTGCCAAATCTGGAATATTTCCTTGAACACGCTCTTATTACCAGTAAAATACTGCAAGCCAATAACAGTAACGAAAAACAAATCTGATTTCCTTCCAATGAAAAGCACATACGCACCACTTTTAATCGTCTGGATAATCGGAATACTACTTTCCATGTCAACATTTTATCCTGGCGTGATGAGCCCTGATTCAATTGATTCAATGATTCAGGGTGAAACATGGACATTTAGAACTACTCAACAACCTACGGTAATGGGCATTACCCTTGGAATAGCTAATTTATTCATTAAGGGGCCTGTATTGATACTGTTTCTGCAAGTGCTTTTCTGGTGGACCGCCTGGGCAATAATTATTCGATCGATTTTTCCAACCAAAGATTTTTTTCAAGCCGCACTTCTTCTGATTATTGGTTTTTGGCCACCGCTTTTTGCCATTATAGGAGCAATCTGGCGGGATGTTCAGATGACCGTGACGATACTTTTTGCCGGTGCACTAATGCTATTTCCCAATTCCAGATATATCGGCCCACGATTGCTTGCCGCAACTTTACTCGCCACGTATGCCTCAGGGGTGAGGCTGAACGCCCTCCCGAGTGTTCTTCCTATTGCAATATGGATTTGCGCAAAGCTTTGGCACTATATTGACAAAAAGCAAGCGAAATTTCTTAGAATAGCCGTTGTGGCAAGCTGCTTTGTCACCATAACCTGCGGAGGCAAGCTTATCAACAGCGTGGTTCCGCAAAAGTCCGTTCGCATGGAACAGTATTTTATGCTTTTCGATTTGGTAGGAATTTCCGCCAATATCGGAGAGAATCTTGTGCCACCGCCAGTCAGAAATGGATATGACCGTCCAGAGCAAATCAAAGCAATTTATTCAGCATTTTCCTGTTTAGCAGCCCTCTATGAGTACACTCCAAATGTGACTTTACCAAGGATCTTAACTACTGAAGATCCAAAAATTTTTGATCTGATTTCTGAGGCATGGCGGAAAGCCATCATTTCACATCCAATGGTTTATTTTAAGCATCGGACAACTGCATTTGCAGCGCTTATGGGGTGGTCAGATCGCCGACCCTATTATCCATACGAAAAAGGTGTAATCTTCAACACTCTCGGTATTAAATGGAACCCCTCCCAAGTTAGTGATAAAATATACTCTTTTTTCGATTTTTTACTGAACTATTTTTCCATCTTGTGGCGACCATGGTTCTATATCTGGCTAACATTGATCATTTCCCTAAAAGCAATTTCAGCATGGCGTTACGGAGCAAGTCTTCCTGTAACTTTCCTAATATTGCTTAGTTCATGGTTTTACACACTTCCATACTACTTCGTAACCTCAGCAGCCGATGCCCGATATCTTCACTGGTCAATAACAGCAACTTTTCTTGCGGCAATGACGTTGTATTACGAAATTCGGGTGAACCCTTTTTGCTGCGTTGTTCAGCCTAAGTCCAATACCATTCCCGGTCGTGAAGATATACAGAACAACCCCGTCCAGTCAAATTGCAATATTCATGGGAACAACAATACCCCGCCCGACAGTCAAGTTATGCAAACTTCTAATGAAAAACCCTGCTTGGATACTACCCCGAACCATAAAACTCAACCCGGCTGTGAAAATCAGTCAAATGGCTACTCTTCTCCTGGAAACGATGAAATACCAATCTGCCATGTTCTTCAGGAAAGAAATGTTCTGCCTGATTGCAACCCTCTAGAGAGCTGTGAAACTCAGGAAAACGGCAACTTGCAACAGAACTCCAATGAACGTCTAAATCACAATGCAAAACCCTCTTTTGAAATAACCAGAAAATCTTTGACAGAAACTTTTTTGGGAATCGTTGTTTTTTTAATTGTAACAATGAGTCTCAATCAGATGGCAAAAAACACCAGTATGGATTTCGGTTGTTTAGCGGCCCGATCAGGCCAGGCCATTCAAGCAGTGGAACAAGGCGAAGCGAGGTTAAAAACTTCTGATTTTTCTAATGCCATAACGTTTTTTAAGAATTCCCAAGCTTTCGAGCCAGAATGGTGGGTTCCAGAAATCAATCTCAGTTTTGCTTACGCCGGAATCAACGAAACATCAAGTGCGTCATTTCATCAAAACAAGGCAATTATGCTGTGCCCCACAGGAGAAGTATTTATAGCGCTCGCCAATCATTCAAATTCCCAATCAAAATTCCAGGATAGCCTAATTTATGTAGGGAAAGCATTAAACAAGAATTGCGATAAATATTCAGCTAATTTGGCGGCTCTCAATGCCGCAATTGGCTTAAGAAACTGGCCACTTGCAGTAATACACACAAGGCAATGTGTTTTATTAAACCTACCGGCTTTCTCACACGATATCATCGCAGTAGGGGATCCTTTTTTTAAGGACCCACTTCTTTGCGAAGCCGGACTGGAGTATTTTCGACAGCTTAAAGATATTGCACCAGATCAATGGTGGGCACATTACAACTATGGCACGCTGGCATTAAAGTTAGGGCGAAAAAGTCTCGGCGAAGAAGAGTATAAAAAAGCTGAAGAACTCAAGCATTCTGGAAAAAATTGATTTTTCCTGGCAGTCTCCTTACTTTACTGGCAAAGCCGACTGCGAAAAAGAGTAAAAATACTTGACTTCTAAAACTGCATCAATACAAGCGTAGAAAATTTGGAAAAAATATAGTTTCGCGAAGTTTTTTTTTGAATTACTGGTTAATTGCCAACGTCAATTTGAATTTACTCTTTGTAGCTGAAAACCGACAAATCACTTGTAATAACTTCTCTATTACATTACCCTATTGCCGACCATTTTTCTTATGATCAAAGAGATGGGTAAACTCTATCTTAGCATTTGCGAGTATTCTTCTTTTATATGAAAAGCAATTTCAGAGCGGTGAGAAATTTCAATATTTAAAAGGTCAGAATTCCTGGTATCGATAGTTTGCGTTTTCTCGGAAAAGGGCTTCAAAAGGTAGTTTTCTGATTTTGGAATACTTTTCGGTTGGGTTTTATCCTGAGACCAACTTACATAAAACTAAATCAGAAGATTCCTTCCAAAGCAAGTTGGCAATTCATCAATCGACTAAATGGTATCAAATCTAAATCCCCGAGATTGGGATGTCTGAAGGTAGAAAATTGGGCCACCTCATTTTGTTCGCTTTCGTTTTTATTTGGCTTCCCCTCCTTCTGTTCTTTAGACGGGGAAGAGAATTACAGGTTTTATTTTTTATTACGATAGTATTTCCAGTCGCTTATTTTATGGGCTGGGGAATTTGTAAATTGCTGGTAAATTTTTTCAATCCCTTTCCCCCTGTAGATAACACTATTGGAGGGGTTAGTTTTTTTTGTCTCCGAAATATTTCAGAGATACGAGCTTTTTGGTTGGCAATATTAGGAATGAGTCTTTATGTTGCTATTGCGGCATACTCCTGGAAGATTTTTAGCAAAAAATTCCTCCTTGAGAAGGAAGATGATTTCAATTCTCAAGAAAAAGCCAATAAATTTTCTTTTTTTTTCCTTGTACTAAGCATTTTTGGATTTGCTCTTTATAGCTTTCCCCATTTACAATTCCTTTTAAGTAGAACTGAGGTACACCCCGATCATTTCGACTTCCAAAATCTTGCGCTCTGGGAGTATTTTAGACATTTGGGCCTCCTCCCATTCAAAGATTTTTGGTATCCATATAGCGGGTTCTTTTTTACGAATCTTCCCACCCCGACTGATGCTATTTTCAGATGGTTGCATTCAATTATTTTGTTCTCGATTAGCTTTGGTTCAACCTACGTAATTCTAAGTTTTTCCAAAGCCCACACATTAGCAGTGACATTTTTTTTGTTAAAAATGATCATGGTTTCTTGGATTGAAACGCCGGAACGCTATATGTTGTCACTCTGTATTGTTCTGCTTTTCGGGGCCTGTATAAATTTAAGAAGACGCTTTATGTTTATTTTACTAGGTCTCTTCATTCCCTATGCATGTTTTTTTGAGTTCGCACAGTTAATCTACGCAATTCCTGGTTGTATGACGCTATTAATTGGACTGTTTTTTTTGGAAAGCAAAGAATGTTTTTTTGAAACTCTACGCCAATTGAGAAGCAGTGCAGCACTTTCTTTAGTTTTGATTGGGATTCTATTGATTTTAATTGCAAAAGCCGGTGCCTTTCACGAATTAAATCTGTTCTTTTCAAATCTTGATAATATGACACTCTATAGTATTTACAAAGCCGGTGTTTTAGAGTGGTTTGACAGTCCACTAATATCCAAGGGTTTTATTTTATTGCTTATTTTCAGTTTGTTCATCTATTCTCTGTGGTTTTCCCTTATAAAAAATAATGTAAAAAAAAATATTATAGAACTTATTCCTTTTGCAATAGCAGTTTTATCGATTACGGCCTTTCAAAAACAACTTTTAAGGCCTACCATTGAAAAGCAAATTTTTATTTTTCCACTTACTGGTTTGGCAATACTTTTTGCGCAGACTTCATCGGTTATTGTAGTTTTAATTGCTTTGGTCATTTCTTTTTTGATTATCCCAGCCAGAACCCCATTAGAATTGTGGGAAATATGTAAACGTCCTGCAACTTTGGTACAAGATATTCAATCGGCCACACAAAACGAAGCTTGGAGGGCAAAAGAAGAAGCATATTTTGCTCCCCAAGCATTTATTAATGACGGAAAAAATGGCCTTGTCCTACATGATAATCTTTTAAAAAAAATGAATTTGAAAAAAAAGGACGATTTTTTCGATCTGGGCGATGATGCTTATTTATACATAATTTTACAGCAACAGGCACCTTTTTATATTTCAATATACAACCAATCTATTTTATTTTCACAAAAGAATACTTTGGCTTGGCTAGAAGAACATAAACCTAATTTCATAATCTGGAAGAAATCATTTCTAGATTTTGACTGGGTGCCCAACACCGTACGTGTTCCACTTCTCTTTGATTATGTTATGAAGAATTATTCTTATTTCGATCAGGAAGGTTCATTCCTTATTTTCAAGCGCCAGACACCAGAATTTTCAAATTCCCTTGATTTCTGGAGCACTTATTTAGGTTCTACTATTGACTTAGGTTTTATCCCCGGAGGTTCTAAGCCGAAAAAATTTCTAGGCTCGTCAGGTGAAAATTTTTACCAGACCAATTTTGTGAAAATATCTGTCCTCAACCCTGTTTCAGGAAGAGAAAGAAAATTACTTGTTTCTATTCAAGGAAAGCCATACTGTGTTAAATTCAGTGAAACTGAATATTCCAATACCTATTACATTCAGCTCAATCGAATTTGGTTCTATCAATTAGCTCAATACGCAAATTTACCGATCAAAATTGAATTGGAAAAAACAAACCAGGACTCAGGTATCTCTATAAATCTTGAACCGTTGGTTTTGACGAAAGAAATATTATATTAAAAATATTTAAAACCGGTCCAAAAACAATCTTCAGGCTTTTTCATCCTCTCTTACCAACTTTTTATACTTTTCAGAGAACTCCGGAGTCCTAAATTTTTCATTCTCACGAACGTTTATTTTTGTTATACTAATTTTCTAAAATTTGAACTGAGGAAAAAATGGCAAAAGTTTTTGTATTAAATCCACCGTTTAAAATCCCTCTCATCCGCGAGGGACGATGTCAGTCACCCCAAAACATGAGAAAAACTTCCATCCCTCAGCTTACTTTGGCGTATATCTCCGCCTTTCTTTCTAAAAATGGCCATTTGGTACAAACCCTGGATTGCATTGCATCTGATTTGCACGATGAGCAAGTCTTTGATATAGCCAAACAATTCGACCCTCAGGTGATTTTAATAAACACAACCACCCCATCAATTTCTTCAGATCTCAATTTTGCAGAGACATTCAAAAGGAAATTTCCAAATTGTTTTTTGGCCGTTTTCGGAACGCATGTTACCGCACTTCACAAAACACTGATTTATGAGCACCCTTTTCTTGATTTCATTATCAGAGGAGAACCTGAATGGCTTTCCCTCGCACTTGTTTCATCTCTAGAAAAGCATGAGTTTACCGATTCCAGCCTTCCCGGTTGCACTTTTCGATGGCAAGGGCAAGTTCATATTTCCGCAGAACCGGAATTTCCCAATGATCTTGATTCCCTTGGCTTTCCAGCCTGGAATCATTTCGACCTCTCAAAATACATTCATCCAGTTCTAGGAAAACCTTATCTTATGGTTAATACCTCTCGTGGATGTTCGCACGGTTGTATTTTCTGCGTAGGCCATTTGTTTTACGGGAAAAAAGTAAGATTTCGTTCAATTTCTTCAATAATAGAGGAATTGGAAAACCACGTTATAGGAAAATTTAACATACGTCATGTTTGGATGTATGCTGATGATTTTACTGCAAACCCAGCCTTCGTGAAGGAATTGTGCAGGCAAATTATAAAAAGAAAGATTCGAATCACTTGGTGGACAAACACAAGAGTAGACAGACCGGACGAAGAAATGTTTCGATTAATGAAAGAAGCTGGTTGTTACATGCTTTCAATTGGTGGAGAAAGTGGGAGCGATGAAATTTTAAAAACAATAAGAAAAGGGACTCACCCTGATCAGATAAAAAGAACCATTCGTTTGCTAAAAAAAGTTGGGATCAATTCCCTTGTGTATTTTTTAATTGGGCTTCCTGGAGAAACACGTGAAAGCATTAGAAAAACAATTGACTTCTCCAAAAAAATCAACCCCGATTACGTGGAATTCTACCCCGCAACCCCCTATCCTGGAACTGAATTTTTTAATTATGCAAAAAACAACAATATTATCAAGGTCGAAAGTTGGGAAAAATATTTGTGTGGAGGAAGTGAATTTGTTCTTGAAATACCAGGAGTTGAAAAGGGAGAATTGAATTTCATTCTCCGGCAGGCTTACCGGGAATTTTATTTTCGGCTATCCTATGCTTTTTCATTTTTTAAACGTTCACTGAAACCTGCTGAGCTTTTTCGTTTGATAACATTCGGTTTAGGGTATTTCAAAAGATTCTTTTTTTCAGAATAGAAATTTTCTCCAACGGAGAGCCAAAATGATATACATTCTTCTTCCAGTTTTTAACGAAGAGAAAAATCTCGAAAAACTGTTTGAAAAAATCCAGAATGGCATGCAAAGACGTGGTTTTAAATACCAAGCAATAGTTTACAATGATGGAAGTTCAGATAAGAGCCAGGAAATCCTTTCCAAACTCGCAAAAATTTTCCCAATAACAATTCTTGGAAAACCTCAAAATGAGGGGTTGGGAGTAGCCTTTTTAAACTTATTGAAAGAAATCATCAGAATTTCGGATTCGGAAGAAGATATTGCCGTTGTTTTAGATTCTGACAACTCACATAACCCAGAACATATCTACCAGATGGTAAACAAAATTCATGATGGCTTCGACGTAGTTATTGCTTCGCGATATCTTACTGACAGTAGAATTGTCGGTGTTTCCCATTTCCGTAAGATCCTCAGTTTTTTTGCCTCTGTTTTGATGAGAATTTTATTTCCCATCGAGGGGGTAAAGGATTACACATGTGGTTATAGAGCTTATAGTATCTCGATCTTAAAGCGGGTTTTTCAAAAATTTGGAGAAAACACGATCGAAGAAAGAGGTTTTGCCTGTATGGCTGAATTTCTAATCAAGCTCAGAGTTTTTAACCTCCTTGCGGTGGAAATTCCGTTGGTTTTGCGATATGACCAAAAGGGTGGGGAGAGCAAAATGAATATACTGGCAACCGTAAAAAAGACTATTTTAATGTTGATCCGATTGTTCCAGATAAAATGAACCGGGAAAAAAAAATATTTCTGTTTGCTCCCCCAGTTTCACTTGAAAAAATATATGGTGGATTGGCTAAAACAGGAGCCTTTTCTCCCCCATTGAATCTTCTCTTGTTAGGTGGAATCCTTAGAAATGAAGGATTTGTTCCAACAATAATTGATTCACCTTCTCAGGGTTTGACGGAAGAAGGAATAATCAAAATCATCGAAAATGATTCCCCCCATGTTGTTGGAATAACAGCTATGACTCCTCATATCATTTGTGCGGGAAACCTCGCCAACCGCATAAAGGAGAGATTTTCTGAAATTTTAATACTTCTTGGCGGCGCCCATATATCATCTGAACCAATGAAAACCATGGAACGATTTCCCTCGATAGACGTAGGTTTTGTTGGAGAAGCTGACAAATCTTTAGTGGAATTTCTTTCTGAACTGAAAAAAGGACAACCACTTCCAAAGATAAAAGGAACCATAATTCGTGAAGATAAGAAAGTCCTGTTTTGTGGAGAAAGGCAAGATACAATAAATCTGGATTCCCTTCCTTTTCCAGCATGGGACCTATTGAAAGATTTTCCTCAGGGTTATCCACCCCCTCTTTTTTCAGCTCAACGCTTTCCTTCCGTTCCAATAATAACCTCCCGGGGATGCCCTGGAAAATGCATTTTTTGTTTTAGTGGCTGCCATAAGACCATCGCAACACACTCTGCTGAATATATTTTTGAAATGCTCCTGGATCTAAGGAAAAAATTTAAAATCCGAGAGTTTATGGTGTACGATGACAATTTTGTAATGTTTTCTTCAAATCTGAAAAGATTATTGAAGAAAATAATCGAAGGAAACATGGACTTAACATGGGTTTGCAACGCACGTGTGGACATGGTTAACCAAGAATTGCTCGAGCTTATGGCGAAGTCAGGATGCAGACAAATTTCTTACGGAATCGAATCAGGAAACCAAGAAATATTGAATAGAATAGGAAAAAATGTTTCCAAAGAAAAAGTGAGGGAAGCAATCTGGTTAACAAAAAAAGTTGGTATACGGACTGTTGGATACTTTATGATCGGGCATTTTGGTGAATCCAAAAACACTATAATGGAAACTATGGAATTTGCACGGAGTTCAGGACTTGACGATTTTCGTCTCAGTTATTTCACCCCTATGCCAGGGACAAAATCTTATGAGATTGCTCAAGAATTTGGAAGGTTTGAGGATGATTGGAACAAAATGACTCTTTTTTCGCCAGTTTTTTTCCCAAAGGGCCTTTCTGAAAGAGATCTTCGGTTAAAATACAAAATAGCATTGAGAAGATTCTTTTTCAGACCCAAAATAATTTTGGGTTATTTTAGGATGGTCGGAAGCCCTGTTTTAGCCATAAAAGGTGCCTTGGCTTTGGGCCGATATTTAATAAGCTAGGAAGAAATATTGAAGAAAGTCTTTTGTGTTATTTTTGCACTTTTTTTCCTTATTTTGCCCCCGATTTTCTTACTTTTTTTGATCCAATGTTATTTGCAGATTGAACCAGTCACTGACGCTTCCTTCAATACTCGCATGGAGAAAGGACTGGCTTTGTTAAATTCGGAACAGGCGTCTGAAGGGGCGCTGATCTTTCTTGAACTTCATCACGAACTTGTAGACTCTGCAGTGTCTCTCAACAATTTAGGAATGGCATTCATGAAGCTAGAGTTATTTGATAAAGCTGAAGTTACTTTTAAAAAATTAATTGAAATTTCCCCCGATTTTCAACTGGGAATCAATAATCTGGCATGGGCAAAGAATGTGCTGGCAGATAAAAGAAAACAGCTCGAAAATATTAAAATAGCTGAAATGAATGAACAATTCAGAATGAAATTAGCTCAAAGTCTAGCTAGCATTGGAAATCCCACCGAGATGCTTAATATTTTGGAAGAAAATATCCAAAAAAAATTACTTCCAACCAACTCTATTTTGCAATTAATAGAAATTATTGTTTGGAGTGGCCATTTAGCGGAAGCACGTGCCTTATTGAAAAATTTTCCACCGGCCGAATCTACTTCCCTTCGTGTTGAAATTGAGAAGCTTGAAAAATTTGAATACCCGTTTATTTTAGGTAATTCTACTACAACTGAGATCCCTGCTAGTTTGGCAATTTTATTATCCCAATATCGAACAAACGAAAACAAAAGGTCAAATTAACATATAAAAAATCAGGAACAATCTTAACAATCCGGGGAAAATAGCAGCAACAAAGAGTAAATTCATGTTGGCATTGGCAATTAACCATACAATTCAAAAAAAAATCGCGAAAAATTATTTTTTTTTCAAATTTTCTGCACTTGCGTTGATGCAGGTTTATAAGTCAAGTATTTTTACTCTTTTCGCTGGGAAAATAGATTTTGTTACGGACTCAAACATTCAAATGTTTTTTTTCATGCCACGAGTTATAGAGAGGATACAAAATTGACGATATGGCATTTTTATCAAACTTGAGCCCAGCTTTTACAATAAAAGAAGCTATTTTTGCAGTTTCACTATTTGGGGTTTCCACGTTTTCATCTTACGCTCTAAGTGCTCGTTTTCTTGGTAATTCAAATTCAGCCTTTAGATTTGTTGCGACCGGAATTATCTGGCATTGGTTAATGATTGGATTGTTTTTCTTTTTAAGCACATTTGGCCTTTTCATGCCACTTTATGGTCTACTTGGATGGACAATTGTTCTTTTTGCAACAATTAACAATTTTGAGAACTTTCGTTTTGTTTGTAATAAACTTTTATCTGATATCCGGAATTTTTTAAGCCGTCTAGGTCAAGCGTTCGAATCCGAAAATCATCTTTTATGGATTGCCGGAATCTTTATTTTGATTCTTGCCGCTTTTAGAGCCGCTCTGGTTCCTCCTATCAGTTGGGATTCGATGCTCTATCATCTGGTGGTAGCGGGAAAATGGGTCCAGGATGGTGCATTAACCTATCTAAGTGCCCCCGGAGATTTTAGCGATAATCATATTTTCTATCCTTTTAACGTTGAAATAATTTTTGCCTGGTTTATGTCACCGTTTCATGGCGATTTAATGGTAAATTTTGCTAATTTTCCGGCTTTTTTTATCGCTTTTTCAGCTTTTTATCAAACGGGAAAACTCCTGGGAGTCAGGCCCAAAAATAGCGCAATTGCAGGTTTTTTACTTGTTTTCAATCCGTCAATTTTTTCTTTCATTAACACCTCTTACGTTGACATCTGGGTTACAAGCCAACAAATTGCTTCCTTAATGCTTTTAATCTCCATTTGGCGTAAATTTAATGTTTTCGAAGCATTTCTGCTTTCCGGATCCCTCGGTTGTGCGTTTGGCTCGAAATTGCCCACCATACCTATTGCATGCCTAGGGCTAGCAGTTTTGTTGTTTTGTTTTTTGAAGAATTCAGAATTCAATGGCTGGAAAAAATTCAAATTGTTATTTCTTCTGTCATTTGTTTTTTTACTCCCTGCTTCACCTTGGTACATCAGAAATTTTATCTGGACTGGATCACCAATTTATCCCATGGGTTTAAAAGTCATGGGAACGCAAATTTTTCCGAAAAGTAAATTTCAGGAATGGTGTTTTTTTCATGGAAAAACATGGTATTTTCAAACATTTTTAAATCAACAAAGAGCTGAATACCGATTTTGGAAAACAATATCTTCCCCGTCATTTAACGGTTTTGGCCCAATAGCTTTTTTTATTCTGGCATACCTTCCACTCGGCTTTTTTTCAACTTTAAGGTCAGAAAGAAGGTTCTTCTTAGCATATTCACTGGCATGTTTCCTTGTAAGTATTTCAGGATTATTTTCGGAAGATTTTACCTACTTCAGATTTCTTTGGGGGGATAGTTATGCCCGAATGCTAACTTTCACCTTTGCCCTGACTCTATTGTACATTTCATTTGCATTCGATTATGGATTTTATTTAGGAAAGGGCCTCCAGATCGTTTTTTCACTTTTAATGGCTTTTACTCTCTTTTATCAACTCCCTCATGGCTGGTTCCTCGGAGATTCGGAAATCAATCCAATCATCCAAACTCTTCCGATAGTGTTACTATTTATCCCCTCCCTTCCATGGTTTTTACAAAAAATTACCCAGAGAATATGGAAATTTGGAATTTCGTTGATAATTTTACTTTGTCTCTTAACTGGAATACTGTTGATTAAAAATGATTTCCGTTTCTGGTTGTACAGTCATGCTTTTGAGCTACATTATTTTTCACCTCCAAGAATGGAACATCTTGAAATTTGTGATAAGCCAACAGAGCAAAAAAGAATCGCTTTCTCCGCCGGATGGGAAGGCAAAGTTGGAGACAACTGGCTTTGGTATCCCCTCATGGGGATGAAACTTCAAAATTCTTTGTGCTATATTCCAACCTCACCTTTTGGCGAAAAAGTCGATTATTCTTCGCCTGAAAAAATTCCCGAAAAAGCTGACTTCAAATCCTGGACAAAAAGGCTGGAGGAGCAAAAAATTGATATTGTTGTTCTTTATAACCCGCTTCCGGTTGAACATAAATGGGTTAGTTCAAATCCTTCCCTATTCAAACCCTTGGATCAGGGGAGCCCCCATCAGGTTTTTCAATTTCTAGGGACGAACAATACAATTATTGGCAAACATGAATAAAAAGCTACTTGCAATATTGTATAAATTTTGCACATCGAACCAAAGAAAATTCAGGTTTGATGATCATTGTGATATTTTTCGCAAATTTGAATTTGCAAATTTTGCATGAACCTCTAAAGTCGCACTTTTTGAAGAATTCCCTCTCGAACACTGATTTTTTAGTCGAAATCTTTTAAAGGTGTCGTTCAAGCTAATTTTGGAAATATTTAAAATTTGATATTAAAGCTTTAAAAAATTATTTTATCTGACCTATTACACTGATATGCTAACCAAAAAATCACTTGTGGGTTTCGCAATTATTTGCGGGATTTTGATGATTCTCATGTTCCAATTTGGTACTTTGGACCCGATTCTCTTCGGAAAATCCAATCTTGACGGCCGGGGAACCGATTATTTTTCAGCCCCGATAGCCTTTAAGAATCTCCTTTCGGGAAGGAGTATGTACGATACTTGGAATTCCTCATGGGCAATCGGGTTTAGGACCTGGTATTTATCTCATCCTGCTTTTGCTGTCTTTGTAGCTTCATGGTTTTCTGTCTTTCCACCATTGATTTCACTCATACTCTGGAACATCTTTTCACTTATTTTATTAGGTTTATGTGGCCTTCTTATTGCTTTCAGGATAAAAAACCCCAGCTTTCAACTCTTTGCTATTTTCTTTAGTATGGTTTCCTTCCCCGGTTATTTAATGCTCCACTCTGGAAATTGCCATGCTCCATTGGTTTTAAGCGTTATTCTTATTCTTATCAGTTTTCTTGATTTGCAAGATAACCCTGACGAAAAAGATATTAAAAAATCCCGGTTCTTTTTTATTTCCGGAATTCTTCTTTCACTTTTTTCAAAACCTATGGTGCTTTTGATGCTTCCTTTCTTTTTTCTTCTCCCCGAGACCCGAAAACCAGCTCTAAAAGCCTTTATCATTTACCTGATTGTTTCAGGAGCTTTTCTGATTGTTCCATTCCTGAATCCTGAAAGCATAGGATTAAAAAAAGCGCTTGGGCTGTTTTTGAACCCGAGTTATGTTAAAGAAAACCTGAATATTTACACTAACAATTTTCGACTGTTTCCTGAAATGAAGGATAATATCATACATTGGTTAAATCTCATCGCTCAATCAGACGCCATTTTCAATCATGTGCAAATTTTCTCTTTACCTTCTTTCGTAGCTGATCTAACCGGAAATTTTTCCCCCAACCTTCTTTTTAAAGTTCCTATTCTTATTTCTCTTTCAATTTCTTTAATGGTTTATTTTGAAACTGACAGGAATAAGCAGCTTAAATTAGCATTGATAAACATTATTCAATATGTTTTTTCCTACTTTCTGTCTTATCCATTGGTTTGGGAGTACCAATATTCTTCTTTTGCACCAATACTAGGCTTTTCATTTCTATTGTATGAACGGAAAGTTTTTCCGAAAATAATTTTTTTGACATTGTTGATGTGTCTTTTTTTGATCAGCCTTCCAAGTTTGTATTTCCTTTTTACAATGAAAATAATTTCAAAATTTTGGATCATTCGGTCTACACGTGTCATTCCAACTATTATAGGTTTTCTTGCTCTGACTATATATATTTTCTATGAATTTCGAGAGCAAAAAAAACGTATTTTAGCAACTTGTTCTGGCCTGGTCTTTGCGATTCTTGTTCCAGTCTATTCGAACCATTTAAATAACGAATCGCGTTTACTGGAAAACAAGATAGCCGAGCAGTTCAATACACTTATTACTCAGGCTAAAACTGGGAATCGAGATGCAGAAGATCAAGCATATGAGCTGGCAAAGAATTCCGGGAAAATCCTCGGCTTACTTGATTATAGTCACTGGCAGTACAGTTCCAAAAACTACGAAGGATGCATTATAACCTGCCAAATCCTATTGAAGATTCAATCCGAGAACGCTGAGGCTTATAATAACATTTCCGCAGCATTTTGCAGTAAGGGTGATTTTGAGGAAGGTTTAAAAGCAGGACTTGAAGCTCTTCGAATAAATCCGGATTTCTCACTGGCAAAAAATAATGTTGGATGGGCAAAAAAAGCTATCGAGGATAAAAAGAAATCCGCTCAACCCAAAAAAGACGAAAAATAAACATCCTTTTGAGCGATGGGTAGTCCCCACTTCACATTGAATTTTCTTCTTAAAACGAAGATGCTAACAACGTTACGCAAATCTAAATCCAAGTTTAGCTACTCTAAATAATCCGATTAGAACCGATATTTGGGATTCTTCTCGAAGATCTTGATAAATTGAACAAGCAAATCTCGATCAGAACTATGCGGGAAGATTTTTTGCCCATCTCAGTTACACCAAGCCACTTCATTATAGGCTGAGATAGTTTGGCAATTTTAATGCCTTTACTCTGAGCTCCAAATTTTGGGCTGGTTTTTTTTTGCAAAAAAGTTTAAAATTCAGATATGCACACTCATTCCCTTAATATCTCTCACAAAATTCCATCTCGGCATGCTCGTGTAACAGTTGTCATTCCCTGTTTTAAAGCGAAAGATACAATTTGCCAGGTAATCAAAAAGATCCCGGATTTTGTTGACCGAATAATTGTTGTGGACGATAAATGTCCACAAGGCTCGGGAAAAGCAGTTGAAGCTCTTTTAAGTTCAAGGATAACTTTGGTCCGTCATGAACAAAATCAAGGCGTTGGTGGAGCCATGATTTCCGGATATAAAAAAGCTCTCGAAATCGGAACAGACATCGTGGTAAAACTTGATGCAGACGGACAAATGGACCCTGAAGATATTGCCAGATTGATTCGACCATTACTTCTCGAAGAAGCAGATTATACTAAAGGAAATCGCTTTACAGATTTTAGAGCACTTAAATCTATGCCTTCAATAAGATTACTCGGGAACAGCGCTCTTTCTTTTCTATTGAAAGCTGCATCAGGTTACTGGAACATAATGGATCCCACAAATGGATTTACCGCTATACGAGCAGAAACCCTACAACGCATAGATCTTTCAAAGATAGCAAAAGATTATTTTTTTGAATCAAGCATGCTTATCGCTCTTAATTTACAAAATGCAATCGTTGCAGACGTTAATATGCCAGCACGGTATTTTGGTGAACATTCTTCTTTGAATATACGCCGTTCACTTATAACATTCCCTCCACGTCTATTAACAGGACTGTTGGAAAGAGGTCTGTTAAAGTATTTCGTTTACGATTTCAACATGGCATCCCTTTACTTTTTTCTCGGTATTCCGATGTTATTTATTTCCTCTTTTTGGGGAATAATGGAATGGATAGATTCAATCCGCACTCGCAGGGCGCGTCCAGCGGGAACCATAATGCTCGTGGCACTTCCGATCATTCTAGGATTTCAAATGATTCTACAGGCAATCGGAATTGATATTTATTCCAATCCATCAAGAATACCTCGAACTAAAGTGTAACAGCTAGCGAGACTGTCGAAAAATCCCCTATTTTCATTTTTACCTGAATTTGAGAAAATAAGCGCTAAAAAATTCAAATCCCCCATTTCTTACCAAAGAAGGCAATGAAAAAAGGGGATTTAATTGTTTTAAAAAAATTTTAGATTGCTTGAAGTTGTCCGGTTTGAAGTTTATGAGCTTTTTTTATTAGACGGCCAATTTTTCTGGCGGCAGTTTTTTTGTGAATGAAACCGTTAGAAGCTGCAGTACCAAACTTCTTACAGGCTAACTTCACCATCGCAGCCACTTCAGCTTCCGGTTTTTTTTCCAATGCACTATCTAAAGCCGTTTTTCGTAAAGTCTTAAGTTCAGATTTTACACTGACTCTGGTTTCGTGGCGACGAAGCGCTTTTCTCGCGTTTTTTGCGGCGGAAAGTGTGTTTGCCATAATTACATCACCTTTCATTAAACATTAGTAAATTTATCAATTCATATTACCACTAATTTCCTGTTTTCGCAATAAATCCAAAAAAAATATTTTCTGTACTGAAATAGTACATCAAAGAGCTTGTTGCATAATTAATAAAAAGTATTAATTATGCAAATTTTTGATATAGAGAAGTTCCTTGAAATGCTGATCTCATGTCTTGCAATTTCGTTAATCTTGGAATTGTGCAACAAGCTCAAAGAAATCAAAATTATCCATTCTGCGTATCTCGGTCGTGAAAAGAATCTGCCTAATCTGGGAGGTACCATGCGAAATATTAGACAGGTTCTGTTCGACGGAACTGTTAGGCCTAGCGTAATCTGAGCCTGGGCAGAGCTTGTGAGGGGGTTTGCTGTTCACGCCCGCGTTAGGCGGGCCGCTTGCGATCCGTTTAACACTCTGTGAAGTAATTTGCCTGTTTTCAAATAGCTTCATTTTTTCAGTAATTCCATTGATATGTTTCCAAAAATCAGGTAATCTAAAACCATCTTAACTGAGTGTGTGAAAAATGAAACAATCAAAACTTTTTTTACTTTCAATAATTATCTTATTAATCAATATTTTTCTGGTTTACTCGAATCACTTTGAAAATGCGTTTCATTTTGATGATTCGCATACTATCGTAAACAATTTCTTCATCAGAGATTTAGGAAACATCCCCCGCTTTTTCTATGACGCAACAACATTCTCTTCCAAACCCTCAAATCAGACTTATCGCCCACTTGTTTCCTTAACCATCGCTATCGATTATTGGCTTGGGAAAGGATTAAAACCTTTTTATTTTCATCTTACGAATTTCCTAGGCTTCCTTTTCCAATTGATAATGATGTTTCTTTTCTTTCGGAAAATTTTTGAAGGTTGCACGCCAAAAACAGAGCCTTCCACAGCTCTTGCCCCCTATGAAGCTGATTCCCCGCCATCGACCAGCTTCCATCGATTTCATGATTTTGCAGCTTTAATCGCTGTCTGGATTTATGCCATCCACCCAGTAAATGCCGAAACAATTAACTATATAATTTCTCGTTCTGATCTATTTTCTACTATTTTTGTGCTGGTAGGACTTAACTATTTTATTTACTTTCCAGCACAACGAAAATATCATATCCATCTTCTTTTTCTCATTATTGGGGCGCTTTTTAAGCTTAGTGCCCTTGTGTATCCCTTGCTATTGTTTCTGTTTTTGGCTTTTTTTGAAAATACTGATTCAAAAGGGAATTTATTCGAACGATTCTTTTCGCTTTTTAAGCTTACTGTTCCTTCGTTTTTAACCTCAGGGGCTCTATTTTATTTTGTACAGTCCATGAATTCTAAAACCTGGGTCCCGGGCGGTCAATCTAAGCTGCTGTACTTATTTACTCAACCTTCAGCTGTTGCACATTATTTTCGAAGCTTTTTTGCTCCTCTTTGGCTCTCGGCCGATACAGACTGGGGATTAATCACCTCAGCAGGTGATATAAAAGTATTTCTAGGAGTCCAATTTCTTCTGCTGTTAACAGTTTGTTCTTATTTAATGTTGAAAAAAAACGATTTGAAGCCTTCCGGATATGGAATTGCCTGGTTTTTAATTGCATTACTTCCCTCTTCAAGTATTGTCCCACTAGCGGAAGTATTGAATGATCACAGAATGTTTTTTCCGATAGTCGGAATGACTCTTTTTGTCGTCTGCTTGGGAATGAAAATGTTCTTAAAACCTGGGATATTAAGTAAAATTCCAATATTAATTTTCCTTCTGGTTATTCCAATTTTCTCATGGTGTACCATTGAACGGAACAAAGTTTGGCATGATGCTGAATCTCTTTGGACAGATGTGACTTTAAAAAGCCCTGGCAATGGGAGGGGTTGGATGAATCTGGGTGTTGAGCTCATGAGCAAGGGAAAATATCCACTTGCAGAGAATTGCTTTAACAAAGCTCTTGAACTTGCTCCTTTTTATTCCGTAGCACATGTAAATATGGGAGTATTAAAATCAGCACTAAATGATTACAAATCCGCAGAGTTACATTTTAAAAAGGCTATGGAACTTGACCCCGCTAATCCAGATTCCATGATTTTTTACGCACGATTTTTATGCAAAAAGGGGAAATCTGCCGAAGCCGAAACCTTGCTTGAAAAAGCAATTTTCATTGCCCCCGCTGATATAGATGCAAGAACTACTCTTGAAGATATAAGAAACAAGGGGACAAACTTAACAAAGGAAATTGCTGAAGCCAAGGAAAATTTGCTCAAGAACGTATCTGACACAAAAAGTTTAAAAAAATTGATCAATTTTGGAACGGTTGAGAGCCTTCAAATTGCAGAATCTCACTTGGCTTCCTATCCCGATTCTGATTGCTTTCTTTCTCTGAGTTTGATTTATTTTAATAAAGGCGATTACCAAAAAAGCGTTGAAGTTTGTCAAAATTGTCTGCAACAATTTCCTGAGTTTCCTGAAATTTGCAATAATCTCTGTGCCGCTTATAATTCTCTTGGCGAATTCGAAAAGGCGATTCCATTTGGTGAAAAAGCTCTTAAAATCAAACCCGACTTTTCCCTTGCCAAAAATAATCTAAACTGGGCAATATCAAGTTTGAAAAAAAAGACTGACAAAGGAAAATAGTTCGATCTTATATTTACCAAGGTTTGTTCCAGAACGAACATTTTCCTTGGAAAATAAGACAAAACTTGAATGAGCGCTACTGATACTTTATAATGACTTAATTCCTATGGCAATGTTCCATGTGATTTTTGACAGGTGAGCGAATGAAACTTTTTTTTCTTGAGGCACTGAAAAAAACTGCAAATCTTCCTCTAATCAGAGTTTGGCAGAAGAGTGATTTTGAGTTCCTCTTCAATTTGCCAAATTTTAGAGGAATTGCAGTACGATTACTCAGAACATTTCCGGCCCAGGAAAAAGTTTTTGTTCTCAATCATCCTTTTTCCCCCTCAGAATATTTATCTTTCATAAATTGGGGAAATGGATTCGCTGGCAAAGAAAATGTCGAAAGAGTTGGATTTTTTTGTGATTCGGAAAAGATTCAAGGACAAGCTTTCATTGTACCTATTATCTGCGGACATGTTAATTACGGTGAGATTATTTTTCTTACCTCACTTTTGAATAATCAAAGCACCTGGGAATGGGGGATTTTTTGCGACCAGTTCGTTGGTTTAATAAAATTTAAATTGCAACCTGATTGGAGATATCGATCATCATCAGTCGAAAGTTTTGCTCCAAATATAATAGACTTCCTTCTTGATATTCACCGATTAAGTGATAGAGCCGACTATGGAATCCAATCGAGGAGATTTCCTCCTGATGAGAGATGGTTCGAAGAAGACGTTAACTATCTGTTTCGCTTTTTATCAAGCTTCCAAAGTGCCTTTGATCTGGAATCGGTTTTTATTATTCAGCGGGCTTCAAGAGACCTTACTCATGTGGTTGTTTGTAGTTGGGCTGATAAGCTGGACGAAATTGATCCCAGCGTTACTGACTTGATCGAGGATATTCTTTTCTTCGAGAAGCTACCTCCTCTTCCCAAATGTCGATCAAAAGTGTTTAAAAGAAGTTTAAAACCTTCTGAAAACATTACCAGAGAACCTATATGCCAGTCTTTTGTATGCGAAGTCCAAGGAATTCATTACGGCCACTTGGGAGTTGTCCTGCATAAGAATACAGATTTAAAATACATTCATCGGCTTCTTGCACTACTTGCCAACCATCTGTCCTTCAGATTTGCGCATTTGTACCAGTTAAGAAAGGAAGAAGTAAATGCTCACTTACTTCAACAGATAAATGTTACTTCAAATCTTTTGACTGCAAGTGTTGATGTTCATGGAATAATAGAACAACTGGCAAATAGTCTGACCCTGTTTTTTGAGCAAAGAAGTGGAAGCATTCTAATTTACCCCCCAGGAAGTGAGACTCTTTCTCTCTATCGAAAATTTGGAACTCTACCCGAAGGATTCAACCCGGAAGAGATTGCAAATCAACCTGGAATTATTTTATCAAGCATTCAAAGCGGTTCGGCCTTCAGATGCGACCAAGCGGACGAAAAAAGTCCAATTCGTTACGTTTTGCCATTTTCCCCCACCCCTCAACATGGTTTTGGTCCATCCTATAACTTTCAACAAAATTCCTTGGGTTGCTTAATTTTGTACAATCATCTTGAAAATAAACCCCTCTCCGATGAAGAAATCGAAATGCTCACGATTCTTTTGAATGGAGTCAGTGCAGCCTTGTTGGTAGCTTTGAATTATCAGGAAAAACTTGAAACGATAAAATCACTGGAAGGCTTAATCAGCAGGATTAACGACAAGGACCAGATGCTGACTGAATTGATCAACATTATTCGCAGGTTGCTAAAAGTCAATAGATGTTCTTTTTTGACTCTTACACATGATAGAAAATTCCTGAGAATCGAAAGAAGCTACGGAATTCCCGAGAGTGTTGTTAAAGAAACACTGATTCCAATCGGAGCAGAAATATCAGGTTATGTTGTCCGAACTGCCAAATCCATTAGAATTGACAATATCGAAGCAGACCCTCAATTTCAGAAAAGATCGCTTGAGGCCTATTTCAATCGCTCTTTACTTTCAGTTCCCCTGATAAGCCGCTCAAGCGAGAATCAGAAAAAAGTTATAGGCGTTATTAACGTAAACAATAAAATAAATGGGCTGACTTTTACCGATCCAGATCAAAAGCTGCTTGAGGCAATGGCTGACCTCTTGGTAGTTGCCCTTGAAAACCTTGAATTGATGGAAGAACGACGGAACTCGGTCAAACTTCAGCAGCAATTGATCGATGCCAAGGAAGTACAAGAAGCCCTGCTTCCAAGCTCATTTGAAGGACTTCCGCCCGCCTTCAAGGTTTTTGGAAAAAGTTTGCCCGCCCGGGAAATCGGAGGTGATTTCTTTGACGCGATAAGCCTTCCAGGAGACAAATGCCTGGCTGCAATTGGGGATGTTTCCGGGAAAGGAATGCCCGCGGCAATATTGATGGCTCGAATTAAAACTCTTTTGCAATTGGTAGTCAGAGAAAATCCACAGCCTTCAAGAATATTAAGCCGAATAAACCAACTTATCAATATCGATCCATATCACTTTGTGACAATGCAGATCATTGTCGTTGACCCCAATAAAAAACGGATTCTTGCCGGTTCAGCCGGACACGGCACTTTAATTGCCTCAATCAATGGAAAAATAGTTGAATTTTCGCCTGGAAAAGGGCTCCCCATAGGTATCCATCCCCTTGACTCGGAATTCGAAGAGATCGAATTTGAGTTTAATCCGGGAGATTCAGTTTTGATGTTAACAGATGGCCTTTTTGAGGAAAGAACTGCAGGCGGAGAAATGTTTGGAAATGCAAGGATTAAGGAATTCTATAATTTGAATTCTGACAGAGATCCTGAATTATTAGTTACAGTACTATTTGATGCACTAAATAATTGGCGAGGAGAAAGGGAAGCACATGATGACAGAACCGTCCTTGCGCTTAAATTTTTGAAATGATTAATTTTTTTGATTTTTCCCCAAAAAATTTTGGCTCTTTTATTTATCAACGAAAAAAAAACCCTTTGATGCTGTTTTTCGAAAAAATTTCCGAAAAAGCAATAAAAACTGAACAATTGGAAGATTATCTAAATTTTATGCTTTCGGAAATTCTTTCTTTAATTCAGGCAGACTATGCTTCCGTCCTGATTTATGATCCTTCGGAAAAAGATTTAAGACTGTTTTTGTCAGCGGGACATCCCGGAAACCCAGATACTAATCGGATATCGATTGATGAAGGAATAGCAGGTCGAGTTTTTAAAACCGGACGCCCACTTTTGATCACCGAATCAACTCAAATTCCCGAGGAATTTAAACCCAGGCGATGGAATTCCGGAGAATCTTTTATCTCCTACCCTCTTAAAATCGCCGGGAAAAAAATTGGAGTAATCAACCTTAGCCGTTTCTCAGGCAACATCCCATTTGGGAAGTATGAAAAGGAGCTCATGGCAGGAATACAAGGACACATAGCTTCAGCTCTTGAAAAACAACGGTTAACAGAAGACCTTTCCCGAAAAAACTCTCAACTTGAATTAGCAAATAATCTCACACGAATCCTTCATTCGGGCGGTGATTTCAAAAAAACCATAAATAAGTTTTGCGTGGAATTCGCCAAATACACGGGTCTGAATGAATTATCGGTGTTCAAAATCAATCCCAATTTTGAACAATCACTGATCCCGGACATTATCGCTTCTCATAATTTGGACGAAAATACTTTGAATCAGGCATTATCCCAATTTAAAACCGATTTATTCAGTTCCTTCAAATTAAGTAAAAACGAACTATCAAAGACTTCCAAATCTGAAATGCCCGTTTTTTCATTAGGGGAAAAAGGTTCTGGTACAATTCATTTTTTTTACCTTCCGATTAAGGACCTCAAATCGGATTTACATTTTCTCATTATCCGCTTTCAAAAGGAATTATATGATCTGGAATATGAGAAATCTCTGTTTTCTCTCATTAAAATGCTGATTGGTGAGTTTAGTATTGCTATTGAACGCGAGATGATGATTTCAAGGATTCAGCACGACCAGCAAGTTCTTCTTGAAAGCGCCTATCAGAACGGAATTTACCTGGAAATTAGCAAAGAGTTAGCTTCCTCCCTAGACCCCAGAATTGTCTTGAAAAAAGCATTCGAAAAATTCAATAAGCTGATTTCTTACAGCACTGTCTCTATACTTCTTTTTGATGATCTGGAAAAAAGTTATCAAGTAATTGTACAACCAGATATGGAATTGTCTAAAACTTTCATTTCGGAGCTTAAAAAATCTTTGACCGAGATTTTTTCAGAATTTCCAGCTGCTATTCCTCTCGATTCTCCCAAGAATATAAAAATGGAAATTTTCACTCCGCATCGGTCGGATTTATCAAAATTGAATCATTGCAAACACGTTCTTTATATTCCAATTATACTCGAAAACGACATCAGAGGAATGATTCACCTTTCTCGTGAAAAGTCGCCCAAATTCACTTCCCGGGATTTTGATATCACCTCACAGTTCATAGGAATTTTCTTGACTAGCATAAAGAACGCAATGATTCACAGAAAAACCGAAAAACTAGCTTTCACTGACCCCCTAACAAGCTTGTACAATCACAGATTTTTTCAGGAAACACTTGCTGAAGAATTCATCCGCGCAAAACGTTATAGCAAACCACTATCACTGATGATCCTGGATATTGATCATTTTAAAATTTTCAACGACACCTGGGGTCATATAGTAGGAGACAAGGTCTTGATACATTCCGCAGAAATTTTTCAACATTCTCTGCGTGAAAAGATCGACGTTGTAGCGCGATATGGCGGTGAAGAATTCGCTGTAATTTTGCCTGAAACATCCATAGATGGTGCCAAAGTTTTTGCGGAAAGAATAAGACACAGGATGGAAGAGTGCCCACTTGAGTTAAATCAAAAGAGTCTTAAAGTCACGATATCCATAGGAATTGCTAGTACTGCGATTCCGCATCTGGAAAAACCTTCTGAATTGATAGAAGCTGCCGACAAAGCCTTATATGAAGCCAAGAATAGCGGAAGAAATAGGGTAGTGCTTTACGAAGTGAATCAGAACAAAAAATGACAAAGAACAGTGCTATTTCAGAATTCAGAGGGCGGAATCATTTGCAGGTTCTGAATCGACTTGCCGGGTTGTCAGAACTTTCCATGGCACTTTCTTCCGGTTTGGAAATCGCCCCTTTTCTTCAAAAAGTTACTGATACTGCCAGAAAGGCCTTAAAAGCCGATGAATGTTATTTCCTGCTTCTGGATTCAAATTCCTTCGAGCTGATGCTGACTTCACCATCCGGGAAGAAAAGAAAACGACCCCAGAAAATAAAATGCCCTGAAAGAAGGTTGGGCCTCTCATCAGCGAATGAATTTGGCTTCCCGCCCTGTTTTCCGCCACCTCAAAACACCGATGACCCAACTTTGTTTGGGGAAGCTCTTTTCATGAGAAATTCCTGGGTTAACAGAAATAAACTTCTTTTGAACTCAGCACACGAAGGTTTAATCCCAGCCGATTTGCCTTTCAAGGCAATAGTAGTAATTCCCCTTGTTACCCCGACGCAAAATCTTGGCCTTTTCGTATTGAATAGGATTCGTTCTGATGAGCCGTTTACTCATGATGATCTTGAGGAAGCTGCGATTATTGCAAATTTAGCTGCACTGGCAGTTGAACACGGGAAATTGATTTCCGAACGAGAATCGAGAGTGAAGGAAATGGAAAAACTCAATTCCCTTGCAAAACGTTTTTCCACAATCCAGACTCTTGAAGGTTTAATAGGTCTTTCATTTGAATATCTTGAACAGATCATTCCTCACGACCTTGGGGCAGTGGTTCTTTTCAATAACGATGAAGAACTGAGATATTTTGTCTCTTCCCGGCCGCTGTCGCCCAAAAAACTTGATAATTTAACCCAACATTTGACAGAAATTGCTGAAAACCTTCGTGGAACCACTGCAAGACTGATTAAATCACAGCAGATTTTTCTGCCAAATAAAGAGACCTTAGACCCAGGAAAGCTTTTCAAAAAACAAATAAATTCCTTTCTTACTGCGCCTTTGACTGTCCAGGGAAAAAACATCGGGTTGATAAACCTTTCAGCAACAAAGCTGAACGCCTTCCATCGTGAACATTTGCGTGCCTTTACAACACTTTCGAATCTTCTGGCAACAGCGATCGAAAATGTTAAAATCCGACTTTATCTCGAGCGACGTCTTGATGAATTATCAGTTTTATTCGAAATTTCTCAGTCTTTAACCTCAACATTGGTAATTGACGAAGTTTTAGATTCTATTGTGAATTTTGCAATGGAAATGACTCATGCTCTTCGATGCGAATTGAGATTACTCGATGCCCAGGGAGATTATCTGGAAATTAAAGCCTCCAAAGGACTTTCGCAAAACTTCCTGGAAGAAACAAAGATACATGTAGGCGAGGGAATCATCGGGAACGTAATTACCGGAAGACAGCCAATCTCAGTAGTAGATATAAGAAAAGATCCCCGGACTAAATTTCTACACGTTGCCAGGCGTGAAAAACTTGCTGGATTACTGGCAGTACCAATTCTCCAAAGAAATAAACCCATCGGTGTTATAACAATCTATACAAGCAAACCCCGTGATTTCACCCAGAGTGAAATTGATCTTCTCTCAACTTTTGCTTCCCAGGCAAGTATTGCAATTGAAAACGCCAAGCTCTATGCAAAAACCAAAGAACAGTATCTGGCAATGGTGGCCGCACTAGCTGCGGCAATTGAAACAAAAGATGCATACACGCATGGTCATAGCAAAAAAGTTATGGAATACGCAGTAAAAATAGCCCGCGAAATGGGGTTAGTTGAAGAAGAGATCGAAACCATCAAATTCGCAGGACTTTTACACGACATTGGGAAAATTGGAATCAAGGACATGATCCTTTCAAAGGTTGGAACTTTGACTCCTGAAGAGCGCTCAGAATTAAAAAATCATCCCAAATACGGCGCATTTATTATGGAACAAGTTGATTTTCTGAAGGACATTGCCCCTCTAACATTATCACACCACGAAAAATACGATGGAACCGGCTACCCCTTGGGTTTAAAAGGGGATGAAATTCCCCTTGGAGCAAGAATTCTGGCTGTTGCTGACACCTTCGACTCCATGATTGCTGACCGGCCCTACAGAAAAGCATTTCCATTCGAACAGGTCGTTAAAGAAATGAAAAAAGTTTCAGGAAGTCAACTTGACCCACAAGTAGTGGAAACTTTCCTGGAAATAATCAAAAGCGAGAAGTAGTGCCTTTACCCCTGCGCCCAGCTCTTCCGATTACATTTGAAAACCTAGTTAATATGGCTGTGAAAAAAATCACCATTTCGATCAAATTGCTCAAGAAAAGACCATCAGAATCAATTTGACTTCATGAAAAGTCATTACTCCTCCCCATCTATCAGAATGGATCGAGTTCTTAGGGTTATTTGCAACCGAAATTGCTCACGACTAATTTTACCTGGTATTTATTACCAATCCCAGTAGTTGCTTCCATCCAATGAAGTTGTGGCCAGATTGAAATTATTCCAAGCAGGAGGGGCATCGGTTCTGAATGGCAGGGAGTCTGTCGCCTCCTCAGGGGCGAATTTA
This sequence comes from Candidatus Rifleibacteriota bacterium, assembly GCA_015233565.1. Lineage (GTDB taxonomy): Bacteria > Muiribacteriota > Ozemobacteria > Ozemobacterales > Ozemobacteraceae > JADFXM01. Next base: position 72,342 of record JADFXM010000004.1, read on the forward strand.
ATATCATATACTCCATATGAAATTATGGCTTTAGGATCATAAGACAAACCCCATTGAGACGTATCAGGAGTCGTTCCAGCTGACCTCAAGTACCACTTGAAAAGTCCAAATTTTCCAATAAAATAATTTAACGGAAGATTTGCCAGAAATGGCCCCGGATTAGCACCACTCTTGCAGTAAGCAGGTGGAATTTCATCCAGAAGAGAAGCAATGCTGGGAGGATAACTACCGACCAAGTTCAAAGTGCTGTCAGTAACTGAATTTCTCGCCTCCCGATATTTGTCGATTGCTTCCCGAGTTTCTTGTAATGCCACCTTAAGTTGAATTTCCTTGCCATGTCGATCTATGAATTCAATTGTCGGAAGCGAGAAGTATACAATAGCGGAAAAAATAACCAGTACAACTACAATTTCAACAAGGGTAAAACCGGATCGGAAATACCTTAAACTCTGATCCACAGCATCATTAAGATTAGCTTTCCGAAAAAAGTTGGGAAAAACTATTCTCATTCACTTCCTCCACCCAGGCGTTTATATTTTTCCCAGGCAAGACGAGCTTCGCCCTCGGAACGGGCTTTGATAAAAAAAGCTTTCGCCCGTAAGTACAATTTCTTAGCCTCTGTTTCATCACCTTTCATAGAAGCTTCTTCGGCAAGATTTCTGAATTTTTTCGCAAGTTGAATATACAATTCTGAACTCTGATCTTCCTTTGAAGCTTTTTCCTGTAGAGATTCGACTGAAAAGAATCCGGACTTTCTAAGATAAATGTCAATTAAATATAGAATCAAAGCTGGAAAAAGCAAATACGACCACAGACTAATATAACCCCGAAAATCCTTCTCCTGAAAAGAAGAATCCAATTTTACCGGCAAACCATTATAGAATTTTCCTCCACTTTTAGCTGATAACTGACGCAAAAAATTTTCTCCGTCGGGTCTATATTTGAATTCAGTCGATTCATTAACTGGGATACTACCATTCCAAACCATTTTACCATCAACAGTAAAAATTTCCATTTTATAAATTCCAGGTAAGAGGTTATTCAAAATTGCCTGATAATGGCCATCTTCAGTAGATTTCAAATCAAATTCAGCCAGGGATTTATCTTTGCCGGAATGTAGCGTAAGTTTTGAAAGCTGAAATGATCCAACTGATGGAGCCACCGAGATTTCCAATTCAGTTCCTGCCTGTGAAATACTAACAAAAACCTCATTTTTGTTTCCCTGTGAAATGTCTTTGATAATATTTCGAAAAATGATCCCCAGTCCATCCCATTTTGCCCAGGATTTTGTCCAGTATGGAAGAAGATCCGGCGTAAAAGCAATCGCCTTCCCTAAACCAAATCGCCATCTTGCAATGATTGGCTCGCCTCTTGTCGAGCAAAGAGCATTTTCTGCTCTATTTTTTAGAAGAGTAACGACGAATCCTGAAAGGGAAGGAACCGTTCCAGGTTGAATTCCAGAAAGTAAGTCAAGAGTGGAACCGAAAACTGGAGTAAATTCTTCTTCAACAACCGGAGGTCCCGAAATCCTTTTAAATTCCTTTTTGAATAATCCAGGGAGTTCAGAAAAATCGGGGCTTTGGTAAAACTGTCCCCCCGTCCTCCTGGCAATGGTTTCAAGAACCTGGGGATTTACGGATTGCCCTGCTCCAATCGTAGAAATCGAAATTCCATGTTCACTGAAAACATTAAGGAAATTCATAACCGCAAAAAAATCGGCTGGATCACCATCAGACATCATAATGATGTTCTTTTTATCCGCAGGATGATTTTTCAATGCTGCAAAAGCTTCAGCCAAAGGAAGGGAAAAGATAGTACCGCCACCGATAAAAGAATTATCGAGTAGATCAGATACCACTTCGGGGTTATCCAGCTTTTGAAGCGGAAAGAGCCACTGGGGAAAATTGCTGAAAACTATTATTCCAAGATAGTTTCCCTTAGCAAGTTGTGCAATTTCTTTTGCAGCCTGGATTAGATACCAATAGGGTATTCCATTCATTGAACCGGAAGAATCAAGCAGAAGAACAATCGCAAGTCCCTCACTAACAGTGCGTTTCGGCATTTTTACCGGCATGGCCTCTTCAACTGGAGTGTCTGTATATTCACCCTGCCCGAAAGACTTTGGCCCACCGATCATGAGTAATCCAGTCCCTTCTTTCACTGAATCCCGAATTTTCACCAATTCTGACGGACTAAAAAACGATTTTGGCAAATTATTCAAAACAATAGCGGGATGCTCACCAATAAGGTCAATTAAAGAGGCTGGGCGGGAAGCGTTGTTTACTGAAATGAAATCAATTTTACTAACCTGCAACAGCTCCCGAAAAAATTCTCCCTGTTCCTTGTTTTCTTCAAACAAAAGTATTTGAGGTAGTGATTGGATCTGCATTAAACTATGCTCTTTTCCAATGACTTTACCATTTTGCGAAGACAGTTCTACGGAATAAACATGCCCTCCGCTTTTCAAGGGTTTGAAACTTGTTTCCCAAGAATTCCAGCCTGGTTCAGCAATAAATTCTCGCTTCAAAGTGGTTTCGTCTGTTCCATTAATCGCAAGGTTAATTTTCTCTGAACCCAGCGAATGAAACTGAACAACGGCTTTCACAGATTCTCCCGAAAAGCTTTCTTCAGGAAGGATAAATCTTTGTATTCCTGAAAATTTTTCAAGGGATATCCCTTTCAGACAAACAGTATCAATGGGGATATCACTGAGATTTCCATTCATAAAATAATCACAAGCTTTTGAAGAGGTATCCACCCCATCTGAAAAAATTACCATTCTCCCTCGATCACTTGGTCGGAAAATGAGTCGGGCTGTCTCAAGGGAATTTACTAGATTGGTTGATGACTTTCCGGAAAAATGAGAAAGGAAATTTGCTGCCTCTTCCAATGAATTTATTTTTTCTACATCCGATAGTTGCTTTGCGTCAAGAATATAACCAGCCTGATCAAAGATCATTATCCCGCAATCAACTTTTCCTTTCAATCTGGTGATTTCGCCGGCAATATTAAGCAAAACCTTTTTTTTAATGTCTAAATCAATAGATGGCGAGTTATCCAGAAGGAAAATCACCTTGGAAGTGCTGGAGGGTAGTTTGTAATCAATCTTTGGGTCACACAAAGCTGCAACAATCAAAAGAACAATAGAAAATTTGAGGAATAAAAGAATCCACTTTCCCCTAGTTGAAATGAAAAGAGGTGCTCTGATCAATTTCCATCCTATAATCAGAAAAAGGAGAATTAAAAAAATCGGCCAATAGACTGAAAGAATCTCTTATTCGCCTGCTTTCTCCGGAGAATTAACCGCCCAATATGCCAACCGGGATTAAAATTTCCACAATTCCACAGTTCATTGAAAAACACCGGATATACTACCTCAAAGAAATCTGAAATAACAACACCGCTTTGGACTTCCAAGGGATTAATTGGAATTTATTATTGAGTGAACTTTGACTGATCATTTGAGAAAAATTCCGGTGTCTGAATTAAGCGGGTAAGACACCAAATTGCATTCCAAAAATGAAAAATACTTTTTGAAATGCAATTTGGTAGAGGCTGTTTGTCCGATTGCCTCGTAATTTAATACAGTGTAATTACTTGAGCGTCTAATTTCGTTATACTAGCGATTCCTGAATAATTGTAAAGATTAATGTATTCAGTTGCTGAAGTATTGGCTTTTGGAGGAACTATTACAGCATAAGTCATTGTTGGATAGCCTTGCGCGTCATCTATCCAAGTTCCTGAGTTCGCGTATACCGTCTTTTGCGATTTAAGGTTCACAGAGGGTATTATACGTGCCTGGTGAGTGTGGCCGAATACAACGATTCTTTTCTTGTTAGCATTTGAATCAGGATTCTGAAAGTATTGTGTTATAGCCTGAGCATCCAGTTCAGAAGCTGCGGCTGCTTGGGTAATGGCTTCTTTTACGGGAATTTTAACAGATACAAGATTACTGGTCTGTCGTTGATCCCATGTATCCTGCTCTCCTTTGAACAAATTGACGTCAATAGTACCACTTGGTGTATTCTGAAAAGGAACAAAGTCGTTTATCGAATATGTATCAGTAAAACCATCGATATTGGTTTTCAAAATTTTGTCACCAAATCCTTCTTTTATCGGCAGCTGAGTCATAAGAGTTTTCCAAACATTCCAATACAAAAACAAAAGGCCCTGACTTGGATCTGCTGAATTTAATGTTACAACCGGAAGGGTTCCACCAGGTTGAGGATGCCCTTCAACGACACATGTTGTAGCTACTCTTGTGAAAAAATACCCGGGAGGTAAAATGGAATCACTTTTAGTAATTGATCTATTGGAAATTGGATCGGGCGCGCAGAAATAATTGTAGCGGTGGCCATGTTCAAATACTATTTCGGGACGATCCGTCGGAGTGTATGCTCCTAATCCTCTAACGTCACGAGCTTGGGAAATTCCGGGTAAAATACTTTGTATATCCGCTTCAGATATCAAGATATCGTGGTTTCCCGGAACATAGGTAACTTTAATTTTTCCATCAGCTATTATATTTTTAAAGCCTGTCATAACTTCAGAGTTATTATCAGCTATTTTTTTTACAAAGTCTGCTTGCGTTTTTCCCTCGAAGGTATCTACCGCCATCGGTACAAACCATTCATCGAGTAAGTCGCCTGCTATTACCAGTTCTTTAACATTTGGAGAAATTCTTATATTCTCCAGAAATTTTACCAATCCGTTTTTATTTGCGTTAAACTCGGCATAATTACCAACTGAGCCCGCGTTTGCACCTAAATGTAAATCACTAATGCAAACTATTAACGTTCTTGCGCTATTCAAGTCTGCAAGCCCATCAATTCCAGGGATAAAAGAATAGTTTGTTGCGAAATATCCGATGAAGTCTTTTCCGAGCTTTGATCCATCTGTTGATCTTATTGTATTGCTGATTACAACTTCATACTCTTCCCCATCGGTAAATTTTGTACCATCTTTTTTGCTAACATTCAGAATTGTTGGCAAAAGTGGGGTGATGCTAGAAATACAGGGCTCTTCAACCATTCCACCCTGAGAATTAATCCTGTAGAGTTTTATCGATCCAGACGCGCTATTCAAATCCAACGGGAGATCAGACTTAAAAGTTATTATTTGAACGGGCTCGCTACTGACTATTGGGGTATCAACTTTATCAGACATTAAAATCCCCGGTGTCAAAGTCATTGTAGATGCAGTTCCAGAAGAAGAAGAATCTGACGATAAACATCCTGTAAAAGCTGGCAAAAGTGTAGCTAACACAATTAGAAAAACGATTTTTTTCACGACGACTCCTTGGTTTTTATTAAATTTCAGAGGGATATAACAGGGGGGAAATACGGTAGCATAACTGGCTTCCAAAAGCAAAAAAAATTCAAAAAGTATTTCATAACAAATACTTTCAGTAAAATCTTATCAAAAATAAGTTAAAAAAGCAGTGGCCATAAGCTTGACAAAATCTCTTCAATTCTGTAATAACACAGTAATTAATGTCGGTGAGAGGCTTGGGCAGAAATGCCAGCGCCGTTCGGATTTTTGCTTCTGAAGATAAAAATATTTGATCGCTCTTTCGAATGCGAACACAAGAAACAGAAATAGCCAAAAAAGACTCTTGAAGAAATGAAAGGATGAAATAGCATGGCACAGGATTTTGAGCCAAAGGTATTATTAAAAAATCTGACCTTGGAAACCCTAAGTTCACTTTCTCAAGAACTGGTCGGCCATGAGCTATCTAAAAGGGTTATGAATTCTGGATTGGTAACCCAGGAACAGCTAGAGGCTATAAAATCCATTTCTGAAGCTGAGGAGACGTTCTTCCACCTTCACCTGATCAAGCTTTTGCCGGACCAAGAAATTTTTATTTGTAAAGTATTAGCGGAAATCATTGGATGCGACTTTATCCTATTGAACGATTGGAAAATTGCTGCCAGATTTGTTTTCTGGATGAGTCAGAATGGCATGTAGTTATGAATCCTCCGACTCAAGCGCATGGAGTAATAATTCAATGGCTGAAAGTATTTACTAAGTGGAGATGGAATCTACCTACAGAAGGTCAGAAAAGCCGAGCCAGAGTGCAATTTGGGTCAACTGAGCCTCCGGTAATTTTCAATATCAGCTTCTCTGTGCTTTCAGCAGCCCACGGGGAATGTGGAATAGTGAAGATCATCAATTTTGAGAAAGACAAATAATGCCATTCACCATCAATGAGAAATGTTCAGCACCGGCGGATAAATAAAACCCATTCCCCCAAGATCAAAATACAGGCAATTGTAAGAAAAGCTTTCCAAGGTGAATTTTCTTCTTGTTTTCTGAATTTTTCACCTGAGTTGACCGGTTCAAATTTTGATTCCTTGCCAGGGGCTATGGAAAACTCTCTTGAAGATTGAATATTAATAGCAACTTTAGCATCTTTTAGAGGGTAGAACCCAGGAATCGATGGTATTTCCGCTAAGCCCAGCCTTTTCAATTCCAAATCACCAAACTGGTAGAAATATTTGGGAAAATCATTTTTCAAGAGATAATTTAGAATATTGTACAAAAAGATTGGGAATAAAATATTCTCTGAATTGAAAAAAATTCTGGAATCAAACGCCAACCAAATTTGTGTTTTGTCTACTCCAGCTATGTTTTTATTTTCCTCAGACAAGAGAGTTCCTTTTGTACTTTCAATAACCGGACAACCTGGAAGTGCTTTGGGAAAAGCTGTCCCAGAAGCCAAGTCATCAGTATTAATCAATTTGATAAGTCTGTGAGCGGAATTGGAGAAATAGATTCCAGCATTTCCGAAAGGTTCGGACCCGGGTGAAAAACAGGCGAAGGAAAAACTTGAAACATCAAAAGTTGGTTTGCCCGAGATAAGAATTGCAGAGGCATCACCTAACTCTTTTCCATTTCCCGTGAATTCTTTAAAATTTATTTCAGAGAAGGACCTTTGAAGTTTATTAATATCGGAGCTTTCAAAACCAGATAAAAAAACCAGAGGACGGTTTGATGGCGATGAAACAAACCATTGATCATCACCAACCGAAAGGTTAGCATCTTTGCTGCAAACAAGCCTGATAACAAGCGGAGGGGCTGGAAGCTCTTCGAATCTTTGTCTTTTTTTCTCAAATGGGTACAATCGTATTTTAGTTGGAAAGTATTTTTTCCCATCTTTTTCAACAGAAATTTCCACTTCACTTTCCTTGGAAAAACATGAATAAATTGCAACTTCGCATGAAAATCCCATATTTTTATCAAACATACAGGAATTTGAATCTCCAAAAATCCCGATATTTTCTTGTTTTTTGGCAAATATTTCGAGGCTAACTCGGGTCTTGGAGGAAAAGTCACCCGGAAAAGTAATTGAAAGAGTGTCGGTCAGAAGGAAAATTTCATCAGGAGACTGCGATTCCAACTCTTTAAGGAGCCGCAAAACAGAATGGCTATCCGGTGTTGAATAGCCTGTCGGTTGGAGTTTCTGCACTATTTCTTCGATGCGGGAATCATATCCAGATAAATCACACAGACGCTCAATTTTATCAGTGAGTAAAAAAACCTCAATTTTGCCGTTCCATTCTCTGAGTAACTCAACTGCTCTTTTCTTAGCTGCTTCAAGTCTATTTGGCAAAAGGTCATGGGCCATCATCGATGCCGAGTCGTCTATCACAACAAATCTTGTCAGGCCCTTTCCAGGAGGGCCGGCAGGCCTTGCAAAGGCTAACACAGCAAGAAAAATTGCACTCAACTGAAGAAGAAGAAAAATTGAATTTTGAAAACGGTCCAAAAAGGAATTTGGTTTAATTTTACTCAAGACGAGTTTCCAGATGATGTGACTTGAAATGGAAATGCGCTTAGGACGCGATTTTATAAAGTATATCGCAATAACAGGAAAAAGAAGAAGAATTCCCCATAGCCCCTCCGGATTAAGAAATAGTCCCGACATTTGGGTTTCCTGTCCCTCCGTGGCCGAACAATGACAAAACCGAAGCTTCGAAAGGTGAATCAGTTATCGCACGATGATATTTCATTCCCATTTTTTTCACAAAACTTCGCATTTCATCAAATCTTTCGCGCAAAATTTCCTCATAAACCATAAGAAGGTTCTTGTTTATCTGAACTTTTAAAATTGAACTTGTTTCAGAGTCGATCAGCTCAACCAAGCCTCCAAGCTCGGGATTGACTTCTTCCCGGCTTAAAATTTGTACAAGATTGATTTCATTTTTTTTGTGTTTGATTTTTTTCAAACCAATCTCAACTTCCTTTTCGAAAAGGCAGTCGGAAATAACGAACACCACCCCAGGCCTTTTGTTTTTTGCCAAGAACTTTTCAGCAATGGATTCAAAAGGAGCATTACCTGAAGCTGGTGAGCACTTTTCAAGGAATCCCATGAGATTGTGGATGTGAGAAGGTCTGAATCCTTCTGAAGAAATAGCATTTATTTCATCAGAAAATGAAAAAATTCTGACTGAATCCTGGTATTGAAGGGCAATGAAACTTATAGCAGCAGCCATTTTCCTTCCAAAATCAAACTTCGATGGGTTCCCGAAATTCATCGATTGAGAACAATCCAATAGGATGGAAACATTTAAACTTTCCTGGTTATGAAATTTTTTGATGTACAAGGTTTCAAATCTTCCATAAAGGTTCCAATCAATGAATCTGAGGTCATCACCGTGTTGATATTTCTTATATTCAGCAAATTCGAGTGAAGCACCGCGCTGCACACTTTTTCGGTGTCCCAGCTTCTGCCCTTTAAAGAACCTTTTTGCAATTATATTCAGGATCTTCAAACTTTTGAGAAATTTCAGGTCAAACAACATTTTTAAATTGATTCCAAAAATGATATAAAAAGTCGAAACTTGTAACCTCACTAAGAAATGCTCGCGCCAAAACACGCAAGTTAAGTTTATTCAAGTAAAAGGAACTCAAATCAGGCGCCGAGAATAACACGTAACCTCTTTTATTTAAAAATTACGACATTTCCCCACGGTTATTTAGATGATACAAAACGTTATTCTTCATTTAAATAAAAATTTTTCAGAAATTTTCGAAATTCCGGGGGAATTCTGTGTCTGGTTGAAAATTCTTCCACTTCACGTTTTTTTGCAAGTTCCTCAGCCGACACCCGCAATTTTTCACACTCCTTGTCAGTCATCGGAACTCCCCGATCAAAAGCTGTCCCTAACTTTGCCGATGAAGCAATTTCTTCGATGTTTTTGTCATCAAATTCTTTTCCTCGCAAAATCTTGAGTTTGGGATTCTTCTTCATTATTTCATTTGGGTCATCTTCCAGGTTGCCTCCGCCTTCTTTCCCACCCTTAGAATGATTCTTGGAATTTTTGGAGTCCTGATTTTTCTCACCCTTTTTGTCATTTGAATTATTGCTGAATTTATTGCTTTGATTGTTGCTTTGATTGTTGCTTTGATCCTTTCTTTGACTAGTGTTGGAATTGTTTGTATCCGTTTTTTTCTGGTCATCATCCTTGGATTTGCCCTCGCCTTTTCCTTCGCCATCTTTTGTCTGGCCATCATCCTTCTTTCCTTGGCCATCACTATTTTTATCGCCGATCTTTTTTTCTTCTCCAGGCTTATTGTCATCTTTTCCAGGTTTGTTGGGCTCATCGGATTTATTTCCTTTTCCAGATTTATTCTCTTTATCAGCTTTTTTTTCTTCGCCTGGTTTTCCTTGCAGGCCTGAGTTTTCTAAGGTTTTTGCTAAATCTTTTATCTTCTTTTCAAGGTCTGGCTGTCCATTTAAAGATTTTTGAATTTCTTCAAGACGTTTCTGAATCTCCTTCATATCTTTTCCATTAGCATTCCTTGAATTAATAATTTTTTCGATAGCCTTTTCAATGGCTTTTTTCATGCCCTCCAGCTCTTCTTTGGAAAGACCTTGCCGAATCTTATCAGCTAATTTCTCTCCCTTTTCTGAAGCTGATTTAAGATCCCCTTTTTCAAGGGCTTTTCCAATTTCTCTGGTGACAGATGAGGAAGAGAGGGCTCCACCAAGATCTTTAAAAGGATTATTGTCGAATAGATTCAGCAGGAGCAAAAAGAAATGAGTTAAAACTAAAATTAAATATAAAATAGAAAAAAAAACTGAAAACCCAAAAAAGTAATTCCTTTCAAAAACTGGTTCCTTCTTGCTTACAAGCTCATTTGCATCTTTTGCCAGTCCATTCAATTTCGGCTCTTTTTCAGAGCTCTCCCCAATAAACTCGGTTGCAGTGGAAATAGTATCTTTCAGTTTTCCTTCCTGGTCAATATAGCGAGCAACCAATGTTTCATCAATTTTCACCGCTCTTTTTGCAATAAAAATGCAAAAGGGAAGCGGAAAAAGAAGAGAAAAAACAAAATACAAAGAATTAAAATCCCAAAAAAGCCGAATCAAAAGTATGATGGGAATAATCAAGGCAAAAAGAAACACCCCAAAAACGCGCCTATAATAGATTTTTGCCTCGAAATAGCTGCAATACTCTTTTACATATGAAAAAAATCCAGGCACTATTTATCCCCATATACACGAACTTTAGTTTAAGAAGTTTTTAAGGTTTGTATCACACGCATCACCAAGTCGTGGGAATGAAAAATTCAGAGGTCAAATTTAGATCTAGACTTAGTATAGTCGAGGACTTTCTTTTTTCCTTCCCACTTAAAAAAGACTTTTAGGGCTTAAGCAAGTGGGAAGGGGTTAAAAGGCAAGTGGATAAATGAGCATAGTATATTGTATCCTTTCGGTGCAAAACTTGTATCAACAATCGGCAAAGAAACTCGTTCGCATCTTATTGAATAAACGCACAACACTCAAGATGCGATCGAATCGGGATTCCTTGCTCTTCGAGGGCCTTAACCAAACTTCGGTCCGGGTTCACAATTTTTCTAACCCCAGCTAACCAACAAAACAAATCCAGTTTTTTTCTATAAATTCCGATTGGCCTCATGCATCCTAAGGTAATTTCAAGCCCAAAATCACAAATTGCCCGTTCGAATAACTCAGCTATTTCAAAAAGAGATGGAAGCGGTAAATCAGCAAGTTTTGTTCGAGGAGTTGGTCTGAAGACCAAAATAGTCAATCTTCCGTCACCATTTTCCCTGATAAATTGCATCACCCGTTTTTCCCCGGAAAAATCATTGGAAGAAAGTCCGATAATCAAGTGAGGAACAACTCTGACGCTTTGTTTTATTTCCAAAAATTTCTTTTCAAGATCTGATGGAAAGATGGAAAGACCAAAAACGTCGTTGAGAACTGTTTGATTTCCAATTAAATCATATGAAACAACAAGTTTCTCACGGGGAAAAAGTTTCTTAAGCTTTTCAGCTCCCTGAAACCCAATATGTAGATTTAATCCATTTTCTCTGGGAATTTTTAAAATCTCTTCAACAAACTCCGCAACCGGAACAATTCCTTTTCTGTCACTGCCGCCACTTATCAAAAAGGACGAATAATTGTCAAAATCACTTTTCATCAAAGATGAAAAAGGCTTCATTGATTGCAGGTAATGACCTTCACAATGGGAACAATTGAGTTCACATCGCGACCCGGTAAGACTTACAGGGAGAGTTCCATTGGGAACAATTTTTTCAAGAAACAAATTTTGGCCTGAAAGAGTATTACCCAATTTCCTGGCAAAAGACACTTCGCTTTCAGAAAGAAAGTTCCTGTAATGAGAAAAGATACCCTCAAAAAAATCTGTCAATCAGCTAATCGGTCAACTTTCAATTATATTTCATCATCCGCGGAAACTCTTATAGTTTCTTCCAGGGTGGTAAGTCCACGCAGTACCTTTGAAAGGCCATCCTGTCGAAGAGTTCTCATACCTTGTTTCGTTCCTTCGTTTTTTATTACACTTGTTGGTGATTTAAGAACGATCAATTCTTTAATTTTTTCGTTCGGGACCAATAACTCGGTGATAGTAGTTCTTCCCTTATAACCGGTTTTATTGCAGAGCTCACATCCAGCCCCACGAAAAACCCGCGTTTTTCCGCTCTGGTAGAGAAGTTTGCTGTGTTTAATTATAGCTGGAGAAGGGATAAATTCTTCTTTACATTGCTCGCAAATCAAGCGAACTAGTCGTTGAGCCATTACTGCAACGAGTGAAGAAGCCACCAGGAAAGGTTCGACGCCCATATCAATGAGTCTTGTAAACGCTCCAGCAGCATCGTTGGTGTGAAGTGTAGAGAAAACAAGATGGCCCGTTAACGCAGCTCGAATTGCAATTTCAGCAGTATCATAATCACGGATTTCACCGACCATTATTACATCAGGATCCTGTCTTAAGATTGATCTCAGGCCCCCTGCAAATGTAAAACCGGCTTTTGGATTGATCTGACCTTGGTTAATTCCGGGAAGTTGGTATTCAACAGGGTCTTCAATAGTAACAATGTTAATAGAAGGGTCTTTAATCTTCTGAAGAGCAGCATAAAGAGTTGAGGTTTTACCGCTTCCAGTTGGACCTGTAACCAAAATAATTCCGTTAGGTTTTAATACCAGAGTGGAAAATTTAATCAACACATCGTCGGCAAATCCCAATTCCTCTAAACCGAATAAAACCCGACTTTTATCCAGAATTCTCATGACGACTTTCTCGCCACGTAAAGTTGGATATGTCGACACACGAAGATCGATTTCGCGACCATCGTTGTGAAGCTTGATTCTGCCATCCTGAGGGACTCTTTTTTCAGCGATATCCAGTTCAGCCATTACCTTACATCTTGAAATAGTCGGTGCTTCAAGCACTTTTGGAAGTGCCATAACCTCCTGGAGCATTCCATCGATACGAAATCGGGTTCGCAAAACAGTGTCATCAGGCTCGATGTGTATATCTGAAGCTTTTTCTTTGATAGCGCGGAGAATGATCAAATTAACAAGTTGAATAATGCTGGCCTGGTCAGCCGCATTGATACTTGATAGATCAACTACGCTGCTATCTCTCGTCGCCATTTCAGTTCCCTGAATCTTTTTGGCAAAATCCTGAAGATTTTTGGAATCAGAAGCAGTTGGGGCTGAAACTTGAATACCTGGCAACCCAGGGATTAGATTGTTTCCGTAAAATTCGTCGATGGCAGCTTGAATCTCTGACATTGTTGAAACAAGCGGCTTGATTTTGCAATTTGTCGTATATTCCAGGTTTTCAATTACAAACGAATCCAGCGGATCAACCATTGCAACCGTTAGTGACGTTTTGACTCTCAAAAGCCCAAAACAATGATATTTCCGAGCAATATCTTCAGGAATCATCTTCACAACTTTGGGGTCAATAACATAATTGCGAAGATTTGCATAACTGAAGCCCAGTTTACTTTCAAGAAATTCTCTTAACTGTGTTTCAGAAAGATAATTCAGGCGCAATAAAGTATAACCGAGTGGATCACTGGTTTTCCTTTGCTCACTCAGAGCATTTTTCAGCTGTTCTTCAGTTATTAATTTCTCGCCAACAAGCGATTCACCAAGCAATTTTTTTTCAATTCGTGCCATTAGAAAATCCTCAAAACATTTTATTCTTCAGATCTGATTCCCATCTGTTGTTCGAACTGTTTCTGAGCCTCGATAACATGATTGACAATTACTTTCTCATGCTCAACAGAAATATTATTGAAGGAGACAATTGCTTCAAAAACTTCCAGTTTATCCTGATTCTGAGTTTTTCTGAGTCGGACTAATCGTCCCTGGAGACCCTGAATAAATTGATTGCCAATCTGAAAAGCAAAAATCACATATTTTCCCTGTACAATATCTTCGCCGGTTTCCATAACACATCCCCCAGCTGAAAGATTTGTAATAGTTCCACGCAAATCGAAATCACCATAACCAAAATTACTGTCGCCCATTTCTCCGGCAATCAATATCTTAAATTTGCAGGCAACCCGAGTTTCCGCTCTGACAAAAGCTCTTTTGGTGGCCCCTTCAACGCTGAATTTAAAAGGAACCAACGAATTTTGAAAAATATCGGAAAGAGTTCGAAGTTCTTTGGCTGAATAGCTTGTTTGGTCAACAATAACAGTTTTCCCAAGGGCAGTTGTTGAAACTTCCTGGATTTTCATTGAAATTTGATCAGTGTTACTGGAAATACCCTGGACATTTTGGTACATCATATCCGAAGTTTTGCTCTGTCTATTCGCCACATCCGAGATATCTTTAATTACATTGTTCAGTTTTTCAGCAAGTTCAAATAGGCCCCCAAGGCTACCGTCAACAGTATTAACAACCTCAAGGCCTTCATAAACTTTTGTAGTATTAACTCTCATCATTTCAGCAGCATTTTCAGTTTTCTGCAAAATATCATTAATAAGGTTATTGATTTTCTTGGATGATTCAGCTGATCCACGAGCTAGTTTCCGAACTTCCTCGGCGACAACGGCGAATCCTCGACCTTGTTCACCAGCTCTAGCCGCTTCAATAGCAGCATTCAAGGCAAGAAGATTCGTTTTTTCGGCAATATTAGCTATTTCTGTCAAAATCATTCCAATTTGGCGGGACCGATCATTCAGATCATTTATTAAGTTTGCAGACCCTTCAGTAAGTTCCTTGATTTTAACCATTTTTTCAACCGAATGTTTAACAGAATCTTTGGTGCTTTGAGCAATAGTTGCTACTCCCTGACTGTCCTCGCGAGCAACTGAAAGCTTCGTAGAAATTTCCTTACTGAGGGAAAAGGAGCCTTCCAGGGAGGAGATGGTGTCTCGCAGGCTGGTTGCATTTTCAAGAGCGCTTTTGTTTATTCCATCAACTTTGTCCACAACCTCTTTTATAACCTGGGAACTTAATTGAGCGGTGTGATCAAGATCAGCTGAAGCTTCTTCCAGGCGAAGAGAAATTTGAAGTACTCTTTTCAAAATTGAAACGACCATCTTGAACATCTGGTCAAAAATATCGAGTTCACGAAAGAGACCTGTTTTTATACTTTGGAAAGATTGACGGCTCAACCCTACTTTTTTTTCCAGGTCTCCTAAAACAATGCTGATCATCCCGTTGATTACTTCGCGGCTGAACCATGCGATGATTATCCCGAACAGTCCACCAACTCCGATGAAGCAAAGAAATACTTTTCCTGCCGTTTTCCCAAAAGGGACCAAGACCATCCCAACCGATGCGAAACCAAATCCGGCCACAATACCAATCAGGATGGAAAAAATAAAAACATTTTTAAAATCTTGTTTTTTTATGAGGAATCCGGAAAGATTCATTCAATGTCCTCCCATATTAAGAGAGGTGATAAAATTGAAAAAAAGTCAAGGAAAAAAAGAAAACTTTTTTTTGTTTTTAATTTCACTTTTTTGAAGCCGCTTTTGACATTTTCCTTGGAACATCCTGCTTTAAAGGCTTATGCTCCCTTTGAATTTTATCGAGGACTCCATTAACGAATTCCGGAGAACGGTCAGTCGAAAATTTTCTGGACAGTTCAATTGCCTCATTGAGAGTAACATTTACTGGAATATCAGGAAAATGCAATAATTCACAGGTAGCAAACCTAAGAATGACCCGGTCGATCACTGCCATACGATCAAGTGCCCAATTATCGGCAACACTTTGGAGAGCTTTATTAATATCAGGGAGGTTATCCAGAGTTTTTTCAATCAGTAGTCTGGCAAAACCCTCAATCTCTGTAACCATTTGAAAGCTTTCTTTTAGTCGATCAACATTTTTTTTATCTTCCGCAGTAGGGACCTGTTGTCGGAAAGAAGCAACGAAATCTCCCAGGGCATTAGGGTCAGAGTCATATAAGATCCCTTTAGCAATGAATTGATCGGCAAAGCTGCAGGCAAAGGATTCAATATCCCAAGCAGCAGCCTCGCCTTTCAACTCACTCAAATTAGCAAGCTCACGGCCGAAGCGCTCAAGAAGAGGTCGATAATGTTCTTCCATCAGAACATCTTTCAGAGCCTCCCCACCAACACGAGGTGCTATTTCCATTTGATAGAGAACCTTAAGTACCGTTTCCCGGCTTTTTCTTCGGCGTGAGAGCATTGTCAGTTCTCTGAAGGCTTGGCTTTAACTGGCTTATGAGCTTGTTTTTTCAGCCTTTCTTCTCTTACTTCACGATATTTGAGAGCAGCTTGAGCAGCAGCTAGTCTGGCTATCGGAACGCGGTAAGGAGAACAGCTAACGTAATCGAGTCCAATTCTATGACAGAATGCAATTGATTCAGGCTCTCCACCGTGCTCTCCACAAATTCCAACTTTCAATTCCGGTCTGGTCTTTCGGCCTCGATCCATGGCCCATTCCATTAATTGTCCAACACCAACTTGATCAATACTCTGGAACGGATCGCATTTCAAAACTTTCTTTTCGAGATAAACAGGCAGGAATTTTCCAGCATCGTCTCGGCTATATCCAAAAGTCATTTGAGTAAGATCATTGGTTCCGAAGGAGAAAAACTGCGCTTCGGAAGCAATTTGATCTGCAACAATTGCGGCTCTTGGAATTTCAATCATTGTTCCGATGAGGTATTTTAGAGTAACGCCATATTTCTTGATTGTTTCTTCGGCTACCCTGTAAATGGTCGCTTTTTCGATTTTAAGTTCTTCGATAGTTCCAACGAGTGGGACCATTACTTCGGGATACACTTCAACCCCTTCTTTAGTCAATCGGCAGGCTGCCTCAAAAATTGCTCTGGCTTGCATTTCAGTAATTTCGGGATAAGTGATTCCAAGGCGGCATCCACGATGGCCAAGCATTGGATTTAGTTCATGCAGTGACTGAACTTTTGCTTTAACCTTATCGATGGAAACATTCATTTCCTTAGCCATAATGGCCTGGTTTTCATCCTCATTTGGAACGAATTCATGCAACGGAGGGTCAATAGTCCTGATAGTAACCGGATATCCGGCCATTGCTTTGAAAATTCCATAAAAGTCTTCGGTCTGATGCTTCAGAAGTTTGTCCAGAGCTTTTACGCGATCTTCAGTATTTTCGGCAAGAATCATTTCACGCATATGTTTGATTCTTTCGCCTTCGAAAAACATATGTTCTGTTCGGCAAAGCCCGATTCCTTGAGCTCCGAATTTTCTTGCAACAGTTGCGTCTTTCGGGGTGTCACCATTGGTGCGAATATCTATCTGCCTGATTTCATCAGCCCATTTCATTAAGATTCCAAAATTCCCTGACAATTCGGGATTAACAGTTGGAACCTGCCCTAAAATGACATCGCCAGTAGAGCCATCAAGGCTGATCCAGTCGTTTTCCTTAATGGTTTCGCCACGAACATTAATTATTCTTTTGTGATAGTCAATCGCAAGTTCGCCGCATCCGGCAACACAGCATTTCCCCATTCCACGGGCAACAACAGCAGCGTGGCTTGTCATTCCACCTCTGGAGGTAAGAATTCCCTGGGAAACATTCATTCCGCCAATATCTTCGGGGCTGGTTTCAATTCTGACCAACACAACTTTTTCACCGCGGGCAGAAGCAGCTTCAGCGTCATCAGCATGGAACACAACGCGGCCAGTTGCAGCACCTGGAGAAGCGGGCAAGCCCTTTGCCACGACTTTCTTTTTGGCAGCAGGATCAAAAACCGGATGGAGGAGTTGATCAAGGTCTGTGGGTTTCACTCTCATGATCGCTTCTTCCTTCTTGATCAATTCTTCGCCAACCATTTCCACAGCAATTCGTACGGCAGCCGCTGCTGTTCTCTTTCCACTTCTTGTCTGGAGCATCCAGAGCTTCTCGCGCTGAATGGTAAATTCGATATCCTGCATGTCTTTGTAATGTTTTTCAAGCTTCTGATATATCGATACCAGTTCCTGATAAGCTTTGGGCATTGTCTCTTCAAGAGAAGGATATTGCTTCGAACGGGCAGCTTCATCAATATTATTACTGGAAGCCCACTTTTTTGACCCTACGATGGTGACCTGCTGCGGAGTTCGAATACCTGCAACCACATCTTCGCCCTGTGCGTTGATGAGATATTCACCGTAGAATGCTCTTTCACCGGTCGATGGATCACGTGTAAAAGCAACTCCAGTCGCACAATCATTTCCCATATTTCCGAATACCATTGCTTGAACGGTCACCGCTGTGCCCCATTCTTCAGGAATCGCATTCAATTTTCTATAAGTGATAGCTCGTTGGTTCATCCAGGAGCCGAAAACAGCATTGATAGCACCCCAGAGTTGTTGCCAGGGGTCAGTGGGAAATTCAATTCCCTTTTTATCTTTGATCAGTTTTTTAAATTTGTATGTCAGATCCTTAAAATCAGCGGCAGTAAGCTCAGAATCACTTTTCACGCCACGACTTTTCTTTGCTTCGTCGATTATAACTTCAAAGGGATCGTGTTCGTCCTTGGATTCAGGCTTCATATCCAGTACTACGTCGCCATACATCTGAACAAATCTTCGGTAGGAATCCCAACCGAAGCGCTCATTGTTGGTTTTTTTGATCAGGCCCTCAACAGTTTGATCATTTAAACCAAGATTCAAAACTGTATCCATCATTCCAGGCATTGAAACTCTAGCACCGGATCTGACTGATACCAATAAAGGATTGGATGGGTCACCAAACTTTGCGCCCATGATATTCTCACCATTTCCGAGAGCTTCTCTTACTGCTTTATCAAGCTCTGGCGGATAGTTTTTATTGTTTTTATAATAAACCTCGCACATCTCTGTCGAGATGGTAAAACCCGCTGGGACTGGAACTCCCAAA
The DNA here is from genome assembly GCA_015233565.1 of Candidatus Rifleibacteriota bacterium. Classification (GTDB taxonomy): domain Bacteria; phylum Muiribacteriota; class Ozemobacteria; order Ozemobacterales; family Ozemobacteraceae; genus JADFXM01. The sequence continues at coordinate 90,967 of JADFXM010000004.1, forward strand.
TTACTCATTTCAGCTAAGCCCGCGCCTTTCCCTCCAAGGATTTCTTTCATATCACCGCGGCCCTCAGCTTTACCACCCCCAAAACTGTAAACGAATTTCTTCATGGGTTCCTCCTATTTGGTTTAAGCACATTTAAGCGTGCCAAAGCTTTGTGATTTTAGCATAGGCCAATTGTTATTTCAATAACCAAAAGGATTTCCCAGCAATTCGGCGAGTATTTCGGTCGATTGGCATTAACACAAATTTCTACCTTCGAGCAAATAGGAAATCACATCTTTAGAAAATGGCTTCTCTAGCCAATCTAGAGGTTGACCATGAATTGCTGAGGATTTCAAAGCAATTCTGATGAGAAAATAGCAAGTTTGCGCTAACACAAATTTTTGCAGCTGTTACAGAAAATCTGATTTCTTAAAATGCGCCTATCAGGCATTTTTTTCATTCCACAAAGCGTATCAAAGGCTTTTTATTCTCAGTTGGAACTAACAGAAGCTTAATCTAAAATTTGACAACCATTTAGGCAAATGCTAAGATTTTCTAATGTTTTCTACAAAAAGATTAAATCTTCTGATATATTTTTTGGCTTTCCTGTGTGGGTTGTATGCGTTTCTTCATTCAAGCACCAGAAAAATCGATCTTTCACGCGTAGAAAGTTGTCTGACAGCATATTCTGATTTTCAAAAAAAACATGACAGCAATCTTTTGGAAAAAAGATTAAATGAAAACGGTGTAGACAAAAAGTCTTTCGAAAAAATAATTGACCGAATAATTTACTATCGCCTTCGACAATCTTCTATGCAACAAGCATTAGAATTACTAAACGCTTTTAAAGCCGGAAAACGAATCGTTCCCGAGAATTGCGATTTGGCAGAATTTCCCAAAGACTTTTTTCAACTGGATGCAGAAGTTTTAGAATTGATTCAAAGCAAGCCAGATTTAGTGAAAAAAGTTTTTGAAGGTTAAAAGAGGAAAAAATTGAATAAAACGATCTTTTTTTTGAGAAAATTAGTGGCAATTTTGTTTACTTTTGGCGTATTTGTAGCTCTTTTTGTCCTCAACGCTCTTGGAAAAATTCACATCAGATTAAATGTTGTTTCATTTATTGGAATAGTTTTAATGATAATTTTCCTCTACCTTGAATTATTGACGATCAGAGATCATCTCTGGGTCCTTGAAGGAAGCCTTACAGAAACAAAGCGTTGGCGTGACACTTTTTTCAATCAAAAATCCTTGAGAGCGCAAAAAATCAGAAAATTCGGAGTTTTGTTGTTCTCATCGATTCTTTTTACAGTAATTTATTACCGGCTAAGTGGAGCTACGGAATTGTTCAGTTTCTTAGGAACAATTCTGATGCTGACCGTGCTTTATTTCGAAGTTCTTTCAATCAGAGACGATGTTCAGGAGCTTCTGTTCGAATTGAAAGCCAGGAAATTTGAAGAAATCGTAAAAGTTGAGAGCCTTACCGAAGCTAAAGTTCTGCCCACAGGCGAAGCTGATCTCGATGATATGGCTCCGAAGGATGAAGGATAGCTCTAAAATAGTAATTCCCGCTTAACCTAAAATGACATTGTTCCAAAAAATATTGAACTATTGCGCTTTTCTTATTGTTACAATATTTCTTTTTGATTTCTTCCCTCTTTTTGCAACCGAGAAAAATACTTCAAGTTCAACTCTTTTGGCAAGCGCAACACCGGTTGTGAAGGGAAAAGCTTCAGAAGCGCTCTCCAGGTCTCCATTAAAATTTCGTTTTGAATCAAATGCATCTGATTCCGTTCCTGAAACCAAGTTAAATATTTCTTCTGAAAAAGATGCTTCTGATACCACACCAGAAAACGAATTAAAACTTTCTTCCGAAAAGGGCTCTTCTGATACTACTTCAGAAGAAGGATTAAAGCCTCTTCCAGAAAAAGACGCTTCTGACATCGCATCAGAAGGCGAAGTAAAATTTTCTTCTGAAAAAAAAGCAACTGGAACAAAACCTTTAACTCTTTTAAAACCCTATCTGGAAACCAATTCCTCTTTTTCGGTGGAAATTCAACTTCCAGGGCACTTTTTCCCGGAGCCCGTTGAGAAGAAAGCTTATGTTCTGGTAGGATCCAAAATTCATGTCAAACGCGATGCCAAAACTTTGCTGGAACCCGAAAATTTGGATTCCTGGTTCGAAGACAATCTAACACGCCTTCCCAGACTCTTTTTTCCACCTTCAATTACCGGCCATCTCTTCCCCGGAACCCTACTGGACGCTAACGAAAATGAAATTAAACTACTGCTGGGCCGAATACTTGTAAAAATCGAAAAGAAAGTCCCGGAATTAAAGATAACCACCAAAAGTGGTTTTTTAGAATCCCCAACCGGCGAATCATGGGCAGAAGTATTGCCTAATGGCGATTCAAATTTTGCATTAGTCAAGGGACAAGCCTGGGTACGATCTTTTTCGGGGGAATTGGAAACCCTTAATTCCGGCCAACAAATTTCCCTTTCTGAAAGAGGAAAACTGGGCAAGCCTGTTGAAATTGATGGCCATTGGAAAAAACCAGCTTCCCTGCCAACGTTTGCACCAATATTATGGATCAAACATAAACTATCATCACCTGAAGATGAAAATGCATCCGACGATGAAGACATCGGCTCTGATACAGAAGAAGTTGGATCTGATTCGGCAGACGTTGGGTCTTCAACTGAAGAAGTTGCTACGAATACTGAAAAAACTGGATCGAATAGGATAAAAGTTGCCTCGGGAACAAATGAAAATACATCATCAACCAGAAAGAAAGAGGGTTCTGAATCCAAAAAAATGCCTCTTGGAACTGAAAAAATTGACCCGAGAACTAAAAACATTGATTCCGACTCTGAACGAATAGCCACCAAGACTGAAAAAATTGCATCACCTCCAGTTCCTTTTCATGCTGAGCAAACAAGCTCTAATACGGAAAAAATTACCTCTGAAACCAAGTAATTTTTTTTCCCACCATGTTAGTTAGATGCCTATTTTAAGAGTCAAATCCGTTAAACTACCACAATTGTTATCTTAATTCCTTGAAAAGCAAGTAAATTTTTTTGTTCCATTGCCGATATTAATTAATATAATACTGGCTTTTAGAATGTGAAATTATGCTTGTTGGAAAACTAACAATCAAGGTTAGGTAAACTTCAGCAAAAAATGCAGAGCTAATTTGTTTTGGAGAAGGAATAAATGTTTTTCTTCTGGATTTTGGCCCTTTTAACCGTAATTCTATTAATCAGGGAGTCCAAATACCATGTTTAGACAACTAATACTGTTCATTTTGGTAACAATGTTCTGGGCATCTATATTATCAGGATGCATGTAACTGATTTAATTAGTGGTTGTTCAATATATATTGAAACAGGATACCCTAATTGAGTTAATCCCTGTTAGAAATCCAATGTTGTGACACCCATGTAAATTCCGGCGGTGGTTCCTGAGAAAATTCTGCGGAAGCCCCATCCACCTGGGCTCAGGCTTAGTGAGTTGATCGTGGAATGCCCTTCAAGGCCAGTTTTTATCTGCTTCCAGGTTTTTCCGGCATCGGGAGACCGATATAAGCCTGCTTCAGTCCCAATATATGTATTAATTGTGTTAATTGGGTCAATTAAGACATCCCGAACATTCGTGTAGTTAGCCATCGAAATCCAATTGGACCCATCGTCAGTGGTTCGAAAAATCCCATCGTTTTTTCCTGCCCACAAAGTTGACGGAGTGTTTGGGTCAACTGCAAAAGAGAGGACCAACCCACCCAAATTTCTTGCTATATATGGGCTCTCCGCCCGAAAAAATCCCCCAAATGTCTTTGGGTTAGTTACCGAAGGGGGAGGAGAGCCTATGCAAAATACTGTAAGAGAATTTTTAACGTATTCACTTTTCCTCGCTGAATTGAATTTTATGTACCCATCCCAGTAGGTATTTGGATTGAGAGAAACCAAATAATTGCTAACCCCTATATATAAAACCTCCGGATTTTGTGAATCAATTGCCATGCAATTAACCTGTATGCTTCCAGATGCATAAGCGGAATCTTCTCGAGGAATTTGATAAGTCAAAGTTGCGTTGTCTGCTACATCATACCAGGTTTGAGCAGGATCATAGAAAATTTCATTAAAGCCCGTTTGGTCATCCAATAAAGTTCCATCATACGAATAAGTTGCAAGTACGTCACTCCATTTATACCGGATAACTCCCTGATTTTTTCCAGCAGCGTATAAATAATGATCATCCACCGGATCTATAGCTACCCCTGAGAAAACACGCGTAAATGGGCCGAAGTAAGTAACTCCCTTACGAATAGTATCCGGAATAGCCAATTGCCCAAAAGTCGCCCCACCATCTGCCGAAGCATATAAGCCATCAGAAGTAGCAGCAACCAACCTTTGAGGATGCTGTAAGCTGATAGCTAATTTATTAATAACAAAATTTCCACCCTCCCCTATTCCTTGAGTAGAAAGTGTGGTACCGTTCCATAAAACATTGTCCCAATTCACAGTCTTACTAGCGTTGTCATATAACACAGATGCATCCCAAATCCCATTTCCATTTGTCCCGCAAAATAGAAGCTTTGGCGCAGTTGAAGCAGTTGTTTGATCAATTAAGGAACAATAAATCGAGAAAGTAGCATTGGTATTTGTCAAAAGGTTATTTGATCGTGGGGTCCAGAAATCGATAAGATAAATCTTGCAGGTCTGGTAAATTCCAGGAAATTGATTACTGACTGCCTTTAAATTCACGTAATCCTTGACTCTAAGGTCGGGGGACGTGTATTTACCAGTTGAATCCACTGTTCCATAAGTGGTATTTCCCCCGGCAATATCTTCGACAAACCAACTTACAGTTTGGTTCTGGCCAGATTGAAGGTTATCCACTTCAGCAAAGAATTGATTACTACCCACTTCAAGTGTTGCAGTTGCTTCGGTGGCTAATCTTCCGGAATTGCTATATCCCTCAAAAATTTTTATCTGAAGAGGAGGGAGGAGTGTAACAGTAGCAACCGAATTGCTGATCAGATCTTCAAGACTGACCGCACGAATATTAATCAGATTTTTTAAAGGATCTGAATTTGGATAAGTTGCTGGGGGAGTGTAAACTCCCGCATTGGTAAGAGCCCCATCTCCCCACGCTGTTCCTCCGCCTGCAGAAGTCCATGTGGAGGTAGCTGAATTTTTAAATTCCCAATTTACCTGTGAAGTTGAAGCATTCGTAACAGTTGCCGAAAAAACAAGTGATGAAGAAGTTCCAATCCAGATTTCGTTTGTTAAAGGAGAAATTGCAACTGAAACTGGGGCATCCAGTGTTACTGGAATAGTCTGTACAACATCAGGTGCAGGGGGGCTGAGCGGAGTAAAACTTGCCAACACGTTCCAAGTTCCCGGAGCAGAAACCGGATAGTCGTTGGGAGCATAAACTGTAATCTTATGAACCGGCGGACTTCCAGTGGGTAAAGTAGTAGTCGCCTGTTGAGTTTTTGCTGAATCGAAGAAAACAGAATTTGAATACCAGGTCATTGTGGCATTTGTTTCCGAGGTTTGGGCGATTATATCCTTTTTTCCACTCTTCAATTTCAGTTCTACACTTGATGGGTTAACGTTTAACCAGGCTCCAGCGGTTATCGTGATCGCTGCACTGGCCGACTTAGTAGGATCATTGTTGGAAGTAACAATCAACGAAACCGGATTGGGATTTGGAATCGTGGCTGGTGCAGTATAAGTAATAGTAGCGATCTGGCTTGTGACGGGAGTGGAAGTCACAGCACTTGAAATGGAAACCGTTCCGCCATTTGGCGATGCGGGATTCAGTCTGACAGTTCCTCCGCCAGGCAAACTGATTGAATTTGAGAAGGTTGCAATAATTGTTTTAGAAATATTCTCAGACAAGGTGAATGAACTTTCTGAAAGTTGGATATTTACTTCAGGAACTAATGTGATCACAACACTATTGCTAACAAGCGGGACACTATCCTGCACTTTAGCCGTAATTGTAACCAGTGAATTGCTGATCAAATTTGCAGGAGGAGGGGTATATGTTGTAACTAGCCCACTTTTTGGGTTAATGTTCCCATTTAATCCATTGTCGGGAGAAAGCGTCCAAACAACTGTTCCGGAAATATTTTTCAAATTTGCAGTAAACTGCTGGGGGGAATCCGTAGCTCTTAAAGCCATATCTCCAGGGCTTATATTGAGAGAGGGCCCCTGAATTTCAATTGTGGAGATCTGAAATGGAGTAATATTCCCAACTGCATCAGAGAATTTGTACCATAGATTATACACCCCGCTCCGATTATTAAACGTGGTATCATAATACAAAGGAAGTGGGGGAACCGGCACGGTTTTAACTGTTAGCGAAGCAGGAGCAGAGGCACCGGAGTTGGCAAACCCATACAAAACAGATGAAGTATTAGCATCTGAAATACTAAATTGCAAATAGACAGGGAGAGACCCCACTCCAACCGCATCGACCTGTTGAGAAGAACCAGATGGGCCAAGGCGAAAAGTAGCAGTATTATTTGAGGGTGGAGTATTCCGAACTTGGATCGTTAAACTGACCTGTGACGATTCAATTTTATCAACCCCAGAAAGCTTGAATTTTGAATAAATAGTTCGTTGAAGAGCTCCCGTCGGGCTGATAGGGAAAACGTGCGGTGTTTCAAAAGAAGTCCAACTTGCATTTGATGGATCTTCTGAAACAACCATTAACAAATTATCCGTTGGTAAGTGATCTGCCCAAAGGTCAAGATTAACATAATTGCTATTCAGTGGTTGTGTATCCTTGGTAGAAATTGAAGGAGAAGCCGGGCCGGCAGCGAAAATGGAATCCTGCGCAAAGGTATAATCACCTGCTGAATTTTGAAACCGTGCATAAACTGTTCTTGTAGCTGTTTGATCGGGGAATATCCAGGGAGAATCAATCGGGGAAACAGGAGTTAATCCGGAAAAATTGCCATCACTAGATAGCCACATGAGCGATTGTCCGGGAGCGGTAACATTTATTGTTACATTTTTGCTGTAAGTAATTTGGTCGTCATGGTTTATTTTAATTAAAGGAGGAGGGTTAGTGACTTCGATAGTAGAAATCTGATAAGGAGTGGTGTTTCCAAGTGCATCTGAAAATTTATACCAAAGGTTGTACACTCCGGCTTGTTTGTTAAAGTTCATGGCTATAGGTGAAACCGGCACGCCTAAAATTGTAAGTGCAGCAGCATCAGGAGCCGGATCTCCTGAATTGGCAATTTTATATGAAACAGATGCGGTACTGCTGTCGCTGATTCCGAAGTGCAGGTAAACAGGCAAAGAAGCCACTCCAATTGAAGTAATTTCCGGTAAAGAAATGGAAGGTCCGGTTCTAAATAGAGCGGTATTACTAGCCGGAGCGGAATTCCTCACTTGAATGGCCAAATTGGCCGGAAGTGATTCAACTCCATCAGGTCCCGTGGTTTTGAACTTTGCATAAACTGTTCTCTGAAGTGGTCCAGTTGGATTGATAGGAAAAACATAAGGAGTCTGAAAAAGAATCCATCCGGTAGTGGCAAGCATTGCCGATGAATTTTCTGAAATTATCATGTCAGAAGCACCATCTGCTTTTAGATCAAGATTAACGTAATTACTATTCAACGGTAATGAGTCCCGGCTTGAAATTGAAGGAGATGCAGGACCGGCGGCGAAGATGGAATCCTGCGCAAAGCTAAAATCTCCATTCGAATTTTGAAATCGTGCAAAAACAGTTCGAGTAGCCGTCTGAGGCGACAGAAAGGAATAAGAAGTTGTTGCAGGCGCCCTATCAGAAGCATCCGCAAAGGCACCGTTTTCGGACAATCGCATCAGTGATTGGCCCGGAGCGTTGACACCTATAACAACTTTCCTGCTGGTCGTGATTACATCGTCATTATTAATTTTAATTACTGGTACTGGAGTGGTTATTTCAATCGTAGCGATTTGAAATGTTGTCCAGTTGCCCATGGCATCTGAAAATTTATACCAAAGGTTGTAAACCCCACTTTTGTTGCTAAATGGGTTGTCATAGCGCAACTGAATTGGCGAAACCGGAGCAGCCAAAACTGTGAGAGTATTTGAAGCGGGAGGAGGGTCTCCGGAGTTAGTAAACTTATATGCAACTGATGCGGTGCTTGCATCATTGATATCGAAATGCAGATAAATTGGAAATGAAGCAGCGCTAAGAGTGTTTATTCCCGGTAAATTACTGGAAAGTCCAAAACGAAAGGTCGCAGTATTACTTGCCGGAGCAGTGTTTCTAACTTGAATGGCCAAATTAGCCGGAAGCGACTCAATTCCATCTGATCCAGTGTTTTTAAATTTTGCGTAAATTGTTCTTTGAAGAACTCCTGTTTGCTTTATTGGAAAAACATAAGCTGTCTGGTAAGGTATCCAACCGGTACTAGTTGTCATTGCCAAAGGATCTTCTGAAATGATCATATCTGAAGCGCCATCGGCTTTAATGTCAAGATTAATGTAATTGCTATTCAATGGGAGCGAATCCCGAGTGGAAATCGAAGGAGAAGCAGGACCAGCGGCATAAATCGAACTCTGAGCAAACGCAAAGTCACCCGTAGTGTTTTGAAAACGGGCAAAAACGGTTCGGGTAGCTGTCTGAGCTGGGAGCACCCATGGAGCATCAGTGGGAGCCCTGGAAGTAACACCCGTGAAAACGCCATCATTCGCTAACCACATCAACGATTGTCCTGAAGCGATGACATTTATCGTGACATTTGATCTGTAGGTAACCGGGTCACCGTTGTTTATTTTTATAGTCGGGGATAAGTTACTAATCGAAATAGGAAATGATGCTGTAAACTCAACAAAAACCGGTGTGCATTCAGCAAGTCCGGGATTTCGAAATTTTGCCCAAATCCTGTGTTTTCCTGAAAAAGCATTGATTTTATAAATTTTGGTGGTACTATATGTCTCAAACAGTTTCTCGTTATCAAGGTCATTCAAGTTCTCGGAAACAAGCATTTCGCTTGCATTTATTGCAAACGTATTCAAATTAACAACTGGAGACGCGACTGGCTCGCTATCAATCAATGAAATGGAGGCACTTGACGGCCCGATAAGAGTAATTGAGCTGGAAGCAAAAAGAAAAAATCCATTGGAATATTCAAATCGCACGAACACATTTTGCAAACCTGCAGTTTTTGACAAATTCCAGCTGATGGAAGCAGCAAAGGGTGAATCAGACGCGTTTTGAAAGGTTTGATCCTGGGAAATTCGTATTTTTTGTGCATCGGTTGCAATAAATTGCAAATTTACCTTCAATCTGTCTGTCGTTGGATCTCCACCATTAATAAATACCAGCGGAGTATCAGAAGCAGGAGTACTCACATAAATACTCCTGTTAAGAATGTCACTTGAGTTTGAGGCGGAATCAAAAAACTGTACATAAACTGTTTGGGTTCCATAGCCTCCAAGAGACCAATCTTTCTGTGAAGCAAATGGCTCTAGCTTCGCTCCTTGAAAGCTTGAAGAGTTGGCAACAATCATATTGTTGGCGCCACTTGCAATCAAAGCCAAACTCACATTCAAAGAACCAGTTTGTTTAGCGCCCCCATTAATTGTAAAACTGGCATTCTGAGGAGGAATCGTGTCAACCTGTATTGAAGCTGAAATAGGGCCAAAGGTATTCCCAAAACGATCAAGAAAAATAGCGTAAACGGTTTTTACACCATCATCCAGGTTATCGTGCCATTGCAAATCCCAGCTCCGGGAGGCAGTATAGTTAAGCCATGAAAGGCCTGCTGCAAAACTGGAAATTTCATTTTGAATTTGCATCTGGGTAGGCGGTTTTGCAGATGAAAAGCTAAGACTTACCTTGGGATTATTGGTGATTTTGGCTCCCTGATTTATTTGCAGAGTGACGGAGGTTCCACCAGTGTCCAGGTCAATTTTGGCCGAATAAGTATCGTTTGAATCTGCACCACCGCCCTTGAACTGTACGTAGATGGCCTTTGTTCCATCGCCACCTGTAAACTGCCATTTCCGCGTATCCGAATAAAATTCCCAAAATGAATTCGCAAAAGTGGAATTCTCGGAAATTCGCATTTGCTGAGCACCAGGGAAAAAAAGCGACAAAGTTACCGAAGTTTTATTAGTCGCAGCTGCTCCATTTTCTATCCAAACTCCAATATAACCGGTTTTTCCACCGGAATATAAAATGGAATCGTTCAAGACAGGAGAAAGGTTTCCCTGAGAGTCTCTGAACTGCGCATAAAGCCGCCGGGTTCCAATTTCGGGGGAAAGAGTAACTTGTTTTGAGCTGGAATACGCTTCCCAGGATGCATCTGAAAGGTCTTCGGTCTGACCGATTCGCATCTCAGTAGCATTGTCAGCTGGCAAAGAAAGAGTCACTACGCTACTCTTTGTCTCAATATCACCCTGATTTATTGAGAACCCCAAATTTGTTGGACCGATGGCGGATGCGGTGATAAAACTTCCACCGGAAAACGTATATTCCTGTTTGTCATCTGATCTAAGTATAATTTTAAGCAAATATCGGGTGGAGGGAAGCAAATTAGAAAAACTATAAACATGCTCTTTTAATTGGCCATTGGAAACAAGCTTTATTGTCGAGGTCGCGCCAGAAGCTTGAGCTTGTACTTCTGAATTGCAGAACTGATTCGAAAGGAAATAGACTTTCGCACTTGAGCTTGAAATTGCCGAAATATTCAAGGAACTGATTGATAAAATGGAAACGAGAGGAAAATCGGATTCACTACCTGCATTAACAGGCACTGTAGAAGCAAATTTTGTTTCACTTTCGCCATCTGTGGCGAAAAGATCATAAACACCTTGCTGCAGGTCAGAAAAAACAAAATTTCCCTTCGAATCAGTGGTGACGGTACTAACGACATTTCCCTGGGAATTTTTTGCCTCAACGGGAATTCCGCCGTATAAACCTCTGTCGGAAAAATATACACGACCTTTTACCAGGCCATTTCCTGATGTACTTACTCCCGTTACTTCGTTTCCACCGCCTCCGCCCCCCAATCCAAGGCAACCTATTAATATAGCAAGAGAGCAAAGCATTATTAGAAATGAAATACTTTGCTTCAGTTCAACTTTTTTAAGAGGTTCTTGCAAAATTAGCAAACTCTTTGAGAAAAATTTTGCGATAGGCATTAACAATCAGCTTTCAACGAATACTGTGTAATACCGTTTCCATAAAATAAAGTCGCAATCTTTGGCGTGAATTACAACCCTAAGAACCTAATCCGCCCAACGTTTTTCCTTAGCGATGCAGACTACCGTCAAACGTCAGGGCTTTAGAATATTTGAGGTCTATTCAACAGTTCTGGAGTCGCCATTTCGCAAGTAGTTTTCAACAGATTTCGCTTAGTTTCGCTATTCTCAGTATCCCTTGGCTTCTCCGGAACTGATTCCTTTAATAATTCCAACTGATGCACTGGCACCAACTCTTGTAGCGCCGGCAGCCACCATTTGCTCAAATATCTGAAGGTCTTTAATTCCGCCGCTGGCTTTTACCCCCATGGAATTTCCAACAACCTGACGCATTAAAGCTACATCTTCAGCGGTAGCGCCACCACTACTAAAACCGGTTGAGGTCTTTACAAAGTCTGCTCCAGCCTGTTTGGCAAGTTCACAGGCTTTAATCTTTTCTTCACGGTTGAGAAGCGCAGTCTCAAGGATTACTTTCACCAGTCGCCCGTTCGCGGCTTCAACAACTCTGGCAATGTCGTTTTTCACAAGCTCATAATCCTTGGCTTTGAGGGCTCCGATATTGATGACCATATCAATTTCGTTAGCTCCATTGGCAATACTATCACGAGTTTCAGAAACTTTGGTGAATGTGGAAGTGGCTCCCAAAGGAAAACCAACTACGGTACAAACTTTCACAGGGCTTGATTGCAAAAGTTTCGAAGCGAGTGGAACATTCGCCGGATTAACACAAACAGAAGCAAATTTAAATTCCCTGGCTTCCTCGCACAGTTTTGTAATTTCCGTGGGAGTAGCATTTGCCTTTAATAAAGTGTGATCAATTAATCTCGCAAGGTCTTCGGGCGGATGCGCGGCCTCGCTGCCTTTTTCAATTCGCGCAGCTCCAGCTTTGACAATTTTTCTGACATTGGCGGAACAATTGCTGGAACAACTTCCGTAAGGACGAGTACAACTTTCGCCAAGACAAGCACCTTGTTGGGAAGGTTCTGATGACCCACTCTGATGTGATAATGACGATTTGACAAGCGACTCAGTTTGAGAATTTGATTTCAAAGCTTTCTCTGAGGAAGTTGGCCCACAAGTTTTGCAGGAATCAGAACCTGTGCAGCTTGAACATTTGTGTTCAGGCTTGATTCCAAGCGGACCTCTAGTGAAAGAAATTCCAAAGCTTTCGAGTTCTCTTCGGTAGGAATCAATTTTCTTTGCAATCGGGTTTGGGAAATACCTCGAAGGTTCAATCACAGTCTCATCTGAAACAATGATCGGAATTCCCTCGCAAATTGCAATTGAAATAATCTGAGTATCGTATGAATCGGCTATCAGATTTACCGCTTTTGCCAAAGAGCTCAGGGAAAAAGATGGGATCAAAAGTTCTTTTACATCGGATAATGATTCATGTGCATGGTGGGTTGCGGAGGAGAAAATTTCAAAACCACAACCAGGCGTTGGAATCAAAGCTGGAAAATTTTTCATCAAATATTCACAAATAAGCAATTTTCCATTTTTTGGCACAAAAACGCCTATTTGCTGCAAAACCTGTCGAACAACCTTAAAATTACTTGTAAGCAAAACTGCAGTGCGATCGCCTTTTGGACGACCAGGATTTGATTCTAACGGAGGAGGAGAATAAACGCTTCCTCGATTTCCAGCATCGGATTTAATTTTCAACATAACTTCACGAGCGATTTTTTCAACTAATTCGTCCATTATCCTTCTCCTGATTTTTTTTCAACACTGCGAAACTATTTTGCCCTGTCAATTTTTCGGGTATTTCATAAAAACATTTTTGCCCTCAACGTGTATTTCATCAATAACACCAACGACTGCAGCATCAGCTGGAGCTTCTTTGTTTTCAAGCATTTGCTGAACAGAGCTTCCTTCCTTCATAATAAGGATGATTTCTCCGAGATCCACACCAATGAAATCTATGCAGAGAACCTCGCTTCCTTTGGGCTCCAGATTAATTCCAAGGGGTTGAACAAGCAATAAGGGACGGTTTTCAAAAGCTTTGTTTTTTACGGTGGAAACAACTTTTCGTATTACTTTTCCTATGTTCACTTTTCCCCCTGAATTAAATCAATTATTCCTAAGATTGATGCATCTGAAGGGGGCCTTTGTTTAACGAAAGGTAATGCAGCCTCACCGCCCCCGCAAAGGAAGACTGTCTCACCTGCTCCGGCGCCAATAGAATCGCAGGCTATAAAAGGCTTACCTTTAGGTTTGCCATCAGCATCAACTGCTGTAACAATCAGAAGTTTTAATCCTTGCATTTGAGCGTCCTTCTGTGAACAAACCACGCTTCCCATAACCTTGCCTAAGTACATCTTTCCCTCGCCATTATTATTTCCACACCTATGAAATCTAACAAAAACAATTGGACGATGCAAGGAAAAAGTATTCGAAAGTCTAAGCCCTTAAATTTCACAATCTCGGAATTCCTTATGTCATAAGCTAAATTTCTCGTGATAATTGGCATCAAAATCGGTTTTGTCAGGATTGCAAAGTTTTAAGTTAGATTTGGTCTTGAAATCCGCTAATAAAAAAAATGAACTGCAAAATCCATCAACAAGGAACTCAAATTCTCTGATGAAAAAAAAGTTGTATCAGCTAAATCTTCAAAGGAAGGAAGTCTGAAGCTGTATGAAGCTCCCCAAATTAACTAGATGAATTCTTTTGCCGATATTTAGACAAAGTGCTTTTCTTTTGGAATTCAATCCAATGAGCTTTATTTCATCAAAAAATGATGAATAAAACGCAACAGATAATTAACTCGAATAAAGGAGTACTAAACCTTAAAAGTCTCGTCGTAGATTTTCACTGTAGAAATTGAACCGCTAGCTTTTGAATTTTATATAAGACTCAGTTTTTGAAATCGATGTGCCTTGTTTCCATGAACGATAGATTTTTTGGGAAAGAATTTTGAGCAAAGAATTTAGCGAAGACAAGGTTTTATTTTTGGAAAAAAGTAAATGCATCTTCTTGATTAGTGATTTTTTTCCACTTCAACTGATTTGTGCGGAAAAAGTGTGCGGATTCTGGCACGAATTTCACCTTTAGGATTATAAGGAGGACGGGAAACACTTGCTGTTAAATAATAAAAAATGTGGTATAAATTGTGCTATTAAATTATTTGAATCAAATAAATTTTGCAAAAAAGGAAGGGGGTAAGAGATGGCCACTTTTACATATAAAGCTCGAAACTGGGACGGCAAAATTGTTTCTGCCGAGATGGACGCAGAAAGCAAGGAAGTTTGCATAGCAAAACTCCGGGAAAAGGGGTATTTCGTTACCAATATTGCTGAGAAAAAAGGTGGCGGAATGGGGGGATTTAACCTCTTTGAGAGAGGAGTCAGCTCCCAGGAAGTGTGTATCTTTGCCCGCCAGTTTGCTACTATGATAGGTTCTGGAGTGCCGCTTGTCAGATGTCTGACAATTTTGCAGCAACAGTCCGAGAATCCAACTTTCCGAAAAATTATTACTCAAATTCGGTCAGACGTAGAAGGAGGAGCGACTTTTTCAAAATCGCTTGAAAAGCATCCAAAAGTATTTTCAGATTTGTTTTGCAGCCTTGTTAAAGCTGGCGAGGTTGGCGGTATTCTTGACCAAATTCTTAACAGATTAGCCGATTATCTTGAAAGCTCAGAAAACCTCCGTTCAAAAGTTAAAGGAGCTTTAACATACCCGGTTGTAGTTTTCTCAATTGCATTCCTGGTTGTTGTAGCTTTGATTATGTTCGTTTTGCCCCAATTCAAAGAAATCTTCATGGGAATGAAAGTCGATTTGCCTCTTCCCACACAATTGCTTCTTGCTCTTTCCGATTTTATGCAGAGTTGGTGGTTTGTTATCATACCAATCATGATGGGAATTCCATTCCTAATCATTAACTTTTTCAAAACCAAGGCTGGATCAAGAATTTTTGACACAAACATTCTTAGAATGCCCGCCATCGGAATGATGATGAGGAAGGTTGCTGTCGCAAAATTCACTCGAACACTGGGAACTCTTATTGCATCTGGTGTTCCAATTCTGCAAGCACTTGAAGTTACTGCTCAGACAGCTGGAAATGTTGTCATTGCCGAAGCCGTTGATAAAACTCGCGTCTCCATTCGTGAAGGCGAATCAATTGCAGAGCCTTTGAAAAATTCCAACGTGTTCCCCCCCATGGTAGTTCAAATGATCGCAGTTGGTGAGGAAACCGGCGAACTTGATAAAATGTTATCTAAAATCGCGGATTTCTATGACACAGAGGTTGATAACGCTGTTAAAGGGTTAACCTCAGTCATTGAACCTATCGTCATCGTGTTTATGGGTGTGGTCATCGGCGGAATCGTTCTGGCAGTTTTCATGCCCATGCTTAAACTGGTTCAAAGCTCCGAATAAAATTCATTCTTCTTCCCGCTTGGAATTCAATATTCCTGAAGGGAAAAAAATGGGCGACTCAAATGTCGCCCTTTTTTTTTAAGAGAGGTCTTAACTCTATCAGCGAAAAAGAGTAAAAATACTTGACTTATAAACCTGCATCAACACAAGTGCAGAAAATTTGGAAAAAATAATTTTTCGCGAATTTTTTATTGAATGGTATGGTAAATTGCCAATGTCAATATGAATTTACTCTTTGTTGCTGGCCTCTTTTATCCGACTTGAGATGCTTCCATGTTTTGAGGTTTAGGGGAAGTAACTTTTTCAAGGGCATCGAAAAGATCGTTTCGAATATCTTCGTAATCTTCACATCCAACCGATAATCGAACAAGCCCGTCAGTGATTCCGGACAACTTTCTGTTAGCGGCTCCAAGGCTTGCATGTGTCATACTTGCCGGATGTTGAATCAGAGTTTCAACTCCACCCAGGGAGACAGCCAGAGTGCATATTTTCACGGAGTCCATCAAAGTCCTTCCAGCGTCAATTCCATTTTTTAATTCAAACGAAATCATAGCTCCGGGGCCTTTCATCTGCTTCTTACTTAAGTCGTGCTGCGGGTGAGAAGGTAGACCGGGATATTTTACCCATGCGACTGCGGGGTGTTTAACCAGTTCAAAAGCCAGTTTAATAGAGTTTTCCTGAGCAACTTTCACACGCATTGATAAAGTCTTAATACCTCTCAATACAAGCCAGGCCTGATGAGGGTCAATAGTTCCACCCATTTGGACCAGAACATTCTTGGTCTGTGGAAAAAGACTCCCATCTTTAAAAACAATCATTCCGGCTACAACGTCCCCATGTCCATTCAAAAATTTTGTCATACTGTGAATAACTATGTCTGCACCGAAATCAAAGGGTTTCTGAAGTATTGGACTGCAAAAAGTGTTGTCAACAACCAGAATTGCTCCATTTGAATGAGCAATTTTTGCTGCCTGTGAAATGTCAGTTATTGCTAGGGTTGGATTAGAAGGCGTTTCAATATAGACAAGTTTGGTATTAGGCTTGATTGCCCTTTTAATAGCATTAATATCAGAAGTATCTACAAATGTAGATTCTGCACCGAACCTGGCAAATTCTTTCTCTAAGACCGTTCTCGTCGGACCGTAAACAGAATCAGTCGAAACCACATGGAGGCCTTGTCCCAAAAAAGTCATGAAAATCGTAGAGATAGCTGACATTCCGGATGAGGTTGCAAGCGCCTTTTCCCCTCCTTCTAATGTAGCTACCGCTTCTTCCAATGCTGCTGTGGTGGGATTTCCGAGACGGGTATATTTGTAACCTGGGTCCGTTCCGCCGAAGCGAGCTGCCCCTTGTGCGGCGTTTTCAAATGCAAATGTAGAAGATTGATAAATCGGGACGCTTATCCCTCCAAAAAGTTTGTCAGGTTCTTGCCCAGCGTGAATACAATCTGTGTCGATCCCAGTCTTTTTTGTTTTCTTCATTTTTTCCCTTTACTTTCCTTTCGAAAAAATCTTGTATATGAACCCTAACGAGGAAAGCGCGAATTCATATGAACTCGCGCTTCAATCGGGGCGGCCAGACTCGAACTGGCGACCACTTGAACCCCATTCAAGTACGCTAGCCAACTGCGCCACGCCCCGTGGTGTTACCACCGGTTTTTTAAAATATCATTTTTTTGAAAAAAAGGCAAGAAAAAAGATTATTTTTTTGTAGCTCCTCGGTTAGCTGAAGCAATGAAAAATTAATTTTCTCCAGATTGGATTCTTGCAAAATCTGTATTATTCAATTATATCCTTTTAACAATTGGCATTTACCAAAGCTCTTTTTCCAAATGTAATAGAAGTTTCCAAAGCAAAATTAACTTTCCTTTCAATAGAAAGTGCCACCAAATCATAAAAATAATAGAAATTGAATTCGTTTAATTTGCGTTTAACGCTTTATTGGCTGCCCATTTATCTTGCCCGCTTTCCTGAAGGCAATTTCATACATAATTGGAATTTCCAAATTGAAAAGGAAATGGTATTTTGATATTAGGTTGGGTAATCTTAAACATTGGAATTCAGTCGAAAGGAAGAAGGGTGAAAAAGCTTGTATTCGCCGAAAAACCGTCAGTTGGAAGAGAAATCGCAAGAATATTGAATGCAAACCAGCGTAATGAAGGTTATTTTGAAGGAAATAACTACATCGTTACCTGGGGAATTGGCCACCTCATAACACTCGCTGAGCCATCAGCCCAAAACCCGGATTGGAAAAACTGGTCAATTTCGAACCTTCCGATGGTTCCTGAAAAATGGAAACTGTCCGTAATTCCTGACAGTGCCAAACAATTTGAAATCGTAAAAAAGTTATTCAGCAGGAAGGATATTGAAACAATTATCAACGCAGCTGATGCCGGAAGAGAAGGAGAACTCATCTTTCGATATGTCCTGAAACATTGCGAATGTTCCAAAAAGGTATTAAGGCTTTGGATTTCAAGTATGACTGACGAAGCAATAACTGAAGGCTTTAAAAAGCTTCGGCCATCTGAGGAATTCAATAATCTGGGAGCAGCTGCAGAATCCCGAAGTCGCGCGGATTGGTTGGTCGGGATGAACTTTACAAGGGCTTATACCAAGAAATTTGGAGTAATGCTTACCGTCGGCAGAGTACAAACCCCCACCCTGGCAATAGTTGTTTTCAGACAAAACGATATTGAAAATTTCAAACCTACCGACTATTTTGAAGTCCAGCTTGATTTCGGAACTTTCAAGGCTCTTTGGAATGATCTGAAAGAAAAAGAAAACCCATCGAGAATTTCCGAACGAAATACCGCTCTTAAAATATTGGAAAAAATTTCCGGAAAACCAACCAAAGTTGAAAACCTCACCAAATCTAAAAAGAAACAACCCCCTCCGTTCTTATACGATTTAACGACTCTTCAACGTGAAGCCAACTCAAAATTCGGGTATTCTGCATCCAATACTCTTCAAATCGCTCAAATACTATATGAAAAAAAGAAAGTTATTACCTATCCCAGAACTGACAGTCGTTTTCTGACTGATGACATTCACCCAACTTTAAAAGCAAGATTTCAGGCTCTTCCCAACGATTATCGTGATTATTTAAAAGAAATTTCCGGAAAAACACTTTCGAAATCTAAACGCGTTTTTGATAATTCCAAAGTCCATGATCATCACGCAATCATACCCACTGAGCAACGAATTCGCGATATTAACAGTTTTACTGAAGGGGAAAGAAAAATCTACGATTTGATTGCCAGACGATTTATTTCAGTCTTTTTTCCGGATATGGAATACCTTTCCACAACCCTCCTTTTGAGTTGTGAGAATGAATTTTTCAAAGCATCAGGTCGAATAATAACCAACCCAGGCTGGAGAGCGCTTTATGATCAGGTTTCGCAACTAATTGATGACGACGACGAAGAAAAAGTTTCTAATATCCCTGATTTTAAAAAGGGAGAATTAGTAACCCCCCAAAAGTCTGAAATTCTGACCAAACAAACTAAACCCCCATTGAATTACACAGAGGCAACTCTGCTTCAAACAATGGAAACCGCCGGAAGACTAATCAAAGATGAAGAAATGAAGCTTGCAATGAAAGATTCAGGGCTTGGGACTCCTGCCACTCGAGCGGAAATAATTGAAAAATTAATCCGGGTTGGATACATGGTAAGGGAAAAAAAGAAATTAATTCCCACCGAGAAAGGAAAGGAATTGATAAAGCTTTGCGATCCCAGGTTAAAAAGCCCGGAACTGACCGGAGACTGGGAAAAAAGGCTGACATTGATTTCCCGGGGTGGAGAAAGTCAGGAAAAATTCATGCTGGATATCGCTGTCTACGTTCGCAATCTAGTTTCCGCAATAAAATCTGAAAATTTTTTAAATGTTAAATTTGAGGAAACACAATCTTTGAAGAATCAGCCCAACCGCTCACCTCTTTCTGTTCAACCCAAGCTCCGAAGTCAATCGAAACTCCCGACTAAATCAAAACTCCCAGAACAATCGAAGCTCCCAGAAAAAAAACAGTCAAAGAAAATTAATGACTGCGAAAAAATAGGGCCTTGCCCGCTTTGCAAGATTGGGAAAATTATTGAAGGAAGCCGAGCGTTTGGTTGTGATCGTTTTCGTGAGGGTTGCCGATTCATTTTGATAGAGAAAACTTTCATGGGAAAAAAGATTTCTCCATCAACGGTAAAACAGATTTTGTCCGGAAAGCCCTCTCGTGTTTTGAAAGGATTTATCTCAGCCAACGGAGACGAATTTTCGGGAAAACTGCTATTGAATCTGGGGACAAAAAAAGTCGAAATGGTAAGGGAAAAATAAAAATGAGTTCAAACATAATTAATACTACACA
This sequence comes from Candidatus Rifleibacteriota bacterium, assembly GCA_015233565.1. Taxonomy (GTDB): domain Bacteria; phylum Muiribacteriota; class Ozemobacteria; order Ozemobacterales; family Ozemobacteraceae; genus JADFXM01. The sequence continues at coordinate 110,890 of JADFXM010000004.1, forward strand.
AAAGCTCAAAGAAGTCGCAATTTTTTGTGACGGGGCATGCAGTGGAAACCCAGGGCCTGGAGGCTGGGGAACTATTCTCAGGTTTGGGGAAACAGAAAAGGAACTTTCAGGGTTCCAACTCTACACAACAAATAACCAAATGGAATTAACAGCTTGTATAAATGGTCTTCAATCTTTGAAAGAACCGTGCAAAGTGATAATTACAACTGACAGCCAGTATCTGGTTAACGCCTTTAATAAAGGTTGGCTTGTGCAATGGAAGAAAAATGGATGGCGAACTTCAGGAAAGACACCGGTAAAAAATCGTGATCTTTGGGAAACGCTTGAAAAACTTTGTGGAAATCATCAAATTGAGTGGAAATGGATAAAAGGGCACGCCGGCCATCCTGAAAACGAAAGATGTGACAAACTTGCAGTAATAGCTCGCGAACAAGGATCTTCACAAAGGCCCTGATTTATTACGAAACAATCAGGCAATTGTTTGTATAATTTATTAAATACCAGCCGGAAAAATAAGGTTAGGTAAAAAGGTAGTTGCGAGAATGAGTGCACGTTAGGCTGTCCCTGAGATGGCCCCACTCCCAAAAAGGATCCAAGTTTTGGAAGGAAAAAAGGAATTTCAAAAGATAAAATCGATTTGGATTTTGCTTGCCTTTCTGGACCTTTTTATCCCTTTTATTACCCTCTATGCAAAACATATCGATCCCAAGGAACTACTAAAGGAAATTCCTTCCCCCGAAGTGATTTACCCACCGGTAGTTCCAAATCTGCAGTTTGAGCCTCATCCTCAAGAAATTCAGGCCAGTCAAACCAGTCCACAACTTGCCACCCAACCGCTTTTACCTGAAGCACAGTTGTTTTCCAAAATTTCCAGTTCTCCTATTCAAAACATAGCTCTGGAATCTTCGACTTCTTCGAATACTGAAAAAATCGGCATTGCTTCCTTGCCCAATGTACCGATACTTCCAGCCTCACCTTCTATTAATCTTAGTGCTGAAGCAACAATATCTCCAAAAATGAAAATAGACACAGCCTCCTCGAATTCCGAAAAACCCAATGGCCCTCAAATTCCCAACGTTCCTTTTATAAGCAAAAATTCAATTGAATCCCTAATTTCAGAAACAAAAAAAATTGTTTCTTTTTCTCCAAATTCAGAAAAGAATAATACAACTTTCCAAAAAAGCGCTACTTCTCAACAATCTACCCAGCAAAATTCAGGCAACGAAAAAATCATATTTTCTGAAAAACCTACCTCAATTGCCACCGCTAGCTTTGCTTCAAAAAAAAACAGCGGTTCATCTATTGCCAAACCAACTGCAAACAATGAAAGAGTATCGGCTGCTCCATTGAATTCAGCCCTTAGGGGTGAAAAACCAGCCACTTCTAATGCTACATCAGCGCCCATTATAACCAAAGCTTCCCCGGTAATACAAAGACCTTCACCAACCCCCGAAAAGCCGCCTGCGCTGCCAAACAATCGGGATTCCAAACCTGAAATAAAAGTTGCTCAAACTCCAAGAGCACAACCCTCTGCGACGAATCCCAGCAACAATGAAACAAATTCCTCAAAGAAAGAGGAAAATACTCCAAAGAGCCCTGATAGTGAAAAAATGGAGGATCTTGCAAAAAATGAAAAATGGAGTGAACTTTCGCAACTTTTGGCTTCAAGTAAAAAGTTGGGGCAGTCAGTCAGAGGCTTGGAACTGTCAATAATTTGTGCGATCTCTAAATCTCCCCCTCCTCAACCCATGGAGGTTAAGCAACTGGCAGACGCTCTCATGGGGATGGAGAACCAAAAAGAAAACCACTATGGACATTACGGCGAAGCTTACTTTTTCTTGAACTGGAAAGTCCCCAAACCCGATAAAGCACTCGAAGAAATTCAAATAGCAGTTTCGGGAAATCCAATTCCTCCAGGTGCCAAATCATTTTATTGGAAAGCTATTGTCAGAGCCTATTGGCTGTGGCTGGTAATAGCATGCGCCCTTCCGATAGCCATTTTCGATGGAATGAGACAAAAACTGGGAAAGAAAAAAGGAGTAGATTTCTCCACTATTCCTTTTGCAAAGAAAAGTTCAATTAAATCGGAAAAAATCATCGCTTCGAAAGTTTTACCAATATTTGAAAAGCTAAAAAACCTGTTCAAAAAAAGGTCCTAAAACAACTATTTGTACCAGCTCAGGAACTGGGATTTGATGAATTACTGAGCTGATACAAATTAGCGATAAACTATTAAAGTATTATTTGTCTTTTTTTCTGTAGATATTCAAGCCGATTTTTTCTTCTCTTCCTGGGATTGAAAGATTACCTTCGGTCGAGGCAATAATAATTGATTTTCCAGAAGAAGAAATTCCAAATTCTTTAGTCAAATCAACTTTAATGGACAGAATATTCCCTTCTACAGTCATTTCCACGTTTTTCATGTTTACCCTCCAGTATGTAGATTTCTTGGAAATGAAAAAATACCACAGTTAAATAAATAATTCTAGTTTTTTTCAAAATTTTCACCAGAATATTTAAGTTAGGCCTCGAAGATCTTCCTGAATTCTCTTTCGGGCACTGTTTTGGCGGTCTCAATTTTTTTTTATGTTCCACTGAAGAAAAAAACCGCCCGATTTCTCGGGCGGCAATCTTAAGGACTTTAGAAATTTACTTCTTGGGGATCTTAAGAGTCATTCCAACTTTCAGAGCTTTAGGATTCTTCAGATGGTTAGCATCGGCAATTTTCTTCCACTTTTTGGTGGTTCCATAGACTTTTTTACTGATCTTAGCAAGAGTGTCACCCTTTTGGACAACGTATTTGGATCCTGGGGCGATATCTCCATCACCTGAATCGCTTCCTGACATCGGTTCGGCAACTGGGGCCGGAGCCGGAGCTGGTTCCGGAGCTACTTCTGGGGCGGGAGCTGGGGCTGGTTCGGGAACTGGTTCCGGAGCCGGAGCCAATTGAGCTGGTTCTGGTTCGGGAGCTGGTTCCGGAGCCGAAGCTACTTTCTCAGCAGCCTTTGGAGCGGCTTCTTCAGTGACGCGGAAATTTCTTACGTCAATTCCACCAGTGGGGTAATGAGCATCAGGTTTTCGAATGTTTCCGAAAATCCGTAAAGTGGCACCACGATGCTCTAATAGCTTTTCAGCTTTCCTACCGGTCAACTCAAGAAGTTGACCATCGGTGCTTTTGAACATTATTTTCCGGCCATCAACAGAGTCGATGACTCCAGTAACGGTTGTGGAACGTGCTTTTCCCTTGAACCATTCCATTACGCCCGAAAATGGGTTCTTAGCATAGACCGAAGGCGCCGGCAATAGAAGTGCTACAGCCAAAAGCGCTACAACGAGACTTTTTCGAAACATCTTTGGATATTCCCCCTTAAATCAAAAGAGATTATGGGTCAACTGACCGAGGGGAAATTTATAATGTTCTAAGAATTATTTCAAGTAGTTTTTTCATTTTTTTTATTTTTTTTCATTTTTTTTATTTTTTTTATCAGAAATTTAAATTAGAATGATAATAATCAGGAACAAAAAACTAATGAAAGAAAAAGAAACAACGCAAAATATTCAAGAGAAATTGAGGGTCAGTATTGGAACTGCCGTTGAATTGGGCCTCGAGAATGCTAGAAATATTGTTGCTCCAACCACTGCTTATCTTCTATTAGATAAAGGTTGCCTCGGTCAATGTTCTTTTTGTCCCAGAAATAATGGGAACAGTAAAGAATTAAAGTTATCCAGAATTTTATGGCCGGAATTTTCCCTTCCGACAGTTTTGACAAACTTGGACAACTTTAGCAACCGTTTCAGGAGAATTTGTCTTCAAACATCCTACAATCCAGATCAGGAAAGCTTGATAAAAAAAATTACCCAGGACTTAACCCAATCAGGGAAGCCTTTATGCGTCACAGTCCATCCTGCTCAAACCAACTTTATCCCATCTTTGCTTGAATCAGGGGCTGAGAAAGTGGGAATAGGCCTGGATGCTGCTTCCAAAAGGACTTACGAAAAACATAAAGGACGCCCTTGGGAAAATGACTTCGAAGCGGTGTTGAACTCGATAAAAAGTTTTCCTAACAAAATTGGAATCCATTTAATCTTCGGATTAGGGGACAGCGAAATTGATTTTGTCAAGATGATCCAGTTTTTACATCAAGCTGGGTGTTCATCAATCGCCCTTTTTGCCTTTACCCCAACCGAAAAATCTTCCGTAATGAAACCACCCGACCTTTCAGCTTATAGACGAATTCAGGCTTTCAGACATTTGAACTATAAAAGAATTCGTATGTTCGAAAATTTGGTCATCATGGATGAAAGGATATCTTCCTTTGGGATACCGGAATCTCAATTAATAGAAGCTCTTTTGAATGGAGAAGCATTCCAAACTTCAGGCTGCCCCGATTGTAATCGCCCCTTTTACAACGAATCCCCCCGAGGAATCGCTTATAATTTTCCTCGTCCATTGTCCAAGGAGGAATTCTTTCAGGCAGTAAAGGAAATGGATTTAAAAAGTAATCTCAATAATTTTTGAGTGATTTTGGAAAAATCCTTTTTCCTATAATCTGCCAGGTTGGGCGAAGATGTCCCTCTATCTCGCAAGTGCATTCAATGCAAACAAGCCTCTCAGAATTTTGAAATCTACAGTAATCAAACTTGGAAACATCAAAATCTTTGAGTTTCAAACATAATGGACATTTTTCCATTCCCATGAATGCACCTCTTATTCCAACTCCATAAAATAGCCCAACAGTCTTTTCAACAAATTACATATTGAAAACTGAATCCATTCTATTTTTTTTCTGCACAATTTAAATATGATTGGCATTGGATTCTACCAAAAAAAGCAACCGGAAACAATCCGGATTTTCAAGGGCAAACGCAAACTTGATTTCATTCCTGCTTCGACTCCCCTCAACAAGCTGATTTTGGGGATTGAGTCAAGTCAAAAGCTTGTATCGGAAAAATCACAATTAATCGATGTTTTTACAAAAGTGTGGGGTTGTCCTGCATTGTCCGTTCTGAATTCTAACTATAACTGTAAATTGTGTCGATAACTAAAATAGAAATAACTTAGCTTGAGAAGAAAGGGAAATAATATGGAAATTCTTAATGCACACAAAGATTCAAAGAAAGTTGAAATTCCTGACTGGGTGAGATTAAACACAACTCTCGGAAATTTGCCTCCCTGGCAAAGAGGGAGATAATCGTACAAACTTGAATTAGATTCTTTCAAAAGGAATCATAAGTTTCCTGGGAGACCCGATAATCTTTCCAGGAAAGGATCACAAAAACTGAAACATCTCCGGTGCCTGATGGGTTATTCTGATCCAGGCCCAATGAAGGCAGAGTTTCGTCATAAATTTTTCGCCGGGTCGGAGGGGCATAAATGGTATCAGTAAAACGTTGAACAGGAGTTGTGGAATATCGGATTTCCGATCCAAACATTCTGTGAACTATTCCATCGATCTTTGAGTGAGAAATTCCAACACCTGCATCTTTGCAGGAATCGCTATTTCCAATTTCATCAAACTGCTTAAAATAATCTGGCCCAGCATAAAATGTAGAATTTCTTTTTGCGCAAGAAATGAACATCCCATTGGTTGTCATTTCCGGAAAGAAAAGATAATCATCATCTGCATCAGTTTTCAGCTTGGAAGAATCACCCTGTTGATATCCAAGTTCTTTTCTCAAACCATCTAAGAGCTTATAAACCCCGAAGTTTTCATCCAACTTCTTACTTTCATATTTGTTTCTGAAAGAGTTCCAGATATCCTGGGAAATTTTTTCCAGATCGGAATCTTGAAAATTTCCGCTCGTTTGCTTGAAAACATCACTTACCTTCTGCGCGAGAGCAGCTTCTTCGGTAGTGTCTCCCAAGGGAAAATTTCCGAAGAATGAAGCAATAACTCTGTTTTTAACTTCAGCTTCGTCTGCTGCATTCGAAGTGATATTTCCCGTTCCGTTAATCAGTAAAATATTTTGTTTCGCGGAATTTTCATCTTTCAGGGAAGCAGCCAAACGATATTTCATAAAAGGATATAATTCGTTTTCAAAACAATCTATCGGGCTTCGGTAGTCATAGACCAATCTTTCCTTGGAAATTACCGTAACAGCTTTATGGCGACGAAAGCCAGTTGATTTTGCATCATCTAACAAAATTTTGCGGGTTTTGTCGTTATAGTCGTTATCCAAAAGTGCGTTTTTGGAATAATTCTGTGGAAAACCATATTTTTCAGCTTTTTCAGAAGGGTTTCCCGCTTGATTAAAATCTCCGGAAACAAAAACATTTTTCATGGAAACAATCTTCATATCTTTAGGCGGATTTCCTTTAATTACGAGATTATCCTCCGAGAAAATAACCCCAGAATTGGGATTGGGTGCATTTGAAACTTTATGTATATTATTCCCGAAATCAATAATAGTCGCTTTTACTTTTGTTGCCCCCCAGCCTTGAGGAACCGGGTAATCTACGTCTCCGGAAGGGAAGTATATCCCGCCATTTTGTGCCTGCTTCTTGTAGTCGTCAAATGGAATGGGTTTTGGAGGAATGCTTGTTGCGCCCTCTGGTTTTCCACGTACATATTTTTTCATGCTTTCAGGAATGGAAGGAAGCGGAGCTTTTGAGATTTGGGTCGGAAGTTCTCCGTTTTTTTCGGCATCAGAGGATGAATAGGTGCCGGATAGAGGAAAATCGAAATTTTTCGGAAAAACCACTGTCTTTTTTGGATCATCACGAAAACTAAAATTCGTATCACTGTAAACGTAGATTCCTCCATCACCGGCCGAAACCAGGTCCATATTTCTAATTTCTTGTGTGCTCCCTTTGTCTGTTGAGGAATGCCCTTTAAGCATAATCTGCCCGATTTCAATTCCCTTGTGACCATATAACCTTCCAACGGAAAATGTATTAACATTTTTTTCTCCAGGTTCTCCAAATACTATAGAAAGGAGATCACCGTCATACATCAAAAATTCCCGGCCGGGAAAACGCCTTTGAACAATAGCATCAACACACTTGATAGTATTCTCAACCTTTCCCAAGGCCTGTAATCGGAAGAAACAAAATCTCTCATCGATGTTCAAGGTCCTGGGATCATCTTTGTAAGGAATCAATCCACATCGAACTTTGAATTCTCCTTTGCCGAGAGTTCCTGAGTAGGTTCCGGCTGTAGAAGATTTAATTGAAAAATTAAAATCACTTTTTGATTCCAAAGTACTGGAGTTATTTTGGGGAGTCTGCCAATTCAAAGCCGTGTCCAGTTTATGCGTTTGAAAAGAGTAATTCTGTGCCAACTCAGTCATTACACAATTTACTCCAGCCTCGGCTAGCTCAAGTGCTTTCAAGTTTTGACTTTCAAAAATTGTGTTTTGAATGCGGTATGATGAAATGGTAAAAATCGAAGAAATCACAATTAACAAAATAAAGGCTAAAACCAAAGCAATCAAAACCGCCGACCCTTTTTTATAAAAATTGGCAGGGTTTAATTGATTACCCATTTTTTCATTCCCTTTTTTGCCAATTTCAATCATTGTTTGCGTATCCACCTCGAAATTAACCTACCATTAAACATGAAAACCTTCTGTAACTAGTATAACCAAATTAAAGAAACTTCAACAATTTTCAAAGTTTTATGACTAATATGCTAGTGCGAAACAAGCATGAGAAAATTTCAATTTCATTGCAATCCATCAGGTTCTGACCCTCTGACTTTTACTGAACAAACCACATTTGCAGAATAACGCTGCGAAGAACCAAGACCTGGATCTTTCCTTCTTATTGTCAAGCAAATGTAAATATTACGGGATCCTTGGTTTTCAGATTCCGAAGCTGAGTTTTTCAGTCTATAAAAAACAAGTTCATCGACTCCATCTATCAAAGCAATTTTTTGCCGCTGGCTAGTCTGTGGTTTACCAGAGTCATCCCAGGGGGTTATTTCACGAACTAGAGTAAATGCCCCGGTTGCTGAATTGATATCTGTCCTTTCAACGGAGTATTCAATTTTTTCTTGAGTATAATTATTTTGACCTTCCTTAAAAGTTGTTGGATCTTTTGTAAAATCGAATTTTATCTTCGTAAAAAAGAGACGATTGTCTGAACCCTCGGTCTTCAAAGAACTTTCCGAACCTGAAGCAATTGTTGGCGGAAGGCTGGGGTCAACAAAATTGGCTTCCCTAACGTCTTTTGTCACTCGATCGACTAATCTTTGTACATCATCGTTAACCAAATGATTATCCATAATTTCAAGGGCACTTTTACGTCCAGAGGTGTACACTTGAAAAACCGACAATAAAAGAAGCACAAAAATGATAGCCGCTGAAATTAGCTCTACCAAAGAAAACCCGGTTACTCTATTAGTAAAAAAAAGAGAGATTGCAAATTTTTTAAATTTCATAAAGTTTCAGTTTAACTAAATATTCAGAAGCATTAAAAGATTTGTTTAAAAACAAAAGCTGCACTTGAATCGTCGCAAGAAACGAAGTAATGAAAATCATGTTCTATTCCTGCTGGGCGATAGCGGTACTGATATCAAGTCTGTGGTTCTTACCATCTTTAGGAGTATATTCGATGGCGAATGACAACAATGCCAACGTTGAAGGCTGAGTTAAATCATTTTTGTTTTTCACTTCCGTGATTTTAAAATCAACCACCCGATAGTCAATATCATTTATCCGCTCAACCCTTTTTACCGGATCATTTTTCATTATATACTCCAAAGATTTTAATCGTTCCGAAGAGGTAGCTGGAAAATGATCCTGAGCAAGATATTCAAATCGGCAAGTTCTGGCAATTTCGATGATCTTCTGGCCCATGAAAGTTGCCAAAAGATGGTCTCGCGTTGAGGAAACAGTCTGAGTTTGATTTATTATTACATTAAGGGATGGAATTAGAACCAAAGCCATTATTATGACACCGACCATAATTTCCACCATGGTCATTCCAGAATATTTCATCATTTTCTTTCTTGGCGTCACCGCATCACCTCAAAAATTCGCGGGATTACATTTAAAATAGTAAAACATTGAACTGATTATTTTAGTTTTTATCAAATTACTAAGATTCGAACATCTCAAAAAAACCTACTTCCCCCAAACTGCTTGCATTCTTAAAGCGATTTCAATAATTTCTTTTCAGGGGAACACAGCAAAATTTGAGGATGAGAAGCAAAGAATTATTTAACTATATTGGAACTACTCTTTATAAATCAAAAAGTTTTTCCTTCGTTCTAGAAATTCCTGAATTTTGGGAGTCCAGGAAAGGATAATGTCATTTAAAGGAACTTGTTTTATTATAGCCTCTCGTACGGCGGCTCCCCCAAGGAGAGTATCAAATCCCTTGGATAAAGATTGATTGTCCAATGGAATCTTGTCGGGGTAAATTTTGTAAAGAACTCTCAAAATGGCAAGCCCAATAACAGCAGGATCAAAATTCACAAAATCATCAATGATGATTTCGATTCCTCCAACTTTCTTTCTTTCATACAATCCATAATAGGGAGTAACATTCACCGACAGGAATCTCACTCCCTTCAAGTGATAGCCTGTCAAGTTGTGAGCAACCAACTCGCCGTCTATCCATGGAGCAAGGATATAATGAAACGGGCGGGTGGTTCCAACTCCTGTGGAAAAAATTCCCATTTCACCTAGTATTCCAGTAATTGCGTAAAAAGCAGGGGACTCGGGTTCAGGAAGATGGTCAGAAGGGGGAACCCAATGGATTGCAGTTTCTCTGTAACTCATTTCCCTTTGATATCCTTCCATGCCAATTACGGTAAGTTTTGCTCCCAAACCAAAAACTTTGTTGAAATATAAGGCCAGTTCGCCAAAAGTCATTCCATAAACCAGAGGAATTGGATAAACTCCAAATCTGCTTCTAAATGGCAATTCAAGTACCGGCCCTGAAACCAATAACCCATTAATCGGATTGGGACGGTCAAGCACAATAACAGGGATATCAATATCCCTTGCAAGCTCCAAAAATTGTGCCAACAGCGTCACATAATTGAAAAATCTGATTCCCACATCCTGAACATCGATCACCAGAATCTGACTTTCACCAATCTCTTCGATCGAAGGTTTTTTCAAAGGATCGGTAATTTCAAAAACGGGAGCATTTGTCATTGCATCAATTTTCTCGGATTGGGATGCATCAGAAAAAGTACTTCTAAAGAATTTGTCACCCGTAAAGATAGCTTTTATTTTGCTGATTCTGGAAAGAGAATCGATCGAATGCTCAAGATCGAAGTTAAACGAGGTTGGAGAAATAAGAAGCGCAATTTTCTTATCCTTAACTAACTCAGAATGATCATCCAGCAAGACATCAATTCCCAGTTTCAAAGCTGAAATCTGTGAAAAAACAATATTCGGGCTCAAAATAAACAATGAAAAAAACAAAATCAGATTTATTCTTTTAAGTTTTTTCATGTTTTACTCTCCAAGAATTTGAAAATAATAATAACACGTCAAGAAATTTTATACGAATAAGGTTCTGCAAAATTTGCATTTTTCTGTTTGTGAAAACTTGCCCAATATTTGTTAATGCAGAGTTTCATGCCCTATGTTGAGCAAATTTTATACAATATTACAAGAAGCTCGAATAATTGGATTATGATATTATAATTCTAAAGTTCTTAATTATTACACAGATTTCAAATAGTGAGTCATAGTAAAAAAATGCATAGACCTGTTTTTCGGTCGCTTGAATTCTGTTCTGGGGCACAACACTCAATGTTTTTTGACTCTAATTTGAATTTAATAATTCTTGTCCAATTTAGAGTTTCTTGAAGCGTGAAATGTAGAGAGGAGGAAAAAATGAAACGAGAGCCAGTGGTCAGCGGACAATTTTATCCTGATTTACCGCAGGAAATAAATGAAACAATTGAATCCTGTTACATTCATCCAGTTGGCGTGGGTAAGAATACAGTACAAGTAAAAGGAAAGTTGAAAGGTTTGATTCTTCCTCACGCAGGGCATATTTATAGTGGCCCAACAACAACCTGGGGCATGAAAAGGTTAAGCCTTGAAAACCCAAAGCCCAAGAGGTTCCTTATGTTAGGGCCAAATCATCGTGTCCGGGGAGAAAGCGCAGCCATCAGTCCCGACAACTTCTGGGAAACTCCACTCGGCGAATGTGCGATAGATGAAGAACTAAGGCAGGCCTTTTTGAATACTGGTTCATTCAAGGCCGACACTTTGGCTCACTCACTCGAGCATTCCATCGAAGTTCAGATACCTTTTTTACAACATCTGTATAAAAAGGAAACATTTTCAATTCTCCCAATAGCTTTCCTGCACACAATTTCTCTCAAAGACTGTGAAAAGATCGGGAAAGCAATCAGTCAAGTTCTTTCCAGATCTGAATTTTCAGATGTTTGCGTAATTGTAAGTTCTGATTTTTCGCATGACATCACAAAAAATGAAGCCTACAAAATAGACGGTGAAGCAATTGAAATCATTGAAAAAATCGACCCTTCCAAATTTTATGAGATGGTAAAAAATGAGGACAGGTCTATTTGCGGCTTTATTCCGATTACTATTTTTCTTTTTTCGCTTCTTGGAAAAAATGTTGCAGGCCGAAAATTAAATTATTCAACCTCAATGGAAATAATTCCTCATCCACGAGGGGTTGGCTATGGAGCGATAGCTTTTGAGGAAAAACACTGAGAAAGTGCAATGTCACCTTTTGAAATTGCAATTTGTTCAGGAATAATCTGGGCTTCAATCCTAATTGTATGGACTTTGGCAGAGCTAACAACCGGGGATCCCCATCCATTGTTAGTTCTGATTATGCAAGTGTACGATGGATTCGATTTCACTCCCTGGGGCTTAATCGTAGGAGGAACCTGGGCTTTTGCAGACGGATTTGTTAGTGGTTTTGTAATTTCCTGGTTTGGGAAAGCTTTATTTTGGTTTTTTTTCGGATAAACGAATATTTTCAATCACAAATCAAAACTTCCGTAAACACTCAACGAACGCTCCCGAAAATATTCTCTGATGGAATCTGAAAATTCGACGTATGCACGTCCATTACCTAATAATCGACTCAAATGAAATTTATATCCTCCCCCGGTTTCTGAAGTTCTTTGCCATCCTTCAGCCCGGAACTGATTATTGACATAATGACCCTCAAAACCCCACCACCATCTTGGGCCAATCCCCCGTTCCCAGGAAAGGGCGGCTCTTGCTCCGCGAAAATCTGAAGGAGCCCAATAAGAATAAGGTTTTCCTTGTAAATCCACACTTCTTTCAAAACTTGCCTGGTAAACTTTTAAATCCAGCGAAAGCAAGGGAACACCTGACCGGTAAATAAAATAGAACAGGTCGGTTTCAAAATGTCTTCGTGAGTTTCCATCTGAAATATCAGAAGTAGTAAAAGACTGAGAAATTTTTGCTTTTTCATTGAGCTCACCAAATAGAACAATGGTTGCAAAATTTTCGAAAAGGCCTAATCGTATGGTATCAACATTTTCTTTAAATCCGGTTTTTCCACCTTGTAGAGAGAGATTTAAAGCTTCAGCGCCAGTAACACCATGAAAGATATACCCATTTACTTCGTCTTTTCCTCCCCTAGCCTCAGGAACAAATGCTGCGGAAAATTTTGATTTTGAGTTAAAAACATATTCTAAAGCTGTTGAATAAAGACGGTTTTCCAACTCTCCCTTACTGTCTTTCATCTTTGAATTTTCCACTTTAAATCTTGTTGAAAGCCCAGTTGAGCGAAAGGATGGAAAAAAGAATTCCCCTGAAGTTTGTACCTCAGAGATGCCTCTGTTATCTTCTCTTATTTGGAGACCCAAATCTCCCATCGTTTTTAACTTTCCGCGAACTTTTTCGAAATCTTCTCTCAGTCTGTCTGATAAAGGATAAAGTTGCATAAGTTTATCAAAAATTGCCTTGCTCTTTCCAAAGTAGCCCTGATTATAATAGATCATAGCCAAACCTTCGTTAGCGTGCATATTATCAGGCTCTTGATCCAAAACCATGAGAAAATATCTTTCAGCTTCTTCAAATTTCCCCTGCTGATATCTTAATTCCCCTAATTCAAGAAAAGAATCAGTCTTGGTATATTTATTATTTAGTTTTTCCAAAGCCATATCCCGTTCAATTGCCTCAAGCGACCTTAGCTCGGTCGAAAGCGACTCTTCAGTACCCAGAGAGGGAGTTAAAATCTCAAAAGGCTGAGCCCAAAGAATGTTATTAACTGGAAAATACAACATGAAGAAAGTGAGAATAAGAATTGTTCTTTTCATAGGGAATTCTAATCGGCAGGAGTCTCATTTTAATCAATGAACTCCATGGAGATTGAGATATTTTTAAACTATATTTTTAATTCCCAGACTTTAACTTGACAGCTTCCTTAAGGAAAGCTAAAATGATCAAAAATTGATCTCAAAGAACCCAAATTTTTGGTCGATGTTTATTGTGGAGGCGTTCCCTGAATAAAAAAGAAAAAAATAGGGAATATGCAAGGGAGTTCAGGAGGGACCATGAAGGTTTCCAACAGAGTTGAAATTCAGAAAATTTATCAGGAACAGCTAAAAAAGGTCCAGAGCGAGGGCTCAGGGGAAGCATTTAAGAAAGTTTTACAGGGAGCAACCCAAAACCCGGAAGGACCGCAGAAGACGGTATTTCACCCGCCTAGTGGTGTAAATCCGATGAATCCGGTTTTCTCAGGGAAACCGATAAAAGAAGCAGACCCGGTACAAACCTTAAAGTTTGCCGCGGAAGTTGTTGCTAGTCAACCAGAAGTCAGACAGGAAAAGCTTGAAAAAATAAAATCCCTGATTGCGGCCGGACAGTATAACATCCCTGCTGAGCAAGTAGCTGAAAAGCTTTATAGCAGCGGAATTGTTACACGCTCCTGGGAGGTTTAGCAGTTGCAAGATTCTTTCACTAGAATTCAGGAAATTTTAGAGAAAGAGTTCGCCATCTACGGCGAACTCTTTTCTCTTTCCGAAAGAAAACATAAAATTCTTTTGGAAAAATTCTCCACCGAACTGAACAAAATTGTCGCCGAAGAAGAAGGGTTTGTAGTTCAACTAATTCCATTTGAGGAAGAAAGAAGAAGTATAATTGCCAACCTAACCGGCAACCCGGATTCTCCGGTTGAAAAAATATTTGATTACAACTGCCCGCCTGAGAACCAACTAAAAATTAAAAAAGTATCTCAAGAACTAAAATCCCTACTTTTCAGAATAAAAGAAATAAACGAGGGCAATCAACGGCTGCTAGAGCAAGCGCTGGAATTAACAAAACATTCTCTGAAACTTCTTACTACTCCTCCGAAAGAAATTGTTTATAAATTTCCAGGGGCAAAAAAGAGTCAGGCATTGGTTCGATCCCGATTGATTGATAAAAAAGCCTAGTCTAAATTTTTTCCTAAGGGATAAGACAAAGGTTTATTTGTGTATTTTAGCAAATCAACAAATCTAAATTACCTAAATTGCAAGTGAAAAAATTAACCTGATGAGTTAATCCTAAGCCATCAACCTCCTTTAGTCGATTAAAGAAATAGGGGTAAAAGAGAAATCCCCATTTATGGCCAAAATGGCTATTGGAGGCAAACATGAGTGCAACCTTTTTCGGTCTTGAGATATGTAAAAGGGCTATCCTTGCACAACGCGGAGCGATGGACGTCACATCCCAGAATATTGCCAATGCCAATACTGAAAACTACTCGAGGCAGCAGGCTGTATTGGGATCAGTAGCTCCAGTAGGAGAACAATCTTTTTCCAGTCCATTATCACAGGTACAGTTTGGTGGAGGAGTTGATGTTAATAAGATTCAAAATTTTCGCGACTCTTTCATTGATACTCAAATTACCCAGGAAACAAGTAACAACGAAAAAAGCAGCGTAAGTGACGACCTGCTGAAACAAGTAGAAAGCGTTCTCAATGAACCAGGTTCAGTCACACTAAGAAACCAGCTCGACCAATTCTGGAATGCTTGGCAAAATCTTTCACAGGATCCCTCCAATGTTGGATTGAGAACTAACTTGCAGCAACAATCCGAATCACTCACCAAATACATAAATGACCTTGACGGTAGTTTAAAAAAGCTTCAGGGAGATAATACCGGGATCGACCAGCAAAGTATAAATAATCAACTTACTGACGCAGTCCAACAAGTTAATAGCCTCGCCAAGCAGATAGCAGATCTCAACGTAAAAATCGGCAAGGCTGAAGTCAGCAATGGTTCAGCAAACGATTTAAGAGACCAACGTCAGACAGCCCTTGAAAGTCTGGCTAAATTGGTAAACGTCGACTCCGAGGAAAATTCCAAAGGCCAACTGACGGTTAGAGTAGGAAAACACACCCTCGTCCAACAAAGTGATGTGAATGAGCTGTATTTAACTCAGGAGGATGGAAATTCATTTCCAACGGTTAGTTCATCCCCAGATTATCCATCATTCACCGAAAAGCCGGAAGTGGCCAGCGCAATTTTGACTCATCAGGGTGATTATTCAAATTACACATTAACAGTCGCACAATTAGCTCAAGCCAACAAATTGAATTCTTACTTAACGTACAATCCCACCAACTCACCGCTATCAACATTTGGGATTTCAAGTGGAAGTTTTTCGGTAAACGGAAAAGATTTTAATTTGGACGCAAGTAAAACAAGCCTTCAAGGGTTGACAGATTTGATCAATTCGGGTGGAAATAATGTCAAAGCATCAGTGAATGAGGCAGGCCAATTAGTAATTGAATCGGCGCTCACCGGAGAAGCTAATAAAATTACTTTTAAAAATGGAACCAGCAATATTACAACTATTTTGGACATGCGGGAACAAACGGCAGCGAAAAATTCTATATTCTCGATGGACGGAAAACAATATACCTCCGCGGAGAATTCTGTCTCATCCGCAATTCCAGGAGTTACCATTAATTTAAATGGGATCGGAACCACCAACATTGACCTTCAACCTATTGTAACAAGTGGCAAAATAAGAGGCCTCCTTGAAACCCGTGATGGGGCAATTCAAACAGCCATTGACCAACTGGATGAATTTGCTTACAAACTTTCGACCGAGGTAAACGACGTTCATCGAAGTGGCTTTGGCTTGGATGGTGAAACCGGGAGGAATTTTTTCAAAAGCATTGTGACAACAGATCCCTCCAAACCATATAAAGATGCAGCAAAAAATCTGTCGTTGGAAGATGGTATTGTCAATAATACGAATACTATTGCCGCTGCAGCAGGAGTATTTACTAATCCTGACGACAAACTTCCCTCTTTTTCTGGGGAAGGAGATGGAAGCAACGCAATCAGCATAGTCAACATTAAAAGCAACCTTTCATTTTCGAATGGAAAAACATCTTTTCAACAATTTTCCGACAACATTGTTACTCAAGTAGCCACGGAAAGTCAGGGAACAGCAACAGAAAAGCAATATTCCACTGACCTTCTCACTCAGCTCAATGCAACAAGACAATCCACAATGGGTGTTTCGATAGACGAGGAAATGACCAATCTCATCAAGACTCAGCAAGCTTATAATGCCGCAGCAAAGGTTCTTCAGACTATGGATCAAATGTTGACCACGATAGTTACAGGATTAAAGGCCGGCTGACTATTCT
Source organism: Candidatus Rifleibacteriota bacterium (assembly GCA_015233565.1). Lineage (GTDB taxonomy): Bacteria > Muiribacteriota > Ozemobacteria > Ozemobacterales > Ozemobacteraceae > JADFXM01. The sequence goes on from JADFXM010000004.1 coordinate 127,455, forward strand.
GTCAGTATGTCAACGATAAGTTCTTAAATCTAACCTTACTCTCCGGAAAACCCATTACTTCCATTGCTAGTGGAAAATATACTTTGCAACATTAAAAACTAAGAATCAGCTTTTGCTTTTGTTATGAGATTGTTTTGGGAAACTCAGGAAAAATGCCTGAACAGGCTCACCAGAGAAACTTTGGCAAAAAATACCATACGGGGCACCGACCCTCAAAAAACTGAGTCGGTAGCATAAAAAAAGAATTGAAAAAATTTGAGTAATAAGGAGGCAAAGAAATGAATCGCATAAGCACTCAGTACACCGTAAATTCCTTTCTTTCCGCACTCAATACAAATAAGGAAAATCTCTCCAAAATTCAGATTCAGATTAGCTCAGGAAAGCAATTTACCACGCCATCTGATAATCCAATCGACAACGCTTTGGCGATGTATGGAGAAACAGAAAATACCAACATCACTCAACATCTCTCAAACATCTCCACAACTCAAACCTGGGTTGACAACACTGAATCCAGTGTTTCCTCTATTGAAAGTGTCCTTCAACGAGCTAGAGAACTTGCTGTTCAGGGAGCAAACGACACTTTAGTTCAAGATGATCGTGATGCCATGGCGCAAGAAATCAATCAACTATTACAAAACATGGTTGATCTGGGAAATTCAGACGTTGGGGGACAATATCTTTTCTCTGGGCAAAAAGTTACCGCTAAACCCTTTGACGGGAAGCTCACAAATGATACCAAGGGACTGATGGATATTGTAACCTACAGTACCGGGACCACTCGCGCAAACATAAATCAATACAATATTTCAGAAGTCAACTATTCCGGGAATTCCGGAAAAATTTCCAGTGAAATTGAGCAAGGAAACATTCTTCAAAAGAATACAACTGGTGACGAGTTATTTTTCAGCGGTGATTACAAGGCCCCTGAACCCACATTTCAAAATGCCTTAGCCCCGCTAAATGAAACAATGCCTCTTGCAATTTTGAATAACGGAAATGGTGTACAGCCTGGGCTAATTAAAATCACAGATCAAAATGGTGTAGAGAGAATCATTGATTTAACTTCAGCTAAAAGAATAGACGATGTTATCAATCAGATTAATCAGTCAGGTTCATTTGAAGCTGGAATCGAGGAAACTCCATCCACAACAGCTCAAGCTCTAGGTTTAAATCAAAATGCAGGTGCAAATTCATTGATACAAGGTGAGCCAGACCCTGCAATGTTGAGTGTTAACACCCAGCTAACACAGTTGAATAATCAGCAAGGAGTTCCTCAGGGCTTTTTAAGCATCAACACTCGAGATGGTAAGAACTACCGTGTCGACTTAACTGGAACCGCAACTATCCAGGATGTGATGGATAAAATAAATGCAGTTGGCGGGGGTGGTGGAAGCACAGTTCTTGCAAGTTTCAACAGTTTGTATCACAGGTTGGAATTGACTGACAAAACTGGTGGAAGTGGTTCATTTTCCATAAAATCAAATAACAATCAACTTTACATTAAGGATTTGCCAACCAAAACGGCTTCCGATTTGGGATTATCAAAATTTACCACTGCAGCAGTAGCTGATAACGTAATTAATTCTGTATTTGATTCTGCCATGCAATCCGAAGGAACCCCTCTTTCTTCCTTAAATGGAGGAAAGGGAGTCAGACCTGGATATATCAATATAACTAACAAGGCAGGGGTTACCACTACCGTCAATTTACAAACTGCCATCACAATCCAGGATGTTATGAATCAAATCAATGCTTCAGCAGCTGGGGTAACAGCTGCCTTTGACAACACGTCCAAAACCATGACAATAACTGATACCACTGGAGGAGGAAATGCATTAAGAATTTCGGAATTAAACGGAAACACTCCAGTTTCGGTCCATGAGTTCCGCACAGTAGCAAAAAATCTGGGTCTGTTAAAATCAGCACAGGGGAATCAACTTTTCGGTGACACTATTGGGGGAGGTGGACTTACTGCAGCATCCAACCTTTCAAGTCTGACCCCACCACCGGACCAGAATTCATTCGTGCTTCGAGGAGCAGATGGGAAACCGGTTCAAATAGACATATCAAATGCTACTACTATCCAGGATGTATTAAATTCAATAAGTGTGACTAAGCAATTTCGAGGAGTATGGGATCAAGCAGGGCAAAGATTTATTATCACAGACACCTCGACAGACCCAGGTACCGGTGGAATAACTGGGGAGGAATTGACAAACCCTGCAAGAGATCTTGGTTTGATCGGGAAGAACGTGCTTCATGACGATTCCAATACTTTGGTGGGAACATCAATTCAGCCAAAGCAGTTGCCGACACTTATGGGTTCAGTTACTCTCGTCCCTGGAATTGATGGGAGTACCGACCTATCGTCCTTAAATAGCGGAAGACAATTAAACAAAGGAGTACAACTAGGACACATTCGAGTCACAGACAAAGCTGGTTCCAGTGCTGTTATAGATCTAAGAGGGTGCAAAACAATCCAGGATGTCCTTGATAAATTAAACGACCCGAATTCAGGATTATACATTGAAGCTAAATTCAACGACAAACAAAACGGTCTGGAACTGGTCGATAAAAATCACGGCGCCAATGGGTGGTTTGAAGTTACCGATCTTGATTCCTCAACCGCTTCTGATCTTGGAATAGCAGTTAAAACCATCGATAATAAATTGGTAGGTGGAGATCTTGATCCTGCAGTCACAGATAGTACTCCTTTGTCTCTACTGAACAAAAATTCGGGAGGAGTCCCTTTGGGAAAAGTTTTTGTTCAAAGCGGCGATTTCACAGGAGAAATTGACCTAAGTGGCGCAAAAACTATAAAAGATCTTATCGATAAATTTTCTAAAAGTGACCCAAGATTCAATATCTCTGCCTGGATAGATCCGACCACAAAACGGTTAAATTTGTCCAATACAAAAGATCAGGGGTTTATCAAAGTCCGAAATGAAGGAGACGCCAGCAATGATAGCGCCTCTTCGTTGGGTCTTGGTGGTCCCCAAAGTATCTTTCAAACTCTTATTGATCTTAGAGACAATCTTTTGAGAGGTGATACAGGAGCAGTCTCTCAAAGAAGTATTACCGAAATATCCGGAGACCTTGAAAGAGTGCTCCAGAAACACTCCGATATTGGTGCAAAAACAAACCGATTATCCGACTCAAAAGAAAAATTAACAAATAATTCTTTAAATATAAACAAATTACTTGACAATGCCGAGAATATAGATATGTCGGAAGCAATTGTAAAAATGACGCAATATCAAACCGCTTTTCAAGCGGCGTTGGAGGTTGGGTCAAAAATATTGCAAATTTCGCTGGTAGATTTTCTCAAGTAAACGGGATAAGGTATGAAATTTATAACCGCAAGGTTTGGTGAGATCGAAGTATCGAAAGAGGAAATAATCGTCTTTCCTGAGGGATTATTTGGATTCAAATCCTACCATCAGTATGTGATTTTGAATACCCAAGATAGAAGTCCATTCAGGTGGCTTCAATCGTTTGACGATGGAGATCTCGCCTTCGTCATTATTGAACCATTGAATTTTATGTTTTCTTACGACCTGGAAGTCTCCGACGAAGAGGCTTCTTTTTTGGGTTTAGTAAAACCGGAAGATGCAGCCATATATACCATTATTACTATTCCGGAAAATACCATGAATATGACTGCAAACCTTCAGGGGCCTTTAGTTATCAATGCGAAAACCCGAATTGGAAGGCAAATCATTTCGAATAATTCTCATCATTCGGTTAAAGTGAGGGTTATGGATGAGATTGCCAAAAGGGAGGCGAAGCTTAAGGAAATAGAGAATTCCCATAATTCTCCGCGTAAGGAGGACCAGGGGTAATGCTTGTCCTTACACGGAAAATCAATGAAAAAATTATTATCGGGGATGAGATCGAAATAGTCCTGGTAGACATAGGAAAAGATCAGGTAAAGATCGGAATAAATGCGCCGAAAAATATAAAAGTTCATAGGTTCGAAGTTTACGAAGAAATTCAAAGAGAAAATCGGGAAGCTGCAAAATCCAAAAAGATTGATCTACTTAAAGAGCTTCCTGCAGATATATTACGGAGCATAGGCAAAAAGTCAAAATAAGGTAGAAAATAAAGAAACATTAAGGATTTATTAGAAAAATGAAGAATTTTTCAAATCACCGCGGATTATCAGCCTAATGGAATAGGCTAAATATTTCCGATGGTTAAAGTAGACCGGGGTACAAGAATAAAAAGATAGACACCCCGTAAAGTATGGAGGCACAACATGACCCTGAGAATTAATACTAACGTAACAGCTCTAACTGCACACAAAAATTTAGAAGCGAATGACGCCAATCTTTCTAAATCAATTGAAAGACTATCTTCAGGTTTGAGGATTAACACGGCAGGAGATGATGCTGCTGGGTTGGCTATTTCGGAAAAACTCAGAACGCAGGTCAGAGGTATAACTCAGGCTGTCAGAAATGTCCAGGATGGTATCAGTTTGCTTCAAACTGCTGAAGGAGCAATGAATGAAGTAACCAGTATGCTTCAGAGAATGCGAGAATTAGCGCTACAAGCCAGCACAGAAACTCTTACTTCCACAGATCGCCTCCAACTACAGAATGAGATCAATCAATTAAAAGAGGATATAAACAGAATATCAAGCGATACAGAATTCAATACCAGAAAACTGCTTGACGGTTCTGGAACAGCTCAGGTTTCAACAAGCGATCCCAAAAATTTGACAGGACTTGTTACAGGGCCGGTACAAACTTTTACTGATTTTTCTGTTATAATTTCTCCTCAGATAATTAAAAATTCAGATGGGACTCAAACCGCGGTAGGCGGAACTCCGCAGATACAACGCTCCGGAATTTTCACCCGAACCGATGGAACGATAGCAACAGGCTCAACAACCCTGCTGTCGATAAGCAATTTTTACGACGACAACGGTGTTTTTATTCTTGATGTTCCACAAAACCTTATTGTTCAGGGTGACAATCACCAAGGAACAGTCATAGTTGACCAACATGTAACATTAGATGAATTAGCTACAAGAATTCAAACTGCAATGTTGGGCGATCAACTAGGTCAGGGACTTGGATTTCCAGGTTCAACAGCTACTCTCCAAACCAGTGGGGATTCCAATGGGCAAATTGAGGTTACATCAGGAAAAACTGGCAAGGTTGGGAGTGTAACTTTCAACGGTCAGGAAAACTTGATGAAAGCTTTGGCTTTCGGAGAAGTAAAACCTCCTACTGATCCAACATATATAGTAAAAGCAACAAATCTTGGCGATCCTTCCGGATTGAAAACAACAACTTCAACAGATGTATCAGGGAATCGGGCCGCTGGATTAATAGCGGGAATGGATTTGTTATTCACACCTCCCACATCTGCAATGGCTGAATCGAAGCCAGGAACGTTGGGAGTTATAATTTCACCTACTCTGACTTTCTCAATTCACGACTCATTGGCAATCTCTGCTCACATCACCCTCGCAGCTGGAACTTATGGTTTAGCTTCAGTTGCTGCTCTAATTAACACTTCAATCGCCAGTGCAACTCCAGTCCCAAGTATATTAGCAAAATATATTACAGCTTCAAATACAATTGAATTCTACAGCACGGGCAAACAAACCGGCTCAGCTGGCTGGGTAAGCGTAATCTGCGCTCAGGTTCCCAATTCCCTTAATGTCACAAATACAATATACAAAGGCAGCGGCGGGTCTTCAGGCATAATTGATGGTACCGGCATTTGCACATTCCCATTGAATGATCTTGCAGGAGAATCAATTTCGATTATTGATGATCACAATAGGTCGGTATTGGTAACTTTCACCGCTCCATACAATTCCATGGGTTCCATCGCCAACGATATTAATACTGCGATTGGCACAAGCATGAGCATTTCTGCCTATGATAACAACGGTGTATTGGAATTCAAATCTTCAGAATCAGGCCCGCTTTCACATTTCATTGTTAAAGACGCAGGAGCAACAAGTGCTCTTGCAACATTAAATCTTCCTGGTGCAGTTGGAGCGGGTTGCATTGTTTCGGCATCCGCCGCGTTTGGTGGTGATGCCGCAATAAAAGATTTCCCACCAAATTCGGTCTGGGGAATCAATCTAGTCAGTGGATCAACCACACTTGCTCATGGTGCCTTAAAATTCTCTCTCAGTGATCTTTACGGGCAAAGCACAAATATTTCCATCCCCGCTCCTACTGTAACTGGAACCATTTTTGTCCCACTCAGCTCAATTGCCACACAAATTAATAACAACTGCGATCTGGCTGGGGAAAATATCAGGTCCGGAGTTAATACTGCTACTGGAACATTGCAGATCTTTTCTACTATCCCTGGAACCGAAGGAAAAGTCGCAATTTCCGACATTGGAACAGGGGACAACTCTCTATTCGGGGATTTGGGAATAGGCTCCTTGGGAGTCAATCAGAATATTTTCAAAAATGGACTTGGCGAATATGCTTTCACGATGCACGTCAAAGATGCGTTCATTCAATTTCAAATCGGTCCAAATCAGGGACACACTACAAAAGCAAACATTATTCGCACTGACACATTAGCATTGGGAATTGATGATCTAAATGTTACAAATGTAACTGCTTCTCAGGCGGCAATAGAAAAAGTTGACCAGGCTCTTCAAATGGTTCTGGGGGAACGAGCGAAGCTTGGTGCGATTCAAAATCGTATGGATTACACAACCAATAGTTTGAACACCGCGCTTCAAAATGTTACCGCCTCAGAATCGCGAATCAGAGACGTTGACATGGCAAGTGAAGTAATTCAAATGACGAGGAATCAGGTCCTTACACAAGCAAGTAATTCAATGCTAGCCCAGGCAAATGCAACTTCACAGAATGTGTTGAACTTATTGAAATAAAAAATAAATAATTTACCAGTGATTTCTAAAAGAGTCGCGTTCACAACGCGGCTCTTTTATTTAACACAACATTTCTAAGCTAAACGCATCAAAATCGCTAAAATAGTCACAAATACAAGAAAGCTCACAAGAATTGTTGGCATCTCAATACTTGCATTGAGATAAACTCTATGTTAGTTTAACACTTAGTTGCATTTCAAAAAGAATTATTTATTTTTGAATTGCTTGTTAGGAGTTATAAATATAGCATTTAAAAATTCTGTATTTATAAGTTCGAAGCGGTATAAAATGTGATTTGCGCCCATAGCTCAGCTGGATAGAGCGTTTGCCTCCGGAGCAAAAGGCCAGGGGTTCGAATCCCTTTGGGCGCGCTGGTCTCCGAAAAACTAAAAAAGCACGGAGACGTTTTGGGGATCAATCCATTTTCCCCCAAAAAAAATGTCGCATTTTGCTATTTGAGGAATAGGATTTTTCTTTTTTCCCAAAAATTATTTCTTCTTTACACATTATTCCATTGCATTTGCCAGGAAAGGATGATATATTTCAACAGCTAGTCTAATCCCAATTTTGGAGGCGATATGAACGCGAAAATAAGGCGCGGCAGCGCTTATTTTTTCTTTTTTGGATTTTTGTTGACGATAGCTGGAATTCTTTCAGCACAAAATACTGAACAACCCGTTGCCCAGGTTTCGGAACCTGCAAAAAACTCTGAAGCAGTAAAAACCACTGAAGCAGCCAAAGCCCCGGAAGCAGCTAAAGCTTCTGAAAACACTCTCGACATTTTTGCCGAAGTAGGTGATATAAAACTAACGAAAGAGGTCTTTGATAAAGAACTTGAAACCATGGGACCTGGTGAAAAGACCCAATTTTCAACTAAAGAGGGTAAGAAGCAGTTTGTAAAGCAATGGATTGATGTTACCCTTCTTGAAAAAGAAGCTGAAAAGCTGGGTTTGGCAAATAAAGAAGAAAAACAAAAAACGGTCCATGACTGGACTTTGAATATAATCGCACAACGCTTTTTAATGAAGAAATTGGAAAATTCAAAGATCACCGACGAAGAAATTAAAGACTACTATCAAAAAAATATTCAGAACTTTAACGAACCAGAGACTTATCATCTTTTCCAAATTACGGTAAAAGATCTCGCTGACGTTGAAAAGATTAAAGCCGATTTGGCTTCGGGAAAAACTTTTCTTGAAACAGCAAAAAAATATTCTTCAGATTCCTTTGCCCCCAATGGTGGTGACAGAAGTTTTGTAAAACTTTCAGAGCTTCCCAAGACATGCGAAGAGCCGCTAAAAGCTCTCAAGAAAGATCAAATTTCCGACCCAATTAAAGCTGAAGATGGTCAAACTTTGATATTAAAATACACTGAAAAGACAGAAGGAAAAGCTCGAGAAATGACTGAAGTAACCAACGAAATCAAGAAAAGCCTTGCCGAGAAAAACCAGGACAAAGTTCTCGACGAATTGAAAAAAGAAGTTGAATTCAAATTAGACGAAAAAGCTTCTGAAACCCTGAAAAAAGAAACTTTTTCACCGGAAGATCTTGAAAAAAATCTTTTCACTATTGGCAGCAAAACATTTAAAATTTCTGAAATCGCAGAAGAGCTTGAAAGAATCCCTCCAATGTTCAGAGTTCAGTTAATGGATGACTTTATTAAGCAAGTTTCGCTCAAGGAAATTGTTCGAAGTTATTCAGAGAAACATTTAGACGAGCTAAAGAAAGAATTCCCTGAATCTGAAGCTGATGCAAAAAAACGAGTAGGAATCAGAACTCTCCTTGATGAGAAAATTGGAAGTCAAATTAAAATTACCGATGAAGAGATTAAAGATTACTACACAAAAAACTTAACTACTTTTAATAAACCAGCACAAACACGCGCTCGTCATATTCTCGTTGATGATGAGGCAAAGGCGAAGGACCTGTTAGCAAGAACCGCAACTGAACCATTTGAAGAACTGGCTAAAGCCAATTCCAAATGTCCTTCAAGTAAAGAGGGTGGCGATCTGGGTTTCTTTGCGACTGGCCAGATGGTTCCAGAATTTGATGAAGCCGCTCAATCTGCAGAAATCGGAAAAGTTGTTGGCCCGATTAAAACCAAATTCGGCTACCATCTCATCAAAGTAATTGAAAGAAAACCAGCAGGCACAGTTCCCTTAGAGGAAGTAAAAGACAAAATTCGTTCCAAACTAATGCCCGAAAGACAAAAGGCAGCTTTTGATACATATTTGGCGGATTTGAGAAAACAATATCCAGTTAAGGATTTTTCAGATAAAATCTAAATTGAAAATTAGGTTAAAGATGCAAGCAAGAGTACCCCCTTTTGATAAAATGCAAGTAAGATCAAAGGGGGTCTTAAAAGATTGCCCATTTTAAATAGATTAGGAGGTTTAAAAGGACCGGCCATGTGGGTAGTATATATAATTTGTACGGTAGTGGGCGGTCTCGTCGGATTTTTCATCACACGATATTTTGATCGAAAAAGCGGAACAGACTTGGTTTCCCAAGCCCAAAAACGCGAAGGGGAGATGCTCGACGAGGCAAAGAAGAAAGCCCAGGAAGAACTTGATCAAGCCCATAAAAGGGCTCGCGAGATAAAAGAAAAGGAGCTCCAAGCTCGTAAAAATAGTGAAAAAGAACTAAGAAAAAAGAAACATGATCTTGAACAAATGGAAGCAAAATTGCTTTCAAAAATTGAAAAAGTTGATGCGAAAGTTGATCAGATCGAAAAGAAGCAAGAACTTCTCAAAGTTCGCGAGGATGAAATAGATAAGAAAAAGCAGGAAGCTGAAGGTTTAGTTGAAGTTCAAAGAAAAGAATTGGAAAGGGTAGCGGGGCTAAACTCCCAGGAAGCCAAAGATCAGTTGCTCAAGCGTGTTGAAGATGAGCTTCAATATGAAATATCGGTAAAAATCAAGGATTCAGAAACAAGAGTAAAAGAAGCATCGGATAAGAAAGCGCGAGAGATAATGGCTACTGCGATTCAGAGATGTGCTACTGATCATTCTTTCGATCCGATAGTTTCAGTTGTTGAACTTCCAAGTGAGGAAATGAAGGGAAGAATAATAGGCAGGGAAGGGCGGAACATTCGAGCTTTCGAAAATTTGACGGGAGTCGATGTAATAATAGACGACACACCGGAAGCAGTGGTTTTATCGGCTTTTGATCCCATCAAACGTGAAATTGCAAGAGCCACCATGGAAATGTTGACACTCGACGGAAGAATTCATCCAGCTAAAATAGAAGAAATGTTCGAAAAGGCAAAGAAAGAAGTTAATCTCAGAATAAAAGAAGCTGGGGAGCAAGCAATGCTTTCCCTTGGAATTCAGTCGATTCATCCGGAGTTGGTTGAGTTGGTTGGAAAAATGAATTTTCGAACCTCTTATGGGCAAAATGTTCTTCAACACTCTATTGAAGTTGCAACATTGGCAAGCAGTATGGCCGCTGAAATCGGAGCAAATATACAGCTAGCAAAACGAGCTGGACTTCTTCACGACATTGGCAAAGTAATTGAAAGTGATGAAGGGAACCATGCCGTCCTTGGATCAGAATTCGCAAAGAAATATCAGGAATCACCCAAGGTATGCAATGCAATTGGTGCACATCATGAGGATGTTCCATTCGATTCAGTAGAAGCAGTTCTTATCGCTGCTGCAGACGCTATTTCGGCGTCTCGAAGAGGGGCACGCCGTGAATCTCTTGATGCTTACATAAAACGCTTGGAAGATCTTGAAGCCATTGCCAGAAGTTTTCCTGGAGTGGCCTCGAGCTTTGCAATCCAAGCTGGGCGCGAAGTTCGTGTCATAGTTAATCCTGATCAGGTATCCGACTCAATTGCACCAAAACTTTGCCGGGATATCGTTAAGAAAATTGAAGATGAGATGGAATATCCAGGCCAGGTGAAAGTTGTTCTTATCAGAGAAGTTCGTAGCGTTGAAGTAGCTCACTGATTCGTTATTTATAGAAACCTGTCAAATGTCCAGGAATTGCATCAATATCAAAGCGAGGCAAAACCAATTCTCTTCGGAGAGAATGGGGAAGCCAGCTGAGGCAGTATTAAGATTTCGAGAATTTCGAGAAAAGACGCTTTGGGATTTCACAAATAGAATTTGCAGCACATTTATTCAAACGTACTATCTTCAATCACAGTGCGAGTTTTATTAATCGGAGATATAGTCGGCTCCACAGGTCGCAGAATGGTAAGAAATTATCTTCCTGGCCTGCGGAGTCGGTTTTTTCTTGATTGGGTTATCGCAAATGGTGAAAATGCATCAGGTGGCGCAGGGTTATCGATAAAACATCGAGATGAAATTTTAGAATCTGGTGTTGATCTTATTACTGGTGGGAACCATTTTTTTTCAAGACCAGACTGGATTGAAATGTTAGAATCATCCAGAAAAGTAATTCGCCCACATAATATCGGAGGCGATGATTTTCCAGGGCATGGCTGGGTGGCATTAAAAAAAGATTCCAAACAATCTCTGGGAGTAATCAATCTTACAGGCAGAACTTTCATGGAACACTGGGATTGTCCATTTCAATGGGCAGGTATCCTGGTAGATCGTTTATCCGCTTGCCGCTCAGTAATCATTGATTTTCACGCTGAAGCAACTTCAGAAAAAATTGCGATGGCTTGTTTTTTAGATGGAAAAATATCGTTTTTGGCTGGAACTCACACACATGTCCAAACATCAGATGAAAGAATTCTTCAGAATGGAACCGGAATGATATCAGATATTGGGATGACCGGCCCTTTTGATGGTATTTTAGGGGTAAAATCCAGTACCGTAATTCACAGATTCCTTGAAGGGTACTCTGAAAGATTTACATGTGCAGAAGGCCCAGGAGTATTGGAAGGGATTCTTCTTGAGATACAAGAAACAGGAAAATGCAGCAAGATAAGGCGCATTAGAATGTTTGAGAAGGACAATCCAACACCGTCATTCCTTCCGGATGATTTTTAACTTCAGATTTTTTGTCTATAAGTATTCCAATCATAATCAATACTGTTCCAATTATCTGAATAATGGTTGGAGAATCAGAAAGCACAAACCAAGCCAATAACATCGCTACAGGCGGTTTTAAAAAAAATAACAAACTTGTTTTTCCTGCCGAAAGCAATGATAATGCTTTAAAAAAAGCAAGATAGCCAATCCCTGAAACAACAATTCCAAGAAATAAAAGTCTTGGCCAAAGATTAAAATGAGGAATAATTTCGATCTGCCCCAACCAAAGAAGCGGAAGATCAAAAAGACAGCCAAAGATAAATCCAATCAGGGCATTGTTTAAACTTCCAAATTTGTTAACCGTTCTCTTTGAAAGAACCGTGTAGAGCGAAAATCCGATTGCTCCAAGAAGCCCGGTAATAATTCCCAAATGGGTATCAATTCCTGAAACTCCCTTGAATGCAATTAAAAATACTCCGGAAAAACCAACAAGAATTGAAGAAATTCTGTAGATGTTTAGCTCTTCCTTAAGAAATATCCAGGCAAAAAAGTTAGTGAACATGGGATTGCTTGCAATAATAATCGCTGCAGTGGATGGTCGGCAATTTGCAATCGAAACAGCATGTGCTCCCATGCTGATAACCACATTTAAAACCCCAAGAAAAGCAATAGAAAAAAACTCACGAAGGGAAGTCGGAAGTCGTTTTTTTTCCTTTGTGCGAAATGCCATGGGAAGAAGACAAAATGCGGCAAGCGCAAAACGCCAGAAAGTAAGTGCAAAAGGGTTGATTTGCCCCCTTATAGGGCTTACCACGACTTCGATTGAAGAAAATGCCAAAACCGCAATTGAAAGAAAGAAAAAAGGTTTCATTTATTTTGATTTTTTCCAAGTATTTTTGAAGTATTTTAGATGAGCGATTCTCATGTGGGCTTCCACACACTTTTGGAAATTAGCATTCAAACATCGTTTTGCATCCACTAATTGTCTTTTGGACAAGTTTCCAATAATTTATCCAAAAAAAAGGGCGAAACCTCATTCCGGCAATTCCGTTTTTAGTCCATTTCAAGAATTGCTCAAAGCTTAATAAATCTTAACGATAATACACCGAAAAAACTTGAAAAAGTATTAATGTTTCCAAAAAAAATGTCGATTTATATTGTAAGACAAAAAAAAGATTACAAGGCGACAAGGAGGTTTTGTCTATGACGTGTCCACAATGCGGTGCTCCAATGGTCCGAAAGACTCATTCGGGAAGAAATTCCACGTTTCAAACCCTCAACTGCATAATCTGTAAATTTTTGATTTTCTTTAGAGGAAAAAGAATCGAAGAATAGAAAATACAGCGTAAAATCACCAGCAGGGCGAAAATTTTTCGCCCTGCTTTATTTTTTTCGAAAAAATTTGGAACAAAATGTGAGAAATCCACTTCTTTAATTGACTGTAAAAATTCAACATGTTAAGTTTAATTAAGCTTTCAGGCAGGATTGAAAAATTGATGACCCAAGGGAATAGAAAAAAATACCGGCGGGAGAACAGATGAAAAAGGCTCTCTACACCCAGGATTTTTCTGATTATTCAGAATGTTTCCTATGTCCAAATAAGTGCAAAATTCTTGAAGGAAAAACCGGAAGATGTCTTTCACGTAAAAGGATCCTTAAAACAGTCCAGGCTAGTAATTACGGAATCATAGTTTCCGCATCCGTGGACCCTATTGAAAAAAAACCTTTGTATCATTTCTTCCCGGGCCACTCGATTTTTTCAATCGGAACGTTTGGATGCAACCTTCACTGCACTTTTTGCCAAAATTTTGAAATCTCTCAAAATGTTGCCCCTGGCCAATTGTATGTCCCTTCGGAAATTGCGGATTTATCCGTGAAAACTTTAGATAATGTGGGAGTAGCATTTACCTATAATGAACCTGGAACCTGGTTTGAATTTATTATGGATACTGCCCCTTTAATCATTGAACAAGGACAGAAGGTCGTCCTTGTAACCAATGGCTATCTTTCAGATGCTCCCTGGCTTGAACTGTGCAAAATTTCGGATGCAATGAATATTGACATCAAGTCTTTTGATCCCAATTTTTACTCTCATACGTGTGGAGGGAAACTCGACCAGGTCATAAAAAATATTGAAACTGCATTTGCAAACAATGTCCACATAGAATTGACGAATTTAATTGTTACCGGAAAAAATGAAGATTTAGAGCTGTTCGAAAAATTAATCAAATGGGTGGCAAGTATTTCCCCAAACATTCCTTTCCACATTTCCAGATATTTTCCAAGATTTAAAGAAACTGCTCCTCCCACAAAACCGGAAACTTTATTAACCTTGTACAATAAAGCCCGGGAATTTTTAAACTTCGTTTACGTAGGAAATTTAGCTACCGAGGAAGAGAACAATACTATTTGCCCTAGTTGTAAAAAGCTCTGGATCGAAAGAGTAGGATATTCTGTCCGAATCGTCCATTCAGGGGAAAAGTGCACTTGTGGACTCGAAAAAAAAATAAGATTTGAATTGTAATTCTAAAAAGACCAGCTCTTTATTTGACAGATTAAGAGGAGATTGTAATTATTCAACACGGAATAGAAAATGGCTGACAATATTCAACGCGAATTTGACTGGGGACCACCAAGCGAAAGCGTTTCAGAAAGCTGGAAAGACTATTTTATTTACGGATTTTTCCTTATTTTTTGTGTATTAGCCATACTGCTTCTAATAGACTTCAAGAAGGAGCAACCGTTCGAAGATCAAAATGGTTCTAAAACTGACAAAAGGCAAGTTATTACCAATTCTAATAGTAATTCAATTGAAGAAGTAAAAACGATCCAGGAGATTACCCAAAAACCCAAAACAATTAACTCTAAAACCCTTTTCACTGTTCAACTTGGCGCATTTGTCGATGAAGAAACCGCAAAAAAAGCCTTTTCGCAGATAACTACAAAAGGCTATGTTGCATCTATGACAGTTCCTAATGATGAGTTTGAGATGTATAAGGTATTTCTAGGTCCTTTTTCGAACGAAAAGGAAGCTAATAAAATTGCGAATGAACTAAATGAATCAGATTTTCCCTGTTTTGTGATAGAATCTACCTGAAAAGTATCAACTCAAAAAGTTCAAAAGATTTTGAGTTGATACAAAACAAGGATTTCGACAAGTACGACGTTATTGCTTTAACAAAAAAAGTTTCACTGGCAAGTAATTCTGAAAATAATAATTGGAGGACAAGGTGAGCGCGCCAAAATATGATCGTGAAACGTATTCTTCTTTGATGTTTCTCGCCCCTTTTTTAATACTTTTTTTGGTTTTTTTGGTGTTTCCAATAATTTATTCTTTCTATTTAAGTTTCTTCAATGCTTCCAAAGGTTTTGGACTGTCAAATCTTGAATGGATTGGCTTTTCAAATTACGCTCAAATTTTAGGTTTTCAATACGCGAACGGGAAGTTTCAGCTTGCTGATCCGGCATTCTGGTGGTCCCTTGCCGTCACCCTTCTTTATGGCGGAATAAGCATTCCACTTGGAATTTCGGCCTCTTTAGCCCTTGCAATACTTCTTCATAACAAATTTTTTGGGAAGAATTTTTTCCGGAGCGCTTTTTTCCTTCCTAATATATTGGATATGTTGGTTGTGGGGGTAGTGTGGACACTGATTTATGCGCCTAAATATGGTGCTCTGGCTCAAATTACCACATATTTTTTAGGTCCCAACCAGTTTTTAAATACAAGCGGTTTATTGTCTTCACCCTATACAGCTCTTCCAGCGGTAGTAATTGCTATGGTTCTAAAAGGAGCTGGTTTCGGAATGGTTCTCTTTCTGGCAGCCTTGCAAAATATTCCCGATAGCGTATATGAAGCCGCAGACATAGATGGGGCATCAAAATGGGAACAATTCTATCTCATAACATTGCCATTATTGAAACCAATTTTATTTTTCATGGGAGTAACCGGTATCATAGGCTCCCTCAATGCTTTTACCGAAATATATGCAATGACCGCCGGAGGTCCTCAAATTGTGCTTGGCGGTGAAACACTTGGTTCCACCTCTGTTGCCGGCTTTTATTTATACAAACAATTTGAAGGTGGACGATATGGTTATGCCGCGGCAATTTCATATGTTCTTCTTTTTCTGACACTTGTTTTAACGTGGATTCAAAGTCATTTCTTTTCCAATAAGAAAGCCTAGGGAGAGGTAAAAAAAATGAACAACTCATCTCCAGCCCGAAACGGCATCTTCATTTTTTTGGTTTTTCTAATGATGGTAATTTCCTTTGGACTTTCATCCCAATTGTTGAAATTACTTGGAGTTATAATCAGCTTAATCCTGGCCCCTGATTCAATTCCAGCATCTCCAACTGATTTAGCGGCCGGAAAAATCGAGGCATTCGGAGCAGCCGGCAAAATAATATTTTCCCTCCAAACTCCTTTCTCTTACCTAAACTTTATTATCGCCTTTGGATTCGTAGCTTACGTTTTATCAAAATGGGTCAAGACGCCTATTCCGCTAAGAGGCGAGCTCCTAAAAACTCTTTTTTTATATGAAGCATTAATTTTAGGGGTAATCGTAGTTCTCTTTCCCTTCTTTTGGATGATTAGCACCTCTTTCAAGCCTGTTGGAACAGAATTGATCATGAATAAAAACCCATTTGATGTTGTTCCTTCTGATCCTACTCTGGCAAATTTCAAAAAGGTACTAAAAATGGATTCCACCATGGATCAAAACCAGACAGACCCAGTTGAAAAAAAGAAGAACTTTTTGACATATTTTCTGAACAGTCTAAAAATATCCTTTTCAGCTGCCTTTCTTGTAACGCTCTTTGCATCCATGGCAGGATATGTTTTCGCAAAAAAAGAACTTCCTTTCAAAAATCACATTTTTTCAATATTGATGGCAACAATGATGATCCCTGGAATGATGTTTATGGTTCCTCAGTTTTTCATGATTGCAAAGATGGGGCTCCACGGATCACTCCTTGCAATGTTTCTTCCGCATCTTGCTTCGGTTTTTGGAGTATTCATGCTGAAGCAATTTATGGATACTATTCCAAATTCACTTATTGAAGCAGCCCGAATTGACGGTGCAAGTGAATGGCAGATCTTCCGGGTTGTCATTGTACCCTTGTCTATGCCAATCTTATTAACATTATTTTTGCTAACCTTTTTGTTTCATTGGTCCAATTTTTTATGGCAACTGATAGTTACAGATCCAACTGAGCCATTGAGCTTTACTCTTCCAGTTGCGCTTGCGCTTTTCCGGGGACAATATACGTCAGATCTTGGCTTGATAATGTCAGCATCATGCTTCTCAATCGTTCCGATCGCCGTTCTTTTCTTGTTCGCCCAAAGGTATTTCATTGAGGGCATGACCCAAGGCGCTGTTAAGGAATAAAGGGAAAAAAATGAAACAAATTAAGAAAACGATGAAAAGAACTTTTCTGGTGTTGATATTTTTTTCGGTTGCCATCCTCTGGATTGCAGGGTGCAATGAAAAACCTCTAAAAACTCCCGACGGGAGAACGCTGTTAACTTTCTGGCACACATATGGAGACCAGGAAGAGAAAGTTTTACGAGAAATAATCTCAGACTGGGAGAAAGAAAATAAAGAATGGTCAATTCAAGCTGTGAGAATTCCCTTTGACGGCCACAAACCGAAATTAAGAACCGCCTTAACGGTTGAAAAAGGGCCTGATATGGCCCGTGTGGATTGGTCTTTTGTGTGTGAGCTGGCCAGGAAAAATGCTATTGTAGATCTTGGTGAATTTGGGTTTGATAAAATAAAGGCTGATTATCTTCCAGCACCATTAGGAACAAATTTTATCGATGGAAAATATTATGGTTTTCCGGATCAAAGCAATTGCGTAGCGCTTTTTTATAACCGCAAACTGTTTAATGAAGCAGGCTTAAACCCGGATTCACCGCCTAAAACTTGGGACGAATTCATTGAATATGGCAAGAAAATCACCGACAAAGACAAGGGAACTTTTGCATTTGCGATGGATAACACAGTATGGTGGACACTTCCTTTTTTCAATACTTTTGGAGCAAGAATCATTGCATCAGATGGAGTAACCTGCCTTCTTGATTCCGCTGAGGCAATAAAAGCAATAGAGTTCAAGGCAGCGTTATATACTACTCACAAGATTGAAGCAGGCGCATGGCGTTCTGGATCAATAACACCCGAACAAGGCTTCATTAATGGAAAATATGCAATGATATTTTCTGGTCCATGGAACCTCCCTAAATTTAAAGTATCAGGAATTGATTTTGGGGTTGGATTAATTCCTGCAGGTCCCTCTGGAACTTCTTCCAATGTAGGAGGAACAAACGTTGTTATCTTCAAGTCAAGCAAAAATCAAAAACCATGTTATGATTTTCTAACTTATTTTACATCTCCCAAATGCCAGGCCAAATGGTGCAAATCTCTTGATCAAATCCCAATAAATCTTAAAGCGTACGATTTAGTAAAATTCGAAGACAAGTTTTTGATGGTTTTTATGGAACAAATGAAATTTGCAGTTTCAAATCCGGTTGTAACTAATTTTGAAGTCCTGGAAGATATTGTTAATCCTGAAATGGAAGCAGTAATCACAGGACAAAAAACTGCTAAAGAAGCATTAACCAACGCAGCAAGAAAAGTTGAAACAAAAGTACTGAAACCTCTTTTCTGAGCTTGGGGTTTACTTTTTATTCATTTTTATTTTCCAATCAATACACCCCCCGGAGTTGGCGGAATGGGGCACGGCGGAGCGTGCTTAAGCACCCGCAGTATCCATTCCTACTCAAACGACTGGTCGGCGAAGCGCAAACAAAGTAGTTCAGACTGTCGAAAAATTTCGGTACATTTTGGTCGGTACAAAGTGCTCACTTTTGATGCCAAAAAGAGAGGCGAAAATTTGAATCGGTACATAAGAACATAAAAAATAGGCATTTTTCGACGGACTCGCGCAGTCGGTTGGGCGTTTAGCTCAACTCAGTTGAAAACAAATCAGATTTTGGTGATTTAAGTGAGCAAAGAATTTCCTGGACTCGAAAATAATCGGGGTTTAGAAAACGTACGTTTGTCCTGAAGGTGTGAAAAAATTTAGGCATTCATCAAAGTACAACATTTGAGAGGGCCGCTGGCAAAAGATTGAGATATTTTTCACAGCTTCCCTGAGGCTAATAATTGAAAACTTGCAAGTTGAATACAAAATGGTTGTCAAATTCAAGCTGGTTTTCGAGGAGATAATACCAATTTCAATTAGTTCGTTCATCCGACCTATTTCGTGCTTCAGGTCTGGGTAAATAGGAGTTGGGTCTGACAGAAATGAATGCTTCAACCATCCAGTAAGGGCTCCTTAATTTTCATGAAAGTTACGTGTTTTCTTGGAAAATATACCGATCCAACTTCCTTTTGATCAAATCAATGTTCTTGGGGTGATGCACAAATTTTTTGGGATTGGTGTAACACACATTTTCCCCCAAAGTTTTTGATTTTTTCACATATTGCTGAGAGCTAAAACAACTCCAAACCGATCTTGGAAATGATTATTACACTTTCAAGAACAGTTTGGAATTAGAGTAAAAGGAAAATTCTTATTATTTTTTGTCGAGAGGGGCTGAAGCCACAGGAACTTGCCCTGCTTGGGGTTGGTCCTTGAGAGCTTGAGGAGTTTGAGCCGTAGGAGTTGCAATTGCTATTGGCTCAATTTTGGGGCAATCTTGTCGGGGGCATTCTGAAGAACAATAAAAAGTCACCGAATCTCCATGAACTTGGAAGAACTCGGGTTTGGCAGGCTTTTTTGAAATTGGACAGATTCCATCAGTGTTGCTGACAGTAAGCTTTTGTTCCAGAGGACTTTTAATTTTTGCAATGAATTCAGCAGGTTTTTTTATAAATTCTGCAGTAGCCGTAGCACATGAAAAGTGATATATCTTTCCCTCAAAAATTGCAGCGAATTCTTCGTGAGTAAAACTTCCGGATACTGGACAAATGTTAACTCTGACATCTGTTAGCTCCTTTGGAAGAGCTTCTGTTTGGGCGAAAAGGGAACCAGAGAGCAACGTCAAGCAAAGAATGAAAAACACGCGGGAAAAGCATTTCATGAATAATTACTCCTTCCATCCTCTTATGAGATACCGAAAACGAAATTTTAGTTATTCCTTCACTAACAAGGGAAATAGTAAAACGAGCTATTAAGTTTGTCAACGAAACAAAAAAAAAATGTGTTGTCTCAAAGAAAAGAGAAAATTGCTAATTATTGAAACAGAAAAAAATCAAAACTTTTTTCATTTTTTCTGGTAATATTAACAAGTGTCCATAGTAAAAGAAACCATTTAAGGAGAATAGTTATGAGGAAAATCAATTTTTTAGCATTGGTATTAATTTGCCTGTTTGCATTTCCGGTTTATTCTCAAAGTACCAACCCATACGATGAAGGTAATAAAATTTCTCCAACTGGAATCAGCGCGGGAAGAGGAAACACAGATCCCTACGCCCCAACCATTTCCAAACCGAATACGGATCCTTATGCTCCAACAAATTCACAACCGTGCTACCCTCCCCCCCCTCCCCAAAACAACATCAATGATATTATTCTTCTAGCTAACAATATTTCAAATGCCAATCAAAAAGATCAACTCCTGAGAAATGCTTTAAGTAGTGCAAGATCACCCGATGATGTTATTAGGTTGGCGAATGCCTGCTACTATGCCGCCGACAAAGATACCATTCTTTCTTCCGGGGCTTATTTAGGCTATACTGCCAATGATATTACAAGACTTGCAAATGCTACTTACTATGCAAAAACCAAAGACCAAATTCTTCTCGAGGGTGCAAACCGCGTACACAATGCAAATGATTTCATAACCCTTGCGAATGCAACATATTATGCTACAACCAAAGATCAAATTTTGAAATTGGGTGCCAATCAAGCCTTCTCTGCTTCTGACTTTGTCAGACTTGCGAATACAGCTTACTATGCCGCTACAAAGGATGACATTCTTCTGGCCGGAGCCAATCGTGCAAATTATGTTGATGAATTTATCTCCCTCGCAAATACTGCATATTACGCGAATAACAAAGACCAAATTCTCAAAATCGGTGTTAGAAGTGCAAGATGTGTCAATGATTACATCCGTTTAGCAAACAACACCTATTACCAAACGACTAAAGATTATATACTTTCTCAAGCAAGGTAGAAAATAAAAAAACGCTCTAGTCAAAGGACTAGAGCGTTTTTTTTGTATTTTAGAAACGCTTTTTAAATTGTAAAGAGCCAATTTCGGAAAAGTGCCAACCGAAGTTATGAATTTGCAGTATTTGATGTACTTTCAGTTCCGGGCAGATTCTTTTTCTGGAAATTTAAAACAAAATCACTTTTTTTGCTCAGGATTTTGTTCGAGTTCAAACCGTTTAAAAAATCGGACAAAAGTTTTTTTGATTTATCTGAATCGTTCAGCGAATTAATTTTGTTAATTGTAGAAAGAGTGTTGTCAAGCAATTTAGATTTATCAGTTGAGCTTCCCTTGCCTTGAAAGATTTCGTTAACATTTTGTAATAGTTTGCTTTGATCGGCGGGATTTTTAAGCGCTAAAGCCGTCTTAATGAATGTTGATGTCTTTGTTACGGGGTTGAAAATACTTTTCGTAGGTTCGCTTTGCTGAAGCTGTTGAAGGTAAGAAGAAAACGCCATGATATTTGTTGGATTCAACCTTTGCCCGTTTTCTACCACCAGGTTCTGAAGTCCTGTTTTGGCAGCAGTATCACCTGCCAGGGCTTTTGAGAATTCATTTAATTGCCACCCAAGAGTTGAAACATTTATCGTCGAGGCTCCGCCGGGACCAACGTAATTAATTTTATCAGTTACTGTTGCTGGTGGATTTGGAGGTGCAGCAACCCTTGGCATTGAGCCAATATTGTTTTGATAAGCAGGTGAATTTGAATAAAGATTTTGATACTTTTGCAGAAGAAAAGTAGCAAGGCTCATCTCAACTCACCTCCTTTTTTCTAAAAACCCTCTTCTATAAATGTAGTCAGAAAACACTAATAAGTCAAGAACAATTTAAACTATTCAGCAACAAAGAGTAAAGTTTTGAAAGATGAGATTTTTGCAGAATTAACAAATTCAAATTTGCGAAAAATATCACAATAAACATCAAACCTGAACTTCTTTTTGTCTGAGGTGCAAATTTTATACAATATTGCAAAATGCTCAGATGACAGCTTTTTACAAGATCTGCGATTTATTTTGAGAAAAATGCAACATTTTTATGTTGGTAGCATGAACAGCTTCTCGGTCAACCTCTAAATTGGCTTGAGAAGGCGTTTTCTAAAAATGTGGTTTCCTATTTGCTCGAAGGTAAAAATTTGGGTTAATGCCAATCAACCGAAATACTCGCCGAGATTGCTGTAGCATGAAATGGGAGTTTGCTAAAAGTGAGAAATTGGACTAAAATAAAAAAAAGGAAGAAAAAAGGAGTTTCATATGAAGATAGAATCTTGCTTAAAAAGAATTTCCGTATTTTTTTTGTTTTTTTGTTTAGTTTCCTCGCGCTTATTAATTGCCCAAGAAGACAAAGGTACGATTGCAGAGGCGAAAACATTTTTTGAGGAAGCGAAACAGTTTAAGAAAAATGGAAATGTCGAGAAAGCAATAAAATCATATGAAAAGGCTATCCGGGCAAATCGTGGAATTCTTGCAGAAGATGATGACGGCTTGATTGGCCTTCTGCGAGATTTTTACCAGAAAAAAGTTGAAAAAAAAGCTGACGATAGAGAGAGTCTTGAAGCCATGGGCTTCATATCAGAAGTCTGCGATTCAGATTTGAAAAAAGCGATAGATTATTATTCCAAGGCATTGCCATTAATCCAAGATGAAAAGGAAAAAAATCAGGTTACGACCACATTAGAACGTCTTAACGTCCAATCTAAAGCCAATCCTCAGAGTATAGACCCAAATGCCCCCAAACAATCTCCCGATTATGGGCAAAAAGACCCAACAAAACAAGCAGGAACCTCAGATAAATCAGCAACCAAAGATAAAATTGAAGAAAAAATTTCCGGGTTGAATCAAAAACGCGATGATCTTTCCTCCAAAATTTCCCAGTTGGAAGACAGTATAAAAGATACTGAACAGGAAGCTGAAAGAGCGCATAGAATGTATTATTCCACAAATGACCGTAGATATAAAAGAGAAGATAACAAGTTTGAATCTGACCTTGCAAGCAAGCGAAGTGAGATTGATAATGCAAAGAGAGAACTTGACCAAGTTAACAAGCAGATAGACGAAGAACAAAAGCGCCTTTCTACAGCGAAGTAAAATTGCCTAATTATTCGGGTTAACAAATAAGCACATTGTCGCAACTAAAATATGCCGTCCGTGAAATAGAAGCAAATTTGCTCTTAAATCCTGATCGGGTACCGCATGTATTCCGTCTATCTAAGCCACCCGATAAAAAGCTCCAATGATCTTCCGTAAGTGGTGTTGGAAGCTGTCGAAGAATTTCAGTATTTTGTTCGGTACAAAGTGGCCACTTCTGATGCATGAAAGCGGGGCGAAAATTTGGATGAGTACATAAAATATGAAAATTGGGGTATTTTTAGACAGTCTCGTTATGATTATTTAAGCTTTCTACTAGATAGCTAGTGTAGGAGAAAAACATGGATTCTCAAGATATCAATACCCAGGAGAAGATGTTGGAATGGGCTATCCATGAAGCTGTTACTCAACATTTTGGGAAAGTAGACAAAGCGGGGATGCCCTATATTTTGCATCCATTGCGGGTAATGATGGCGATGGAAACTTTGGAGGAAAAAATTGTCGCAGTTTTGCACGATGTCGCAGAGGATGGATTTTTACCCCGAAGCAGGTTGATTGAATATACAAGTGGAAAAATTGCGGAGGCTGTTTATACTGTAACACGAGGCAACCAAGAATCTTACGAAGACTTCATCCAGCGGATTAGGAAAAATGAACTCGCCACACGTGTCAAAATTGCAGATCTGCATGACAATCTTGATCGCAGCCGAATAAAGAATCCTACAGAGAAAGATTTGCAACGGTTTCAGAAATATGAGAAAGCTTTGATCGCTCTGCAAGGGGTGGCGAAAACTAAGCCTGATTACCAAGGGAAATTAAGACGCAAGAAACAGAACCAAAAAGAAGTATTTTGAAAAATCTGAATCGCATTGAACCGTCCAACAAAAAGTTTTCTACGGCCTAAATAGAACTAAACCTAGTCTCTTCGATGATTAAGGCCTCATCGGTAGAAAACAAGCATCTTGACCCAATTTGATCATCATTTTTGAAAACCTTAGTGCATGGAGTTTATTGAATTTATAAATATGTAAGTGCAATTTTTAAGTCATATTTTTGTGGTTTGGGATAATTTTCACAGCTAGTGAACGGAGTTAAAGGGACCGGAAAAACAGGTTTTCCTTTGCCCTGGATGTTTACAGGAGGTTGATAGTTGAACACAAAACTCTGGTGAATTTAAAAGAAAATAATGAAGGATAAAATGAAATTCATTCATACTGCCGACTGGCATCTTGGCGCGACACTCAGGGAAGAATCACGAAGCGCTGAACACTGTGCTTTTCTGAGATGGCTTTTGGAAACTTTGAAATCTGAAGAAGCGGACGCTTTAATCGTAGCTGGCGACATTTTCGATTCAGCAAATCCGTCAGCGGAATCTTTGAAAATATTGTGTGAGTTTCTTCGTTCCGCAGCCAATCAAATGCCAATTCTTCAAACATTTCTTATGGGGGGAAATCATGATTCAGCGAACCGGATCGAAGCACCCCGCGAACTATTCTCGCTGGCAAATACCAAAGTAGTCGGCGCCTGGCCATGGACCGAGCAAGGAAAATGGCGTGAAAAAGATCTGATCCTGCCAATCAAAGATAAGAATGGCTCGATTTGTGCATGGCTGGGCGCGGTTCCATTTTTAAGGCCTGGTGATCTTTTCCTGGAAAACCCTAAGGATAATGCAGAAAATTGGCTTGTAGAATCAATCAGGGAACGCTATTCCCAGGTAGCCAGGGAAATCAAAAAACTTCGAACACCTGATCAAGCAATGATTCTTACGGGGCATCTGTATGCTGCTGGCACAACTCTTTCTCCCGATTCAGAAAGATACGTACAACGTGGAAATATAGAAGCTGTTTCTACAGAAGTCTTCCCGAAAGAAGCCGCGTATGTTGCGTTGGGACATTTGCATTTGGCACAGGAGGTTGGGAAATTGCAGCATATCCGCTATTGTGGATCACCAATCCCCATGTCTGTAAACGAAAGAAATTATCCCTGCCAAGTCGTAGCTGTCGAGATTGAAAAGGATCATTTCACAAATATCAAGCCCATTCGGGTTCCGATAATTCGAGAAATACTATTACTTCCAGGAAACGAGCCGGCTGATAAATCAATTGTAATCAATAAACTCAGGGAATTTCCTGATAAAAAAAACTGTAATTCTCCCCGCGACTCCTGGCCTTTGGTTGAAATTCGCGTTCTTCTCGATAGCCCCGACCCTTTCCTGAAAAATGAGATTGAAAATGTTGCCAAAAACAAAGCCTTGGTAATCATTAGAATCGAATCAAGTTACCGAAATGCCGTGAATGAAAAACAACTCCCATTGGACCTCGACAAAATCAGTCCTATGGAAATGTTCACCATGAAGTGGAAGAAAGATTTCCAGGCAGATCCGGATGAAGCGCTTTTAAAAGCCTTCAGGGAAGTTTTGCAAGAAGTACAACACAAGGGTGAAGCATGAAAATTTTAAAGGTAAAATTTCAAAATTTGGCCAGCATTTCTGGAATCACGGAAATAGATTTCGAAGGCCCGGTTTTAAAGAGTGCGCCGGTTTTCGCGATAACTGGCAGAACTGGGGCCGGAAAAAGCACGATTCTTGATGCGATTTGTCTCGCTTTGTATGGCTCGACTCCACGCTATCCGCCTTCGAGGGAAGCCGCCTCTAAAGTAAATGAAATCCTGAGCCGCGATGAAAGACACATTTTGAGACGCGGTGCGGGAGAAGGCTTTGCTGAAGTTGAATTCGTTGGAAGAAATCATAAAAAATATTGCGCAAGATGGTCTGTACAAAGGGCAAGAAAAAAAGCGGACGGGTCACTTCAAGGGGCAAAAAGGCAACTGACAGATATAGCACTCAATAAAATATTTGAACGGGTCGACGAAATCAGCTCCGAGTTAGAAATGTGTCTGGGCCTGGATTTTCACCAATTCCGGCATGCAGTTATGCTGGCTCAGGGTGAGTTCAGGGCCTTCCTTGATGAAAAAGAAGACAAAAGAAGCGAACTTCTCGAAAAGATTACCGGCACCGGAATTTACACTGACCTTTCAATAGAAGCCTACAGACGAAAATCTCTGGCCGAAAAAGAACTTGAACAAATCTCCTCTTCAATTGGAGACATAAACATCCTTTCTGATGAAGATAGAAAAACTCTTGAAGAGCGCATCAGGGAATTAAACAAAAAAATTACTGACTTTGACATCAATATTTCCAATTCACAAAAAGCAATAGATTGGCATGATATCGAAAAAAACATCCTTGACAATCTGGCTAATCTCCAGGAAAAATCCAATTCCGTTGCCGCCCAAGAGGAACAATTTAAAGACGATTTTATTCGCCTCGCAGAAATAGACAAACTTGGAAGCGCAAGAACGAACTGGGACAATCTGAAATCATGCAAGAATAAGGTAAAATCCCATGAGCAGGAGCTTCTTGTCAAAATTCAGGAAAGACAAAATCACATCGAGAATCGGGAAAAGCTGTCTGAAGAAAATCAGAAAGCGGAACTGAATCTTCGTAACATTCGAAACGAGACCGAAATGGCAAAACCTGAATTAGATCGAGCCCGGAAACTCGATACCCAAATCGCGGAT
This sequence comes from Candidatus Rifleibacteriota bacterium, assembly GCA_015233565.1. Lineage (GTDB taxonomy): Bacteria > Muiribacteriota > Ozemobacteria > Ozemobacterales > Ozemobacteraceae > JADFXM01. The sequence continues at coordinate 154,161 of JADFXM010000004.1, forward strand.
AAAAAGATTCAACTGGAAAACATCTCCAGAGATATAGATTCCAGTGAAAGCTCCAAACAATCTGAAATCAAGCGGCTCGAGGAGATCCGGAAAAAGCAAACTTCTCTATTGACTGAAAAGGAAGCTGTACAAGATTGGCTAAAGGAGCATGAACCATTTTTTCCAATACTGGACTCAGTTGGACAATACTTGAAAAAAATCCAGACTCTTGAAAATTCAGGAAAAACATTATTAAATATTTCGAATGAGCTTAATAAACTAAAGGAGAGTTCAGCCAAAGCTTCCCAGGAACTTGAAGAAGGAAATCGCAAAATTCAATCATTGCAGATTAAGATTGTCGAATCGAAAAGTCAACGCGACATGCTTCAGGGAGAGTTGAAAAATTTAAATGTTTCAAAAATAAAAAATGAAGAACAGACACTGCAGGATTCAGAGAAACGTTTTCTCAAAGCCCAGGAAGAATACAAAAATCTGGCCAACGAAGAGATGGAATTTGCCAGACTTGAGGCCGAAATAATCGAAAATTCGCCAAAATCATCCGAACTCGAAAGCAACCTTAAGGCAATTGAAAAGGAAATTGACCAGATTGAAACTGAAAAAGCGAAACTTGAAGAAAAGAAAGAGAGGTTTAAAAGTGCTCTGAATGCTGATTTGGACTCTATACGTATGCAGCTTGAAGAAAACAAACCTTGTCCGGTGTGCGGATCCCTGGAACATCCCTATGTAATGGAAAACGTCATTAAGACAATGGCTGAGGAACTTGCTGAAATTGAGACTGGGATTAAAGAGTCTGCCAGTCGTCTGAAAAAATTGAGAAAGATTGAAATCAATGATCACACTCAAATTTCTGCTTTGAAAGAAAAAATTGCGCTATCGTCAGAACAAAAAAAGAAGCTGGGCGAGAGTATTAAAAACAGAGAAAAACAAATTTGTGAATACCTGATGGAATCTTTTTCTGTAGAGAAACTTGCTGAAACTCTTGTGAATCTTCAAGACAGACTTAAATTTCTCCGGTCTGAATTCCAAAAAGCCGAAAAAATTCAGAAGGACATAAATAAATTTCAGAAAAATATCGATGATCTCTCACAAAACATCGAGGAATTTCAGAAAAAGATCAAGCAGGTTCAAACACAAAAAGAAACCCTGAATCCTGAAATTTCACGCCTTGAGGGAGAGCATTTTTCAAAAACTGAAGCACAGAAAAACTTGTGTGAAGATCTTCGCGAAGCTTTCTGTTCAAGAATTGAATGGGTTACCGCGATCAACAGCCAGAAAAAATTAACTCATCTTGCGGACCAACTGGCTTCCGAAGCTGAAAATCGGCTGAAGTTCAAACATAGATTTGAATTGCTCGGAAAAGAAATTCAACAATTAGAGCGGGATGAAGCCGCGAGAAGCGGGCAACTTCAGGAAATTGAAAAAATACTAGCAGACGCGACAATTAAAAATGGGCTAGTAAAAAATGAGATGTCCTCCCTCCTTTACAATAGAAAAGCTATTTTTCAGGGAAAAAACGTATCCGAAATAGAGAAAGCTTTTTCTGAAAAGATGCTGGTTTGCGAAAAAGCTTGCAAGGAGATTCAAGACAGACTGAATTCAGTAAAGCAGACTATTAGTGCTTTAGATGGTCAGTTGGATAGTTTGTCAAAGTCTCTGGAATACGAAAATAATGTTGTTACCCGGGAATCGGATTCGCTTGAGCGCATTTCAAAAACTCACAATATCTCCCTTTCACGAATTGATGAATTATTTTCTTTACCCCACGACAAGGTAAATGCTATTCGCGAAAAACAGAAGCAAATCAGCGAGTCCAGGAAACTTCTTGAAGGGCAGAAAAAAGCTGGCAACGAAAGACTTGAAAAGCATCTTGAATCTAAACGACCTGAATTGTCCAGAGACAAACTGACAGAAAACATTGTACTTTTCCAAAATAGCCGCCAAGCCCTACAGGATGAAAAATCAACTCTGGATGGGAAAATTGCTGTTGATAATGACTCACACCTGAAGAAGAAAGACAGGACGGAGGAATTGGAAAGACTGTCAAAAAAAGCTGAAGTCTGGATCAAACTGGCACAATCAATTGGTTCCGCAGATGGAAAAGTTTTCCGAAAATTTGCCCAACGGATAACCCTTCAACATCTTCTTTCTCATGCAAATCTGCACCTGGAAAAACTCCGTCCGCGTTATTCCCTGAAGTACAATCAACAGTCAGACATGGACTTCTTCCTGGTTGACCGTGATCTTTGCGACGAAATCAGGCCAATAAAGAGCTTGTCCGGTGGGGAGAGTTTTCTTGTGAGTCTTTCGTTGGCGCTAGCACTGTCAAACATGGCAGCCAAGGATATGAGTATCGATTCGCTTTTTATTGACGAAGGATTTGGTACGCTGGATAGCGATTCCTTGAACATGGCTATATCGGTGCTTCAGAGTCTTCATCAGAAAGGCAAACAGGTTGGTGTTATCTCCCATGTCGATGGAATCGCACAAAATCTCGGGGCTGAAATTCACGTCGAAACGATCGGACCAGGAGAAAGTCGCGTTCAAATAAGGAAAGCCATGTGAAGCAACCTCATTTGATTTTCTCGCTCAACGTGTCTTCAAATCCTCGTCTTTTAGGCACATAATTTTTGCTTTGCTTGAAAGTTTCTGGAAGACAATTCAAGAAAATGCCTTAAGCCCGTTTTGGTGTTTCGTGGCAATAGAATTGATTCTGCAAGACATTTTCGATAGTAACATTCTAAAAAAAAACTCGGGGTCATTTAGGCCCCGAGTTTTTAATTCACTATTGCGGAAAAAAAAATCTTAATGTTTCATTATTTCTTCATATCTGGCTTTGGAGATGGTCCAGATTTGGGCGGAGCAAATTTTTCCATAGCCGTTATAGGAGGTTGGGAAAACGCCCAGAACAATGATATCAGCGCATTTAAGAACGGAAACCTGTTGGCTGATGCGGCCAAATGAGTCGCCCCCCCAAATTCCATCAATACTGACGCAAGAAACTTGTTTTTCTTTAAGAACAGCATCATTTATCGGATATCTACAGGTGAATCTTACAACTGCGCTGCAAGGAACACCATATCCATTGGTGGAAGTAATTTTGATTTCCAGGACATTCTGATCTGCAGCTTTAAGCATGCTAGCAGCTTGTGCAGCAAGTCTTTCAGCATGAGAGGTAACGATTCCCTGGACCCAGACTTTGAATTCATAAACTGGATTGGGTTGAACCGGAGGAGGAGGAACAGATCCGTTAACTTTTTCAGTCAAAGCTTTTATTTCAAGTTTAAGGGAATTTACTAAAATTTGGGCGATTTTGAAATCCTGCTGGACGAGGGAGACTTTGGCCTTATCGGCGATATCACAGCAACTTTTAGCTGCATCTGCAAAAGCTGGATTTTCAACCAATTTTTGAAGTGAGCTGATCGCATTCGTAAGAGCTTGGGCAGCTCGGGAAGCGAAATCATCACCCTGATCTGTTAACATTTGATCAGCATAATTGATATCGGTGGTGGCGCTTTTGACTATACCGACTGGATCAATGGCAAATGCCCCGGCAACAATAATCAGTGAAAAGAAAACAAACAAACCCACTCTCATTTGTTTAAACATTGCAATCACCTTTCTGTACTATTTAAAAATGAAATACATATTGAAATTGTATTTAAAAAAACTCTAACTGTCAAATCGTTGTTTAACACATGAAAAGCGCGTGCTTTTGCGAAAATCCCAATTAATTGCGATTTTAAAGAAGGAAGTTATTACTATGCTCAAAAGGCCCAAACCCCCTCACTGAAAAAGCTTGAAAAACATCCTGATTTTGCAAAACCACCCCTGGGAAGATGCATCATCAGCAATTCTGGTTTTTAGGAAAACCCATTATTCCACAGCTTGTGAGCCGAGCCTGGTCTCTGGGCGGTGAGCAATCTTTCTGCGCACGATCGTGGTAAACGGTCCGTTTACAGTCAACTTAAGACCGAATAATATTGCCACTCTTTACGAAGTGGAATTTTGACCGATGAAAAACTGACAACGGGAAGCTAGTTTTCCTGCAAAACCAGGCATTTGAAATATTGTACGGAAACAAAAAACGAACCGTTCTCAGAAGTTTTTAGTTAAATGCCGATAGTGTTCTCAGACAATAAAAAGCCAAAAAAGGAGACAAATTTTAATGAGGCAAAGAGTCAGAATTATTGCCTTGTTGGCCGGACTTTTCCTTTCAGGATCGGCCATATCGGCCATTCCAATGTTAGGTGGACATTTCCTGGAAAAAGGCATAGGCTTAAAAGAAAGCAAACCACTTTTTTTGGCCCATATCTACAATTCAGGGAAGGAAGAGCTAAATCTTAAAAAACTTTCCCTCGGAATTGAATTAAACTCAGAAAATGGAAAAAAAACTTTTGAAGTTGAGGCAAAGGAAAATTTGCCGCCTGGGGAAATCAGAACTATTCGTATCAATCTTCCAGGGCCTTATAATTCCAAAAAGGGAACATTCAGAATATTCGGAAAACTAAATGATCGAATGTATTATTCCAATTTATACTCATTTAGTAATACAAAGCTCTTGGAATCAGCTAATAGTGAGATTTCCCTTTACAAAGAAGCTCCCTCAGAGTTGCCATCATCCTCTTCTTCAGAAATTCTTCCAGACGTTTTCGGAGAAATTGACAAGCCTATTCAAAAACCCTCCTCTCAAAAAGCTGAAATAAAGGAATTTAAAAAAGGCAGGAAAAATTCTGAAACTTCTTCTGCGAAGCCGGAAAAATCGCATTTGAACGAAGCAAAAAAAGAAGAAAAACCGATTGATAAATCCAAGATTGATTTGAAGAATTTAAAAGTCACCAAAAGAAAAATTGACGGAAAAGAATTTAAAAGTCTAAGAACGATTGACGAAGAATTAATTATATACATCGTTAAACCTGGTGACACTTTAAAAACAATTGCGGAGAAGTATTATAATGAAGCAAAATCATCCAAAGTAATTTCGGAGTTAAATTTTATCGAACCTGACGCCAAGCTTAGGGGTGGTGAAGAAATTATCGTTGAGGTAAAGCCTCTCCATGAAAAGGAAAATTCCGAGAAAATTTCCGCCGGAAAAAATCAAAATTTTGAAACTCCTCTTCCTGAAGATGACAAATCTGTAAGCGAAAATCTCAAAAACAGCCCCAAAGGAAATTCCAAAGAGAGTCCGGGAAACGATAAAACCTACCTAGTGCAAAAAGGTGACACCATAGGCATTATTGCAAAAAAGTTATTGGGAAAATCTTCCAAAGCAAATTTAATAATTAAAGCTAATCCAGCACTAAATCCAAAAAATCTGAAAATTGGTATGAAAGTTATCATTCCTAGCGTTTCTGAAGAAAAAACTTCTTGAAATACATCGTTAAGAACACCGGAGAAAAGCCTTGAAATCGCCATTAATCAAAATCAGTAATGTCTCACAGACGAGTTTGACTTTTCAGGTAAAAGGAAAGGCCTTCCAGGAAGGTTATCTTTTCATGACTTCCGAAATGACAAATTTGTTCCCCTTTAGAGAAGACCTTTCATCGGTCACATTTCTTGACGAGGATGAAATCTCTCATTCCGCCATTTATCACCGTACACGTGGTTATATGGTCTGCCTCACTTTCGGAGAATGGTGGGACAGAAAAAAGCTATCAGAGAACGATTTATTGGGAATCGAGCTCATGGACATCAAGAGCAGGTTGTATAAACTCAAACATATTTCATGTAAAAAAACCGTTACAGAAGCTCCTAAAATCCAGCTTGATCTGGATATTCGCTCGGCTTTGGACAAAGCAATTTTCTTTTCCCCCAATAATCTTGAAGTATTAAGGAAAATTTTAAAAGGGGAATTTTCCCCATACAATGAAACCAACCTGCTATTAAAGGGCGAGCAAATGAATCTTGGGGGTTCATTTGATGATTTGATTTCACTGAAAAGTTGCTTTGGGATTGAATTATATCAGCATCAGATCAACACGGTAAAACTGGTTTTGCAGTATTTAAATGGGCGAGCGCTTCTTGCAGACGAAGTCGGTCTTGGAAAAACCATCGAAGCAGGATTAATCCTCAAAGAATATCTTCTAAGAGGAATGGTCAAAAAAGTACTGATTTTAACTCCAGCCTCCTTGATAACCCAGTGGCAACAAGAGCTAAAAACCAAATTTGACCTGTCGTTCAAGAATCATCTTGAAATCTCTGATTGGGAAAAAACTGACCTAATAATCGCATCCCTCGACACTGCAAAAAGTCAAAAGAACCAAAAAACTATTCAGGGAATCAATTATGACCTATTAATCATAGACGAAGCCCATAAATTAAAAAATAAGAAAACTCAAAACTGGAAGTTCGTAAACTCTATAAGAACAAAGTTTCTTCTGATGTTAACAGCCACTCCAATACAAAATGATTTGTTAGAATTGTTTAATTTGATCGCAATTTTGAAGCCAGGGCATCTTTCAACTGTCCAAAAATTTCGAACCGAATTTCTGGCTGAGAAAGATAAACGGGTTCCCAAAAATTCCCCAAAACTTAAAGAAATGCTCAAGGAAATAATGGTCCGCCATCGTCGTTCTGATACAATGATAAAATTTCCGCAAAGATTTGTTCATACGGAATCGATTATTCTAAATGAGGACGAAGCAATTCTTTATACAGAATTGACAGAATTTATTCGAAGCAGGTATTTTACGCTTCCCACACATAAAAATCCAAGGGGGATCAATCGTCTTACTTTGATTCTTCTGCAAAAATTGATGGGAAGTTCAACTCAAGCTCTGCAAAGAGCACTGGACAAAATGGTAAGGTCCAATTTTTACAGGGATGATTTCGACGAATCTCTCAGGAGGCTTTTGGACAAAGCGAACAATATCAAATCTTCCAAAAAAGCGGAAGTCCTGCTTGAATTAATGGCCAATGTGAACGAAAAAGTAATTATTTTCACCCAATTTCGGGGAACTCAGGATTATTTAACTAACCTCCTAAAGCAGAGGGGTTATTCGTTGGCAACCTTCAACGGGCAGTTGAATCAAGCAGAAAAAGACGATTGCATTGAAAAATTTCGAAAAGAACGTCAGGTTTTGATTTCAACCGAGTCAGGCGGTGAAGGCAGAAACCTTCAATTTTGCAAAATACTGGTTAACTACGATCTCCCGTGGAACCCAATGAGAATCGAGCAGAGAATTGGTCGTATTCACCGATTAGGACAAACAGATGATGTTCACATAATTAATTTGAGCGCTGCAAACACGATTGAATCATACGTTCTTGATCTTCTGGATAAAAAAATCAACCTCTTTAGATTGATCATTGGAGAGCTTGAAATGATCCTTGGCAATCTTCATTCGAAGAAAACGCTGGAACAGATTATTATTGACATTGTTACGATGTCTCCAACTCAAGAGTCAATGAAGAGAAAATTTCAATCATTGGGGAACAAGCTGGAGAAAGCTCTGAAGATCCACAACAATATTACCAAAGCTCAAGAGGAGATTTTCGATGGAAGCGAATAAAATACAAGAACTAGTACTTTGTTTCATGAAATCACTCGAAATCAAGTGCGAAAATGATGGAAAAGGAATATGGCGTGCAAAAATTATCCCTTCCGAAAGAACATTTTTCAATGGTTTTGAAGAATATGTTTTCACTTTTGAACGGGAAGTTGCAGAAAAACATCGTGAGCTTGAATTAATATGTGACGGCTCGTATCTTTTAAAGAAAATTATTGAGCGGTTGGCATCAATTCCAAAGGTAAGCAGATTATTTGCACTTACACCTCCCGAACCACCTTCCGATGGAGGAAAAGTCGGAGAATTGGTGCTTCTCGCTCCAGGGAAATGTCACTACAGGCAAAAGATTAATTTTCACTTTAAAGTAAGTTATGTCTGTAACAGAAGATACGATTCACTTTTTACCTGCCTTGTCGATCCAGCCTCTAATGAAGTATACTTAAAAGAAGGGGTAAATGAGATTGACATGAGCTCTTACAGCGAAACCCCAAATCCTGATATTCCAATAGAACCCACAGGGGAAGAAATCCTAAGACTCTACCTAAAAGCATGTCAGATTCTTGAAGAAGAAACCGAAAAAAAACTAGGAGAAATTAAATCCTGGGCGCAAACTCAATTTGAGTATGAAAAAGAGAAAATAGAAGAGTTCATTGATGAACAAAAAGCGGAGCTTGAAAAAAAGAAAGCGAATGTTTGTTTCCACCTTTATTTCTTCCAGAAAGAAGAAGAAATAGACAAGATGATTAATGATCTTGAAAATGAAAAATTAAGAAAAATCCAAGAACTCCAGGAAAAACATTCCTTAAAGATTGAGATATCCCTTATCAATGCGTATGTTTTATGCGTCCCAACCCTCGGAATTCCCGCCAGCATGGTATCCAGGAAAAAGCACGAAAACAGTCTAAAACCTCTAACAGAGCGCTTTACAGTATCGGACAATTTCCAAGTTATACCTACAATTTAGCTAAGAAATGAACGCAAAAAAATGGTATCATCTATAATTGGAGGTTAGCCGTTATATGTCATTACAAAGAAAGTGATTCACTTGCGAATGGACAGCCGAAGCGCTCAAGATTTTGCCCGGTTCGAAAAGAGATTTCTTAGAGAAGCTCATTATTGGTTTAGGTAAAAGATCACCGTGAAGAGAGGTCGACTGTGGGTGGTTTCGGAAAGTCCAGGTTTTGGGAGTTGCATTTAGTTCAGAACAAGCGGTTTCGGTAATAACATCGCGCGATAGCACTAACCCCGAAATAAAATCCTTCCTTGGAGGAAAAAAAATGTTTTTTAAACACATTTTGATCGGTTTTATAATTTTGGGAATATTTGGTTATTTTTATGGAGATCGCGTATTCAAATTTCAGGCCGAAATGATGATCAACTGGCAATATGATTTTCCGGCCTATGAAGCATATGAAAGAATCATACAATATTATCCCAGTAGCCCTTTCCGGGAAGAAGCTCTTAAAATGATGGAAGTCCTCACAAAAAGAAATGGGGATTTAAAAAGATATTTGGATATGCGTGATAAGGACGTAAAAGCAACTGCAAAGAAACGCGCACAAGCAGAAACGTTCAGGTAAAGTCGCTAATTGCATCTGCAAAACAAATGGAATAACTGAACAAAAGGTTCAAGAATCCAAATTTGAAGATATTTTTAGATAGGTTTTGCATGCATATTTCAGTGCATTTTTGGATTTTTTTTCGCCCAACGTCACTCTGAAGGCTGTGAAAATTTATAGTAATTCAAAAATTGCAATACTTCAAAGTGCCGCTTGCAAATAATTGCGATATATTCCAATTCCCTTTTGAAAACAAGTTGAGTTCCATAACATTTGTTTTTTTTGTTTACACAATGCTCTCAAGTAGTTTATGTTATTTGTGTTTATGTCACGAAAAGAAAAAAAAACTATCCAAATTAAGAAAGAATTATTTTCTCCGATTTTTTTAAAAAAGATTTTTTCTCAAATTTTGAATTATGTAACTTCCAATGAACCTGATTTAAGGAAAACCGCTCTTTTAACTATTTCCCGATTAAAGGGTGAAAGCGCGGCTCAGGTAATCTTCGAAAGATATGAAAGTGATAATCTTGAGGATTATCTGGCATTAGTGGTTAATGAAATTAATCCGGAGATTTCTTCAAAATTTTTAATTGCAGCACTTTCAGATCCGAACCCGGAGGCCAGATTAATGGCAGCTGGTGCCCTTGCTTCAGAAAAAAGGGAAGCCTCGGTTCTGGTTCTGACAGATATTATAGAAGGACATCTAAGTGGCTCAAAGATGTCCTCATCGAATCAAACAATTCTCTCGCACGAGGCATTGATCCTTGCCATTAGAGCATTGGGAGAAATAGGCACACCTTTTTGTGTTTCCCTTTTAAAAAAATTCATCACCCAGGAAACCAATTCAAAAATAAAAGCTTCTGCGATTGCGGCCATTTCAAAACATATGAATGATCAGATGATTCCGATGTTACAGCCATTTTTAAGTGATACTGACTCAAGAGTAAGAGCCAATTCCGTAGAAGCTCTGGAAAATCTGAATAATCTAAGCGTAGTTGGAATTCTTCAACCTTTTCTTTTTGACACCAACCAGCGAGTAAAAGCGAATGTTGCAAAAGCGATCTGGAAGTATGGTGACTACGAGGTAAGTGCAACTCTTAAAGAGATGCTTGGCCACACGGTAAAAGCACAAAGAGTATCCGGAATTTATGCCGTAGGTGAAATTCATCCTCAAGCGTTCGCCAGGCAGCTTCTGGCATTCTTGCCAGATCCTGATGCTGATATTCGTCGACACGCGGTAATAGCAATCAAAAAAATGGGACCAAGTGAACATGCACTCAAATTAATTCCAATGCTCTCTGATCGAGATCCGGAAGTGCGAAAAGAGGTAGCCAAAGCGCTCGTTGAAATTTATGGTGACGGGGCTTTAGGTGCGCTAGTGAAGCATTTGACAAGCGAAACCTCCAATGAGGTTAAATCCCTTCTAATCTCCCAAATTGGGGAACTTGGCAAAGAAAACGCTTTGCCACAACTTGCTCCATTTCTTGAAAGTTCCGTTGAGACAATCATTCTGGCAACAATTAAAGCAATTGGTTCTATAAGACCGCAAAACCCACCACTTTCAATTGTTTCTGCGGTAAAAAAACTACTTTTAACGAATTCACAGGATAAAATCAGAGCCGCAGCTTTGAATGTTCTCTGGCATTGGGAATGCAAAGAAGCACTTGAGGTGGTGACTGATTTTCTATTGTCCGGAAGCAAAGAGAAAGCAATCCACGGGCTAAAAAGCATGGGAGAAATTTTTGAAGCGGTTTCTTCCCAGGAAGCCGAAATTCAGGAGTTATTTGAAAAATCCCTAAAAGAAGCGGTTGAAATGAAAAAACGCTCCATTGAGGGAGCACAAAATCAGATTTTGCAAAATCAGGTTTCTGAAAAAATGAATCAGGCGCAAGCCTTCATTCAATTTAATCAACTTGAAGACGCCGAGAAACTCCTTAAAGAAATATTGAGCCAAAATGCACAGCATCTGTCAGCTATCGTGGCTTTAGGTGACATTTTGTTCAAAACCAATCGCATTACAGAAGCCGCAGAATTATTTGAAAGCGCACTAGTTATTCAACCAAACCATGTTAAAGCTCATTATTCACTTGGACAAATCTATACCAGACTTGGGTTGTGGAACAAAGCTTCAGCGTCGCTTTTTGCAGTAATTCAACTTCATCCGAAATTGCCACAGGCATTTTTACTTCTTTCAGATTCCCTTGAGAACGAGGGAAAAATCTCCCAGAGCGTTGAAATATTAAAGAAGTTACAAGCACTTGTCCCCAAGAATGAAAGAGTCATGTCAAAACTTGCAAGAGCTCTTTTTCTGGATAGAAAATTTGGTGAGGGAATTCCTTGGGCCCGGCAAGCAGCAACACTTGGCGCAAGAGACCTTCCCGTCCTTTTAATTCAAGCAATCGGGGAAATCAATTCATCAAATTATCCCGATGGAATAAAGAGATTACTTAGATTAATCAGGATTATCCTTGAAAACCCTGACAATCAATCGGTAAATGAATTAAGAAAACTGGCGGGAATTGCAGAAGAAATAGTTTTAGGAATTTTAAAAAACCGTTGAATAAAATAGTACCGTCATCGTCCTGAGTCTCTTCCAACTTCTGACAGGCTTTCAACAAAAACCATAAATTCTTTTGGGAAACCGCTTTTTTCAAAAGAGGTGATAGGCTCCCCTTTTTCATTTCTTGGAGGAATTTCCACCCAACCCCTGGTTATTGTTTTTATCTTCATTAAATTTTTCACAAAAAAGCTATTTGAACAAACGTGAATCAATTCTGGCCAATCTTTAAAATCCTTGCCATTAAGTTTAAGATTTCCAATTTTGTTAAATAGCGGAATACCAAATGAATTCAAACTGAAACTCACTGAATCAGATAGCACCGGCTCATAAGAAGGGGTTTTTCCACAAAACGCAAACATTGCTTCAAGAAGCTTCTTAAAATCATGTTTTGTAAGATAGTATGAAATAATTTCAGCTCCGGGGTGCATTTCATCATCATAACCCAAGGGTAAGAATTTAAAAATATCTGAAAATTGATAAACAACTTTTGGAAATTTTTCTGGAACCGCGAAATCACTTCTTACCATTGCAGAAGTAGTGATATAAAGGTCAAATTTTTTCTCAGCCGCTTTATTAATTTGTTTCAAAATACTTGAAGCCACAAAAACTCCGGCAAAGTTGTTCGGCCATCTTCCTCTCAAAATCGGTGAAAAAACCTCATAAATTACAGAGTCATAAGAATATTTAGAATCAGGAATAACTTTTTTGATTTCATCCTTATATGATTCAATCTGTTGAATAACTTCTTTATCAGATTCAAGAGAATCGTTAATTGCAACTAAAGTATTTTGAGGATTTAAAGGAACCAATTTGCCTTCATCGAAGGCGAATTCAATTAACCCAACCTGTTTCCCACCTGTTCCGGTTTGAATTACAGTTGTATCTCCGTCCTGAAAAAAATAGGCTTGATGAGTGTGTCCTGCTACGATGAGATTAATGTCCGGAACGTTTTTTATCAATTCTCTGTTTTCAAGCTCTCCTCCATGCATTAGGGCGATGATTACATCTGCTTTTCCATTCTCCTTAAGGTCTTTGACTATTTCGTTTACTTTCCCATAAAGTTGAGGAAGATCATCTTTCCCGGATTCATCATCAAAGCCATAAAAGCCACACTCATGGCGGTTTGCCAAAGATAATTTGGCAGCATCCGGCCCTAATATTCCGATTACTCCAATTCGGAGTTTTTTTCCATTGCAATAATATTCCTTAATTAAAGATCGATTCAAAAATGATTGATGTGGATCAGGCGAATTTGAACAATAAAATTCTTTAATCCGGCTATTTTCAACATCCCTGAAAAAAAGATTAGAAACAACGAAAGGAAGTTTCAAGCCTCTTTTTGCAGCTTTTTTCAAGGAAATCGCAAGTCCGGTTTCTTCAGACTCGAAATCATGGTTTCCCATAGTTATGGCATCATATTTCAAATCACAAAAAAACTGGAATTCAGGCACCATTTCGCTTGCCTTGGAAGGGGAAATTATGTGAAAGAGTGTTCCAAAAGAATAATCCCCGGAATCGAGAAGAATTACCGGTTCATTTTTTTCGTTCTTCTCACTTTTGACATGCTTAACTAACTCTGCAATTCTGGCATAATGGCCCGTAATCGGATCCCCATCGTTTGGAATCTCGGTGAAATATCTATCTGGGCCGTTTCCCTCGAAATTAGAATGGAGATCATTGGTACAAATCACAGTAAAATTAATTGGGTCAGCAAAAAGAGGAGAAAGAACAAAAACTGAAAGAAAACAAAAATAAAGGATTTTTTTACCGATTTTCATGCTATCTCTCAACTCCAGGCACTATTTAGTAGTATTAACGTTTTACAACTTTTTCAGGAACAAGATTCAAATCGTAAAAATGGGAGCTTTCGCAGATTTTTGCTTAAAATTTTGGGATTTTTTTTGGAAAAAAGAGTCTGTGGGGTTTCCTTTTTCAGAAGGAATCCAAGGATCCAAAGCACGCTCAGAAAGCAAATTTCCAAAAATATGCAAAACTCCAATTTAATAATTCTCGAACGAAAATATCTTGAAAAAATCATTCAACATACGTTCGTGAAACGCGTTGAAATTCTTTTTCAGCCTTAATAAAGGCATCAACCATATCCGGGTCGAAATGTTTTCCGCCTCCATCACAAATTATCCCTTTAGCTTTTTCGTGTGGCATTGCATCCTTGTAGCATCTTTTAGAGGAGAGGGCATCGTAAACATCGGCAACAGCAACAATTCTAGCGGAAAGAGGGATGGAATTTCCCGATAATTGGTCTGGATATCCGCTCCCGTCCCATTTTTCGTGATGGGATAGCGCTATTTCCATGGCCATGTAAACCAAAGGGCTGTTGGGAAATTTTCTATGGACTTCCAATAATGTTTGAAAGCCAACTACAGTATGCTTCTTCATCATTTCGAACTCTTCGGCGGTAAGTTTCCCAGGTTTTAAAAGTACTGAATCCGGGACTCCTACTTTTCCAATGTCATGCAGACAGCTCGCAGGATGAATATTATCGACAAAAGCCCGGTCAATTAAAGAGCGATATCTGGGATTTACCCTTAAAAAGCCACAAAGAACTTTACAATATTCCTGGATTCTTTCAAGATGTCCACCAGTTTCGGGATCTCTGGATTCAGCAAGTTTTGAAAGTGCAAATAACATTCCTAATTGTGCAGCAGTGGCTTTACTGATTTCCTTACTAATCCTACTTTGGAGTTCGCTATTCAAAAGCTCTATTTCGTGTCTATAGGCTTCCTGTTCATCTGTCAATTTTTTTCGCTCAAGGCAAACCTTGATTCTGGCATCCAATAATTCAGTGTTAAATGGTGATTTCAAGAGGTAATCCTCTGCCCCCATTTTGATACAGGAAATAACACTATCCATATTTTCAACACCCGAAATGATAATCACAGGAATAGAGCGATATTTCTCGTTTGATTTCAAGCTCTTAAGTAAATCATATCCGGATATTTCAGGCATCAGGATATCTGTGAGAATCAGGTCTGGTGGTGAAGAAGCAATCTGCCGCATAGCCTCAGCGCCATTGTCAGCTTTAACGGCAAAATAACCCAATTGCTGTAGAGTATTATGGATAATATGTCTAAAAGTAGGATCGTCATCCACTACAAGGATGATTCCTTTTTCTAATCCAGTGTTAGAATGCCCTGATTCCATAATTTTTCTTCGCTCTCAAATTGATAATTGAAAAAGGTTAGGTATTACCAGCGTATTTTTGATTATCTCACAAATCCGACTTGGGTAAAACCGTTTGAAACTTATTTTTTCCTTGCCAAAACTTCAGCAATTTGAACCTCCCCAAAATCTTCCATGGGCGTCCTTAGAAAGGAATATTTCAAACAACGGCTTCCTCCATATAAAAAATCAAAATCAACCACCTGCTCGAAATAAAATTCATTCTTAAAATTGATTTCATCAATAAAAACAATGTCTCCGTTAATTCCCAGTGCAAGAATTCTTAAAGTTACAGATTCTCGTCTACCAGTTCGAAGAACGGACAAATTTGGATCAAAGTTGTCATAATTTCCTGAAATCGAATTTAAAAAGCTGAACCAGATTACTCCTGAAGCATTTTTTATTCCAGGATCGGAATAGATTTTTTCTTTTTCCATAGGAATTTCTCTGGGAAAGAGTTCAAAACCAGCAAAGGTTATAGTGGCTATCGAAGTTGGTGAACCAAGGGAGGAGACCGAAGGAAGGGAAATTGACAGAGGAGACGAAGAGGGCGAAGCCAAGGAAGCTTGCGAAGCTGTCGAAAGTGGTGTAACAACAGATTCTGGAGAAGCTATGGGAGGTGGCGAAGCCAAGAAAGCTTGCGATGCAACAGAAGTTTCTGAAACAAACATTGAAACTGAATCTTTTAGAGACTGAACCGAAGAGCTCGAAATTTCATTGTTGGGATTAGAAATTATCCAATGCCCTCTCTTAAGATTTTCTGATCTTTCTCCCAATAGTTTTAATATTGTTTCAAAAGTAGATTTTGAAAAAGAATTATCGGGGGAAAAATGTTCACCTCTCCAATAATGTTGCAAATCGTTACAGGAATAAAGTGGAAATGTAAAAAAAAATATCCACAATGCAGCGAGTTTCTTGCCATGTTGTTTAATTTTTGTACAACCAGCAATAAGTAGATCTGTAACCGCATCTATTGTGAAAAATTTCCAAATCAAAATATTTAATATTCCTGATAAATCTCTTGCAGAAAAAACAATATTTTTACGTAGTTTTTGAATTGCTGCAAAAATCTCTTTCAAACAAGCCTCCAAGGGATAATATTAAGGAGTATAGTCTTCTATGGCAAGACTTCTATTGGAGATATTGGCAAGAATCTTCTCTGAAAAAGTAGTTGGTGTTTTTTTTCCTCCCTCAACTCTTTGAAGGATCAAGGTTATTTCAATAGTCTCAGCTTCGGTTATGTCGACTGGTATAGTCGCTATAATTGACATAGTAGCAACATCATTTACAACGAGGGAAACATTTTTCGTATCAGCATTAAAAAAACCAGTATACCCGGAAGAAGGGATTTTTCCTCCCCAGAGTGAGAAGTCATTTGCAGTCCCCGTTTTAATCAAAGTCAATTGATTGTTTTTATTGGGGTCAGAAGTACTAAATTTTCCGCAACGCAAAACAACTCCGGCCCAACTTCCCATGGTGGGAGTAGGACGTCCAAGTTCTGGGAAAGCAGCGGTATAGGGAGTAGTGACGGAGAAGCACAGAACGGTTTCATTCACCCCATCGCAAGAAGCAGGCTTGTCTCTCCATCGTTTGTTTATTTGTATTGGAAGAGGATCGCTTGCTATTTCGCCTGTTGAGAGGACACGGTTTAAATAGTTCGCCCTTTCAAGAAGATCTCGTAGATTCCCCAATAGGGCTTGTGTGCTCTTTTGAGCATCTATTCGCCAATTTCCAACCTGCATCGATTTACTACCGGTACGGAAAACTAACATCATTCCGGTCAAAAGCATTGCCATCACGCCGGCAGCCATCACAATTTCCATGAGCGTAAAGCCTGAAGATTTTTTTAATGGGCTAATCAAAAAGTTAAACTCCGTGTTCTGCTAGCATTTACAATGGTTTGAGAAGAATAATTAGAAACAAGTTTGGAATTTTTCTCGTCAACTATTCCAACAGTTACTTTTATCAAAACAATATCCTTTTTATATTGACTATTGTAAGCCATGGAATAGGAAACCGAATAAGTAGAAATAGTATTATCGAGCGGTTGTCGCAGGGTAGAGGTTCCTGTCAGGTTTGCATCTCCCTGGAAGGCTTCCAATGGTGATGGGCTATAGTTTGTCAAACCTGGGGTTCCGCTACTTAATGCACATTCATACTTATAGGCATGATAAAAATCAGTCGGCAACATTTTAAACTTCAAAAGCGCAATTTTCTGCATTCCTTCTCCGAAATGAAAAACCTGAATTCTTCTCAACATAATAGGGTTCATAGCTCCACTGTTCAGGAATCTCTTTACGTAAAAGGCGCCAAGAATGAACAAAATCGTCGAGAACCCCAGGACGATAATAATTGCCATTCCCCTTTTGCCCATATTCATTTTTCCTTATAAAGTCACGTTTCCGGAAATTCACATTCGGACATAGATTCACATTACCGAATTTCCAATGGAATACTTACTAAGGAACCAGGACGGAATTTTTGTGAAAACCTTTTCAAACGTAATTTAATCAAATTCATCGTTTTCTCTGAGACAAGAATTAGAAACCCAAATCAACTGAGTAACTCATAGCATCAACTGACTTCTGGAATTTTCCTCCAAATTCGGTCCATTTAACTTTAACAGATACCCGTATTATTTTGCCAGATGCGGATAGCGAGTCAATAGTATTTTTAAACACCCAAGTACTTGGGTTTGCCCAAGCATAATTCAAGGAGTTAGGAAGATCAATACGCCTGTATGTAAAATAAACCGTCGGGATTATTTCAAGAACCGCAGTTACGTTATAATTGGTTCCACTTCTCGTCAGATCTCCGAATTCAAGATTCAGAGCGCTTCCGGTGATGTTGGCTTTTCCACCCGCCAAAGTTGTAAAATCATAGAGCTTTTTATAAGGAAGCGCTACCAAGCGATTCATCGTTTCATCAAGAAGTTGAATTCCAACAACATAGCGCTGGTCTTTTTGGGTACCTGAATGTCCGAAACCAATCATTCCTGCAATAGGAAGTGCAGCAAGTGCAAGAATAACTGCAGCGAGCAACACTTCGATAAAAGTTACACCAGTTATCTTTATCGCTTTTTTTCTAAAAATTGTTTTTTGGAAAAATTCATTGCATAGAAAATGAGGCAATCTAAAATTGTTAGGAGATTGCCTTGTTCCTGCAATTGCACATAACATATTTTCCTCTAATTTTTGAGATAAGAGCGATAGAAGTCCACATAGTTCATGGATTTTTTAAAAATCTGACATTTCTTAAGCACAGTTTCAGCATTTCCTTTTCATATCACTTGGTAGTGCGATTGTTTCCTCGCTCAATTACCTGGATATCCAAGCCAGTCTTATAGACTGGGAAAGTGCAATCCAGTTCGCGGTAGTTTCGTTTGGAGGTGGTTCCATTCCAGTCTAGGGCATTGTCGTGAATTCGAATTTTGATTTGATAGATTCCGGGAACGGTAAAACGGTCATAGATCATAGGTTTAAGCGAGGTTGTGAGATCCTGGAGTTGAGCGCCGGTCGGATCGAGGAGTACAAAACTATCAGTTGCGATGGTTCCAGTGTTGTCGAAAGAAACTGCTGTAAAACTTGCTATTACATCTTGCTCCAATTCAAAAGGAGTGAGATTATCATCACAAATAGTTGCTCCAACCGTTGCGACCTTATTCTTGACCGCGATATTAAAACCGGTGATATTTCCTCCCTGCCAGATTTCAAGTCCATTGTGCAGATATTCGGTATCAGCCGTAGGCAAAGAGAAGCGACCCCACATGGTGCGAAATGCCGATTGAATGTTAGAAGGAGCATAACCAACCATCTGATTTTTTATTTCCGAACCTTTGATAAATAGATTTGGCCGATCGTTATCCCGAATAACAATTCGTCCAACAGTGGCAAATGGGTTCGAAAAAGCTGAAGAATCAAGTCCAGCCGAATCCATACAGGAGAATCCATAATTCAGATCTGAATAGCCGGCAGAATTGTTTGCATAGGTAGGTTCCATTTGCGGGAGATAATTGTTTCCGGAGTCTTTGGAAAAGTGTGTCAAATCATCACGATTGATCTGATAGCGAAGGTAAGAAAAACCTGGATTATAGTCGGATGCCCCGACGTAAGGGATTTTTGTCCCGTCAAAATCAGCAGACGTCAAAACAGTTCTAATCAACTTATATTTCGAGTCAGGGATAGTTTGATTGGCGGGTTGGGATGTGTATTGAAACCTGATTGGAATATTTTTCGGATCGGAAACATCAGTTGGAGGGATTTTTCCCACTAATGCAGTTGAATAGGTGAAGGTTCCAACCTGGTTGTTGAAATTGTGAGTGACTTTCAACTTTGGATCAATTGAGGAAAAGAATGGGTCGGCATAAGTCAATGAATCGGTTGCATTTCCCAAGGGGTTGTTGTCGGCGACGACAAAATCAATATTCTGTGCATTTGGAGTGGGAGGAGATTCTGTCTCCGAAAGTTTTTCACCAGTAGTTCCGTAGAAGGTTTTGGTATTAATAAAAAATCCGGGAAGTTTTTCACCACTTTTATAGGGATTCGCGACTGTCAACGAAGGAGGCGTGTTGTCCAGTACTATAACATGGCAATTATCGACGCTAATCTGGACACTAGCTGTTTTAGGAACGGTTCCCCAAACGGTTACCAGCTTTCCACCAATGAATCTCACCGATGATATATATGCTTGCCAGGCATAGGTTCTGGATCCACTGACGGAAAGTGTATAGCTTTGTGGTTGAGAAGGAGCAGGGAATAATTGTCGAAGGTCAGAAATATGTATTTCGGCTCCCTTAGTAATAATCTGTTTGTCAAAAACTGTTTCACTTCCTCTTTGCAAAATTGAGTGCCATGTTAGTTGCAGATCATTAAGCCATTTCAGACTTCCTGTAACGATTAAATTTGGATCAGTCGGATTTGGTGGAACAGTGCTGGTCATAATGGCAACGCGATCTAAATTTGTGGCTAAATTATAATTTGAGTCACGAATTTTGAATGCCCAATCAACCGTGTATCTTGAATTGGTAGGGTCATCAACCGGACTTATTTCTTTGATCACGTAAGTTGGGTTAGGAGGGTTTTTGTTAGAAGGATCGCAATATGGAAGAATTATCTTGCCAGGATCATAAACTGGTTGGAAATTGTAACCTCCGGAGAAAAGAGGCATTCCGCTCATTATGATTCCAGTGCCGCCAATAGGAGGCGGGGGCGGGAACGTTTCAATTTTAATAGTTGCCCACGAATAATCAGCTCCAAATGTGGGTTTAGGCGGTATTTCCCCTCTTGAAGTCGTGTAGTCAGGAGTCAAGACTGTTTCTTTCTGGTCGGAAAGAGCCCCAAGTGGGAGTTTATTGTAATCGTAATATTTGAATTTTACTTTGACCCCGACCCAATACTGCCCACCTCCCAGAATGACGGGCAATACGTAGCTATCGCCAGGGGTGTTATCTCTTTCCATGTCGAGTAGAACTGTTTCAGTGGCTTTTCCTTCACGATCAACCACCTGAACAACTTTCCAATAATATTGAACTGTAGAATTTTTTACTGTAATAGGAAATGAACCAATTCTTCCGTCGCTATCTTTATCAATACCCTGGCTTCCAAGGTTGACCCCGTTGGTATCGAAAGTGGGAGGATTTTCGACTTCAAAGAAATATACTTCATTTTCAGTGAATTTGTATGTGGAGGGCGGAAAAACAGCATTTCCAGCGGTATCCTGGATAAGCGGACCAACAATATCAGTTACGCCCCCGTTGTCGGAGGAAACTTTTGGAGGAGTAGCATTATTGATAACCGCAAGTTCACTACGATAGCTAGTTTGAACTGGGCCGGAAGCTAAAAGATAGTCGGGAGTATTCCAAACCCAGGTGGAAGTTTTGTCGGGGGTCAGGGTTGAAAAATCTTTGGTAAAGATATTTGTTCCAAGAAGGATTCGACCGGTAAGTTTTCCAATTACGCCGGAATAAACATCTCTTTTGTAAACCGTTTTGTATGCATTTTGATACCAGTAACCCCGCCAAAGTTTATATCCTGGCTTATCGGTGGGAGGAATCTGTGCATACTTCGACACATTAGTTGGATCGAACGAGCTGGAAGCAATTGGATCCAATTCGGTTTTAATCAGATAAAGATTACCGAATCCGTCAGTACCTATTGCGTCAGGAGCTGTACCT
The DNA here is from genome assembly GCA_015233565.1 of Candidatus Rifleibacteriota bacterium. Lineage (GTDB taxonomy): Bacteria > Muiribacteriota > Ozemobacteria > Ozemobacterales > Ozemobacteraceae > JADFXM01. The sequence goes on from JADFXM010000004.1 coordinate 175,137, forward strand.
TCTGCGACATAGATTTGGTCTGGTATTGCTACTGAAGTGGAAGTTTCATCACGTGTAAACTTGTACACCATTCCCTGGGTTTTGTCGTAGGCGTATACTATTCCGCCTTTTTGCCACCACTGGTCTGAAACTGCAACATCTGATAGTTCGTTGATTGTATAGGGAGCATTGGCAGCTTTTAACCAGGCATTGATTTGTGTAATGCCGAGTACATAAACCCAGTCAGATTTGGTATCACGAGAGCTGACTCCCAGGCAACTTCCGGCAGTTGGGTCACCGATAATCTTGGAGTTGGAATCGACCCCCAGGAGCAAATAATCAGTCGATGAGGGCTCTCTCCGGAATAAGTAGCTCATTCCTATGCTTGAAAAGACACAATCAAGATAAGGAATTGCACCACCCGGCAGAGGAATTCCGTTCTGTTCACCTATGCAACCGTCGTAGCACTCGCCTTTCTTATCAAGAGTTGATTTCACCTGAATTTGAACAGTTGCAACGTCTTTAATCATTGATGGGCCGATCTTAGAGTTAATATTATAATCATAAAGCTTCAGACTTCGGTTTTTTGCCATGACATTCTCTGCAACAACCCAGTGTGCCCAGCCCCCCCAAGTATAATGCCCAGGCTGGCAACAACATGGATCTTTAAACGCAGGCGGGTCTTTAGGATATTCAACAGAATAATTGAACCAACAACCATAAGCCCATCTTGCCCAGAAGGTGCGGTCGTAAGCGTGGTAGTATTTTCCGGGTGGGACATAATAATAACCTGGTTTTCCTGGGACAGCGGCTGGAATTACATTACAGGGGTAACAGGTTCCCCCGTATTTATAACCGCAAACGGAATCGTTGTGGTTTCCTAAGCCGGTTCGAGAAGAATTAGGATTGCTGTGAAATCTATGTATGGTTTCTTCGGGAATTTCAGATGACTTATAAATTTTCGTGGAACTGGTCATGACCACTCTTCTTTCAAGAGGGGCAGTAACTGTCTGCCAATCAGTATCAGCGCCGGCAAAAGTATAAAGATCTTTTATACTTTTCGTTCCATCCCATTTTTGGAAGGCAGCTAACCCGTAAGCATCAAGAGGGTCATAAAGCACCGTAGACTGACTTCCAGTTAAATTATTCAAAGCATAAACGCCTCTGACAGGGCCTTCCCCAATCATTACATAGCAGTCACCATTTTGTTCATAAAAAGGATGGAGAGCAAATGAAGGGAACCCCAAGAATGAGAAAACCAGAAGGAAACAAAACAATTTCTTTGAGAACATAATCTCTCCCCCTTTTCTTTTGTCTAACCCAAAACCCTAGATAAAACTCATGAGTAGAACTTAAACGCTTATCCAAGATTTTGAACAGGCAATTTTTTTTGGAAACCCTACTCTGATTGAACCCCATCTACCAGCGGCTTTGCGTCGGAAGGCTTCTCTACTGGAGGTTTTCCGATGGGTGGATCTTCTGAAGGTGGTTTTTCTTCTGAAACCTTCTCTAATGGGGCTTTTGATTCCAAAGGTTTCTCACCAGGAGCCTTAACTTCTGGGGTCTTCTCCCCAGAAGGTTTATTTTCAGGTGGTTTATCTAATGAGGTCTTGCCTGATGCGGGCTTATCTTCCCGAGTTTTTTCCTCAGAGGCCTTCTCGTCAGAAACCTTTTCCTCGGTCGTCTCCTCTTCAGAATTCTTTTCTTCAGACATCTTTTCTGGGGATATCTTTTCTGGAGGGACCTTCTCTTCGGAATCCTTTTCTTCGGAAGGTTTTTCTTTAGATGGCTTCTTCCCGGAATGCTTTTTTACGGCAACCTCATCTGCCGATTTTTCGCTGCTTTCTTGAATAAACTTTTCGAAATACCCTTCCGGTAACATTTTTTTGGGAGGTTCCTGGTAGGAGGTTGTTTCAAAAGATCTATAATCCTTAATGATTGTCAAATAATTCTGTTTGGCCATTTCTGGTAATCGATATTGATCGAATATTTCTTTTGCAATTAAAGGAGTCAGGTCAACTCCACCAATTAAGAAAGCTCTTCCGGGGGAGAAAGCGGCCAGGTTCTCCGGAAGGTAGGAGCGATAATCAAGAAGCTGTTTCAAATTTAATCTTCGCTGTTCGACCATTCCTCCTGCAACGTGTGCTGGAGTCAGTTTTAAAGCGGCGGCATCTTTAGAATTGAGCAAGGCTTTGGATGCCTCGTCAACTTGCCACGTGGTTAAGTTATGAAACAAATTTCCGGAAATAAGATCTGGAGTTTCGGTTTGGCTTGGGATTGCAAAGTTTTCTTTCCCTTTTTTAGTGCTTCTGCTCCCATAGCTGTCATCGATAACTACGGCTATCCCATTTTTGGCGGCAACCTGGGTTATTTTATCCTGTAGTTCTTTTCGAATTTGGGAGATTCGTTTTTCGGTTTCTGCGGAATTGTAATAAAGCGGAGAAAAAGCCAATTCATTTGTCTGACGAAGACTTTGCTGAATTTCTCCAAATTGCCTTTCCAAGGTATCAAATTCCTGGGAATATTTTGCTTCATAATCGGTAACAAGTTTAGACTTTTCATCAGGCTTTCGAGCTTTTCCGTTTAGGTTAGAAATCGTTTCGTCACGCTTTTGCATCAAATCAATTCTGCGCTTGATCAACTCAGATTCTTTCCTTTTTAAAAGTGCTTGAGCACCTTTGATGCTTTCCTGGGAATTTTTCAATTCAGCCTGAATCTGTTCAGGTGTTTTACTTCTTAAATTCTCGCGATAAAATAATCCATTGACATAATCAAAATTTGCCATGGATGGGTGTAATATCATCAATAATCGGAGGTCAACACACCCCACTCCATTTTGGGAATAAGCTCGAAGTGGTAAAAAAAACATTATTCCTATTAAAACAGGCCAAAAAAACTTTTTCATTATTTTTTCATTCCTCCGATACTTTTTTAATCATTTCCACAGCTTCAAGGCGGGCGTCGGAAGCACCATATAGAATGGGCGTTTGATACGGAAGTATTTCCCGCAATTTTGCTTTTGCAGATTCAACCCAGGGAAATACTGTTGTTCTATCGATTGGAGCTTGATAAAGAGCTAGAAAGGGAGAATTTCTCAATGTCGGAAGGTCAATTTTTTCTTCCTCTACTGGAAGAAATCCGGAGATGTCAAATACAATATTTGCATGATATTTAGATTTGAGCACCAACAGCACTTTTTGAATATCTTTGAGGATAGAATTAATTTCTGGGATTATGGAATGATCAGGAGTCACTCCGGGGTGGTCAGCAGAGAAAAAAGCATATTCAAATCTGGCTTTTAATTTGTCAATTTCAGACGCCAACCTTTTTTTCTTTTGAAGATACTCTTCCTGGATCTTTTTTAGATCAGCACCTTTTTTGGATTCGTTAGATGCAAAAAATCTGCTGTCAAAGTCTTTAATCTCATTTTCTTTATCAATTATTGTTTGTGCAAGCTCTTTCAAGGAACTCATACCAGAGCTGAGGGGTTCGGAAGGGGTTTCCCGGAATCTTTTCGTTTCAAAATCAAATGCTCTAAAAAGTGGGTGCGAAAAAATCATTAATCTCAAGTCAATCATTAGCCACCCTTGAGCCAATAAAGAATTGTTACAAATCAATACAAAAATTATCAAAGCAAAAATTTTTTTAATATTAAAATTCATGGTTTTGAACCGTCGAGAGCAAAACAGAAGCACTTCTGTTTTGTTTGTGTATGGCCGGAATTGTTCAGAGAAAAAATGGCTGACATAACCACCTCGTTTTCGGCATTATTGAAGTAATACCTGTTTTTCTTCATTTTTAGTTTTCTCTCAGTCATTTTAGGTTTTCAACCTTTCGCCCTTTGTTTATCCAGCCGGTTAGCCCTTCTGAGAAGTCGATTAGATTTGAATATCCCAGGTCTTTAAGCTTTTTAAATACATCATATCTTATTTTAGATGCTGGATCTGCATCATAAATAAGGATCATTCGATCTTTCTGGGGAAGAAGTTTGTTGATTTCTGACTCTGGTAGTGAAGCGTCCAGTTTTTGGCTCCCAGGTATAATGCGAGGATTATCTCTTTCAAGACTTGCAACTACCAAAATCAAGGGGGCTTTGGAGTCAATCAGTGCTTCAACTGTTCCGGTGTTTAGTTGGGGTGGGGAAAATGGTTCTTCTGGTCTAATAGTGGGGGTACCCACCAATTCGGTGCAAGCACAAGGGTCTATTCCTAGTTGGGTACAATATTTTCCTTCATATACCCCATTGCATGAAAAAACGGGAATCAACGACCCAAAAAAGAAAAATAGCCATATAGGAAAGAGCCTGGAATGCAAAATTCCAAGTTTTTGGTTGCAAAAAAAAACATTTTTAGCAAAACAGTACATAAATTTACCCCTTCCCTCTTTATATTTTAGCAATTATTCAGGGTTTGCGCAACAAATTGTGATTTTATCAATTATTCGAAAAAGTCTGCGTCTTCAACTTCTGATTTAATTGAGGTAACAGCCGAAAGTGAAATATTTTGCGGAAGGTCGAATACAAAGCTCCTGGCTGAGCTATATTGGAGGGAATAATCGGTAAAATAATTTACCCCAATTTTTTTTGTCTCTTCCATAGTTTCCAGAAAAATTAATATTCTTATGTTTTTTAAGAAAAACCGACCAGTATTTTCAAATCGAAACAAGAGTTTATTTTCCATAACTTTTTTTTCTACCGCAACCATTAAAAAATTGGAAAAACACTTTGCAGCCAGTTTTTTCCAGGCCTGGTATTTCAAATTATTTTCTTTATTTTTTTTTCCATAAATTCGAAAAAAATCAATGGTTTCACGAAAAAATCCTCTTTTTTCTAAATAATAGGCAATGGCAAAGATCCATTTTTCATCTTTTTCAACAAAATAAAGGTTTAATAAATTTTCCACACTCAAGTTCAATTTGTTATTTTCCAATTTTTCGGCTAACTTTTCGAAGGAAATTTCCTTCCACTCCTTAATGATGCTATCTTTTTCTGCGGAAATTGAAATAGCCGAAGCAAGTTTCATCCAATTTGAAAGTTTTATTGGATAAATGGGGTCATCAAATGCAAATTCGAAAAAAGTTGAAATGTCCTTTCCGTTAAAAATTCGGGCGACATATCCAATTTTTCCAGGTGAGGGAAAAATAAAGCCTTTCAAATTTTTATTCCATTCGGTTTTGTAAAAATCACCTCTTATATCCTGGGTTTCCAAAAACCGGGCTTTACATAACAAGCGAATAGGGTTCCAAGTAGAATTCAAAACCGTCTCAAAAAAATTGTATGGATCAGTGGGAATAAACCATTTTTCAACAAAGGTTTCCGGCAAAATGTTGGGCGAAATACTCTTCATGTTTCTAATACAAAGAGCCTTAGAATTTATTCGGTTGGTTTCTCTGAAAAACACTTCAGTGGGGGAAATCATTATAGGGAGGAAATCTTCAGGGACGGGAAATTTCATTCCCCAGGCAGAAAAATTGAAAGTCAAGGTTGCCACACCATATTCCCGAATTTCTTTGAAAGTTGGAGTAAAAAGAAGATCTTTCTCCGGAATATTCTGAGTTTCAATAATTTGATTAACCGTATAATAAGGCCATAAAACCAGGAAAAAAAGTGGAATAAAAGCCAATCCAACGATTATTAAAGGGAGTAAAGGAATCTCCGGGGGTTTTTCTTCTTCTCTTACTGGCATTATTGATTATTTTTCAAGAATAGGTTCTTAAGAAATCATTCTCCAGGTTCCTCGTTGATGTCACCCTGCAATTCCAATAGATTGGTTTCCGCTTGGGAGGCTATTTCTGAGGATGGGAAACGAGTCTTGATATCCTTGAAAAGTGTCATAGCTTCCTCAAGTTTACCTTGCCCAAGCAAAATTTCGCCTTCAAGCAAAAGGAATTTAGGAAGCACACTGTCTGAGGCAAGCGTGGGTTTAATTTTTCTAAGTTCTTCGAGTGCTTGATCCAGCTTTCCACCTTGTTTAAGTACCAAAAGGTCAACATATAAAGAAAGAGAAGGAGTGGCATTAATATTTTTATTCAGAAACTCAATTTCCCTTTTACCCTCCTCAGAAAACTGAGAGGTAGGAAATTCCGTAATCAATGATTCAAAAAACTTTAGAGCCTCGGAAAAGTTTTTCTGATATTTTTTGGACATTCCAAGATAATATAAAATTTCTTCCCGTGCTTTGCCAGGAAGACTTTTTTCGCTGAGCACTTTTTCATAAAGTTGAATCGAATCAGCATATTTCCCTTTTTGAAAATTCCAGGTGGCTTGATTCATAATCTGATTAAAATGGCTCCCAACAAGAGGCCTTTCATCCACCTTTTTCAAAATCCCATTTTTTATACGATAATATTCTAAATTGAAAAACTCCGGAGGCCCAAAGTCATGGAAATTAACCAGGCATTTTACTCCCAAGCAAAGGCCATCGGGGCCAGGAATCAAGCTGATTTCCTTACCCATAACCGGAAATTCATCACTATTTGGAGGAAATATCTGCTTCAAAGAACTCTTTCCGGAAAAAATAAAAGGAACCAGGTCGTCGCTGGATTTGTTTCTAGCCACCGCAATAATTTCGGGAATCTGGTCTCCATCGATATCTCCTTTTAGAACATCGACAAATTCAAGAGCATCGAGTGTGGCTAGCACAATTGAAGGAGCACCTGTCTTTTCCAGGATAAGTTGTGAAACCTCTTCTCCAACTTCGCTATCCTTGTTTCTTATAATCAGAAATCCAATTGTTGGAATTTCGAAACGTTTAGGTTTCAAAACGTTTGGAGAGTTATCTGCACTAAGTGACGAGCAAACGATTCCTAACAAAAAGAGAACTAGGAAAAGCTTATTAAATGAGTGCTCATTTTTTGCACACCAATCGACATTGAACCCCGGAACCAAAACTTTTGTGAAATTTTTCCCAAACAAGGATTTAGGGATTTTAAAAAAACCATGAATTTGTGGTATTTTTTTCTTCACAGGTATTTTATCCAATAAATTGTTTCAATCTGGTTCTCAGCAAGGCTAGAACCCGATTATTCATTGCATCAATGGGAAGTTTCTGATTGCATCCGGAGGCCGCTAAGTGCCCTCCCCCGCCAAGTGCTACTGCTATTTCCTTTACATCGAAACCGCTTTTTGAACGAAATTCACAAAAAGTAACACCTTCCTGGTTTTCGACTAAGGTAAAACCAACGATAACACCTTTTATCGAGGTAATCTGGTTGAAAACACCTGATGCCCAAACGTTTTCCTGAGTAGCTTCGCAACTGATGAGATTCTGGGGACGTATTAAAACCTTCGCCAGCTTGCCGTCCATTTCCGTTTCGAGGTGGCTCAACGCAAATCCAAGTATTTTTAATTCCGGCAAAGTTCTTCGGGAGGTTAGTGCCGAGAGGATTCGGTTGGTTTTGAACCCGGTTTCAAGGAGAATAGCTCCAGAAACATGCGCACTGGGTCGAAGATTTTCATTCTGAAAAAATCTTGCATCTGTTACCAAACCAAGGTAGAGGCATTCCGCTACTTCGGCGTCAAGTGGTAACCCCCCCCCGTGGATCAAAAAAAGGATCATTTCAGCCGCGGAACTGGCTGCAGGGTCAATCAGATTAACTGTTCCATAGCCGAGGTTGGAAATGTGATGATCAATGTTCACAATAGGCGTTCTGCAATTTATCAGGTCCTGTTCGAAACCAGTTCTAGGAAGGTCTCCGCAATCCAAGGAAAAAATTGCATCATATTCACCTTTCACCGAGCCAGGTTTAAGGTAATCCTGGGTCAGTAAAAAGGAAAAAGACTCAGGTGGATGATCAGACAACCCAATGTCCACAATTTTTCCATGTTTTTTCAAGGAAAGCGCAAACCCCATTACAGATCCAATGGCATCTCCATCAGGTCTGACGTGTGTCACAATAAGAAATTTCTTTCCTTCGTTAATTATGGAAAGAATTTCTTGAAATCCATTCAATTTGATAAGGGGATTCGAAAAGTTAATCTCGGGCATGTTTTAATATTCCATTGATATCTTGATTCATTTTTTTCAATATTACTTCAGGGTCCGTTAATTCCAAACCTGCTTTTTCCAGATAATCAGCCATGAGATCTCTGACTTCAAACCAGCATCCCAGGCGTGGTTCGAAGAAACAACGATCAAGTTGGACATATGGGGCTTTTAAATTTTTGTCAGCTTCAAGAACCTTTTGAAGGTTTTTGGAGGAAAGGGATGACTTCCTGACCGGCATGTAAGTTGTCTTATAGCTCCATTCTGCGCCGTTTTCGGTATTAGTAAAAAACTTGATAAAATCCCACGCCCCTTTTATTTTCCGGGGGTCACCGTTGTCAAAAATATTGATATTCGTTCCCGAGAGGATAACAGCGGAAGTGGCCGCACCAGGAAGAGGAGCAACACCATAATCAAAAGGGATTCCAGCCCCCATTTCCATAAAAACCTTACTAACAATGCTATTGTCTATCATCGCAGTTCTTTGTGCCTTAAAGTCATTTTGGTGGTCAAAAGCCTGAGCCTCATAAGCTATCCCTTCGCGAAGCATTCCCTGAAGGAAAGATAAAGCTTTTACCGCGGCGGGGCCGTCCAGTAATGATCTGGGAGCCAAGTCATCGGAAACAATTTTCCCTCCAAATTGTAAAACTCGGCACAAAAACATCCAAACATTAGCACGATTTGTGCCATACCCGTAAACTCTGACTTCGCCGCGTTCATCCCTTTTTGTCAATTTTCTGGCAAAAGAAGCCAGTTCTTCTAGAGTTTGAGGTGGGGATTCCGGGTCAAGGCCAGCCTCCCGAAAGAGTTTTTTGTTGTAATATAGAACTGGAATACTTTTATTGAAGGGAAAAGACCATAACTTGCCGTCGAAAGTATTGTTTTCGAGTAGAACCGGAATAATATCCGATTTGATATCCTCGGCTTCTGAAGCAATCAACTCATCAAGGCAAACAATTTTGTGATGCTTGATAAATTTCTTGGTCAAATTTTCATAATTTTGGGAAATATCGGGAGCTTGGCCAGCTACTAACGATGCCAGCAATTTTTTCGCCAAGGTATCGTAGCTTCCCATGGATACGCTTTTGATAAAATACTGGTCCTGGGTTTTGTTAAACCGGTCAATTAAGTCTTCCATTACTTTGCCTAAAGGGCCGGTCATTCCATGCCAGAAAATTATTTCGAGGCGCTTACTATCAGTAGGATGACCTTTTTTCCTGGCATTTCTTTTGGAATCCTCGAATAATAGTCCAATGACGAGAAACCAGGTGATAAGAACACCTATAAGGAAATTCTTCATAAGCTACTCTTTCATTCCCGTCATGGCCTGAGATTCAACAAATTGCCTCTGCGCGAAGAAATACATAATTACAAGTGGAACAATGGTTAAAGTGGAAGCTGCCATCAGAGCTCCCCAGCGGGTTCCGGCTTCGCTTGAGAAATAACTTAAGCCGACCTGGATAACTCTCAATTCAGTGTCATTGGTAACAACCAACGGCCAGACAAATGAATTCCAGCTTGCGAGGAAGGAGAAAATCGCAAGAGTAACCATTGGAGGTTTGCTGAGTGGAAGAAGAACTTTGTAATAAAATTGGAAGCGGCTGCAACCATCTATCATGGCCGCCTCAAAAAGATCTTTGGGAAGCTGAAGAAAGAATTGCCTCAGGAAAAACACAGAATAAACTGAAGCAAGCCATGGAACGATCAAAGCCATGTAAGTGTTCATCCACCCAATTTTGGAAAGAACGATGTAATTGGGTATCAAAAGCGCCTGGGCAGGAATCATCATGGTTCCAAGCATTAACATAAAAATCTTATCTTTGAGGGGAAATTTGAAAAACGCAAGAGCATACGCCGCGAGAGAGGCAAAGAGAAGTGAACCCGCGGTAATTGAAATTGTCACAAAGAGAGTATTTAGAAAATATCTATAAAAAGGTTGTTGTAAAGCTTCTTTGTAATTGTCCCAAAAATAGAATGGCTTGCCCTTCTTCACAGGTGTCGATGCAGTTTCAGTTGCGACTCCAGTTGGAGCTACTGAAACCGAAGATTTAGAATCTGCTTTGGAATTTTCAATCTTCTTCTCTCGCGCTTTGATTCGAGCCCAATCACCCTGGTTATTTAAAAAAGAGGGCCGTAGCAAGTCGGGGAGTACAGCAATGCTGCGACTGGTGTCAAGCACCTCTTCTTCACTTTTGAAGGAGGTGGAGATCATCCAGATGAAGGGGAAGATCATAAAAACGGCCCCAATAAGCAAAAGCAAATGAACAACGATATTTAAAGGGTTTTTCAAAAGGCTTTTCATACTCAGGAATAATGGACCTTTTTTTCAAGATAGAGTTTGTTGAAAAGTGTAATGCCGAAAATCATAATAAATAAGACAAAGGCCATTGCCAGGGCGTAGCCAAATTCGAAATTCTCAAATGCTTTTCGATAAAGATAATAAACAATGACCATAGTGCTCTTTAAAGGCCCTCCGCGGGGGGTCATCATGTACACCTGTGAAAAAACTTGGAATGACCCGATGCAGGACATTACAAAAACAAAATAAGTAGTCGGAGAAAGCAAAGGCCAGGTGATATGTCTGAATTGAGCTCGAATAGATGCTCCATCTATTCTTGCCGCTTCATACAAATGTTTTGGGATGTTTTGAAGGCCGGCCAAAAAAATTATTACGTTGTAGCCGAGCCCCTTCCAAACGCTCATAAATATGATACATGGCATTGCCCAGAAAGGGTCTTGAAGCCACTTTTGAGCCGGTAATCCTGTCATTAAAAGCAGTTTATTGAGTAACCCAAAATCCGGATGATAGATAAATGTCCAAACAATCGCAACAGCGTTAATTGAAGTAATAACAGGAATAAAATAAACAGTTCGATAAAAGCCAAGTCCAGCAATTTTGTTGTTCAGTAAAAGAGCGATTGCAAGTGAGCAAAGAATCGAAAGTGGTACAGAAACAATCGTGTAATATAAAGTATTCCATATAGATTTATAAAACATCGGGTCATCAAACAGCCGAGAGAAGTTTTCGACACCCACCCATTCTGGTTTTCCGATTAGGTCCCAGCTGTAAAAGCTTATGGCCAGGGAATAAAAAATCGGAAGAATGTTGAAAGTCACAAGAATCAACAACACCGGAGCAAGGTAAAGATATGCTCCCCAATCAATTTTTTTGTTCATTCAAAGTCCGATGTCCTGAAAAAGATTGAATCTAAACATCTCAATTTTTTTGGAGAAAAAAGTAATATTGAAATGATACGGATTCTTGTTATATCAAAATTAATATCACTAGCTCCTTACAATTTTGTTTTTAATGCAAATCCATTCATAAAGACCTAACAACAGCCAAAGCTCCAAAGCCAGAAATTTCCACAGCTGAAGTTTTTGCAAATTTATGAAAGAGCTTCAATACTCCTATTTTTTAAATGGAACATTCTGAGAATTTTGAGCAAGCCAGGGAATCAAATTGTCGTAAAACTCGGCTGTTTCATGCTTTATAGGTGAAGGGGAAGACTGAGAAGCATTCAAGTCGCTGTCTGGATACTGATAATCGGTAAAATTACAACATCCTAGAGCAATAAGTTTTCCCTTAACTAATTTTTCCATGGCCATTATTGGAATGGGAGGGTTGCCTCCGACCGGATAAATCACAGCATCATTCATTTTATCGCCATCTTTGTTTAAACAATCGTTATCACCGGAAATCCATATTTCTACTCCCGAAGATTCGGTAAGGAAAGTTTTGTCCCGAGTGATCAAGGAGCAGGTTCCCCAGGTAATGATGGTTTTCACACCGTTAAAAATCGGATGTCCGGCTTTAAAAGTATTGGCCAGGACTCCCCAGGGTTTGTTGGTTTTGTGCTGGTTATCCCAAACCTGATCGCTATTGAAACGCATTACGGAGCCGCATTTTTCCATGAGATTATTTAAGGTCCCAATGTTTTTGAGTGGGGCTGAATCCCAGTCGGCGGCAATAAAAAGGCTTCCTCCAGCCATCAGCCAATCAGAGTATACTTGAATTTCCCCCTGTAAAAGTGGAAGAGAGGGATCGGGCAAAATTGCAATGGAAAATTTTTCAAGTATATCAGGAGTAAGCAAATTTAGTCCGTAATAGACTTTAAATCCGAGTTTAGCCATGTGCCGCTCAAAAGTTTCCATTTTATCGGAAGCTGCATTTCCATGAGCTGCATCGATAAAAACGTTCTTACCTTTCTCGCTGGGATCAGCTTCATTGGCAAGTCTAACAATTTTTGAAGGAATTCGTTTCGCTGGTACCATACCTGTTATCCATGTCATTGCGTTATAGGCAAACTGGGGGTGATTGTACATGAAGGAATCATAGGAATCATGTAGTTTGTTCTTTCCTCCGCTTCCGGTTCCATCATCAAAAGGAGAGCTATCCCCCATGGCAACAATTCTTCCTTTGCCGGTTTCCGCAGCAACAATAAAAGGTGCTTTTTTGGTTCGACTGTCAACTAGAGGTACAACAGTTGAATCAACAGCTCGCAATATGGAAATAGTAGAGGCAGCCCAAGCTCCAACCGCTTTAATTCCAAACATTACCGGGTGAGAAGAATTCATGGCACCTGCTAAGGGAGCTTCAGAAAAAGTATTTCCGTCAAACTGAAAACCAAATTGTGGGCAAAAAGAGTTCAAAGCTTTAACGGCATCCCAGCCGTCGTTGTCTCTATCAGCTCCGCCGTGGTCGGAAATCAAAAAAGCTCCACCACCGTTTTTTACAAAACTAACGATTGCATTTTGTTCATCTTGAGCATATGGATTGTTAGGTTCTGCTAAGATCAAAGCTTTATAACCGGCAAGCAATTCAACAGAAATATGCTTTGAAGGAGCCACATCGCTAAGAGAATCAATTGCAAAACCCTGACTTTTGAGCATATCGGCCATATCAGAATAAGCACCTGTTACGACCCAATCGGCATTTCCAGCAGTTTGGCCGTGGGAATCATCATATAGAACCTTAACTTGGGCGCATAAAGATTGAATTGCAAAAGAAAAAACAAACAACAACCCAATGACCAACTTTTTTTTCATGATCTCTCCTTGATGTAATAAAAAATTTTCCCGGGGAATTCTTGCGATAAATTCTTGTGTTTAAAGTGAACTCCCAAAATATCTGAGAATAAAGTAGCGCAAAAATTAACCACTTAAGAGTTGAAAAGAACTCGAAAAGAAAAGCAAGGTACTCTATTTAATTTCTGCGGATTGGGATGCCTGTTTTGGTAATGAAAGTCGATATTGTTCGACATCCTTTTTTGGCAGAAAAACGGTTCCTTGAAAACCGCTAGTATTCTCGCAAATAAAATAATTTCCGTTGGATTTTTTCTTTAACTGCCAAGAATTGGATTCAGCAAAAATTCCTTCGAAATCAGAGGGGGTGTGAATTTCGATTTTAACGCTTTTGAATTCGAGCGGAAAAATTCCCCATTTGGAAATCAGTTGTCCGACTAGAAAACGTTTCCCAAAATTTCCGCTGTCAAAAAGTTTTGCCAAGTCATTTAAACTGAATTTCTTTTTTTTCTTTCCTTCTTCGTCGTCGTCTAGAGTTCGACCATTCTCTTCTTTTTTCAGAGCATCGAGATTGTATTCAATACCTTGTTTGGCTTTCACATTGAGAGTAAGTTCTTCACCAGGCTTAAGGGAGATTGGGATACGTGGGTTTTTCCTGTTAAAGGAGAGATGGCTGCCATTAAGTTCAAGAGAAGCTGAAGAATCAGAGACAAGATACAACAACCTTACTTTTATCGAACTTTGCAATTGTTTATCAGAAACATTTTTTAATTTTACAAAAAGGGTTGTTTCAACGCAATCATTTTCCATTTCGGCCTTCCCAATGCATTCAAGAACCTCAAATGAATCAGAAAAACCTTTTTCAATAACAAACTCAGGCATGCGCGGCAGAAGATTTTTTTCAGCCCAGGCAATTTGAATATTAAAAACGGCTAAAAATAGAAAAGAAAGTAATATAAAACAGATGTTAAAATGCGCTTTCGCAATTTTCATAAGGTATAAGTATATTAAAATCCCCTCAACTTGTCAAAATTATTAATTAAGCAGCGAGGGATATCGCATTAAAATAACTTTCAAACTGAATTTGCAAACATTTTTTGGTGGCACATTCTTAAAAAGAGTTTCATCTTAGGCAATTTCTACGATTCAGCGTTTGAGCTTCCAGTCAGGGAGGGAAGATCAGCAGTTTTAGTAAGGATTGCTAAAAAGGATTAAGTATTAAGTTTTTTCCTTTTCTTGTTAGCTATTTGGAAAACCTCAACTTCGCTGCTTTTTCCTTTAACCTTTTTTGTTTCAGTTCTAATAATCTCAACGCTCTTTCTGTTTTTCAGAAGAGAAAGCGAAATGCCTGAAGCCATAATTGACTCAGTTTTTTCTTCTTCAGCCAAAGAGGCTAATCTTGCAGCCACATTTACGGTATCACCTATAACGGTATATGTAAGTCGTGATTTCTGAGCGCCAACAATACCTGCAATAACTTTGCCGCTGTTTACTCCCATCGCAAGTTGAATTCCGGAGTTTTGGCTCCTAACCCGATCCTGGACATTAAAAATGGTTTTTAAGGCCGCTTTAACAGCCGACTCTCCTCCACCACAAAGTATGTGATCAAAAACAACCAGGATTTTATTCTCAAAAACCTTGTCTATCTCTCCTCCAAAAATTTCCGTGGATTTTTTGAATGCCTCAAACTGGGTTTTCATTATCTCCAAAGAAAATTCTGCATCAAGATTGGCTTGAACAGTTTGAAAGTCCTTGATCTGGGAAAAAACCACTGTTACTTCTTTGTCTTCCCCAACGATGGCACCCTTTCGAAAATTTTCATCAGAAACGGCTTTACGAACAAATTCTGAAACATAATAGCCAAGAAGTTTGCCTTGTGCAAGGAGCGCAGTCATCTTGTTAAATGCACGCATTATTTTCCCAATCTCATCCGTTCCCTGCACTTTCAAGGATACTTTATAATCATTCTCAGTAATTTTCTTCATTGCGTCCTGGATTTCTTTTAGAGGCTGGAGCATGGAATTAACCATGAAAAAAACCGCGATTACAGCCAAAATCAGCATTATAGCAATTGTAGCAAAAAAGTTTGTTTCTTCAGTCTTCAGAAACGTTTCTGAATCTTTCATAGAAACGTTTCCAATCAGGATGTATTGAGACAAATCTTTTCCAGGAAGGGCTTCCTGAAAATCAGAAATTTTCCCCTTTTCGGAAGTCGTGTATGCCTGAATCATATCATTGGCCTCATAGGACGCAAGAACCAACTGGTACAATTCTGCCATTTTTTTGTTATTGGAATAAAGCAAGTTTTTATTAAACCACAACGGATAACCTTCCTCAATCCCAATCAAAGGGCGGGGGGCCGCGAATATTTCCAGAGATTTGGGTTGATTAGCGAATTGTTTCAACAGATATGGTCTGCTAGTTAGAAATTCATCCCATGCCCAGAAAAGAAAATATGGATTTGCGGGTCCAACTTCGATAACATTTTGAGTAATAAAATACTTGCTCGAATTAATACGTAAAGTTGAAATTCTTCTGGCCGGTTGAACAAGTAGCATCAGATTTTCCGAACCGATTAAATTGATCAGAACATCAAGAATTATTTCCATTTTTAACAAAAAACTACTATTTTTATTGAACTTTGTATCTGTAGAATCTCCAATTTTTCTTATTAAATTGTGGCAAACAAGATTTTGCAAAATGGCAAAATAGTTCTCTCCTTCGTCCCCTTTTTCGGCAAGAAAGTTATCCTTCGGTTTTTTCCATGTGACAGCGAATGAATCGGAAGCTTTTAATGAAATAACATTAAGGAAGGTATTTTTTTCATTTTTATTTCGCGGATCTAAGATGTCTGAAACTAAATGATTCGACATTTCCCTTAGAAACCCTATTGGATCTTTATCTGACCGAATATTTTTTATTCGCTCCAAAAAATTTTTATCCCGAATGGTTTCCACAATTTTTTGGAAAATCAGATTGTGTGAATATTTCGAACCTTCGTCAAGCCTTACAAGGCTATCATGTAGAGAATTTTTTAAATCATTTCTTGCTTTCTCACCAAGTTCCGACAATGTTAAATTAAAAAACAGAACCGCCCCAAAAATCGGAACAATAGCAGCACCAAAAAGCCTAAGTACCACTGAAGCGATTATCGAACGGGAGAAAATATTCAGAGGTTTTGCTATAGAAAAATTCCCTAAAAGATAGAAAAAAATTACTAAAGAGGAGCCAAAAACCACTTGGAAGAGCCGATTTCTTTCAATTTGAGATTCCAAAACTGCAATAACTGGCCTGTATCCAGTTTTTGCAAGTGATTGCGAACAAAACAATTCGACTCCTTCAAAATTAGAAGTAGCAGGAATTTTTTTTCCTTCGATTGAAATTTGAATTAAATGGTCTTTCAATTTTGGATTTCCATCAAAACTATCCCCAAGAATGGGTTTTCCTTTGTCGTTAGCAATAAAACCAAGAGCCATCCCGTATTTTTTCCAATTTGACACAATCATTTGCTCAGAAAAATCATTGCCCATTCCCTCAAGGTCGTAAAGGGCAACGATGATATCAACATAGCTCTTTCCGATTCTATAAGTTTCCCAGAAAAAAATCTTCCGATTTCCGGGAGAGTTGATGAAGACTATTCGGCCATCCATTTCAGGAACTTGAAGAACAGCTGAATAAGGGAAATTAAGTTTCTTTGAAAGATTTCTAGAAAAGGATGAAATTATTTCAGAAGAATCAGGGAATTTTTTTGAAGGAATTTGGGATAAAGAAGCAAGATCTCCAGCTTCCTTTGAAGATATTTTTTTTAATTGAGTTTCTCTGTACAAAGTCTTCCACGATTCACCCTGGAGTCGGAGCAAAAAAAGATCTTTAGGGGGTAAAGCAAGGCAATTTTCCAACAAATTTCCCTTGGAGTTTCTTTTAATCTTAGCATCCAAATACTTTCGAGTTAAAAATCCCAATTGAGTTTCGAGGTTATCCTGGCGTCGGATTTCTTTTAGAAATGAAAATATTTCGTCCTGATCAATCTCTGAAGGCAAAAACAAATATTTTTCCAATTCACAAAAGTCAATTGAATCAAAAACTGAAGGAATAAACAAAATCATCAGAAGACATAAAAAAAGGAAAACCCATTTTTTATTCATTGAGATAAGCCTCTTCAATTTCAAAAGCATTTGAATCCGGTAATTTTAGTAAATATTCAGGTTTCAGATAGATTGAAATTTTCTGGGAAATGATAATTCCCGAGCTTTTTCCAACTTTTGACAAACTTTCAAGATACTCAGCATTCTTTTTGGTTTCTCCACTGACAATATGTTCCAGGCGGTTCATGGCGCTGATGGTTCCAACCATTAGCTTGCCCCCATCCAGTCCGATTCCCATTTTATATTCAAAGAGCCCACACTGTTTTCTTTCCTGATTTATTTTTCTCAGAGCTAGGACCATTTGAATCGAGGTTTTTAAAGCTGAAAGGCTTGATGCTTCAAATGTTTCCTTAAAAAATGAAGCAACTATGGCATCTCCAATGAAATTCTCTATGAATCCACCGTTTTCTTCAACGTAGGATGCCATCGTTTCAAAATGTTTATTCAAGAGCCTGACAACTTCATCCGGTCTTATTTTTTCTGAAATTCCCGTAAAATTTCGCAAATCCGAAAATAGGATGACTCCGTCACGGAAAAGGGGTTTGGGTAAAAAAGAATCGCTTCTTTCCTCAATCCCAGCTTCCAAACTACCTGAGACGAAAAAAGCAAGATTTTTTCGCTTTTCCAATCCCTGGATCATCATATCGAAAACACCTGTCATTTCCCCTAATTCATCTTGTCGGGGAAGTAGAACCCTTGTCGTAAGATCCCCGTTAATTACTCTGAATAAACCAGTTTCAACCGCCAAAATCGGCTCAATAATATATTCGGCTGACTTCCTTGCCAGATAAAAAACAGGGAAACTCAATATCAAAGTTAAAATTCCAAGCACCGAAATATTGAATGTCTTCTTTTTTATGATGTGTCCAAGCGAGATATATGCTGACAAAACAAATCCGGGGGTGTGCTGGCAAGCAAAGGAAATGTACATTCCCCCCTTTTCAGGAATAACTTGCAGTGCCAGAGATTTTCCTGATTCAGACATGAATTTTTGGAGTTTTTTCCCAACCTGGGATTGCCAAAAAGAAACATCATTTTGAGGAAAAATTAGTTTCTGTTCTCGTGATGAAACTCTTAAAGCGCCAAAATTCCTCATTCCATCTTTCAGAGTCCATTCAAGATCAGTGAGGGATTTTTGAAAATGTGCTTGGAAAGGGAACCCTAGATTACTGAAGAAATACAGCCAAATACACCCGAGTTTCTCTGAATAAACCATATCATGAAAATGGAAATTCTTTTCCTGATTGAAGTCAAGAATTTCGCTTCGGCTCTGTCTTCGCATAAAATTCCGAAAAACTTCCATTTTACTTAAGCCCTCGAAAGATGCAAGATTTCCAACGATATCCTCCATGGGAGGGGCTTCTTGAAAATTATTCGAAGAGAGGGGTAAAAATTTTTGACATTCATTGAAAAAAGCATTTACAGCTTCTGCAAACTTGGGCTTGCTGTAGGAGGTCAAAGTTTGACTGAAGAAACACTTGGACAAATTTCCCTCAAAATTAACGATGAAAAAATGCATAGGGATTGAATTCTCTTCCAGAAAGCTGAAGACCTGGGAAGCTGCTTCCTTAAGAGATTTGTCATCACTTTTTTTTATTAACGAGAGCCACTTTTTATCTGAAATCAATTTTCGACAGCTATCGACGGCATTTGATACAACAGATTCGCTACCTACATCGAGTTCTTCGATTTTTGACAGAGTATCTTTAATGATGAGTCGTTCTTCACGGCTTTGAGAAGCCTCAATGTGCAGATATCCAGCAGCAAATAGAATAATCAGTGGAAGAATCCCAATAACTGAGAAGAACAAAGAAAATCGTTTTCTCAAACTCAGTACAAAAGGCTCCCCAAATAATGCTGCACGATAAACTGTTAAAATTCCAATCGAAAGAAAAAGGCACATGAATATGTGAAACCACTTTTCCGCAACCGGTGTATGGAATCTTGAAAAGATGAGTATTTCAAAAGGAATCGCAATATCGATAAGCTCTCTTAGGACAAAAGAATTATCAATTTGGATCGATTTTCCAAATGGAACCAGTTCATTTTTTTTGGTTAGGATTTTCTTTCTTTTTGCAAAAGTGGCAACCCACGATTTCCATTTTGGATTCAAATTAGAGGGAAAGATGCATTTTTTAACCTTATAATCAGTCTTTACAGAGATTAATACGGGATGGAAAGAAATGGATTTTCTGAAAAAATTGGATTCTTCAATTTTCCTGAGGGCCTTTTTAATTCTAAGGCCAGGAGTTGAAGAATCCGCTTGGAAAATCAAAAGATAAGAGATACTTCGACCATTTTTTAAATCGATTGTGTCCCAAAGAAGTTCACGATTCTTCTTCTCATAAACCGTTGAAATCGTTCTTCCCTGCTGATTCCAAACTATTGAAAAATTGGCAAGAATGCCAAACAAATTTTTGGAAAAATTGTCAAATCTTTTGATTTCATCTGAGGTGAGAGTTTCGTAACCATTCAAAGCTTTCAGAAATTTGGTCATGGCAATTTTCTTTGAATTCGAAAACCCGGGTCCCTCAATGATTTTGAAACCTGACTTTTCAATCAAAATTGCGTAAGCTTGAATAGGTCTATTCTCTTTAAAAAGATTTTTTTCAATTTTTTCAGGGAATAAGTGAGAAATATTTTCTTGACTGTTTACCTGAATTTCTTTTTCTATCATTTTCCTGAATCTTAAAGCCTTCTGCCCCAACTCGTTTCGGAAAAAATCAGGAGAAATATTGCTTCGGAAATTTTCCACAAGATATTTTGCAGATAATTCCCAGAGATATCTATTTCTTTCAAGCTTCATTTCAAGCCTGCGAGATTCGATTTTTGAAAGTAGAAGCAATGGGAAGGAAATCAAAACAAATAGCAAGAAAAATGGAAATGAATTCAAAAAAAACTTCTTCATACTATAAAAAAACTGCTACAATCATGATTGCTGGCAGTTGATCTGCTTTATCAGTCTTACTGGGAAGAGTTTTGAATTCAACTTAATCGTTTTTCCGGAAATCTCTTTCTTTCCCGGGTTGGATTTTCCGGAAAATATGGCGTTAATATCTATCCAAAGCCTTTTTACGCCAGAAGCAGTATCCGAAAAAGTTTCCGATTCAACTTTCCAGGAAAGAGAAGCTACGTGCCCATTAACGATTGTCCGGGTTCGTCCTTCAAACGTTCTTTTAATTGATGAACCAGAATACTCATACATAACGGGAACAATCTTGGTTCCTTCGGGATTCCCAAAAACGTTGAAAGAAATTTTTTCCGGTGTTGCCCCGATCGATTCATTCCAATGATTTTGTGGAAGTCTTTTATCCATGGTTGCATTTATCAGGTCATTGCGCAACATGGCGAGGAACAATCCGCTTTCCTGCAGGATAACAACCGATTCCTCCCCTTTGTCGAACGATTTTCTAAAACCCGTCATAAGAAAGATCAACCCGCCGATAAGGAGAAAAAGAATGACTGAAACAACTAACATTTCAACCATGGTAAAGCCGGACATGAAATGTTTGCCGCATTTCTTAAGGATTTTCATTTGCAACCAAACTTTTAACCGTAAAGCTCTTTTTTGTCAATCTATCAGGAACCTGCCAGGAGATTGTGACGGAAACTTTTTTCATCCTTAAAAGGTTGTTCTGAACGATGTCTTCAATCTTCAATTCTCTCTCTATACCGGGAACAGGGCTAATTCGAAACTTGAAGGGGAATGACGGTGAAAGCGGCATGCCCTCCTGAATTTGTGTGTTATTGAAATTTGCACAAGGAAGCATGGAAAATGGGATGGAAATTGTTTGTTCAAGCAGTTCAAGAGCAGCAGAGTGGGCTTGAAATTCATCTACTCCCATTTGAATGCCTCTTGTTCCTGCTGAAAAAGAAAACGCAATTGGAAGTAGTGAAAAACCAAGAATGGCCACTGCAACAAGCAATTCAATGATGGAAAACCCTGAGTTTTTTCGCCCAGAATTGAAGTTAAATCTGATAGATTCAAGTATTCGGTTAATTTTTGCCACTATTCAAACCAGTTTTCATCAGTGGATTCGATCCAGGACTTATAATAATTGAAATATCCGTTAAATACAGGATTTGCAGATTCTCTATATTTAATTTCACCGCCGCTGCAATTTCCGCGAATGTCAAGGAAATTTACCGCAAGAGAGCCTGAGAAATCAAGTTTTCCTGGCGCTGATAAGTCGGCTTTAGGTGCAACCAAAAACATCTCACAGGGTCTATCAGAGTTAATTGAGACATTAGTAGCTTCAGGCGCAATAAGAGTCAAAATCTGACCTGTTTTTTTGGTTTCCACCCCTTTGATTAAAACATTTCCATTTTCCAGGATAATCATTCCACCATCTAAAAGTTGAAGTGATGAATTGCTTGTTCCCGGGGGGATAACGAATGTATCTTTTCTTGGATTCACAATTCTGACAATTCTATTCAGCTTAAGAGAATTAGAGTTCTTATCAAAACAATTTTTCCAGAAAGAATCAACATCACTGAATTCTTGCTGAACGCGAGCCCTGACAACATCTAGAAAAGCCCCAGGGTTGATCGAGCCTTCGTAAATCACCTGTCCATTTCTATCGATTTTGATATTTTCCGAAAGTTCAGGTTTGATTAATTCACGAGTCGGGGGATACGTTAGAACTGCCTCAGGGGTTAAAATGTTCTGAATCGAGTTGTAAGAGGTATTATAGGGAACTTCGACAACTGAGGACATGCATAATTTATACTGGTCATAGTTTTGAAAGAAGCGATTAAATGGAAGAAGAGGAGCACCAAATCGTCTTTTTTTCAAGTCCTCAAGGATTCGGCTTCCGGTTTCAAACTCGCTTTGGGTTAATGCTGGAAGCAAAAAAGTTGGCGGGGGGTCTTTTACCTCAGAAAACATTTTCAGAACATCGCTTTCTTGAGGGGTGATATCACTATAGGAATATCTCGGGAAAATCAGATTGACATTGCCATAAACCATTGTACGGGACTGTTTTCCTTGTTCAGCTTCTCCGAAAAGGTGTAAAATAGACGATTTCGAACCATATTTGGGTTTTTCAAGGCTGAGAATATTTCCCAGGAACATGGCATCTGTCTGAGAGGTTCCACTTTTGTCATGAAATCCAGCCAGGATGAATGAATAATCAAACAGATAACTTACTGTTCTGACCGGTTGTCCTGGTTGGAGGTCGGGGCGATCCCAGTACCAGGAAAAGGGAGAACCGAAAATTGAGGGAAGTTGCTCTTTGGTTTTCTTAAATCTTACAGCCTTGAACTTATTAGAATTTGAAACTTCATAAATATGAAAGATTTCACCATATTTTCCAGGGCCGGAGGTTAGATGAAGATTAATGGGGGTTTTTCCCAGAAAGATTGAGCCTCTTTTCTCAAAAATTTTCTCATCTTTTTCCTCTGAAAGAATTTGAGCTAGAGGCTTCGCTTCCAACCTTGAATCAGGGAGGTCATGATTATAGACAATTACCGGACGAGGATCGACATTTATTCCATCATAATCGTTTAAAAGGAGGTTAAACCTATCTGGCTCTCCGCGTCCAGCATCTTTAACGTGCAAAGTAAATCTGCAATAAACAGGAGGTAAACAATTTCCAACTTTTACCGGTCGATAAACCTGGATTTTTCTTCGAGAACCGCGGTATTCACCTATGGATTCAACCGATAGATATCCAAATTTTGCTCCAGGGTCCACCCAAGCAGCTTTATTGGTTTCAGTTGGTCTAAACTTTCTAAACCAAACTTCCACTTTTATTGAAGCAGTTGGATCCATTTCGGTGGCGAACTTGCCCAAATCAGCATTCCAAGTATCTTTCAAGTAAGGCATTAAAGAAGTATCAGGAAGATTTTCCGGCTTTTCCAACAATTTTCGAATTTCTCCAGCTGAGCCGTTTTCTCCTCCAGCGCTGGCAAGGGATTCTCTTATTGACCTTACAGAATAGGCAATCCCACTTTCGGCAAGAAAATGAGCAATTTCGGAGTTGGTAATAATTTGCAGACTGACATTCTCTTGGGATATGAAGAAATAAGTAGTTAAACCCATTAGGAGGAGAATGGCGGATATTGCTAAGACGAGCATTATCGCAAATCCGGATCGAGTCGTGGGAAAAAAGGAAGATTGCAATGTCACTTATTAACCTGCCTCGAAATATTCAATTCCTGGTATTTTTCTTTGTGCAAGAGGAAGCAACATTCACTAATAGAGTCAGTTCCATCAAACCAACTACGAAACTCTTCCGGCCTTTTTATCGATAGTGGAAGGGATTTTTCCAAAAAAAGAGGTTTTTTAAGGGTTACTCCCCTGAAAAATCAGGCAAAAACTTTACGCTCCAGTCTGCATTAATATACATGCTTCCTGAAGCCCCGCCACTTATAAGAACCGCTTCAAGCTCTCTGGTGATTCCTTCACCTTCAATCGTTGCGAGAACCCTTTTTTCGGAGGGCTTAGTAGGAATTTCTTTCATTTTTAGAATTAGGCCAGGAGATATTTCCCGAGTAGCAAAATCCAGTTTCAGATCTTCCGTCTTTGAAGCTGCCACGCAAGCTTGGTTAAAAGCCATTAATATGGAGGATTCCAGATAATAATCTGCCTGAATTTTGTTAATAGCTGGAACGAAGTTACTTTTCATCTTGTTAGAACCAAGAATGAAGGTCGAACTCAAAATAACCACACTAAGTAAGGCAGAAACTATCAAATAAAGTGCAATTCCCCTTTTTTCAAAAATATTCATTTGGAAATACCTCTGATAGCAAAGGAGGTAAAAAAAGGAAAAGCCATTCGATCAGATGGAACGAATAAAACGGATACCAATGAAGGAAGGTCAGGATGAATCCAAAATTTTCCTTGGTATAGACCACGAATTAAAGTAGTTTTTTTGCCGTCTTCGTCAAGAAATAGACTTCCATTTTCAACGATATAGGCAACCTGTTTCTCGTCATTTCTTTTCAACGTAATGGTTGAGCTTGTAACTTGTACACTGTTCGCATAACGAATGTCTTTATCCATTCTGTTCAAAATATTTTGGAAAACAATTATTAGTTGAGAAGGCTTGTCATTTGGGATTTTTGCTGGATTCAGGATATTCAAGATGGCGTAAATAGTAGCAAGAAACATTACAATAATAGTTAAAATGAGGGCTCCTTCAAAACTCAGCAAGCCAACACTATTTTTTTTGTTCATCCTTCTCATTACCAACGCTGCTTTCTTCAGAAAGAGTTTTGATTTCTTTAGATAGATTGTTTAGTACAATCAATCGCTCTAAATAGATTCTCTTCTTAATATGATCTTCTTCAAAAATGATGTACACAATTATTTTGTAAAGCGAATCTTCGAGGAAATACGTATCAACCTGGCATTTAAAAGGTTTCAGGGAAGTATACAATTCGGGAGAATCTTCGGAACTCAGGGTTTTATATTTCCCTTCGAGGAAAGTGAAATATTCACTGGGAACATCGCCTTGAGAATCAGTCGAAATTATTGATTTTTCAGGGGAAAGCGGGGGAAGTTTATCTGGATTCTTTAAAGAAAGAGCAACAATTTTTTCCATTACGTGATGGGCTAAGAGAGTTGCAGAAAACTCCATCTCGCTTCGCTGTTCTGCCATCTTGGTAAGTTTAATAAGGTAAAAAAGAGGAGCCAGCGAAATGCTCAAAATGCATGCAACCCCTAATAATTCGAGGATGCCAACACCCGATTTTCGTTTTGAAAAGAGTTGATATGAACCGTCTGACAACATAAGAAAATTATAACATGCCTTAGAAAAAAAGTAACTAATTTAATTGCTAACTTTTATACATTTTTAGAATCGGCAATAAAATGCAATTTTGTTTTTTTTCAACAATTGGGGTTTAATTTTGTTGTCAGTATTCAATGCTTCCACCAAAAACAAAATTTCCCATTCGCTCGTGAGCTATAGCACCTGGTAGTCTTTCGTAGTCACCATCGGAAATATAAGCCAGGTCGAAAAAAACTGTCTTCTGGTAATTCGCTCTGAAGCCCATACTGAAACGGTCACCATTAAAATCATAAACAAAATGGAGATGATTGCTAATTGGGAGAGCTCCTCCAACCATGAACCAAACTTGATCAGCATAGCCTAATGCCGTTGAATAGGTGTAATTGTATCCACCAAACTTTGCCCTAGCTAGTCTTTCCCAGCCACGATAAGTAAATTTATAAGTGTTAACTCCGAAATTTGCCCCAACACCAACCCATAAAACCGGAACGCCAGTTTCAACCCAGACTGAACTATAGGCATCCGGGCTAGTAGCGAAGCACCCACCAAGAGTAATATTTCCCGGAACCTGGTATTTTGTTGTGATAAAGACAGGTTCGGTAATATCAAATTGATCCTGATTTGAAAATGTCTTTTCTAATCCAAGTTCAAAACCTTCTGATACTCCAAAAAGAACTTTTGTGGAAGTATTAAAGTAGTTATCCGTGCCAACTTTACGGTCAGTTACATCGTATAAATCAATAGGAATTGCATGCACAGCAACTGCAGTCTTTCCTGGCTCAATAACCCCCGGAGAGGGCACCAAAAACGCACCAGTGCCTCCGCTAATTGAAACTCCCTCTTTCGGATTTTTTCTTTCGCTCAATATTGGCCTTAATCCAGCCGGAATCCTTGTCTCAGAGGGGAGAGACAAATTATCCTTCTTGTTCTTCTGTTCATTCAAAACTGGTCGTCGAACATCCCGATAGGAGGCATCTGCCTCTTCAGACGATTTTTCAGACCGTTCTGAAGCTAGATTTTTGGAATCTTTTTTGGAGGAAGTATTTTTTTTCTTGGACTCTGATATCTTTGCAGGTTCACTTGCAACTTCCGTTTTCAAAAAAGATTGGTACTTGCTCAAATCCAGGCTTGAGCAAATTTCTGAATTCAGCAAGAAAGCAAGAAAAACAGTGATAAAGAAAATTTGATTGCGATTCATGCCCCAATTATCGGAAGCTTACTTTTTTTTCCGAAGAATAAGATTAGTTAAGTTTGAAAATTTTTGAACTTTGCTTTGAACAAAATTTAGTACCTTCAAATTTTTTTTATACCAACTTCAATGTGCCTTTCAAGGAATCCTGAAATAAGCAAAAAAAATTCGACCTGATTTTCTCCTAAAAATTAAATTTATTCGTTTAGCCTGATAAATTTTCAATTTCTTGACAAGTACGTTGAGCACTTCTATAATGAAAAAATTATTTTGAAAGCCGATTAAAAATGACGGAATTCTTATTGGATCATTTTCTCTATCAAGAGGGTCGCCTGTCTTTAAGCAAGGCAGCTTTGCTGTTAGCAATGGTTGAAAATGATCTTGACGATGAGATGACTGAGCGCCTCCGCAAATTTAATATCCATTCAGTAGTAACTAGAGCAGGCGGAAGTGGTGACAACCTGAAAGCAAAAATTCTGCGAAATGCGTTTGGTGCAGCTGAAAAGAGTGGTTTACTTTCAGTTTCTCCCCGGAACCGATATGCGATAACCAAACTGGTTGAAGAAATTCTTCGATCATTTGATAGCCCAATCCTAGAAGTTGCTGGTGGTGGACTAAAGATTGCTCTGGTGTTCAAGGATAGCCATCTAGCGATGGGAATATATGGAACTCTTGGCATCCCCGGAATGGATGTAGATTTTGAAGTATCTGTTTCCCGAACACTACATTATTACCTGGAGGAATAGCGTGATCGGAATTGTAGTCATTACGCACGGGAATTTTTCCCTTGAATTACTTGAAACTGTTAAATTAATCATGGGTGAGCAAAAAAACGTCAGTTCGGTTACTTTCTCACCTCGAGAATCAATAGAAACCTTAAGAGAGAAGGCTCTGATAGAGATAAACAAGTTTAAGGATACGGGTTGTTTAGTGTTGACTGACGTAATTGGGGGAAGTGCAACCAACATTTGCGTAGACTTCATAAAAATGGATCAAGTCAGAGTGGTTACGGGAGTTAACCTCCCAATGGTAATGGAAGCCTTGCAGCACAGGGAAAAGTTAGCAGTTGTAGATCTTTCGCGGAAAGCCAGAGAAGGAGCTTCCAAGGGAATAATAGATTTATCTGAATTCTTTTTGGAGAGATCCAAGAAAAAGAAATTATAATAAGATAGACATGTAAACTATGCAAATTTATGATTATTTCAGCTTTGCTCAGTACAAGCTCTACGACTTCGTTCAGAACAATTTCTTCGACAAATTAAGCGCAAGTAGGTCCGTGAAAAGAGTTCTCGAAAGAACATATTACCCGGAAACATTGAGTAAGAAACAATTTTTAAAAATTTCAGGAAATAAGTAATGGAACAGATAAAAATTAAGCTGCTAAGAATCGACGACAGATTGATTCATGGACAAGTAATAGTGGGATGGTTACCGGTTTTGTTGGTAAAAGCTTTAGCAGTCGGGAATGAAAAGATTTTCCAGGATTTGATGCGGCAGGAGATGATGAAACTTTCAATTCCCAGCTCAATCGAACTGATTTTTTTCAGTCCAAGCTCGCCCCAACAAATTCCCTATGAAACATTACTTCTTGTTTCATCTCCACGAGACGCTTGGCAATGCCTCCAATCTGGAATTATTCCAGAGCAAATCAATGTCGGTGGATTACATGCACGCCCTGGAAAGACCGAGCTTCTTGAGGCTTTACATCTTGACGATGAAGATAGAGAATTTTTTACTCGTTTGGTTGATGGAGGGCATATGCCCTTTTTTCAGCCTACACCTCAAAATAATCCTGTTAATATGAGCGACATTCTTTAAGGAGAAAAAAATGGCATCGATTACATTGACTAATGTAGTCAAAACTTATGAGGGAGCTTCACAACCCACGGTCAAGGGAATCAATCTTGAAATTAGGGACAAGGAATTCGTTGTTTTAGTTGGTCCGTCAGGTTGTGGAAAGTCAACCTCTTTAAGAATGATAGCCGGGCTGGAAGACATTACATCCGGGGAAATAAAAATCGGAGAAACAGTTGTCAACAACCTTCCCCCCAAAGACCGTGATATTGCAATGGTTTTTCAAAATTACGCTCTTTATCCACACATGAATGTAAGAGAAAACCTTTCGTTCGGCCTGAAATTAAGAAATTTTCCACTAAATGAAATAGAAAAACGAGTAGAAGAAGCAGCAAATATCCTTGGTCTAACTACATTTCTTGATCGTCTTCCGAAACAACTTTCAGGTGGTCAAAGGCAGCGAGTTGCTCTTGGACGCGCGATAGTTCGGGAGCCGAAAGTCTTTTTAATGGATGAGCCTCTTTCAAATTTAGACGCAAAACTACGGGTACAGATGAGAGCGGAAATAAAAAAGTTACATCAGCGACTGAGAACCACTTTTGTTTATGTTACCCATGATCAAGTCGAAGCTATGACGATGGCTGATAGAATAGTTCTCCTTCACAACGGAATCATACAACAATATGATATCCCAAGCGTGATCTATGATCGACCCAATAATGTTTTCGTTGCAGGATTTATCGGTTCGCCACCAATGAATATGCTTAAAGCTCAAAAATCGCCAAAAGGTTTGACCATTTTTTCCAAAGATGAAACCAGTAAGCCATTCAACTGGGACATAGAATTGGAAAAACTTTTCAAATTCCCAGAAAATGAAAAAAATTTGGTATTAGGAATCAGACCAGAACATATCACCATAAATTCGAAACAGCAAAATGAGGAATGTCTTGTTGTCCCGGCAAGGATAGACCTTACCGAACCCATGGGCGCCGAAACCTATTTATACCTGGTCTGTCTTGGAAATACAATTGTTGCAAGAGTTGATCCTTCCGTTCAAGTTGAAGTTGGGCAAGAAGTCCAGGCATATATTCCATATTCGAAATTTCACTTATTCAAGGAAAGTGATACGGGAAGAATAGCCAGATTGACTGAAAATTAGCTAAGACTCATACCATCCTTACATAGCACGGGTGTATCGCAAGTGAAACACAAGTGTTACGTTGAAAAAGCTTCGATGCGGATCGTTTTCCCGAAATATTTGGATAATTGGGAAAATTAACATTAACTAGATCAGGAGAGAGAATCCTTGAAAAATTTAAGTTGGAAGCTTTTGAAACTCTTTCTTCTACTAAGTTTAGCAATATTTTTCAAGGGATGCGGTGATACTTCCAACCAACCATCCTCTAATCGTGAAGCAAAAATTGTGCTCTGGCACACATTTACCCCTTCCGAAACAGAGACTCTAAATCTGATCTTAAAAAGTTTTTCAGAGAAATTTCCACGAATTAAAGTCTCAGTTGAAGCAATTCCATTCGCTCAAGCCAGAAGTAAATTTGAACAAGCGGTAAAAAGCGGAATTGCTCCTGATATTTTTCGCTCTGACCGTTTCTGGACTTTGAAATTTGCCAAGAATGGGTTACTTGAACCCCTTGAAGATAGTTTCAAAACTGAAATAGAAGACATGGTTGGAATTGCGAAAACGGTTGTCACCCAAGACGGAAAAATATGGGGAGTCCCCCATTCGATGGATTGCCTTGCGCTTTTTTACAATAAAAAACATTTTTCCGAAAAGGGACTTTCCCCGCCAGTAGATTTTGATGCCTTCAGGGAAACAGCAAAAACACTTACCAGATCTGACGCTGGAAGGTTTGGTTTTTTTATGAACCCCAACGGATGGTGGTTCGAGCCAATGGTTTTCGCATTTGGCGGAAAGTTTTATGACCCTTCGGGCAATCTTTCAATCAGGTCTGAACAAACTCTTAAAGCTCTTCATTTTCTTATTGACCTCAAGGACACAACTAAGGTTATGCCTCCTGTAAACATCCGTTCTGATCCCTACGATTTAATGATGCAAAGCTTTAAGAACGGACAAGTTAGCATGATATTCAACGGTCCCTGGGCCATTCGTGATCTTTTATCGGCACTACCCTTCCGCGATCCTTCAAATCTGGGGGTTGCCCACATTCCAAGAGGCCCCGCCGGATGTTTTTCCCCCGTTGGCTGTCAATCATTTGTTATTCCCAAAGGTACCAGAAATTTTAAAGACGCGGTGGAATTGATTAAATTTTTATGTGCCCCGGAAAACCTCAAACAATTTGCGACTAAGAATTATTTTCTTCCAACAAGAAAATCATTGATAAATGATCCGGATATCAAAAAGGATCCTTTCTTAGCTGCATTTATCAGCCAGATTAATTGTACTTCCCTTTCGGATAATTCACCAAGTCGAATCAAATTGTATATCGTCCTGCTCGAAAATTTGAAAAAATGTCTTAACGGTGATTTAGCTCCTGAAGATGCTCTGAAAGATATTGAGAACTCATATAAGAAAGCCCTTGATTAAGACAATTTTTTTATTTATTCCGAAGCGAGCAAACTCCCGAAAAATATGATGGGAAAAGAAAAAAATGTTTGAACTGTTGCCATATGCTTTTCTGGTTGCCACAATCGGTGGTTTTGTAGACCTAGATTCGACGGCGGCATGGCAATTCATGATTTCCCAACCAGTGGTTGCTGCGCCTCTAACGGGTTTAGCGCTTGGTTTTTTTTCAAATGAAGTTGACTATGGATTAAGACTTGGACTTACAGTCGGAACAATTCTTCAATTAGTTTGGATCGAGCAGCTTCCATTAGGAATGAACATTCCCCCAGATGCAGCCCTTGCTTCAGTTCTTTCAGTCGCACTTGGATATCTTGGTGGAAAAGCATTTGACACGTTTCTTGAACGGGAGGTTTGTAGTACAGTCGCCTTATTGATTGCAGTTGCACTTGGTTTAGTAGGGCGTTCCATGGACATATGGATCAGAAAACTAAACACCAGAATCGAAACATTTGTCAGGCAAAAACTTGCAACGTCGAATTTTTTTTTAATAGACATTGGGCATTTTGCATGTGCAATGTTAACTTTTTTTAAAGCTTTTATCTTCTGCTTTCTGACCGTTATGCTTGGAGTAGAACCTTTGCGTTATTTTACACAGTCCTTGAATTTTAATCAGAGCACCGGATTTATTGTAATTCAAGGGCTCCTCCCCTCGATAGGTTTTGCAGTTCTAGCAACTAGATTGGTAAATACCAAGCGGGAAGCAATTAATGCCATTCTCGCCATTGTATTGTTTTCTTTTCTCCCGGCCTATCTATGGCTTGGTTTAGTTGGCGGCTTTTTGGTTTGTTGGCGCCACTTACATTCGACTTCCGGTGCTTAGTAATGCTTTACTGCTCAGAATTGCATTCAGGAGCTTTTTTCTGCAAGCATCCTGGAATTTTCGTGGAATGATGAATATGGGGCTTTTATACTCCCTTAAACCTGGTTTGGACGAAATTTATGCTGATCCCGAGTTGCGGGCATCGGCTTATCGCAGGCATTTGGATTACTTCAATACAAACCCATATTTTTCGTCTATTTTGATGGGGGTTCTTTTATTTCTCGAGGAAAAACTAGCAACGAAAGAAATCGCTGAAGATATAATGGTTGACACTAAAGAAGGTCTAATGACAGCATTTGCAGCAGTTGGAGACAGTTTTTTCTGGGATTCCTGGCGCCCGTTTGTTGCTACTCTTGCAGTTCTTCTGGCCTTTAACAACCTTCTTTTCACCCCTATTCTTTTTTTGCTGATATACAATATTCCTCATCTTTACCTCAGATTTTTTGGAATATTCTGGGGGTATCGAATGGGCCCGGACGTAATAAGGATTCTCCCAAAATTTCAAATGCAAAAACTGCGTCCGACTCTCCGTTTTACCACTTTGGCACTACTTTGTTTTCTAATACCTAATTTTGTAAATCTTCACACTCCTTTCTTAATAACGTTTTCTTCGGAATATTTTTTTTTGGGGGAAAAAATAGTCCAGGGATTTGGAGCATGCCTCCTTGTAGGATTGGCAGCTCTTGGATACAAAGCAGGGATTGATGTATTGATGATTTCCTTCCTGCTGATGGTAGTTGCTCTATTGTTTCACCACTGGGGAATTTTAATCTGAGGTTTTCCTATGAAAAGGAAAGATGTTGAGATAAAAAACAAGTTTGGTTTACACGCCAGACCAGCTTCACTTCTAGTTAAGCTGGCAGGTACGTTTGAGTCTGAGTTGCAGTTGATTAAAGATGACATGGAGGTTAATGCCAAAAGTATACTTGGTGTCATGATGCTCGCTGCAGGCCCAGGAAATGTTGTTACTATAGTCGCCGATGGAAGAGATGAAGAAGAAGCTGTGAAGCAGATTGTCGAGTTAATTGAAAGCAAATTCGGCGAGGAGGAAGCTGGAAACGCATGACTTCTACGAATTCACCACTTATTTTAAAGGGAATTGCCGCTTCTCCTGGGGTTTGTATAGGCAAGGTTTATCTCTTTAAAAAGAAGCTCGAAGTGGAAAAGAGAAAAATTACCGAAAGTCAGGTTGAAAAAGAAATTGAAAGGTTGCATTCAGCAATTGAACTCACTCGAAGAGATATTGCAACAACTCAAAAGGAGGCAAGAATAAGACACGGCGATAAGTATGCAGCGATTTTTGACTCACACCTTTTAATGCTGGACGACCCTCAATTCATACCTCAAGTTGTTAAGCGGCTAAAGAAAGAGCTAGTCAACGTCGAAAGCATACTTCGTCAGACTATTGATGCTCTGGCAATGTGTTTTCAGGCAATTCGCGATGAATATCTAAGAGAAAGAGCAATTGATTTAAAAGATGTGGGAGATAGAATCCTCAGATATCTCCTTGGTCTTGAAGGTCCGGGCAAAGAAATTGGGAATGAACCATTTGTCCTTGTAGCGGAAGAAGTAACTCCAACGGAACTTCTTGATTTTTCCAAAGGAAAATTACAGGGAATTTGCCTTGATTCTGGAGGAGCCACCTCTCACGTAGCTATTTTATCAGGGGCTCTAGGAATTCCAGCCCTATTTGGATTAGTAAATCTTTCGCAAGTCGCCCACACAGGGCAAATGATCATTGTAAACAGCCGAAACGAAGGAATTGTTGTTTTAAATCCCGACGAGAAAGAATTACAAAACTATAATCAGATTTTAAAAAGTCTTTCCTTAATCGAAAACCTGGCAACCACAAAAGATTTAACCAAAGATGGGATTGAAATTTTCATTGCTGCTAATATTTCGCGAGTAGAAGAACTTCCGCTGCTTCAAAGAACCGGAATAAACAGAATCGGTCTTTTTCGCAGCGAATTTCTTTTCATGGAAAGCGTCGATCTGCCGGGTGAAGCCTTTCAGGAATCGGTCTACCGGTCAGTTGTAAATTCCGCCCCGGAGGGGGTAGTACTTCGAGTGATCGACATCGGTTCAGATAAACAGGTCAAATATCTTCCTTTTCCAAGGGAAAGCAATCCCGCCATGGGATTTCGCTCCATCCGATTTCTTCTCTCCCGACCGGATATTTTAATGCCTCAGCTTCGGGCTATGTTGAAAGCTTCAAATGAGAAGACCAAGATAATATTTCCTATGGTTTCAACCGAAATAGAACTCGAAAAGATTTCTCAAATCTGGGAAGAGGCTTTAAAGCAAGTTTCCATAGCTAAAAAGCCCGAATGGGGAATCATGGTGGAAGTACCATCAGCTTTTTTCATGTTTGACGCAATAGCGAAACACACCAAATATATTAGCCTGGGAACCAACGACCTTCTTCAATTCGTCTATGGGATAGATCGAACAAACGAGCGTCTGGCCGATCTTGCCAATCCATTGTGTCTTCCCTTCATTCGATTGCTTTTTTATGGAATTTCGGCTGCAAAGGGCGAAGGTCTGAAAGTGGGAATTTGCGGGGAAATGGCCTCTGATCCAGTTGCCTTCTGCGTCCTTCTAGCCATGGGAGTGGACGAACTCAGCATGAGACCTGCCGCGTTACCTGAAATCCGAAAGTTGATGAAAAAGATAGATCTTAAAGCTCTTACAAGAAAGGTTCACGAAATTCTTTGCGAAAATTCCCTTTTGGACGTAAGAGTCAGCCTTTCTTCAAGCTTCCCCGAGCTTTTCGCACCTTCTGAAACATCATAACTCTCCGAAAGTAATTGCAAAAGAAATGGAAATAATCTTTGCGGAATATTCAGGGTTTTGCTTCGGAGTAAAAAGAGCCGTCGAAATGGTTCGTTCCCTAATCCGGGAAGGCAAAAAACCTATTTTTATCCTGGGCAATCTGATACATAATCCAACTGTAGTGGAAGAATTGCAAAAAGCAGGAGTGCAAAAAATTTCCAGTCTCGATGAGGCGGAAAATGGGTGGTTGGTTATCAGATCACACGGTGCCACAAAAGAAACATACGAGAAGGCGTGTTCACGCGGATTAACAATTGTAGACACAACATGTCCCAATGTTAAATATGCTCAAAATATTGCCAAGCAACTTTCAGAAGAAAAATTTCGTGTCATGATCGTTGGCGACCGTGGGCATGCTGAAGTTGAAGGGATATTAAGTTACACAAACGGAAATGGGGCAATAATCCAAAATGTCGAAGAGTCAAAATCCCTATTGGAAAAGTTATCCCGGGAAACCAAGATTGCTGTGTTGTGCCAGACAACCATTCAAATTGAAAAACTAAACGGAATTGTCGGATATCTAATCGGAAAATTCAGGCAAGTCAATGTCTATAACACAATTTGCGATGTTTCAACAAATAGACAGGCTTCCACTCTCAAGCTTGCGCGAGAGGTCGATCTTATGCTGGTAGTAGGCGGATTTGAATCGGCAAATACTACACGGTTAGCGGAAATAAGCTCTGGAGTTGAAGTTGAGACGCATCACATCGAATCGTCCGAGCAAATAAATCCTGAATGGTTCAATAAAAATATGAAAATTGGACTTTCAGCCGGAGCTTCCACTCCAATTGAATTAATGGAAGAAGTCCGGAATCAGCTAAATAATTGGCTTTTGGCAGGGAAAATCAGACTACCACCGGAATAATAACAAAGGGAAGCCCTCCGGTCAGAAATCTCCTCTGAACTGAAAAAACGATATTATTGTGAAGCATTCTTGTAATAAAAGTATCTTCCGGAAAAACAAGCTGCCCACCAAAAAATGTCGAATTTGGGAACCTTTGCCGCACTGTTTGGGAAATTTTCATGGTCTCTTCCACTACGTCAACCGAAATGGAGGTAAAGCCTTCGGAATAGTATCCATGGTTTTTCATAAAATCAACATATCGCTGAACCCCTTCGTGGGCATGTTTTTCCAGGGCATCAACTTCTTGACTTCCTTTAAAATTTCCCGCGTCAATCATTCCAATTTGGATGAATGCAAAGTTTTTAAAAGTACTTTTAAATAGCCCGATAATGCTCATGAGGGTGTGAATTCCCTGCCCATTAAATCCATTTACAAGTAGAACAGCAGTATTTCCTTTGAGATCGCATTGGAATTCAGTTTTTGACTCTTTTTGGAACTCAGAGGATTTAATACCAGGAATTGTTGCTACATCCACAAGGCCGTTAAATTTTTGAAGTAATTTAAAGGCATGATTGTAATGACTTTTTATTCCTAGGGCCAAAAGAACAAGAGTACCGGTGATAATGATGGTGATCCAACCACCCTCAAAAAATTTGATATAAATAACTGAAAGCAGAACGAAGAGAGTCATAGAAAGTCCAACTCCG
Source organism: Candidatus Rifleibacteriota bacterium (assembly GCA_015233565.1). GTDB lineage: Bacteria > Muiribacteriota > Ozemobacteria > Ozemobacterales > Ozemobacteraceae > JADFXM01. The sequence goes on from JADFXM010000004.1 coordinate 210,792, forward strand.
TTAACAAAAAGTTTCCTTTTCCAATCAGGAGTTGTGGAGCGAACGTTCCACCAGTGCTTCACCATTCCAATTTGGGAAAGTGAAAACGTAATGAAAACGTTAATACTGTATAAAACTATCATGTACCCAACCGAGCCATGGGTCATTACCATAAGAATCAAGGATGAAACCCCCATCAATAGGATTCCATTTTGGGTAACCAACCTATCGCTAAGGAGTGCAAATCTTGTTGGAAACCATCTGTCCTGAGCCATGTTGGCCAGGACTCGCGGGCCATCGAGAAAACCAGCTTGTGCCCCAACGAAAAGAAGTGCGGCTTCAGAAACCAAAGTAATAAAAATAAACGTCGTTCCGAAGGTTCCAAACCCCCCAAAAGCTTTTTCGCACAAGACTGCATTCAAGGTTTTTGTGGCACTCGGTTGAGCATCAAAAAGAACGTAGGCAATCATCAAGCCAAGTACAATTGAGGCAAGGGATACTGCCATATAGGTCATGGTCTTTTTCCCAGTCTCAACTCGAGGTTCTTTTAAGATGGGAAGTCCATTACTGACCGCTTCGATTCCGGTATATGTTCCAGCACTCATACTATAAGCTTTCAAAATTATCAGGAACATCCCCCAGGAACCAAGTTGGGAATGAGTCTCTTTCAAATCCACTACAAGTTTGTGAGAAAGAGTTGAAAATTGCATCAAATGAGAAATAATGGCATAAAGGATCAAAAATGCGTGAGCAAAAATGAAAATAAGGAAAACAGGAACGAGGGGTATTACAGATTCCTTTACTCCCCGCAAATTCAAGATAAGCAACCCAAAAACTCCAAAAAGCGCGAACCAGAATTTATAAGGATTCCAGGGTTCGGGGAAAAAGCTGAAAAGAGCATCAGCACCGCTTGCGATGGACAGTGTTATCGTAAGAACGTAATCGACAAGGAGCGCACAACCTGAAATCATACCAACATTTGGTGACAGCAATTTACTGGCAACCAGATAGCCTCCTCCACCCGTAGGAAACAATTCAATAATTTGTGAATAACTTGTAGCAATGACAAAGACAGTTAACGCGCATCCCAGTCCAACTATTATGCTCAATACTGAATGACCGCCAAGAGCCCGAAAAGCTTCTTCCGGGCCGTAGCAGGAGGAGGTGATTCCGTCTGCGCCTAGACCTACCCAAGCGAGAAAAGCGATGAGAGTAATTTTATGAAAAATCTCCCGGTCGTGGGGGTCACGTGGTTCACCAATAATTAAATGTTTAACATGCTTTAAAAAAGAATATGGCTCTTGCATTTTTTTTCCTTCCATCAGAAAAAAGCGTAAGGAAGAATTATACCAGACAAAAAATTAATCCGAAAGCGTATAAAAGAAAACCTATGGCAATAACCCATGCCCAATATTCGAATTCATCCCCGGATGCTTTTTCTTTTTTTTCATGTTGACTGACAATTTCAGCTCCAAAAATGGAGCCAAAAAATATTACTATCAGGAACACAGGATGCATCAATAGAATTCCTTTCGCAGAGAACTCGTGCGTTATTTTTATTGAGGATTACCTCTCTAGCAACCTATTTTACCCCACATGAATCATGCAAAATTACAGTATTGGCACACTCCATTTCTATAAAATACGTCTGTAGCCATTGGAGAGTTCCATCTTTTCGAAGGTGTGAAAAAATCGATTTTTCGAAAATCAACTTGCTGTTAATGGACTTTTCAGGAGGCAATTTTACAGAATCAAAGATTCTTGCACCCCTTCAACGAGCTTAATCGTCTTGCATCAATTCTGCACAATTTATATGTAACTGGTAAAATTCCTTTTTCCTGACATATTGACTTGTGGGTAGCAATAATTATGCCAAAATTCACTTTCATTGAATTCATCAGCGAAATCAGGGAAGAGAGAAGGCGGAAGCATTGCAAAATGCAAGAAATTTCGAAAGCACGCATTGCAATTTGCAATAAAGCGAAACCCGTTCAAGAGAATGGAAATCCTTCTAATACCAATCCAAAAAAATATGTGCATCACCCCAAGAACATTGATTTGATCAAAATAAAGTTGGATCGGTATATTTTGCGGAAAAGAAGGAATTTTCATGAAAATGAGAAGCCCTTACTGGGAATGGTTGAAGCATTCATTTCTGTCAGACCGAACTCCAATTTACGCAGACCTGAAGCACGAAATAGGTCGGATGAATGAACTAATTGAAATTGGTATAATATCCAAAGTATTGATTTGATAAATTAATAAGAAGGCTTTGATTATACAAAATGCTCAAAAAAAAGACCCTCAGAATTCCAGTTAACGCAAGCTTGTATTTTCTCGGAAAGAAGCTCCCCAAGATATTTATCTGATTTTGAAAAACTTTTCGGTTGGATTTTATCCTGAGACCAACTTCCACGAAAATTTAGCAGAAGACCGATTTCAAAGCAAGCTTGCGCTTCATCAATCGAAAAAATGGTATCAAAATTGAATCCCCGAGGTTGGGGAATCTGAACCTATAGCATTTTTGTCTGACAATCTGTCTCCAACCCTTTTGTACAGTCAGATTTATTGCTTCATTCACAAAGATAGAGTTACTTGCAAACAACTTACTATGACTTTAAGCACTTCGAGATCGCTCCATGAACTGCTTCGATTCCATTCAGTTACTGGCTATCCAAGCTTCTGTTTCAATAAATTTTCTTAGGTCTCCTACAAAGACTATTAGGTTTGCAAAAATTTAAAAACGAATTCTGATCTCAGTTACATGCTTCAGACCATCTTTTACTAATCCAGAAAGTTCTGGTACAAGTTGCCACGAGCCATTATCAATTCGAACTTCGCATCGCCCTGTCTGGGGCTGAATGGAACCTGAAAAAATGGGAGGGCAGCCTTCAAGATGCTGGAAGGCAGGAAACAATGGTTTGATGATCATCCAGGCTGGAACGTCGCTCCAGATGTAATCCAAACATGGCTCCTTAGCGTGAACTATAGGAACAATTTGAAATCCTCCCTGTAAACCCTGCTTCGATGTAGCGATACACAAAACTCCCGGATGATTAGCACGAACTTTCCCTCTTTCGGCATATTGGGAGCCACCAAAACGACCAACAGCTCCAACCGGTTTTTCCACGACCCCCATTGTTTTGGCAGAGCCATCATTGAATGAGGCGAAGATAAAACCTCCCTTTCGGTTTTCAAATCGAAGTTCCTTTAATTCTATTTCAGGGCAAATAGAAGGAATTATAATAACATCCCCTAACATCGGTTTAAAATCCGGAAAAATCCGGACTTCTTTCCCTTCCCGCTTGACAAACACTGGATTACCGACTCTTGGTGAATATTCTGCTCCAAACAGGAGCTTGCCAGCTGGAATATCAGAAAATATTGATGTAGGACTGGAAAAGTATGACTTTACTTCTTCCGATGTCTTTTCAAGAAACTCTTTAGGCTGTATGGTAAAAAGAACAGCATATTTTTCGCCCTGATTGACTTTGACATGAATCGCATTTACGGCAGTAGCCGCGATTGAGCCATCGGGAGCCCAATTCGCCGCAGTAAAGCCTTCACCGTCTGTTTCTTTGGTCTGTCCATTATTTGGGCGAATCACAAGGCCAATAGGCAGCCAGGTTTTACCTAGGTCCCGGGAAACTGAAATTGTTCCATTTTCCCGATTTTCAATGGCAACCCGGAATTCTTCCATTCTGATGCCTATTAAAAATGTGGGAGAAAGAAATTCCACGAAGGATAAAATTACAATAGCCAAAAGCAGTCGTAAGTTACTGTTTTTCATTGGATGCACCTCATACTTCATATGGCGACAAATTTCTTAAGCAAATTTATAAAAACAGCTTTCCAAATTATGCTAAAGGTGAGTATATTTTAACAGGGGTTCTTGTAAATTTTGCAAATTTTTGTTTAATACTAACCCAATATTTTTATAGAATACTTCTTGGTGATTTTAAGAAACGCTGGTGTTAACAATGGAAAGGCAGTTCCAAGGAATTTCACTTTTAATTGTAAAAACGGGCAATTTTAACTGCAATGGCTATAAATTGAATTATTTTGCAAATTCGATTGTCAGGTGTTTTTATCCTGAACTTTGCAAGACGCAGGCAAATTTATTTAAAACTCGTAGTAATAACTATTTCTGAGGCGTTTTTTGGAGAAACAAATGAAAAAACATTTCTTATTATTTTGGTTGATTCTGCTATGCATTTTTTCCCACGGAAGTCCAGTGATTGCAGGGTCAACAATGATGGTAAATGGCACCTGGTGTGGACCAGCCGCATTAGGCTTAGTACAGGCTGAAATCGATGGAAGCCCTGCACTAGTGGTTCTCCCAAGGTTTGAATTTAAAGCAGAAGTGAATTCTGCAGAATTATTTGAAAAAATTAAGAAAGAAATGGGAAAGCAGGATGCTATTTTTCATCTTTACCATGATGGCCTGGGGAAACCCAAACGTGACGGAATGAAGTTTTTTGCATCCGACGTTTTTTTAAAGGACCTTAAAATGACCTATTCCGGTGCCTTGCGACAATGGGGATACTCCTTTAAAGTAAGTCCAAAACCACCTTTTGAAGAACCGGATTATATAAAAGAAATTGAAAGTGGTGCTTTTTTAAATTCAGCCATGTCGGGAAAAGGTGATAAATTGCCGAAACCGAAACCTGAGGAAAACACACAGAATCCTCCAAAACCAACTCCCGGGGCTCCTCAGCCAATTCCTTCAAGCGGTGAAATAAAAACCTCCTGGGACGTAATGCCTCAAGGAGTTCTTCCCCCGGCAATAAGAAAAATGAAAGAAGAGATTAATGCCCGATTGAATGCGATAAAAAGCAAACCCTACAAATTTGAGAAGCCCAAGGTCGATGTGGTCAGATGGGCAACTGGAAAAATGGGAAATCTCAATTCGGAAGGAAGAATTTTACAAGCACCTGTAGAGGGATGCAAACTCAACCTGAGGATAAATGTACCAATGGACCATGCCTGGTTGAAAGCTGAGATGGCAAAAGCCATCCTTGGGCAAAAGTGTGAATACATCTTTCATAGAGATTTGAATGGAAGAGAAGCCGTCAGAGAAGGTGACTATATTCTTTCGGACATCTATTTTACCGACCTCGGAAAAACATGGCAGGAATGGATTGAGGAAAATGGTTTGTTGCTGGCAAGCGAAACTTTTTCAGAAGGGTTGGCAACTTCCCCAATTCAATTGGACATCAAGGTAGTGGATGGCGTCTGGGATGCTCTTTTAACACCAATTTTCCTAAGGATCGGGTTTGAAAATAATCAATTTAATCTGGGTTCCAAGGAAATAATCAGGTTTTCAAGTCTCAAATTTCCAGCCAAACCATTTCCCGAAATTTCTAAAAAACTGAACGCAAGCTTGAAAGGTCAACCCGTAAAGATTTCTTTGATTGTTTCTCCTGACGGCAAACCTTACACTGAATTAAATCAGAAACGCACAACGGTAGTCTGGTTTCCAACTCAAAATTCCAATCTGCAAGCTCTGCTGGATAAAATTAAATAATACTCAATTTCAATTAGTTCGTTCATCCGACCTATTTCGTGCTTCAGTCTGGGTAAATAGGAGTGGGTCTGACAGAAATGAATGCTTCAACCATCCAGTAAGGGCTCCTTATTTTCATGAAAGTTACGTGTTTTCTTGGAAAATATATTGATCCAACTTCATTTTGAGCAAATCAATGTTCTTGGGGTGATGCACATATTTTTTGGGATTGGTATAATACTCAATATATTTTCCAATATATGGTTTTGAGAATTGCACTTCACCATTTTAAAGGAAATTTGTAAAGCGCTACATCAAACAATTAATTATTGTTAGTGCCAATCCGAAAGCGGCCCATAAAATTCATGGTGGAAAACAGGTTTGCAGGCGCCAATAAATAGCAAAGATTGGCACCAATTTCAATTTTTTTTCTTTTGTCAGGGACGCACAATTCGGAATCCAATAGAGTTACGACGATTATACGGCAAATTGCTGTTTCGAAACGCAACTGCAACACTGGATGCACCAACATCCCAACTTCCACCGCGAATTACACGATTAGCCCCCGAGTCGGCTCCTGTTGGGTTTACCAGAGCCCCGGATGGATAGCTTGCCACATACCAATCCCAACACCATTCGCAAACATTTCCACTCATATCATAAATATTGAGCTCGTTCGGAAGTTTTGAACCGACACTATGGGTAGTATTGCCAGAGTTAGTAAGATACCAAACATAGTCCCCGATTAAGTTATCCCCTGTACTCCCAGCAAAAGGTTTATTATAATCGGAAGCTCCACCCATAGCGGCCCACTGCCATTCTGCTTCGGTCGGTAATCGATAACCGGTAGCACTCCAATTGCAAGTCACAGCGTCCCAGGTTCCATTACTATTTGTGGGAACATTCTTCCAATCTTTTGGATTGGTTGAAGAATTTATAGTGTATGCGGGGATTAAACCCTCACTCATACTTAATTTATTACAAAAAACCAGTGCATGGTACCAATTTGTTTTCTCGACTGGACCGTTTACAACATTTTTGAAAGAACTAGGATTCGACAGTTCTGTCAAAGAAACAAATTGTTTCTGGGTAATCTCATACTGGCTAATTCGAAAAGCAGAAACCGTGGAAGTATTGGCTGGGTTTGCATCGCGTTGAAACTGTCCGGCAGGAATGTATTTCATGAGCCCAATATTGGGGGAGGAAAAATCTCCATCTATAGTCAGCCAGCCATCAGCAATCGTGGAAACATTCCCAGCATCATCAACCGCAACGAGATCATACAAGCCAGAAATCAAGTTAGGTGGAATGGCAACAGAATAAGGAACATTCGCCTCTGCGTCAACTTTTCCCAAAACCCTTTCCAGGCAGCTAAAGCAACATCAATCTCTGCCTGAATGGTTGCACTTTCTCCTCTTTTTATAAGGTAAATGCTACCGGGCTTACTCGAACTCACGGTTGAAGTAGAGCGATCCCCCTTTTTTAGTTTCTGAGGAGAATTTTTAGGAGCACTTGCAATCGGTGGTGTTGAACTTAGCGCTGATGCCTTTTTCACACTTGAATGGACAGATTCATTTCCAAGGCTATCAACAATCCAAGCCTCAATATTGAGATCCCCATCGGCAAAGAAACTAAGAGCACTCATGGAAAAGATTCCTAAATCTGCTGCTGGAGCGTTTGCAGCAATCGATTCTCCGGTTGTAGTGAAAGTATGAGGTGGTACCGCTGAATCTGTCAGTTTGATAAACAGTGTTCCAGCTTTGTTTCCAACGTTTGTATTTGCTATATTAACTTTGAACTTTGAGAAATCCGACTTAAGCTTGCCATTAACACGATTTGCTTTATTACCATGGCCAGACAAATTTTCACCAATAGCGATGGGATTGATCACCGGAGCCCCCGGAAGAATGTTATCAACCGTATATGAGGACTTGCCTGTTGCAGCTTTATTGGAATTTCCTGAACGATCTTTTGCCGTGATTGATACTGTTTGAACACCATTACTTTCGGATGGTACATTCCAGGCATAAGTCCAGTAAAGATTGTCGATTTTCACCATTGCAGCATTGACCACGATGGTTCCTATTGTAATTGTGGGGGGGACTGTTTCGTCTATTTGATCTTCTTCTGTAAATGTTCCGGCTATCGTTACAATGTCGCCACCATGCAGAATTGCGTCAGGATGATCATCTGACAAAACCACCGTTGGAGGTAAAGTGTCTATTTTCCAAGAAAATTTGGTTGAACTATTTTGCGGTTGCAAATTGCCAGCATCATCTTTGCCCAAAACAGCAATGTTATGTATGCCAGAAGCAAGGTTTGTCAAACTCAACGGAGTTGAAACCGAAATTTCAGCGCTCCAAGTGCCGTTATCGAGGTTGTAAAAATATTTTGCCACCCCAGCCCCGCCAACCGTAATAGCTGTGGTAGTCTGATTCGTGGGATTTGCCGGTGTATTGCTCAACAACGCAACTTTTGCCGTCGTGTCGATCGTCCAGGTAAGACTAGATGCAGTTTCCTGACTTTGTAAATTGCCGAGGGCATCTTTTCCGACAACTTATAAAGTGTGAACTCCGGACGACAGGCCTGTTACACTCAATGGAGTTGAGACCGGAATTTCTGCACTCCAAGCCCCGCCATCAAGGTTGTAAGAATATTTTTCCACGCCGGTCCCACCAATCGTAATAGTCGCAGTAGTCTGATTTGTGGGGTTTGCTGGTGTATTGCTCAGCAACGCCACTTTCGGGGTCGTATCTATTGTCCAGGTGATGTTTGTCGCACCTTCCTGGCTCTGAGAATTTCCGAGAGCATCTATGCCAACAACTTTTAGAAAATGAGTACCAGTCGAAAGGCCAGACAAACTCAACTGAGTTGAAACAGGGATTTCAGCACTCCAAGCTCCATTATCAAAGCTGTAAGAATATTTCGTAACGCCAGTCCCGCCGACGGTAATTGCCGCAGTAGTCTGATTTGTAGGATTTGCCGGTGCATTTCTCAGGGAGGCCACTTTTGCCACATTGTCAATTGACCAGGTAATGGTTGTTGCGAATTCCTGACTCTGTAAATTTCCGAGTCCGTCAATGCCGACAACTTTCAGCGTATGTGCGCCAACTGCAAGGTCTGACAGCTTCAACGTAGTAGAGACAGGGGTTTCATTACTCCAAGGACCGTTATCGAGGCTGAAGGAATATTTCACCACGCCGGTACCACCAACTGTAATCGCCGCAGTAGTCTGATTTGTTAGATTCGCCGGCGAATTGCTCAACAACGCAACTTTCGGCATCGTGTCGATTGCCCAAGTGATGCTTGTTGCAGCTTCCTGGCTCTGTAAATTGCCGAGTGCGTCTATTCCGATTACTTTCAGCGTATGCACGCCAAAAACGAGGCTTTGCAAATTCAACCCATTTGAAACCAGTGTTTCAGCACTCCAGGGACCGTCATCGAGACTGTAGGAATATTTCACCACACCGGTACCACCAACTGTAATCAACGCAGTAGTCTGGTTTGTGAGATTTGTGGGTGTATTGATCAACGACGCCACTTTCGGGGCTGTGTCGATTGTCCAGTTGAAGATAGTTGCACTTTCCTGGCTCTGTAAATTGCCGAGTGCATCTATTCCAATAACTTTCAACATGTGTACACCAGACGCAAGTCCGGAAAAACTCAATTTAGTCGAAATCAGGGTTTCAGCAATCCACGCGCCACCATCAAGGCTGTAGGAGTATTTCAGCACACCGGTACCACCGACTGTAATTGCCGCAGAAGTCTGGTTTGTGAGGTTCGCCGGTAAATTGCTCAACAACGCAACTTTTGGTATCGTGTCGATTGTCCAGTTGAAGATAGTTGCACCTTCCTGGCTCTGTAAATTGCCAAGTGTGTCTATTCCGATTACTTTCAGCTTATGGACACCAGAGGAAAAGCCTTTCAAACTTAAGGTTGTTGAAACAGGGGTTTCAGCACTCCAAGGGCCATCATCGAGACTGTAAGAATATTTCGTCACCCCCGCCCCACCAACTGTAATCAGCGCGGTAGTCTGATTTGTGAGGTTTGTCGGTGTATTGGTTAACACCGCCACTTTTGCTGTCGTGTCGATTGTCCAAGTAACGCTAGTTGCACCTCCTTGGCTCTGTAAATTTCCGAGCCCATCTATCCCAATAACTTTCAGCGTGTGCGCACCTGACGAAAGGCCCTTCAAACTCAAGGGAGTTGAAACAGGAGTTTCAGTGCTCCAGGCCCCGTCATCGAGGTTGTAAGAATATTTCACCACCCCACTTCCGCCAACCGTAATCGTCGCGACAGTTTGATTCGTGAAATTTTCCGGTGTATTGATTAACACCGCCACTTTCGCCGTTTGATCGATTGTCCAAGTAATGCTTGTTGCTGCCTCCTGGCTCTGTAAATTGCCAAGTGCGTCTTTGCCGACAACTTTCAGCGTATGCGAGCCAGCCGCAAGGTTCTGTAAACTCAATTGGGTCGAAACCGGCGATTCTGCGGTCCAAGCGCTGTTATCGAGGCTGTAAGAATATTTCACCACGTCAGTCCCGCCAACCGTTATCATCGCGCCGGTTTGATTCGTGGGATTTGCTGGTTCATTGCTCAATACCGCCACCTTCGCTATTGAATCGATTGTCCAGGGAATACTGGTTGCAGCTTCCTGGCTCTGTAAGTTGCCTAATGTGTCTATTCCAACAACTTTCAAGGTATGAGCAACATCAGCAAGTCCTTGCAAACTCAGCGTGGTGGAAACCGGAGTTTCAGGGCTCCAAGGACCGTTATCGAGGCTATAAGAATATTTCACCACGCCAGTCCCTCCAACAGTTATATTCGCGACAGTCTGATTCGTTGGATTGGCCGGGGTATTGTTCAAAATCACCACTTTGGGCGTCGTATCTATTGTCCAGGTGAGACTAGTTGCTGCTTCCTGACTCTGTAAATTGCCTAATGCGTCTATGCCAACAACTTTCAACTTATGCTCACCGGAGGAAAGGCCGGTCAAACTCAACGTAGTGGAAACAGGAGTTTCAGCACTCCAAGGGCTATCATCGAGACTGTAAGAATATTTCACTACGCCAGTCCCGCCAACCGTTATTTTAGCAACAGTCACATTTGTGGGATTTGCTGGTGTATTGCTCAACACCGCCACTTTCGGCGTGTTGTCGATTGTCCAGGAAATACTTGTTGAGCCTTCATGACTTTGTGAAATGCCTAATGCATCTATGCCGACAACCTTCAGAAAATGTACACCTGATGAAAGATTTGACAAACTCAAACTAGTTGAAACGGGAGTTTCAGGACTCCATGGGCCATTATCGAGACTGTACGAATACTTCACCACACCAATACCACCAACTGTAATCACTGCAGTAGTCTGATTCGTGAAATTTGCAGGAATATTGCTCAACATCGCCACTTTCACAGCTAAATCGATTTTCCAAGTAATGCTTGTTGCAGCTTCCTGGCTCTGTAAATTGCCAATTGCGTCTTCACTGACAACTTTCAGCGTATGCACGCCTGCAACAAGGTTTGCCAAACTCAACTTGGTCGAAATCGGCGTTTCAGCACTCCAAGGGCTATCATCGAGGCTGTAGGAATATTTCGACACGCTAGGACCTCCCACCGAAATCGTCGCAGAAGTCTGATTAGTGGGATTTGCCGGTGTATTGCTCAACACTGCCACTTTCTGGGTAGTGTCAATTGTCCAGGTGAAGCTTGTTGCATCTTCATGACTCTGTTGATTTCCAAGCGCATCTATGCCTACAACTTTCAGTGTATGCTCACCCACAGAGAGGCCTGACAAACTCAACGCGGTCGGAATCGGAGCTTCAGCGCTCCAAGGGCCATTATCAATGCTGTAAGAATATCTCACCACGCCAATACCACCAACAGTAATTGTCGCAGAAGTCTGATTAGTGGGATTTGCAGGTGTATTGCTCAACACTGCCACTTTCCCCGTTATGTCGATTGTCCAGGTGAAAATTGTTGCATCTTCATGGCTCTGCAAATTTCTGAGTGCATCGATTCCTACAACTTTCAACGAATGTACACCAGCAGAAAGGCCCGTCAGAATCAACTTAGTCGAAACCGGCATTCAGCACTCCAGGCGCCATCATCAATACTGTAGGAATATTTCACTACGTCAGCCCCGCCAACCGTAATCATCGCAGAATTCAGATTAGTGGGATTTGCCGGTGTATTACTCAATATTGCCACTTTCCCCGTCAGGAGAAGAGGAGTCAAATTTTGAACCTGAATTGAAAAAGTTGCGCTGGCAAGTTTTCCAATGCTGTCAGAAGCAGTAAGGTCAAAGAAATAAGTTCCCGAATTTTGCGGAATTCCTGACAAACGGTTACCGGAAAGAGAAATTCCAGTAGGCAATGTCCCTGAAGAAATCATCCAAGAGATTGGGGCTACTCCATTTTGGGATTGGAGATTTGCTGTGTAGGTCGCTTCAGTATATGCAGTTGAAGATACAGATGAAAGAACAATCGTAAAAGTCGGAATAGGAGCAAGAACAGAGGGAGACACAATTTGAATTGAGCTGCTTTTTTCAGCGGTCAATCCTTTTGAATCAGTTACTCTCACTGAAAATGCATAAGTCCCTGCTGTCGTTGGAGTTCCGGAGATTTTCCCATCCGATTCCATGGACAAACCAACGGGCAAATTTCCGCTTATTATCAGAAAAGAATAGGGAGGGACTCCACCACTAGCACCGAACAAACCTGAGAATGAAGAGTTCGCTTCCATGGATGTGGCAATTGAACTTGAAACAATCAAATCGCTCACCACATTCAATTTTATTTCGGCAGTACTGGATTTTCCCATGGAATCCGTTACTTTGATAATAAATGAATAGGATCCCACACTTGTTGGATTACCAGTCAGGGTACCACCTGTATTAAAAGTCAGGCCAGGGGGAATATTCCCGGATAATATTTCCCACTTCAGTTCTCCCAAGCCACCCGATGCTGACAAGGTTGCGGTATAAGTTGCAAAGGCATTGGTCCAGGAAGGAATAGAAGATGTTGAAATAATAAGGGAATTTTCGATCCCAGCTTCAACTTTTAACGTGGATACAATCTGAGTCGATTTGCCCACCGAGTCCAAAACTTTCACAATATAAGTAAAAGATCCTATTTCAGTTGGCTTTCCGGAAAGGATCCCATCGGAAGACAATGCTACACCCTTAGGGAGAAAGCCTTCTTGTAGGCTGAAAGAATAGGGAGAAAGGCCACCCAATGCGGAATACTTCCCTGTCATAGTTGTATTTATTATTACCGAAGAAGGAATTTCTGCAGTAATAGTTAACCCCTTAATTATCTGAACAGAATATTTTTTATATGCTTCCTGGTTGTTAGCATCGGTTGCTTTCAAGGTAAATTCAAACGTTCCTGTAGCAGAAATCATTCCGGAAATCGAATCAGGTGGAACAAACTTTAAACCAGTAGGAAGGCTTCCTGACGCGATCTGCCATGAAATGGGAGGAATACCCCCTTGGGTAGTCATTTTGACATTCCATGCTTCATTCACAAATGCGGTCGGTGCAAAAACACTGGAAATCGTAAAGGGGGCTATCGAAAGAGTAAAGTCCGAAGTGTCAAAGAGTCCAGAAGAATCTAGCGCTTTAACCGCAAAGGAATATATTCCTCCAACAGATGGAGTTCCTGTAAGATTACCAGATTTAAGAACCGTAATTCCAGCTGGAAGAGATCCTGAGGCTACCAGGAAGGAAAACGGAGGTGTACCACCAAATACCGTCAAGGTGGTTGAGTAAGATTGTCCCACAACACCATCGGGAAGAAAAGTTTTCATAAGAACCATTGAAACTTGATTTTGGACAACTCCCTTCACCTTTACACCGACGCATACCGAATTTGACCAAGTTTGCCCCGAATCCGGATCAAATTCCCTAAAAGCAATCAATCCAAAATTTTCACGCAAATACCATTCCTCAGCTCCTGACAAAAGACCACTTGGGGAAATCCCGTTTAGATAGCGCCAAATAAAGCGAAGGGGAATAGCTTTCACAGATCCATAAACTGAGTTAACAAGAGCTGGCGGCATAACTTGGATTACAATTTGCTTTGAATAAGAGACATCACCAAATTTTTCACTCACCGTCCAGGTTGCAATGTCACCCGCTTTGAAATTTTCATCCAAAATCTTCATGGGTTTCCCATTATTAAAAACATATGATGACTCGGAAACGACGCCATAATTCCACAAGCCTCCGGCGTTTGAGAATCCCCAAGTTAAACGGGTAATCCCGCCAGGATTAAGCATGGAAGCTTTCACTGCTGCACTGGAAGAAGTCTTTGCAACAGAGGAACACTCCAGATAGAGGACATTTTTACCGTCAATAATTTGTGAAGCAGAAGAAACAGAAATTGTAATATCCCGAGCTTCACCAACTCTTAAATCGTTAGTCTGAAATTTCCAGAAATTTCCAGATTGAATCGGAAAAAAAGTGGCTAGAGGAAAGGAAACTCCAACTGCAATATTGACTTTTATGTCATCAATGTACCATTCGTCAAACTGTTTGATCATCTGAAAAATCAGTTCAATTCTGGTTGAATTGCACATAGTAAAATAAGCTTTAACAGTAGCATCTACCGTCGAAGGTTGAACAATTCCATCAGGTGCAATCTCAAATGTATAAAAAGTGTTGTCAGAATTTGTTCCGATCTTTTTTCCAAAATCGCAGATTGTAAGAGATTGCAACTGGCCAGAACTGTTAGCCCTAACAGCTGTTGAAAAATATGACTGTGCAGATGTCATATCACCGGTGGCTAAAACTTTGGCAAAAGCATTCAGGCGCTTAACAATCGGCCCATTGTCAACGGAAGAAACCGGATTGATGGCTTCTCTACTTCCGCCGCATCCCCAAATTAAAAAACCGGAAATAGACAACAAAAATCCCAGAATAAGAAATAGTTTAGTTCGCATAAAAAAAATTCCTCGCTAAAAATTCTCAAAAAATTTCCATTTAATAAATAAGCACATTTTTTAATATAGAAGTTTCAATTATACCACCCAAAATTTATCTGTCATCAGGAATCGTTGTTAGCTCCAGGGCAAACGTACACTTTTTTCGCTGTTAATCAACCTTTTACGAGGTTTCCTGTTGAAGCTACTTTACCGGGAATTTCGTATAAAAAGCTCATTTTTTGAAAAAAATATTAGCAGAAAAATATGATTTATGAAACGGCATTGGATAGATTAATCGCATCAGATCAACAAAAAGTAAGCGTTTGCCCTGTTGTTAGCTCTGACAACTCGACGTTTTGGCAGGAAGCCAGTTTGTTATAGGCAAGTTTAACTATCTTGAGTATTTGAGATGTTTTGAAATACATGTTCACGTCGTTTTTAGGAATGTTTGCATATCGAAAAAGCTTGGTTTCTCCGATGTCTTCTTTTTTTTCTGGTGCAGATCTTACGTTCTGATATATATCAGATGAATACGTTTTTTCGGAGCAAAAACCAGCCAATTCAGTACCAGGATAAATAGAAACCGGGAAAAAATTGCATTCTCCCATTCCCAGACGTTTTAATTCAACTGCAAAATTTATGGTTTCAACCATTTCTTCGGGGGTTTCATCCGGAAACCCGATCATGAAAAAGCATTTGCAAAAAATCTTATGCTCAACAAGAAGGCGAACTGAAGAACGAACTTTATCCAGATCAAGGAATTTCTTCAGCGTATTTTGCCGTTTTTGGTTTCCGGTTTCAATGCCAAAAGCCACATAGATGCAGCCTGTTTTCGCCAAGCTTCGAACGTCCTCAGCAGTCAGATGATCAGCACGTCCAATACAGCAATATCGAAGGTTAATTTGAGAAATTCCAGTGAAAAACTCCTGGAGCCATTTTTTGTCCGAAAAAAAGGAGTCATCCATGAAACCGAAACTGGCCTGTGGAAAAAGAGCTTTTTGGTGGGAAATCTCAGCAAGGAGGCGAGGTACAGATTGCCGACGCATTCGGCCATGCCACAAGACAGGAGTAGCACAAAAGGAGCAACGGGCGTTGCAACCACGAGAGGTTGTGAGAAACAGCCACGCTGACATATCAACAGAAGCTTGAAACGCAAAATACCATTGAATGTCGATGAGGTTAAAATCCAAAAATGGCAAAGAATCGAGGTTTTCAATGTGCTTTCTCGGTGGGGAAAAAACTAATTTGCCGTTTTCACAATAGGCCAAGCCTGGAATGTTTGAGAGGGAAGGTTTATCTATACCTTGCTTCAGTGTCTTTGAGTGGCGAAGAATTTCCTCAGTAGTGAGTTCTCCCTCACCAATAACACAAACGTCAACCGGGGAATCATTGAGAAGAATGTTTTCCGGAAAAGTAGTAACCAATGGTCCACCGGCAATGATCTTTATTTCCGGAAATCGCTCTCGAACCATGTTACATAAAGTAAAAGTGGTTTCTCTGGTTGCCTGATAAAATGGGACTCCGATGAAGGAAGGTTGCATTTTTTCAACGGTTTCAATTACCTCCTGCAGGGAGAATCCTGTAGAATTCACATCTAACACTTGGGAGTGAAATCCACAGTGGTTCAACCAGTTGGCGAGGTAAAGGAGATTTAATGGGGGTTTGATATCCAAATGCGACTCTTGCCCCCAAAGTAGCGGTGGAGCCACAAACAATATGTCAATAGAAGATTTTTGTTTGGGAATTAACATTTCACAGGAACAAGCTTATTACAACTTTTCTATATGATTCTTACAACTGTCAAGAAAATTTCCGTCAAGTTTTAAGTTAGTTTTAAGATAATCACTCAAGTGCATATTATTCTGCTTACTTAAACCGAGGAGTTTTTTTACAATTGCAACCCTCTCTTCAAGAGGGTGAGGAGCAACCTGTTTTTTTCTTTCCTCCCAAAGTTTTTCATTTACCAACTTCAAAGCAGCTTCAATAGTATCATATTTGCGATGGAGATAGTACTCTACCAGCTTCAGATAAATTTTATAAGTCGTTTCAGGATCATCATGAGGGCGTGTAAGCCAAAAATCCCACGGGGAATCGGTGTCAATTTTAGCAAACAAAGCAGAGTACAAGTCTTCTCCCATCGTTGGAAAATGTTTTAAAATTCTAAAAAGCGTGCTAAGGAGGGGAGGTTCCCAGTAGTATGGGTCTTTGCGATCAAGAGTCATCAGATATTCATGGAGGGTATTGGGCAACAAACACACGGGCTGGAACTCGATTCTGAAGCGTTCTCCCTTGCTCCATTGCTGAAGAGTTTTAATAGTGCTTACGCAATCTTCATAGGCTTCCACTTCAGTCAGCAAGGGGCCTTTAACCAGAACATAACCTTTGGAAATGGCTCCTTTTCTGCGAATAATTTCCAAGCTGTTTTTTACATCTTCTACGGAGTCGGGTTTGCTGTAAAGTGCTCTTACAAGGGGATTGGTTGATTCGATTCCCAGGGTTACCTCAAATTCAATATCTCCAAGTAATTCGACAGCTCTTCCTAAATGGTTGTTTGTCTTATTGTCTCTGATAATATCAGAGCCGTTTGTCTCCACAACTACTTTTTTGATATTAAATGACCGCGCAATTCCATAGATGGCTTCCCTAACTTTGGGACCAATTTCGGAATCGTTGAAAAAAAATCCATCGTTATAGATGTGCAATGTTTTTACCGGTGCTTCATGAGTAGCATTAAATTTTCCTAGATATTCCTTGACTATTTCAAGTTGTGCAAAGAATTCCTCATCGGAAATCGGTTTCTTAAGTGCAGAATTTTTAGTTCCGCACATAGTACAACCTCCGGTTCTTCTTGACCATTCGCAACCCGAATTAGCCAAATAGACCACAGTTCGGTAAATCGGCTCACCTTTATAGTGATCGAAATAGAGATTTATACTCCGCGGTTTGCTGGGATCAGAAGGATCAAAGCGAATATTCAAAACATCCGTCATAGAAATCATACAACCTCCAAATGGTTGATTAAGGTCAACTATTCCCGAATCAGCCGTTCAATATCGGCTGTTTCAATCGTTTTACCGGATTCCACGATCCGGTGTGCATATGTTACAAGGTTAACAAGTTGTTTATTGGTCATATAGGAATTGAAAGGCTTATTAAGAAGAGTTTCATTTTGCTCACTAATTCCCAGGTTATCTCTAATTATCTCTGGCAAATGTGCATCGATGCCTATTTCAAATGGTTGCTCATTCAAAAATTGTTTCGCTAATTCGGTTCCAGGGTAGATAGTCACAGGGAAAAAAGTGAAAAATGTCATTCCATTACGCTTTAATGTCGAAGCCAGATTGATTGTTTCAGCCATTTCCTGGGGAGTCTCATCGGGAAATCCTAGCATGAAAAAGCACTTTGTCTTAACCTCGTATTGTACAAGCGCTTTCATATTTCGAACGAGGACATTTAAATCGAGGTTCTTTCTAAGCTTTAATTGCCTCTGCTGACTTCCGGTTTCAACTCCAAATGCAATATAATTTAGTCCGGATTTTACAAGAAGTTCGATTAGAGGGGGGTTCAGGTGATCAGATCTTCCAATACACTGGTAGTTTATTTTCAGTGGTTGGACAAGACGAATAAACTCCATTAACCACTCTTTGTCGGAAAAGAAGGAGTCATCGCAGAATCCAATGTCTATCTCAGGAAATGTTTCAAGCTGAAACTTTATTTCTGCAATCAGTCTTGAAGGGGAATATCGCCGTACTTTTCCTGGCCAAAGAACCGGAGTACAACAATAAGCGCACTTGAAAGAGCAACCTCGCGAGGAATTGAGAAACAATGTCCGAGGAACATGATACTCTTCCTGAAATTTAAAGTAGTATTCATTATTCAGGATGGAAAAATCTAAAAAGGGCAAGGAATCAAGATTGTTGATCGGGGGGCGTCGGGGATTAATTATAACATTACCACTTTTTCGATAAGCCAGACCAGTTATCGATTCTAGTGGAGTGCCGTTTTCCCATGCGGATAAAAGCGAAGCAAGGGTTTCTTCCCCTTCTCCGATGATGCCAAAATCAAACGCGCCCTCGCGCATCATTCGCTCTGGTTCCATTGTCAAAGAGGGGCCACCGGCAACGAATTTCAACTCAGGCAAATGAGCTTTGAGACGTGAAACCAGTTCAAATGCGTTGTTTAGCGATGCATAATAAAGAGGAATTCCTACGAATGCCGGAGAAGAATTGACAATGCGATTTAGCGTTTCTTCCAGAGAGCATTTTAGCGAAACAACATCAAGAAGTTCGACTTCAAAAGCATGGGACTTTAAGTAGGAAAAAAGATACAATAAGTTCAAAGGTGGCTGGAAACTCAGGCGGAGTTTTTCTTCCCAGAGTAGAGGGGGAGGTACTAGAACAATCTTTTTGTTTTTCATAGTTAATTGTTACCAGGAATAGATTTCTTGGATTCAATCTGTTCTTTCATCTGCAAAAATGTTCGTCCCAAAGTCGTAGTAGTCAGGAACCAGGCAATAACAAGTGGAACACCAACAATAGCTACCGTCCTGGGATTTCCGTTACAAAAACGCTCACTGGTTAGTAAAAGAAGGATGATTCCTGAAGCCCCGCTGCAAAGTCGATAAATGAAAACCTCGATATAAGCTTTTGCCCGATAAACCACCTCGCGTGAAGTTACTGTGTATAGAGCTTCTTTAGCGGATCGATACAACGTAAAGCGCATCAAGTCTTCCAATGTTTTGCCGGCAATGCAAGTTACCAGAAATGGCCAAATCGCGAAGAAAAGTAGCCCTCCAAAACTAGCTAGAACGCATGTCGCCATTGCTCCGCCCACTCCGAGTCGTTTGAAAATCCATGAAGTCAAAAATACGCTTACAAAGAATCCGATGGTGTTAGTTAGTAGAAAAAAGAGTGCAAAAGCCTGTGCCATATCCTCAACTTTTGGATATGCCAACGCCATTTCAGTACTGAGAATATAGGTCATCAGGTTGGGAACAATGCATTCAAAGCAAACTGCAAGCGTAATGAAGAACAAAAATTTCGAGCTGATAATTGACTTTCCCACTTCTATGAACTGTGAAAAATCCTGTATTTTTCGAACAGTTTCGGTTTTCTTTCCCTCGGCATTGTTCGATTCAGCCCAACGATCGAGGAAACTAAAGATTGGAAGGATTAGGGCAAAAGTCAGTGCAGCAAGGACCATCATTCCAGATGGTCCAATTTTATGGATTAGAGCGTTTCCAACGTATGACCCGATAATAGCACCCAGTGGCCCTGCCGCTGTTACCATTCCGAAATTTGTTTTTGCGCTTTCCAAAGTAAAAATATCATCGATTGTACTCCAGAAAACTGTCACTGCAAGTATGAGAAAGATATCTGTCCAGAGTGAAAAAAGGAAGGAAACCCAGGCAATCTTTTGAGCTGCCATCGCTGCAATCACCCAAAAAAGAAGAGTTGACCAAATTACGGTGAGAGTGCCTCCAATTAATTTTTTCCGCGGAAGATGGGCATATCGGCCGTAAACCCAAACGGCTAAACCCGTAGTTATCGCGTTTGCCATAAAAGTCCATGGAAGAACGCTCGGCCCAAAATTGGTCATGAGCATAGCCCCACGAATAGGCATGATAAGATATACAGAAGCTGTAGTCAGGAGATACCAAAGGAAGCACATCGCAACAGGAAACCACTGTGGCATGCTACTGATGATCCTTAAAAAAATTTGTACTCCGAGAAAATTATATCACTTAATGAAAAAAAAAAATACTTCCGGATGTTTTGCAAAAATGGGAAATTACCCTGTTTCAAAGATTATCAGCGATAAATTGGGCCGGATCAAAAATGTACCTGGCCATTGGACCTGTCAGAAGTTCTGTTAATTTCAGAAAAATTGGCAATAAAAGCTTCACGTCCAGTTTAAAAATAAGGAAGCCCAATAAAAACAGAAGAGAGAATCCTTGAATTTTTTCGAAAATTATTTTGACCCGTTGGCCTCCAATCCAGATAAGGATTTTTGAGCCATCCAGAGGTGGGATCGGAAGAATATTAAAGATAAAAAGTCCAAGATTGAAAACAAAAACTCTGAAAATCAGCCGAAAAAGATAATTCCCAGAAAATGAAGTTGCCAGTTTAAGCAAAAAGGGTGAACCAAAAAAAGAACGCAGGAACAAACCGAGTATAACGCAAACAATCAAGTTGCTCAACGGCCCTGCCAGTGCTGTTAGCCCATAATCCCGGAAAGGATGTTGAAAATTTTCCGGATCAAACCTTACTGGTTTTCCCCAACCGAAATTCAGAGGTGAGCCTATATATGAAAGGAAGAGAGGCAATATCACTCCAATCGGTTCAAGGTGTTTAAAAAGATTCAGGGTTACTCTGCCATTTTTGCGCGGGGTTGGATCACCCAAACAATCAGCAGTAAAAGCATGTGCGAATTCATGTATTCCAATACCGAAAACAAATGCCGGGAAATCCAAAGTTAATAAATCAAAAGCATTTACCATTGCTGTATTCTGCCATTACTAAACCTTCGTGCCTTTTCGAAATAAGTCAAATTGTAACACTGAATGAAACAGGGCGGAAATATTTTTCTGAAAATGCCTAACCGAAGCCAGAGTGAAAGCCTATTTTTCTCAAAGACTTTCTTCACAATATTTCCACATACTATATTATTTAACAGCAACAAAGAGTAAACTCCTATTGACATTGGCAATTAACCATACAATTCCAAAAAAAAAATCGCGAAAAATTATTTTTTCCAAATTTTCTGCACTTGCGTTGATCCAGATTTATAATCCAAGTATTTTTACTCTTTTTCGCTGATTATTTAAACTTCAATAGCCATTTTAACCGCATTCCAATCGTTACGTCAATCGATTTGGTGAGGGTTTAAAGAATAATTTGGGGGAAACAGAGATTTATCATTACATTCTCGAGAATACCAATTATTTACTCTTCATAATGCTGGAAAAAACGGAATCAAACACTCTTTGGATATCAATAGAGACCTCGCTGGAGGCCAAATCGGAAGAAGGTTTTATATCTCGCATCAAATCAGAAAAGCTGGCAATATTTTCACTGGACAAATCATCTTTTAAAAAACTGGCCTTATCTTTTGCAACTACGATTGGAGATGCCGCAAAATCGTATTCTCTGCATTCCGTAAGTAAATCAATAAGAGTTAACATCGTTTGTGAAGCTATTCGGCCTGCTTTCCATTCACGGGAAAATTCATCAAATTTTGGGCAAAGTGGTAAGAGAGGGCTATCATAAGTATTTTCGGAATTCAAAAACCGGTTCTTGAAACCAATCAGTACAAGCGCTTGAAATAACGGGCCGCGATCAAACTCTTTTAGCATTCGAAATGCTTGTGAAAAAGGAAAAGAATGTGTTTCAACTTTATTGGAAAAAACTTCCACAAGCTGTAATAGTTTTTTTGATTCAGCGGAAGGAACGCCTAAATGAGAACATGCGCTCTGAGAGTATATTCGCAGACCCTCGGCCAAGCATACATCAAGGTATGCCAAGACTCGGTGGTACAAGAAAAATCCTGCTAGCATGAAAATCAATGAGCAGACAGAAAGAGCTTTTAGAAAAAACCATTTCGTAAAGCCTTTTTTGCCACTCTGATTAAAAGGTAAAAGATTTAAAAGTTTCATAATTGTAAATGGTATTACTACCTGTATGTTAGGTTTTTAGTATATCATACGTTTCATGATGATTGACAGGTTATCATTAATTTTATGAAGAGAAAACCTTCCGGAGAAGAGGAATGAAAAGAGACGCTTTTTTATATTTAACCACTTTTATTTGTGGAGCTACGATTATGGCGGTGGAAATCAGCTCTTCACGATATTTGGCGCCATATTACGGATCTTCAATGATTACCTGGACCATTTTAATCGGAGTAATCATGACTGCTTTGAGCATTGGGAACATCATCGGGGGATCAATCGCAGATTCAGAATCCGCCAGGGATAGAATGTATTCCCTTATATGGGTAGCATCCATCTGGATATCAATAATTCCATTTATAGGTAAATATGTTATTACATTTTCGTGCCTGTTATTAATGTGGGTTTTCCCCGACTATCTTCAAATCGCCGGAGTGCTTTTCGCCTGTTTAACGATTTTCTCAATACCCTGTGTAATTCTTGGAACTGTAACTCCATGTTTAATAAGACTTGGAATAAAAGACTTAGAGCATTCAGGAAGAATCGCCGGAGAATTGTATGCGCTTTCAACAATCGGAAGCATTTTCGGAACAATTCTGCCAACTTTCCTTACAATTCCAACCATTGGAACAGCTAGAACTTTTCTGGTTTCCGGTAGTGTTCTCTGCGGACTTTCCCTAATATATTTTTTTCAAAAACAATTTAAAAAAAAGCGTGGAATGGTAACATTTATTATTCTTTTGGCGCTCTTGATTTTTCCAAAAACTTCCTCATTTGCTTTTTGGAAAGACATTATATTAGAGGATGAATCGTCATATAACTATCTTCAGGTTGGCAATGATGGCGACACAATTTATTTGTCAACACACGTTGAAATTGGGAGACAGTCCTCTTTACGGAAGAATAACTCCTTCTCGGGGAGTTATCCTGATATCGCAATTGGCGCAGCATTTTTTAAACCAAACTTTCGATCGAACGATCCGTTAAAAATCCTCGTGTTGGGTTTTGGAGGGGGGACATTTGCAAAGCTTTGTCACCACTTTTTTCCAAATTCCAAAATAGAAGGAGTTGAAATTGACCCTAAGATTATTCAATTGGCATACAAGTATTTCGACTCGAAACCTTCCGAAGCCAGAGTGTACAATGAAGATGGAAGAGCTTTTTTATCGAGACAACCTCCGGGAAAGTACGACGTCATATTTCTTGACGCCTTTCAAGATGTAACAGTTCCTTTTCACATGGCAACGCAGGAATTTTTCGAAATTGTACGCGACCATCTTGCTTTGGGAGGTTGTGTTGTAGTAAATGTAAATCTTCAGGCAAAAAACAATTCGGAAATGTCGGACACAATAGCCAAAACCATGCAAAGCGTTTTCAGAAGCATTAAAGTTTGCAGGACACAGTCGGAAATGAATATAGTGATTTTTGCTTCGAACGAGATTAAAATAGAGAAAAGTTTTGCAGAAAATATAAAAAAATTGGATTATCAAGATCCTCTTTTTTCAGAGTTAAATTATGTACAAAAAAGTCTGGCAGATTTCACCGGGAAAGGTATTGTTCTAACAGATGACATTGCCCCAGTTGAATTGATCGGGTACAGAGTTATGTCAGATCTTTTGAGTGAAAATCTGAAAGCACTGGTAGCATTATTGCTTGTGAGCTTAAGAAAAGTATAACTTAATGAAAGGGCAGATTAATATGAAGAAAATTGGGGGATTTTGTTCTTTGTTAGTGTTTTTGGTTATTTTAATGGCAGGTACAATCTCGGCATCAACTCCTGATTGGCAAAACCCTCGTATTTTCGCAAAAAACAAGGTAGATGCGCACTGTACCATGATGACATTTCCTGATCGTCAAACAGCCTTAAAAAGAGAATTTTCGGCTTCCCCTTATTTTCAGTCGCTGAATGGTGAATGGAAATTCAACTATGTCAATAAACCTGACTTGCGACCGCTTGAATTTTTCAAGAAGAGTTTCAGTGATCGATCCTGGAAAACTATTTCCGTTCCATCCAGCATCGAAATGCAGGGATTTGGATTTCCCATTTATGTAAATTACAATTATCCATGGGATCATTTCTGGCCCCCAAGAGTTCCTCTAGATTTTAATCCTGTCGGCTCATATCGAAAAACTTTTAAAATCCCACCTGAATGGAAGGGCCGCCAGGTTTTTGTTACATTTCTCGGAGTTGAATCAGCCTTCAATATTTGGCTGAACGGCCAAAAAGTTGGATATAGCGAAGATAGTCGGACTCCGGCTGAGTTTAATTTAACAAAATACCTGAATTCCGGGGAAAACCTTTTGGCAGTGGAAGTTTTCAGATGGTCAGACGGTTCCTATCTTGAAGATCAGGATTTCTGGAGAATGAGTGGCATTTACAGGGATGTATATCTTTGGACTTCAGACGAAAAACATATTCGTGATTTTGAGGTAAAAGCAGACTTGGACAAGGAATATGTCAATGGAATACTAACGATTAACGCTAAGGTTAAGAATTTTGGAAGACATTCAGAAGAACTTTCACTTGTAGCAGAGTTGCTGGACAATAATTCCCAAAGAATTTCGGAGCCTCTTCTTGAAAAGGGAAAAGTCGGGGGCAATTCTGAAAAGTCATTTACCATCAAATCCCAGGTTATGAGCCCTGAAAAGTGGACTGCAGAAACTCCCAATCTTTATACTCTATTACTTACTTTAAAAGATCATACCGGCAGAACAATAGAGGTAATTCCAACTTCAGTTGGGTTCAGAAACGTAAAAATCAGTGGCCATCAACTTCTGGTGAACGGAAAACCGATTCTTATCAAGGGAGTCAACAGACACGAGCATGATCAAACAACCGGGAAAACAATTTCCCGAGAGTCCATGATTAAAGACATTGTCATGATGAAACAAAACAATATAAATGCAATGAGATGTTGCCATTATCCGAACAACTTTGAATGGTACAATCTCTGCGACCAGTATGGATTGTATTTAATTGACGAAGCAAACATCGAGTGTCATGGAGCCCAGAAAATTGCTTCACTCACCGAATGGGGCCCCGCGATAATGTACAGAACACAAAACGCTGTTGAAACAGACAAAAACCATCCTTCTGTTATTATCTGGTCTCTGGGGAATGAAGCCGGTTTTGGTCCTAATTTTGAAGCTACCTATAATTGGATTAAAAAGCGTGATCCTTTCCGACCGGTACAATATGAACAATCATCTGAAAACCCATTTACCGATATAGTTTGTCCCATGTATTCTCGACCTGCTGAGATTGAAGCCTATGCCAAAAAATTGCCGAGGCGTCCTTTTATTCTCTGCGAATATGCGCATTCCATGGGAAACAGCACTGGCAACCTTTTTAAATACTGGGATCTCTTTCACAATATAGAGGGGCTTCAAGGCGGTTTCATCTGGGATTGGGTCGACCAGGGGATCAAGACACCAGTTCCTCCTCTTTACACCATTACCGATGAAAGCAAAAATGCAATTATGGCACGCTTCAACGGAACTTTGGATTCTGAGAAGACTGCGAAAGGATATATTCCTTTTCCTAACTTACCCAATCTTGATCTAACAGGCCCAATGACATTGGAAGTAACTATTTTTCCATATCCCTCATTAAGAAGTGTCTATCCATATTTTTCCAAGGGCGACAGACAATATGGAATTCGCCAAATTCCAGGGCATTATCTTGAATTTTTTATCGGGGATGAAAATAGCCCGGAGGGTTATCGATCTGCCAGATCTGTAATTCCACCCGATTGGTTTAACGCCTGGCATCATATTGCCGGAGTTTTCGATGGCAAGAAAATTACACTTTTTGTAGATGGAAAAAAATTAGCTGAAACTAAATATACCGGGTTTCTTAAAGCCCGCTCATTTCCCTTAAATATAGGGCGTGATCCGGAGCATACTGAATATATCAGCAATGCTCTATTCAAAGATGCGAGGATTTGTTCGAGGGCGCTTTCCGAAAATGAACTTGGAAAACCTATTCCTTCAGGTGACACTAGTCTCGAGCTGCTGATTGATTTTTCCAAATGCCGGGAAGTTCCAAAAATGGAAAGTAAGCAAAACTACTTTTGGGCTTATGGAGGCTATTTTGGCCCTCCCGGAATTTTTTCAGATGACAATTTTGTTTGCAATGGGCTCGTAAGCGCTGACAGAACCCCGCATCCTGCACTAGCTGAAGTTAAAAAAATTTATGAAAGTGTTCATGTAAGCGCAATTTCGATTAATGACTATAAATTTGAAATTGAGAATGGCTATTACTTTACTAATTTAAAGGACCTAGTACGTGGAAAATGGTTTCTTAGAGGAGATTCAGAAATAATTGCCAGCGGTGAAGTAGCAACTCTTGATATTTCACCCATGCAAAGTCGTGAAGTAATAATTAATCCACCTAAGTACCAGTTAAAACCTGGAGTTGAATATTTTCTTGATTTTTCCTTTGAACTGACCAAAGATCTTTTATGGGGAAAAGCAGGGTATGAGCTGGCATGGGAAGAATTCAAACTTCCCGAAGCCAACAAAGGAGACATAGTAAGACCGGCGAATATTCCCAATCTAAGTTTTGAAGATACTCCCTCTCTGGTCAAAATAGTTGGGAAAACCTTTTCATATTCGTTAAATAAAAAGTCCGGTCTCATTACTTCTGCGCTCTTCAACGGCAAGGAGTTTTTTAAATCCCCTCTTAAACCGCACTTTTGGCGAGCTCCAATTGATAATGACAGGGGAAATGGTATGCCATCAAGATGCCAAGTTTGGCGCGAGGCTGAAAATCCATTAGAAGTAAAGTCAATCTTGAGTGAGCAACTTACCCAAGGATGTATTCGAGTTTCGGTTGATTCTTACCTCCCCAAGGTAAAAGGAAAATACAATGTAAAATATTTGTTTTGGGGTACCGGAGATGTAATAGTAAACATTTACTTTTCGCCCGGGTCAAAAGATCTTCCTGAAATTCCCCGTATTGGAATGCAAGTACAATTAAGCCAGGACATGAACAAACTTCAATGGTTTGGACCCGGTCCCCAGGAAACATATTCTGACAGAAAAGATGCCAAAATTAACCTGTATTCCGGGAAAGTAGATGATCAGTTCTTCAACTATTCCGAACCACAAGAAAGCGGCAATAAAACGGATGTAAGATGGGCCTCTCTCAGCAACTCCGAGGGTCTTGGATTCCTTACTGTTGGAATGCCACTTTTGAACGTTAACGCCCTTCCATTTGATACCGCTGATATTGAGGATTCCAAATACTCCTTCCAAATTCCGGCAAGGGACCATATAACTTTAAATATTGATTATGCCCAAATGGGAATCGGAGGAGACAACAGTTGGGGATATGGACCACATGAAGAATTTATGCTTCATCCCAAGCAATATAGTTACCGATTCCGAATCAGGCCTTATTCTGCCTCATTGTCAGAAAACCCAGAGAAATTGAGCAAATTAAATTTCTATCCCTTTGGGAGGTAAGCAAATCAGTTGACCGCACAACGGTCTGCTTATCAAATTGGAGGTGGTATTCTTTTCCGGTTAAGCGATTCAAAATCGAGAGGTTTTTAAGGGAAATTTATGTCAATAAAAACAAAGTTTTCCAGAGAAGATTTTTTGAAATTAAGTGGGCGTCTATCTGAAATTGAAGCACGGTTAGCAGAATCAGAAGCTGAGAAGAATGAACTTTCAAAAAAACTTGTTTTATTTCAGGCATTTTCAGAGAACCACCAGGATCTGTTTCTCAAAACTAATTCGACAGGAATTTGTGAATATGCCAGTCCATCTTTTTGCAACTGTTTCAATCTAAAGGCTGAAGAACTACTGGGAAAGTCTTATAGTATTGTCATTCCCATCGATGATGTTGATTTAAGGACACGAGCAAAGGAATCACTGTTCAATCCACCGTATCAATTTTACATAGAAAAGCGAATGAAAACCCGCGCTGGATGGAGTTGGATCGCGTGGACATGCCGTTCTTTACTTGATCAATCCGGAGAAGTGACTGGAATAATGGTAACCGGAAGAGATATTTCCGACCAAAAATCAGCCACCCAGGAAATGATCGAGAGTAAGGAAAAATATAAAGCAATTGTTGAAGCATTTGATGGTTATATTTACATTTGTTCACAGAATTATTTGATCGAGTACATGAACAAGAGATTCATCGAACGGACCGGAAAAAACCCTATTGGAGAATACTGTTTCAAGGCCTTGCATCATCTGGATTCAATTTGTCCATGGTGTGTCAATGATAGGGTATTTAAGGGTGAAACTGTTCGGTGGGAAGTAAATAGCCCCCTGGATAATCGTTGGTTCTATGTCATTAATTCTCCAATCCGCCACTCAGATGGCAGTTTTTCGAAGCAAGCAATGATAATTGATATTACTGAAAGAAAACTTGCAGAAACTGAGCTGTTCAAAAGCAAAGCACGCTTACAAGCAATTGTTGATAATACTCCCATACTTTTTTTTGGGATTGATCGCAATGGAATTTTTACTTTATCGGAAGGAAAGGGATTGGCAGCTCTTGGTTTAAAGCCGGGTGAAATGGTGGGCAAATCGGGATTCGAGATTTTTCCGAATTTTCCTTCGCTTCCCGATTCGATTAGACAGGCAATGCAAGGGGAAGCCTTTTATTCCACTTCAGAAGTTGGGAATCGTGTTTTCGAGGTTTGGTATTCTCCTGCCCAAGATCAGGGCGGAAAATTTTCCGGGATAATTGGAATTGCAACCGATATTACTGAAAGAAAACGTAGCGAAGGAGAGCAAACCAAATTGCAGTCCATGATTTTGCAAATGAAAAAGCTTGAAGGTCTGGGGGCACTTGCAGGTGGAATTGCCCACGATTTCAACAATCTTCTGACTGCAATAATGGGCAATATAGACCTTGGAATATTGAACCTCCCCCCTGAAAATGAGAGTAAAAAGAGCTTAGAAGCTGCAAAAAAAGCATCCCAACAAGCTGCCAATCTCTGTCGTCAAATGCTTGCCTATTCGGGAAAAAGTCATTTCGTTGTGAAACCATTGAATCTCAACGAGGAAATATTCGAAATGATTAAAATTTTGGAGATTTCTATTCCAAAAAATATAACGCTTAAATGCGATCTATCACATGACTTGCCACTTATTGAAGCAGATGAAGTTCAAATCAGGCAAGTCATAATGAATCTGGTTATTAATGCATCGGAAGCGATTACCACTAACATTGGCATTATTTCGATTTCTACAAAAACAGAATTATGTCAAAAACAGTTTTTTCAGGACATCTGGTACAACTTCACCCATCCGGATGGGATGTATGTTTGTCTTGAAATCTCAGATACCGGATGTGGAATGAGCAAAGAGACGATCGAAAAAATTTTCGACCCTTTTTATACGACAAAATTTACAGGACGTGGACTGGGTTTGCCAGCGGTCCTTGGAATTGTTCACGGACATAAAGGCGCAATTAAAATAGAGAGTAAATTGGGAAAAGGAACGACATTTC
This sequence comes from Candidatus Rifleibacteriota bacterium, assembly GCA_015233565.1. Classification (GTDB taxonomy): domain Bacteria; phylum Muiribacteriota; class Ozemobacteria; order Ozemobacterales; family Ozemobacteraceae; genus JADFXM01. Next base: position 240,348 of record JADFXM010000004.1, read on the forward strand.
AGGTTTATTTTCCACCATCAACGGAAATTCCTCAGCCATCTGAAAGGTCGATTCCAAATCACTCGAACTGGCAAGGACAAGGAACAATTCTTTTTGTGGATGATGAAGCCGTTCTTCGAGAGTTGGGAGAAAAACTTCTTCGTAGAGCTGGTTTCAAAGTCATTACAGCCGCGGACGGAAAAGAGGCAATATTTAAATTTTCCGAAAGCATGGGTGAAATTGTGTGTGTCATTTTGGATTTAATTATGCCAAACGTAGATGGGGAGGAAGCATTTAAAAAACTTCGTAATCTGAAACCCGATATTCGGGTTCTTATTTCCACCGGATTTTGCGAACAGGAAGTGATAAAGCGTTTCGAGGGAGAAGGATTAGTTGATTTCCTCCAAAAACCTTACCAGTATTCAAACATTGTCGAAAAACTTGAAGAAATCCTAAAAATGTAAAAAATAAACGAGGTGGGAACCAACCATGATTTAAATAGTGACTCACTTGTAACCATGTACCAGATGTTATTTTGTTATTATTTTAATACAGCTATTTTGCAGGTTTTTTTGACTCTCTTTCCACTATTTTCAGGATCGGTAATTGTCACCTTTGCTAAGTAAATTCCATTGGAGACTTTTTTTCCATCCTCATTTTTCAGATCCCAGGGGAATTCATAAATAAAGCGACCGCCATTTGCTGAATTTTCCCGGGACATATTCCCGAAATCAAGTTCTCTTACAGAATGTCCAGTTATGTCATATACCTGTAGCTTAATAAAATCATTATCAAGATCGCTTCTATTAGCGGTAATTCTCAACACAGAGCGATTTTTGGCCGGATTAGGATAGGCCAGCACTTCACCTAGGGTAAGAGAAGTTTGTACAGAGAATGAAAGCTTGGCTGATACTGTTTGGTTTCCAGCAAGGTCTGAAGCACGTAAGAAAAGTTCATGGTCCCCGGCTGTCAAGGGTGCTGCTGGAATGAAGTCAAACTCTCCCTTTTCATTCACTCCTGAAATTTGTTGATCTTGCCCATCAATTACAGCGAAAATTTTACCGGAGTCAAATCCCGAACCACAATCGCTTACTTTTCCCGAGAATTTGGGTCGTTCGGTCTGAAAAACCTTTTTCTCCACGCAATTGCTGGAATCTGCCATCGTGACTTTTGGGGGTACAACATCCTTAAGAATTGCAACTGTACAACCGGAATAAGCTAAGCACTTTGCCTCTCCACTCTGCGATACCGGAGCAAGCCATTGCCAGGTATCATCACTATTCAACAGACATAATCCACAATTTGCCGCATGATTTCCGCTATTTGCAGCTTGAACATCTGGCACTGCTGATGTTCGAACATTACCATTCAGGAAATGTTTCTCAGAGATGTTGGTCGAGTGATTTTTAGAATTTTTGCTCCAACCCCCGGCAGAATTTCTCACCGATGCCTCAGGGGCTCCAACCGCTCTTGAAGTGGGCAATTGGAGTTGTATCTGATACATTTTTGCAAGTTTTCCCTGTGAAATTTTAATTTCATAGGCGTTGTTCATTGGGATAAATTCGTTTTGATTCGCCGATGTTTTCACGGAATTTGAATTGGTTAAATTATTTTCCTTCGCTGAAAACATTTTCGAAAAAACTCTGGTTGAAGCTCTTTGTGACTGACTAATTACAGAAGTGTCAAAAGTCTGGGGAAGAATTGATACTCTGGCACCGGCTTTCAAAGCACCTGCTTCAAAGGAAGCGCTGAAAAAACCATCTGGAGACTTTGCTGACAATTTTACTGATGCTGAAACAGTTGCTGTGGTAAAGGATGTAACTGAAGTTCCAATATTACCAGCCTTGTCTGTAGCAGAAACTTTAATACTAACAAACCCAGAGGAGTCAGAGGAAAGAGATATTCCTACCATGTACGTCCTGGGTGAAGATCCTTGAATCATGGTTACCTTATTTGGCGCTGATGATCCGAGCGTTATTTCAGCCGTAGGTGGTGCAACCAGGTCCTTACTGGAGACAACAGCCATCATTACATCATTTTCATTAGCGGGATTGGAAAAAACAGCTAATGAAAGAACAGGTGGAGTTAAATCGCGTCCGCTAAAACTTGCACTGGCAAGCAAGGGATCACATAGATTTCCAATTACATCAGTTACCGACAAAGCAACGATCGAATACACATTAGTGGCAAGAAGGTCATTGGCTGATGTAATCAAAACTGAAGATTGATCTGGTCTTAAAACTGCGTTGTTAAGCGAAATTTGAGAGTTCCCCAATAAAAGTTTGTAAGAGGAAGTGTTTGCTGCGCTTTGACTATTTACCCTTTCATCGAAGAAAGCCACAAATTCTCTGGCCCCAATTGTATCATCAAAAGCGACCTTGGTAAGAACTGGTCCCTTCGTGTCGGCAAGGAACGAGGCTGAGTTACTACCATTATTTAACGGAACCCCATCAGTACTCTTAACGGAACCGGCATCAATAGAAACAGTATAAGATGTTCCATTGGTAAATGACTGATCACATATTACTCTCAATCGATTGGAAGCAGGAAGATCCTGTGAAACCGGGCTGGGGCCTGTCGGAACAAATGAAATAACCGCGTTCCCAACTGAATTTGGGTCAATTGAATTTGAAAAAACTAGGTCAATAGTTTTTGAATCGACCTGTGAAATTCCCGTTACCTTGAAGACCGAAGTAACTGCAAACACATTCGCAGATTCAACCGATCTATTTCCTGAGAAATCGGAAGCATAAACCTTGTAAGAGCCTTCCAGAACCTTACTGCCATCCGTTTTCGTGCCATCCCAGGATGCACCGATTGTTCCATTCGAAAGCTTCGCTTGCAACCGGGTTACCAGGACATTAGTATCAGTTCTGATTTCCACGTAATAAATTCCGGTAGTTGATAATTGTTCAGGAGTGTCAAAGGCAATGTCCAAAGACCCTGCGGATGGCGCGAATCGATTGGTCGCGACTCCATTGGATGAAAGTGTAACAGAGTTTAACTTTGGCGGGGTGTTATCCATTACAATCACTGCATAGGATTTTTTTCCAGGTTCGGGAATTCCGATATTTCCGGCATTATCTACTACGTCAAGATAATAAGTTCCGTCGGGAAGCTGATTTTTTGCGGAGTCATAGCCAGAGAAAACACCGCTAACGGCCCCACCACCTGCTGGGGTAACAATAATAGTCCCGGTTGCAATTCCGCTCCTGTATCTTATCACCGGAGGGGAGTCTTCCCCGCCAACTGTAAATAAACCCGTAACTGAGCCCTGAATTCCACGACTGAAGTAGGTTGCGTCTTCCCCGGAATTGTAATTCCCGCCGGTAATACTTCTCAAACTGACCACAGGAGGTTGCGGATCAGCTTTCCAATCAAATGATTCAAGAGAATAGTTCCCAAAATTATCTTTTACTCTTACTGAAAAAAGCGTTGGTGTAACAACCATCGGGCCCTGATTTTGATTCCAGGTAAAGGTTCCCAAAGTGTTTGAAAAGTCCAGATTCCACAAAACACTCTCAACCCCGTTTTGAAAGAATACAATTTTCGCCGGCAAAGCCCCTGATTCAGGTGTTTCCGAAAGGGTTATTGAGAGTGTTGCCGCGTTCGGCCAAACCTGATTGCTAAAAGGTTGATTCTTGAGAACCCCTTGAGGGAAAATCTTGTCAGAGGTTGTCAGTTGATATGAACTTGCCTCGAACTTGGCAATCTTCAACCCTCTTGATTTAATTACCACCGGTTTGGGGAAAACAACGGAAACTTTATTGTCCGTTAGGTCGAAGGCGGTTACGTTAACCCCCCATTCTCCCTGAGGAATATTGTTCGTTATAGGAGTTTCATTAACAAAACGTGCCTGCCAATCGTTGATCCAGGAGACAAATTTGAAGGAAACTGAACTTGATTGCGTTGCCAGATAAACTGACGGAGTAGCAGAAGCAAGAAGATCCATTCGTTTATTGAAAGTGACAGTAATGGCTGCCTGACCCGTTGCAAGAGTTCGCCAGGCCCCGGCCGGTTCAAAGGTAACATCATTGATTTGAGGGGGTTTTCTATCGATAATAAGTGTTTTGGAAACACCTGGTCCAACGGCAATATTGCCAGCCAAATCAATCGGAGTCATCAAATAGGTTCCATCCGGGAAAGCGCTATCTGAAAAGAATGCCGGCGAAAGAGTCGCATAATGAGTTGTACCACTTCGAATCAGAAGAACTGTGGAGGTGGAATTTGTACCACCCAATGCAATTTTCAATTGGTCCGTTGAATCAGTCTGAAGTGTAAGCGATAAATTTGAGCCTTTGGCAGGATTATAATATGCCGCACTTGTTGTAGCAGTCGAGTATCCAGAGAGATCAAAACCGAAAATCGAAGGAGCTACAGTATCATAAATAATTTTTAAAGGCGAAGGTGCAATATTTCCCTGAGTGTCCTGTATTTTCATTGAAAATGCCGTAGGTCCCTGAATTGGTGCTGGTGTAGTCATTCCAAAGAACCCCAGATTAACGGTGGCAGTACCATTTTTCCCAACCGGGTTCAAGGGCAATGTTGCAACCTGATTTGCATCAGGATCAAAAACAAGCACTTGATGAGGAATTCCATAGGGACCACTGACATAAGAAACGCTCAAAAAGCCATAACCCGGATCAACGATAGGGCTGATTGGCTGGTTTACAAGCCAAGTGGAGGAGCTGATTTTTGGTTGGAGGGTTTTTAAGGTTGCGGAATAAGCTGGCTGTTGTGAATTTATCCATAGGTTAAAGTTTTGTGAAGTAGCATTTTTATTTCCCGCCAAATCTAATGCATTAGAAATATTATAAGTGAAGGTCGAAATCGGGAAATTGAGAATAGCTGATTGATTGGTAAGAACACATGTCCTTGAACTTATCCAGCCGTGGGGATAGTCTTGAATTGGAGCCAACGAAATTACATAGGGCCCTGTGGAGAGAGTCACAGTTGGGGAAACAGCTGGGTTCATGTCTTCGTCGAAAGAAATTTGGAATAGACCCTGTTGGAAGGGTATGATTCCGATAGGAGCCGAAGGAGACGCGGAAACAACATTTGGTGGAGTTCTGTCAACCTTAACCAAAATCGATGAATTTGCTCCTACTCCAAGATTTCCAGCAAGATCAGCTATTGAGAAGGTGGCTAAACAATCGCCTAATTGGTCTCCAAATTTTCCACTGTAAACGGTATCATATTGTGTAAGTTGAAATTTCTGGACCGGGAAAGTCCCTGAGGAAATTATCAGATTCAATGTGTCTGTAGCATCTGTAACTGCTGTCATGCTTGCAGGGCCAAAGGTTGGCGAATAATATTTTATTCCCCCGACAACCAAACCGTGTCCACCATCATCAAATTTAAAGGAGCTTACAACAGGAGGTTTTGAATCGTAAACCAGCGGTCCAAGTTGAATCGGAGAGATATTTCCCAAGTGATCTGAAAGCTGGAATGAATATTGTACCGGTCCCGAATTTGATCGGGGATATTTTCCACTCTGCCAAACACTGGTAACGTTTGGAAACACAACATCAGCAGGGTTTGCTACAGGAACTGGCAGTGTTGCTACTGTTTGCAGGTTCGAGTCCAGAACAATCAACCAATGCGGAGTATGCTCCGGATCGGAGGCATAAGTCAACCGGAGAGTCGCTGAACCACCGGCGCTAACCAACGGACTGAATGGAAGACCTTGGACAACTCCATCGTAAATTGCAGGTTGAGTTGTAAGAATTGTCAAATCAGCGATTGGCCCTTGAGCCTGGACTTTAACTGAAAAAGTGGTCGATTGAGTCTGAGGATTCCGAGCTAAATCACATCCACCCGCTGAGACATATTGGTAGTAACCCACCGGGAAAGTCCCATCAATGCTAACTGCATTTACAAAGACGGCAGTGGTAGCGTTGTCAGTTGAAGTCCAACCAGTAAAGTTCATTGGAATAATTGCAGAAACCGGAGAAGAAGTGGCAAGCTGGAGAGTCGGAACAACTCCCGGATCCATTCTTTCAGAGTATACAACCTTAAAAGTCACTTTTCCGATTTCATTCGCACCAACAGCGGTGTCAGGGCTTATCGAAACGACTGTTGGGGCGGTAATATCAACTTTCACTGTTTTGGAAGCAACCCCAAGCGCTGGATTTCCAGCTTGATCAACTGCGGAAAAAGCATATAACCCTTCGGACAACTCACTTCCGAAAGAGGTGGACCAGCCATTCACTCCATTTCCAGACATTGGCCAAGTTAAGGTAGCGCCACCCGCCAAAGGATACCCTGTCAATCTCAAAGTATCAGAGGAATTATAAACTTTGATTGTCGCCACTGCCTGGCCTTGAACTGCCGGACTGTACCAACTTACTCCAGAGGTGACTGTGGCTATTCCTGAGATATCGAAGTTTGTCAGAGTTGGTGAAACGTTGTCTATAAGCCATGATTTAAGATTTACGGTTTCGTTCCCGGCCTGGTCCTTGACTCGGACGTTTATCGTCGAGTAGTCCGGTCCGGGTTGAGCCACAAAGGACGATTGAGTAAATGTCGCTACTGCTGAAGTTCCTCCCAGAAGAACAATTTGCGAGCTTCCCAGGAAATTCATGTTAGAATCATAAATCATCAGATTGTGCGGAAGATCGCGAGTAGGGCGATTCAGGTAATTTATATTGAAAGTTGCCCAGGCGGGCGGAACTTTCAAACTAAGCGGCTGATCAGTCAAAACATTAGTTGAAACTGTTGTTTGAATGGTGTTAATAAATATTGATTGAACTTCGGGTGGCCTTGTCCTGATTTCTATCTGTAGCGCGGCTGTTGTCATAGTGTTTCCGGCAAGATCTTTTGCAAGTGACACATTGATTGTCCAAGCGCCATTGGGAAAATTATCCGTTATGGCTACTGAATTCGTGAAACCGGCACTTCTTCCATCACTCTGCCAACCAAGAAATTTGCAAGGGATTGAATATCCGGTAGTGGCAATAGTCATGCTTGGGATACTTGTAATATCCATATTTTCCGAAAAGATAGCGGTATAGTTGGCAGCATTGATCTGAGTAACTCCGATATTAGCAAGGGGGGAAATTGATACAAGTGTGGGGGGTTGAAGGTCAATTACAAGTGATGTTGAAGCAGTATTGAATCCCCCTGCAGCTGAATCATTTTTTGCAGCTAAGTCATAGACATAATTTGAGCTGACAGTTGGCATCACTGTTCCAAAAATATCGGTCACATTGCTTATTTCCATTCTTGCAGTAAAACTTGAAAGTAATGTCAATTCAGCGGGGAATGAGGCCTGATTCACGAATCGGGCGACCCAACGTGAATTTCCATCAACTTTTCTGGTACTCCAGCCTTTAAATGCTCCAATTATTATGGATGAAGTCTCATCGTCCGACTTGTAAATTCTTGCTGTTGGAGTAGCCGAACTGATTGGAACTGGCGCAAGATTTACCAAAGGTGGATTAATTTCAAACTCGAAAATTAGATTCCCGGAGGAAGAATCTTTTACGGGCGGAAAATCTGAAATCGAGCAGGCTGCAAGGCTTGCAACCGGAGTCAAAGTCGACAGAATGGTCAGATCTCCCGGATGGTCGGAAGGAAGATAGGCCATGTTTGGCTGTCCCCACCAGTTTTGAAATGCCCCGGAATATACTTTTAATCCCCAGGTTGGCGTTAAATTAGCTGAAAAAAGTGCCAAAACATTCTGAATATCACTGGAAGAAAGTTTGAGCGAAATAGTTGTACTCGACATCTCAGAATTCAAGTCAAGCGCCAAAGGATCCAGAAGAAGTGTCTTGTACACATTTCTATCCAGGTCGTGAACTTCAATTCTGTTGTGGAAATTTGCAAATGCCTGACTGGTAGTTGGAATAGGCATTCCAATTTGGGGAAGAACGGAATCAAGAGTTCGGAAATCGTTATTGTAAAGAAGAGTCCTATCAGACGTTGTGAGCCTAAGAATTCCTGAGCCAAGATCAAGTTGTGGCTTTAAAGTCGCGCTTTCAATGTAGTATCCGAACGGAGGTTGAGTATTTCCAGTGTATGGCCTGGTCAAAGTGGCTGAAATAGGTGCTGAAGTCTGAATCGATTTCATCGGTTTTCCGATCAAGTCTTTGACGAAAGCCGCTGAAGAAGTTCTTGTTGCGAAGTATAATGGCGTTGTTCCGCTTCCCAGTTTTTTTGCCACCCAGGTCGCACCTTCTTCGCAAAGTGCTATGCGCAAGCGACTTGAATCAATCCAGGTGAATGTATCGAAGGGCTGGAAAATATACCCGGCGGAATAATCTACTGTAAGGAAATCATAACCGATTGGTTTGTACAATAGTACAGCGTTTGACCCAACCAAAGTGGAAGGATCCATTTGTTTGTTAAAAACTAAGTCAATCGTTACAGATGGTGCCTGCGGCCATTTTTCGGAGACTGAAAAAATACTTATCTGAGGCGGTTCACGCCAAGATGAATCTGTAATAAGAACTGGATATGCCTGATAACCTGTTCCCCAGTTTCCGGATAAATCTTTAACTGGGGCAGAGTTAAGAGCATCAACATGAAGACTTAGCGGAGTGGATGCCCATTGGGATATGATTTTCTGATGATCGAGCGAAAAACTCCAATCAAAACTGTCAAACCAGACATTAAGGGAATCACCGGGGTTAAATGTAGTATAAGTAGCTAACCCGGCTGTATCGCTTCCCCAAACCTGCCATCGGGAAATATCCAGTTCGCGAATAGCCTCATGCAAAACAACGCTGCAAACTGTTCCGTTGAAATTAGCCTGTGTAATAGTCGGACGTTTAGTGTCAATTCTGAAGGTTTGCGTTGCAATAACAGAGTTTCCAGCCTGGTCATAAATAGTAAGAGAAAATGATGCATCAACTGCATCAGTTATGCCATATTTACTAAAGGAGATTCCACTTGATGTATAGACACTATTTCCACTGACCGTCAATGGATAGCTTGCGGGAGCCCCCGTAAATTGCGAAAGATTAAGAAAAGCTGAACTCACTGGTTCATTGTTCGCAAGGGAGGCGTTTACCCAAAGCAAGTCCACTGGAGAACCGGAACCAACGTTGATAACCGGTGAAGGATCAGGTAGATCCGGGTTGAGGTTCCAAACAACTGATGAAATGGTGGGTGGAGTATTACTGACCAAAAAAGCTGACAATCCGGAAGCAGGGGTGGCGATGTTTCCCGCATCGTCCTGTGCAGTTACTGTATATTGGAGATTAGTCCTGATTAGGTTTCCCCAGGCCCCACCACCGGAGGGAACAATAAAATTGCCCTCGTAGCGGTTTTTGGAGCTGGAATAAGTCATGGATGCAAAAGCCACGTCAGTACCGTTAATGTTTATCGTTGCTGTAGCTCCGGCATCGGAGGCATCGGTCAAAGTTGAATAAACCGTTATAACATCATTGGAGTTAGCTATTGTCGAAACCGGGTTATCACCGTTAGTTTGCGATATTACAATTCCCGAATTACTGATCTTTGGGGACAAACAATCGATCGCTAAAATCGGATCAGAAGTAACAAAAAGTTTATTTCCATTGCTGTCAGAAAGGGTTGCATTGAATACATAATTAGAAAACTCTGCTGTAGTTAATGCTGCAGAGGTAGTAACTGTAAAACCGCTTCCATTGTAAACCATTGGTGTGGTTGAAGATCTCCCAATTGCTGACAAATCAATTGTAGCACTACCAATGTTGTCAGATGGGTCTGTAACGGTTATTCCGAAAGTAACAAGATCTCCTGCTTTGATTTTGCCATCCGGAGGAGAATCATTCCATGATACCGTAAGATTTCCTGATACCTGTGGTGGAGTATTGTCAATTGTAATTACCGGAGTCGTTGTTGCTGCAACATTTCCAGCCGAGTCTTTCAGGTATACGTTGAAGAAGGTTGGGACGTTGTTTAGTGTACCCGTTCCGATGGAGATGTTCAAATCCCAACCATGAGCCGTACCAGAGGCTTGAAAATATTCCGTTGTTGAGCGGCCAATGGAACTGAGATCGGCATACGGATTTCCCCCACCCTCTTCGGAAGTTTGAATATGGATTCCAAAAGATTTCCCGATCACCACTTTTGTAGAATCAACTGCCAGCGCAATAATTTTAGGTGGCCAACAATCGACGGTATGAGGACCATTGAACACACTGACCATGTTTCCTGCCTGATCGTAAACATCTGCTCTGAATGAGTAATTGGTTGATTCATTATTAATGAGGGAAGGTGTCGCAACAAAATTCAGACTGTATCCGGAACCGGAATAATCCATCACCGCTGTTTGAGTTCCCCCGACATGGCTCAGGTCAATTATCGCATTGGCATGGTCGTCAGGAACATCGAGGGTAAGAGGAATTTGGAAATTCAAGGAATCTCCGATTTTTACCACTCCCGGTAATACTCCCGAATCAACTTTTGTAAGAGTCATTGCTCCCGGCTTGGGTGGATCATTATCAAAATTGGCAATTGAAATCTGAGACAAGGTGACATTCAACATGTCATCTTTAACAGCAACCGGGAAAAGAGCCCCTCCATTAACTGTTCCGGTAGCAACCGCAAATGTGTAACTGAATGTACCAATTCCATCATACGCGAAAATTTGATTGAGAGCCCCTCCAACACTGGTGAGATTTGCGGAGACTGTTTCTCCATCCATGACACCTTTTGAGGTAAGGGCAAGCCCAACTTTCAGAGTGAGCGAATCTCCGACCTTCACCCATTGGTGAGTCGCACTCAATGGTGGATTTACGCTCCAAGTGATAGAAGCTATTACAGGAGGTTCATTGTCATAATTCAATTGAGTTGTATTAGCCTGGGCTTTATTATAAGCATCGTCAAAACAAATAATAGTGAATGCATAAGTTTCGTCAAGCGGTTGAAATCCGGAAACCGGAGCTTGTACAGTGAAAGTGGCAGCATAAGTACCACCACCAAGATCGTTTAAAGTGGAAGATGCCAATCCGCCGATTCTTCGTAGATCAACCCAAGGAAGCTCGTAACTGTCAATATTTGCAACTTGGCAGGTGATAGTAATCTGATCCCCAATTTTTACATCGCTCCCTCCGCCGGTCCTTATGACCTGAGCACCTGAAATAGTGGGAGGAAGGTTGTCTATGTAAATAGGAGGAGTTGTAAGCTGATAAACAACATTTCCAGCTTGATCAATAGCAGTGACTGTAAACGAAAACGGGGCAGAAGTGTTTTCCAGAATACCGACTGGAATCTGGAACCACCCCTCATGAGCTTCCTGGTTTCCAAAGTTTGATACAAGAGGCATTTGAGTGGAGGCTAATCCTCCGATGGAAGTCAGATTGACAGAAACGGTAAGATTATCTGTAATATTGTTAGTAATTGTCGCAACAAACCTAAGTTGATCAGTTGAAGAAGCCAGCGTTCCAAATTGAGTTCGTTTATCCGGAGAAAAAATGGTCACTGAAGGATATGAGAAATCAGGCGGATCGAGATCAACTGGCACATAAACTCTTCGTGTAGCTTTATTTCCGGCATTATCAACCGCCAAAAGATCAATCGGAAGAGAACTGTTTTTCAGAATTTGTTTCGGTAAAGTCACATCCAAAGTCCAGTTTGTTCCGGAAAGATTCATATTAGTAGGAGGGTTTAGCGGCGGGTTGGAGTTTAAAAGATCGCTTTGCGAGGCTGTAACCGTGTCACCATCTGCTGCGGCAAGAGCGGCGGAAATTCGAATAGTATCACCTGGCCGTGCGGTGGAATTTCCGGAAAGAATCTGGACACTGGCAGAGTTGAATATGGGGAGGACAGTATCAAAAACAATGGAATTCGTTTTGAATTCTTTCCATTGAGTATAAGGATCAGTTAAAGTAAGTGTAAAGTCAGTTGTAAGATCAATATTTGCGGGGGCGGTAATGTTGTCGAGTCTGAAAACCCCGCCACCCACATTAGGAATAGGAGTGGTTGCAGACAGTCCAATGGCAGAAAGATTTGCGTTGCAGGTTGTGTTCGTTGGAGTGCTTTGAAACCTCACATCCGTTATCTCAAAGCCAAATTTATCGCCTTGCAAAATTGGGCCGGTTGAAACTGCTCCATTCTTCCTAAAGATTGCCCCACCCGGAGCAGAAGGCATTGCATTGTCAATCAAAATCGAATTAGTTGTGGCTGAAGTGGATTCACCATTTACATTAATAGCGGATATGTTTACGGAAGTAGGAACGGCATTTATGGTTCCTTCTGTTAGTGTGTAAGTACACTCGTAGAGATTTCCTGAAGCTTTTGTCATCAGGGTAATTGCTGAACCTCCAAGTGGGGAAAGATCAGCATAAGGCGCTGGGGGATTAAGATCCAAACTAGCATCATCAGTTGCAATACATTGCACCTTGATGACTTCTGTAATATTGGCCGCCCCCGGACCGACTGTTTCAGTATAGCTAAGAGAAGGTGTTGTAATTTTCGGGAAACAATCTGCCATTGCCGGAATAAAAAACAAAATTACCAGGAATAACCAGAAAGTGTTATAGGTTTTTCCCTGCTTAACTCTCATTATCTGCCCCCAGAAACCAAAAACAAAATGAGTACTCGTATCTTAAATCGGCACTTTTCAAGAAAAATAAAGGGGGGGAATGGAATTTGCAGAGTCCATTTTTCCATGTCTACCAAATGCAAGTATATTTGTATTTGGTCGCACTTTAGAATATTATTTCTTCCGCCGGAGAAGCAAAACTAAATTAATACAAATCTAGTTTGAATTCCCCGAACGCTGATCGACCTCAACCATTGTAAGGACGACTTTATCCAGGGTGTCTTTTCGGTCAGTTATCTTAAAGTGGGTGTCCTGTCGAATAGGACTTCGAATTCCTCCGGGTGGCCGCTAAGGCCGCCGAGGGCTTTTCCATTCTTGGAGGTGATGTACATGACAAATGAAAACGTGGAAGCGAATTCTGACTTGGGATTCTGGTAGTACTTGTAAAAGTCTTCTCGGTAACGATCTGGCCGACTTTGTATTCTTCAAAACCGACAAACGCTTTTATCGCTCTTATTGCCACTCCTTTAAACGGTGGAATCAGCTATTTTCACACAGTCTCCAAAAAAATGCATTTTTTACAAAAGGATGAAGTTAGTTTTAGGGTTTCCCGACAGTCTTGTTAACTCAGATTAACTTATCATGGGATAGTAAATTCTTTTCCAAATGGGTTGATCGTGATCGGCTGATCCAAATTAAAATTTCCACTATCATAAATAGAAAGCATCGCATCGGCTCGACCGACTGATTCTCCCCATTCTTTGGCGGTTTTTTTGTCACTGGGGTTCATAAGGTCAGCTTTTCTTTCCTCAAAGAAATTTTTCAACCATACTTTTTCATCCACCCCGGTTGAAGGCGTACCTCCAGATCGTGCTGTTGCTCTTTTTACAATGGCACCGAGACTGTCTTCATCCTGCCCCATTCCATGCTGGATTGATGCTTCGTACAAAGCAACCTTGGTCAAAGGTAACTGAGCCCCAATGTCAGCAGCAACTTTCATAGCAGGGTTATAATATAATTCATTACTGACTGCATCTTGAGATTCACAAAAAACTGGATCTTTTGCTGCCGCCTTCCAAGCAGCGGCAAAGCCGTTCAGTCCCTCTTCGCTATCGCTTTCTGCCTTAGCAAGCTTTACCAGGGCGGCTTCATATTTCCTTAAACTCGCTTGCAGATTTTTGTTTCCGCGAGGGTCGTTGATATACTTTTGGACCACCAAAACAGCATCTCCTGTACCTGTGCAGTAGCCATCGCGCCCAAGAGTAATCCCACGACCATCTTTCAGGTTCTTAGCATAGTCATACTTCATTTGCTTACTTTCGTTCTCAAATATGGATTTCAGCATGTTCGCGATTTTTAGCTGCTCGGGAGTGAGATCACTAAATGGTAAATTGCTACTAGCCGAAGAAGTTGAGGACGCAACCTGCTCACTGGCGGAATCGGTCTGAGTACCTGAAGAAACTGTAGACAAAACTTGATCACTTGCAGAAACGGTCTGAGCATCTGATGAAATCGAAGGCACAACTTGTTCACGTACGGAATCACTTGAAATTTCCGTCGGAGCACTTACTTCGGTCTGGGGTGTAATTACCGCTTCTTCTCCAAAAGGATTTCCGGCTGCTTTATCTGGAATCAAGGTAAAAAGCAACAAGGCAGAAATCACGCAAATGAAGCTTCGTATCATAAGAGCTTCCTCCTAATCCATCAAAAACTTCCAAAAAATATTGCATTAAATTCCACCATGATTCAACACCAAAACAATTATTGCTCAAAAACATAACAAACATAAAAAATTTTGAAAAAACCAATTAATCTTAATCATTGAAAGAATACAAATTAGTCTAACCTATTTTGAGCATAGCAGATTTTTAAATTATTGGCCATCAACAAATTTCTACAACAGCAATTATCGGTTTGGGTCTGAATGGGCTTTCTTCCTCATTTATAATTCGGATTCATTTTGATGTTCTATGGTCGATAATTGCGGACGCCCTATAAGTCGATCATTTAAGCTGCCAACGATCATCCATTTCCCAGAAAATGAAGATGGGCCACTGCCTTCAAGCCACTCTTTGGCGTCAGTATCACCTTTTAAATATGCATCCCAAAAAGCCGAACAGGATTGCAATCCCCAGGGAAAATTTTTATCCTGATTTTGGTTATTCACTGCACGAATTCTTTCTCCAGAGTTTGCCGATTTTTAATTGGGGAATAGAATAATTTCAGAATTCCTGGTATCGATAGTTTGTATTTTCTCGGAAAATAGCTTCAAAAGATATTTTCCTGATTTTGGAATAATTTTCGGTTGGATCTTATCCTGAGACCAACATCCATAAAAATAAATCAGAAGATGTCTTCCAAAGCAACTTGGTGATTCATTAATCGAAAAATGGTATCAAATTTAAATCCCCGAGATTGGGAAATCTGAATTTGTACAAATAATTCAGGATTAATACATTGCTTAGGGCGTTTCGCGAAGGTATAGTATTTGTGGAAAAACATGATTTGAATTAAAATCATGGAGCATTACAACAAGCACTTGTATCTGACTTCACAGGTGAGAGCCATATTTGAATGACAAGGAAAATAATGGAACCAAGCTACAGATCAGAAATTGATGGACTACGAGCTATTTCGGTTATATCTGTCGTTCTGTTTCACTCTAAACTTGGTTTACCAGGTGGCTTTGTTGGCGTGGACGTTTTTTTTGTCATTTCGGGTTATTTGATATTTGGAATCATAAAGAGGGAACTTGAAGCTGACCAGTTCTCAATATTTCACTTTTGGGAACGTAGAATCCGTCGAATAGTACCAGCTGCGTTTGCAACTGTATTCATTACGCTCTGTGCAGGCTATCTTTTCATGATTTCGACCGATTTAACAGCACTTGGTAAGTCTGCTATTGCCAATGCACTCTTATCCTCAAACTTATTTTTCTGGAGGACTATCGATTACTTTACTGATACTGATACAGGATTACCGCTGTTACATACATGGTCTTTGGGTGTTGAGGAGCAGTTTTACTTAGTTTTTCCATTGATTTTATGGTTCATTTTCACAAGAAAAAGACAGAGCAACACAGATATGACAACAAGCATACTCTTGGCAATGTTCATAGTTAGCTTTTCACTAAGTACTGTGGGCGTGTATTTGATGCCTAGAGCCACTTTCTATCTTCTCCCTGCACGGGCTTGGGAACTTTTGCTAGGAGGCGGTATCAATTACCTTCCTCGAAAATTTGTTCCAATAACACCAGTTGCAAGAGAACTTTCTTCCTGGCTTGGGCTAACATTGATTAGCTTCTCACTTTTGGCTTACACAGAAACTATGTTGTTTCCTGGCCCCGGCGCCTTGGCTCCTTGTATAGGCGCCGGACTCATAATATTAGGTAATGAACATATCGGGGGCACTCAATCAACCTCTGTAGGGAGACTACTTTCATTTCGACCGTTGTTATCTATTGGACTTATCTCATATTCAATCTACCTGTTTCATTGGCCAATTCTTGTAAATGCGAAGTATTTGTCAGGTGGTTCTCTTGATTTACAAACAACTGTTGCCCTTCTACTTCTTCTTGTTCTTTTTGCATGGTTATCTTTCGAGTATTTAGAACAACCCATACGAAAAAAGAGGATTCTGGAAACCAGGGTATCTGTCTTTGGTTTTGCAGTATTGTACATTTTTCTTACCCTTGTCGCAGGGGTTTTGTTTTGGAAGGTTTTGCCAAGTCGATATCTCAACGTCGAAAAAACTGTCAATAGATTCATATCCGAAAGGGATGATTCAGCTGTCGATGTAAACGAAAATCAGATAATTAAGGATCAGATTAGCCGTTTTGGACACAGAACTTCCCAGCAAATAGATTTTTTACTCCTGGGAGATAGTCATGCACGGATGAGTATTTCAGCATTTGAAGAATTCGCTATTGAACGCGAACTATGTTTTGCAACAATTACCCATTCATCGCTGCAACCATTGGTTGAATATCGAGATCCTTCACCAAATACAAGGGAAATAGATTCAGTCAAGTGGGTTGAGTCAGCTGTAGATTATGTTATTCGACACAAGATCAGAACGGTTGTCTTAGCTGCAAAGTGGGAGGAGGCATTCACTGACCTTGGAAAAGAAAAGTTCCAATTATTGCTAGAGAAAACAATCGACAGGTTTGTTGCAACTGGCGCGGGTGTTTATTTGATGATAGATATACCGGTATATAAGGTTTCTGTCCCCAGACGGTTGATTCAAGATTTTGTTGCCCACAAGTCATCAACTAAATGGCAGATGACACCGACTGAATACGAGAAATATAATGAACCTTTCTTGTCTTTCCGGGAAAGGATCCGAAGTAAAAAGGAAAAATATCTTGACCCAAGACTATACTTACTAGATAAGACAACTGGATGTTATTCGGTGTCTGCTTCAGGTTCTTCTATCTACTATGACGCTCATCACCTTACAGTCCCTGCATCAAAACAATATCTCGGTAAAATGATTAGAGACCAGTTTTTGATCGATTCCTTCTCCCCGTGGAAAATGCGAAAACAAAACAATTAGGTTGGCTTCACGAGAAAAATTTTATAATTCTGACTTTTTTATAATTCTGACTTAAGGTTAAATAGTAAGCGCGAATTTAACCGGTTCTTAAAAGGATCAAAGATTTGGAATCTTTGCCAAGATGCTTATTTTGCAGCTCTTCGATGAACTGTTTATCAATATTCTGTGGCACAAAAGATAAAAAATCCTCACTGCTTTTTAATCCGAAGTTCTCGAGTTAAAAAGCCCTCTTGTTATGACCTGAAGCCAAAAAGAAGCCTTTTTTGCCTGCTTTTTCTGTCCATGTAAATTTGACGCCTGAAAATAGTATTTGAAGATGGTTTCAAGGGTTTTCCTACTGTCCAGT
>JADFXM010000050.1 GCA_015233565.1 Candidatus Rifleibacteriota bacterium
CAGAAAAAAATTGAAGTTTTGGAAAAATATCAAATAGCAAATTTTGATTTCCTCACGGTTAATCAAATTTGGCTTGCAAAAACCCTCTTTCCTTCTTCATTTCAGTTAATTAAGTGCGTCTGCCCTGGGATGTTTGGAAACACAAACATTTTGATCAATCCATATACGCATCAGGAGATCTGAGTCTATTTTAACGCTAAAATTGAAAACCAGCCTTCTTTAATAGATAGGCTGGTAAAAAAAAGCTGATTTTAGGACCTACTAAAACTCTACTGTTCCATTTTAACTTCTCTTAAGTCGTTCGAAGCTTGATTTAATAGTGATTTGCTTTTTCTCAAAGTGATTTTCTTTGAATCGTGTTGGAATTGGTATCATGTACAGTTTTTAAGAAGTTAAGTGGGACTGTAAAGATCGTAAGTTTTACTGGTATTACACCCAACCGCGAAGTTTACAAGCTTCTGCGACTCTCTGAATTGCGATCATATACGCTGCGTCTCGCATGTATTCTTTTCTTTCGCGGGCGAGAGCTGAAACTTTATGATAAGCATCAGTCATTTTTTGATCAAGTTTTGAGAGGACTTCATCTTTTGGCCAGAAGAAGTTCATGTTGCATTGTACCTGTTCAAAATAAGAGCAGGTGACTCCGCCGGCATTGGCCAAAAAGTCGGGGATAACGAAAATATTGCGTTTTTTTATTATCTCGTCGGCTTCAGGAGTGGTAGGACCATTTGCTCCTTCAACTATTATTTTAACGTTGGTATGCATCTTAGGAGCGGTTTCGGCAGTGATCTGATTTTCAATTGCAGCTGGAACCAGGACTTCAACATCCTGTTCAATCCATGCATTTGCAGGTAGAATTTCATAACCAAGTTCTTTTGCTTTGTCTTTGTTGATTCCACCAAATCTGTCGGTAATTTTCAAAAGTTCGTCAGGATCGATCCCTTCGACCTTTTTAAAGGAATATGATTTCTGGTCAGCTTGGTCCCAACAGGAAACGCAAACCGGTTTTCCGCCAAGTTCTTTGTACAGTTTAATTGCGTATTGGGAAACATTGCCAAAACCTTGAAAAGAAGCACGGGTATATTTTATGTTAATTCCCATTTCCTTAAGAGCTTCACGCATGACGTAAACGACACCAAAACCGGTGGCTTCTGTTCTGCCAAGTGATCCGCCAACTCCAAGGGGTTTTCCCGTGATAAAGCCAGGGAATTTCCCCCCGTGGATTCGTTCATATTCATCCAGCATCCAGATCATGTGCTGACCGCTGGTCATGACATCAGGTGCCGGGACGTCCTGAAATGGTCCAACGTTATTCGCTATCTGGCGAACCCAACCTCTGCAAATGTTCTCTTGTTCTCTTTGTGAGAGGTGATGAGGATCACAAATTACTCCGCCCTTTCCTCCTCCGAGTGGGATATCCACTACGGAACATTTCCAGGTCATCCACATTGCCAACGCTCTTACCGTATCGACCGTTTCATGGGGGTGAAAACGGATTCCGCCTTTACAGGGGCCTCGAGCGTCGTTGTGTTGCACTCTGAAACCTCTGAAAACCTTTACCGTTCCGTCATCCATTTTGGCCGGAATATTAAAATGATATTCACGGTCGGGATTTCTCAAAAGATCCCTTGTTGCTTCGTCAAGCCCTAGTTTCCCAGCGACTGAGTCGAACTGAGACTGGGCCATTTTAAAAGCATTGAATGATTCCTTTCCCATTTTTGGTCTCCTTAAATAAATTTTTCACAAGTGGGAACTTGTATGGTTAAAATACCACCAATAAGTTAGTTTTACAAGATTTTATAGCTGGATTTCTTAAAGGATTATGCTATCTTAAAGTAAAATTCTTTGCCGTTCCATAATGGATTTGGGAGCGCAAATTCACCATTTTGCAAAAAACTCATTAATTGCAATTTTTCCGAAAAATACCTCTACCTCATTTCAAGAGTCCAAGCCATTTTGGTGAACGGAATCGAGACTGGTTCCTGAGCGGAGTTTAGGTGAACTTGAAATCCAGTTTGCCTTTCAGCTTGAAGGTTAACGGAAATATTGCTCTCATTCAAAACCTGTGATATCTTTATTGAACTGATATAGATCTTCTCATTTAAGGAAAGGAGTTCCCGATGAATTCAACTATTAATGTTGAAGCCTCGAAAACCAGGGAATTTTCGGAATTTTATTCCACCCTTGGAATCAAATTTGATGAACCTGGACAACTTATCCCTCTTTTACAACGTACCCAAGATAAGTATGGTTATATTCCTGAAACTGCTATTACTGTCATCAGTAAGATTACAAATACTCCTGAAAGCGAGATATTCGGAGTTATTACCTTTTACAAACAATTTCGTCTCAAACCGCTTGGGAAAAACCTGATCAGGCTATGTGATGGCACGGCCTGTCACGTTAATAATGCAAAGACCCTTCAAAACCTTCTCCAGGAAGAGCTCCATTTGACCGATGACGACACAACTTCGGACGGACTTTTTACCTTGCAGCCTGTCGCTTGTCTGGGTTGTTGCAGTCTTGCTCCTGTGATCATGATCAATAATGAGACTTATGGAAGGCTCACTCCCAAAAAAGTACGGGAAATCCTTAATACTTACCGAAAAAAATCGGGTAATAAGGGTTCCGAAAAAAAGGGAGGATTGTAATCCATGAAGAAAATCACAGTTGGAACCGGTACCTGCGGGATTGCCGCCGGAGCCGAAAAAGTCATTGAAGAATTTAAAAATGGAATGGGTAAATTTGGGGTCAAGGATGTCGAGCTAGCTGAGACCGGTTGTCTTGGAATGTGTTACGCTGAAGTGCTCGTGGAAGTTTCTAACGGGAGTGGAAAATTTCTGTATGGAAACGTCACTCCCGACAAGGTCAGCAAAATTATCGATCAGCATATAAATCAAGGGAAGCCGGTTGAAGAATGGCTTGTACTTAGCAATTATTCGAGTGGCCCCGAGATGAGTTTTATGGAAAAGCAAAAGAGGATTGTTTTGAGAAATTGCGGTCATCTTGATCCATTGTCTCTTGATCAGTACATTGCAAGAGATGGTTACAAGGCTCTTGAAACAGTTTTGAAAACCATGACTCCGGATCAGGTGATTCAGACTATGCTTGATTCAGGACTACGTGGTCGTGGTGGCGCAGGTTTTTCAACTGGTCAGAAATGGAAATTTGCAAAAAATTCCCCAGGGCCTGACAAATTTGTCGTTTGCAATGCTGATGAAGGAGATCCGGGCGCTTTTATGGACAGAAGCGTTCTTGAAGGCGATCCCCATTCGGTTCTCGAGGGAATGATGATTTGCGGGTTCGCAATAGGAGCCGACCACGGCTATGTTTATTGCCGCGCTGAGTATCCAAAGGCTATTGAAAATTTGAAGGTTGCAATTGAGCAATCTAAAAAACGTGGTTTCCTTGGTGATCATATTTGCGGAACCGATTTTTCGTTTCATGTAAAAATCAAAGAAGGTGCTGGAGCGTTTGTTTGTGGGGAAGAAACAGCATTGATTGCTTCTATTGAAGGAAAGCGTGGAATGCCTCGTCTTCGCCCCCCATATCCAGCGGTAAAAGGCTTGTGGGAAAAACCCACCAATATCAACAACGTTGAAACTTTTGCCAATATTCCCTGGATAATTATGAATGGTGCTGCACCATTTGCAGAAATGGGAATTGGAAAAAGTCGTGGAACCAAAGTTTTTGCGATGGCAGGGAAAGTTAAGCGCTCTGGCCTTGTTGAAGTTCCCATGGGAATCACCATCAACGAAATTATTTTTGACGTATGTGGTGGGATTCTGAACGATAAGAAGTTTAAAGCTGTTCAGATGGGAGGCCCTTCCGGTGGGTGTATTCCAGCTGAATTGGGTGGCACACAAATCGATTATGAGCAGATCAACAAGACTGGAGCAATTATGGGCTCCGGCGGAATGGTCGTCATGGATGAAACCACCTGTATGGTTGAGATGGCAAGGTTTTTCCTTGAATTCACACAGAATGAATCGTGCGGAAAATGTACAAGTTGTCGTCTTGGAACCCTTAGAATGCTCGAGATTCTTACAAGAATCGTTGAAGGAAAAGGTCAGGCAAATGACATTGATAAATTAATGGAACTTGGACAACAGATTTCCTCCACAGCGCTTTGTGGACTTGGCCAAACGGCTCCAAATCCTGTTTTGACAACTTTAAAATATTTCCGAAACGAATATGAAGACCATATTAAAAAGGGAAAATGTACAGCGCATTCTTGTCCTCAACTGGTTGATTACATTATTCGGACTGAAAAGTGCGTTGGGTGTACACTTTGCGCGAAAAATTGCCCATCTGATGCCATTGTAGGAATGGTTAAGAAAGCGCATAAGATAGATCCTTCAAAGTGTGTAAAATGCGGAAAATGCATTACTGTTTGCAATTTTGACGCTGTTTACAAAGACTGATCGATGTTCCCAAACGGCTGACACATGAATCCGGAATCGACTAGGAGTAAAAGAAATAATGGAAACAAAAAAGACTGTTAAACTTCGAATTGATAATAAAGAATATTTGGCATCCCCAGGGCAGACTATTTTGCAAGTGGCCCGCGAATACGAAATTTCAATACCTACGCTTTGTTATGACCCTAGATTAAACCCTTATGGTTCGTGTCTTCTTTGCGTGGTTGAGGTTGAAGGAAGTCCCAAACTTGCACTGTCATGCGCGACTGAAATTCGCGAGGGAATGGCTGTCCTAACAAAGAATGAGAGAATTTTCAAGGCGCGAAAAAATGCTTTGGACATGCTTTTATCAAACCATTTTGCAGATTGTCGTGGGAATTGTTTTGAAAAGTGCCCGGCAAATGTAGATGTTCAAGGCTATTTAGCGCATGCAAACGCCGGAAATTACTATGAAGCTCTTGAACTAATCATGAAAAGTAACCCACTTCCGATGGTTTGTGGACGCGTTTGCGTTCGGTATTGCGAAGCAGGATGCCGCAGGAAGAATGTTGAATCTTCTGTTGCGGTCAACTTTATCAAAAGGTATATTTCCGATCTACAGAGAGACAATCTTCCCAAACCCCTTGTTGAAAAAAAGACCGGGAAGAAGGTTGCTGTAATTGGCGGCGGACCGTCAGGATTGACCGCAGCTTATTTCCTTGCCAAGAGTGGACATTCTGTCACAATTTTTGATGCACAACCACACCTTGGCGGAATGGTCAGATGGGGAATCCCTGATTACCGGCTTCCAAGAGAAACGCTGGACAAAGAAATAAATTATATCCTGTCACATGGAATCGAAACTTGCCTTGGAAAGAAGTTGGGAACTGATTTTTCCCTTGATGACCTGAAATCCCAAAATTTTGAGTCGGTTTATCTTGCCCTTGGTGCATGGAAAGCCAAAAAGATGGGTGTTAAAAACGAAGAGATTGATGGCGTTATGGGTGGAATCAATTTCCTTGAAAAAGTTAAGAAAGAAGGGGCTCCTTCACTTAAAGGCCATGTCGTAGTTGTTGGCGGTGGAAATACCGCAGTTGATGCAGCAAGAACTGCGCTCCGATGTGGGCCATCCAAAGTTTCTATTCTTTACAGAAGAACTCGTGAAGAAATGCCAGCTGATGACGTGGAAATTGAAGACGCTTTAGAAGAAGGTGTTGAAATCAAGTATCTGGTTGCTCCACTTGAAATTCTTTCCGATAACGGAAAAGTTAAAGCCATCAAGTGCCAGCAAATGAAACTCGGAGATCCGGATGCCAGCGGAAGGCGTAAACCAATCCCAGTTCAGGGATCAGAAACAGACATCGAATGTTCCTTCATAATTGGCGCCATTGGCCAGGATTGTGATGTAAAAGGTGTTAACAATAGCCAATTCGGTGAAATCAAAACCACGAAATGGAACACGATTGTTGTTGATGACAAAAGCCTGGAGACCAGCGCAAAGGGAGTTTTTGCCGGTGGAGATGTGGTATCAGGTCCTCTTGCCGCAATTGATGCAATTGGAGCGGGAAAACGGGCAGCAGAGGTAATCAATGGTTATCTTAAAGATGGCCGTATAATTGTTCCTTCCACGGAATTCCTCAGTAAGAAGCTGAATCTGGATGAAATTCCTCCTTCCTATTTCGAAAAACTCCAGAAAATTGAAAGAACAAAGATGGTTCAAAAGGAAGTTGAATGTCGCGTGAAATGTTTTGAAGAAGTCGATCTTGGAATTCCCAAAGACAAGGTCGCCACTGAGACCGGAAGATGTTTATCCTGCGGTTGTACAAGTGTATTTACCTGCGACCTGAAGAAATATGCTGCTGAATATAATGTTGATCAGACCCGTTATAAAGGAAAAGCCAAAAAACTTCCTGTCGATGAGAGACATCCTGAAATTTCCCTTGATCCGAACAAGTGCATCCTTTGCGGGCGATGCGTAAGGCTTTGTGGCGAAATCATCGGAGCAAGTGCAATTGGATTCGTTAACCGCGGATTTGATACCCTTGTAAAACCTGCGATGGATAAGCCATTACAGAAAACAACCTGTGTTTCCTGTGGAAATTGTATCGAAACCTGTCCAACCGGAGCGATTGACTACCATCTTCCATTTGAGAAACCAGGACCCTGGACGTCAATTCCAAAAGAATCCATTTGTAATTTTTGCGGGGTAGGATGCAACGTTGTTTTCAACAAGTCATCTTCGACCACCTGGTATGTGACTGCCAAAATGTTGAATGAACAAACCCCCGGATTGATTTGTTACAAAGGAAGATTTGGGCATTCCTTCATTCGTGATTCTCAGCGTATCACATCCCCCAGATCCCTTGCAAACGGGACTCTGCACACAAAAACCACCAGTGAGGCATGTGTTGATGCTGGTGAAGCTTTAAACACGATTCCCCGGAAAAATGGGTCCGACAGTCTTTTGTATCTTGTTTCTCCCAGGTCTACCAATGAGGAAATCATGCTCCTCAAAAAAATGGCGGAAGCTGGAAAAGTCCAGATTGGGAGTATGGAAGTCGATAATGAAATGATTGCAGCTTACCGGGCTGTTGAAAATAAGAAATCATTGGCTTCGATCGAATCATTGGCTTCTTCCGATTATATTATACTGGTTGACTCTGATCCGGATGAAAACAATCCTGTTTTAGGGTTTAAAATCAGACAAGCTTTGAAAAACAAGGCAAAGTTGATCTGGATTGGTGGAAAACCCAACCGTCTGGCTGGTGGAGCGGAGTTGAAATTGGAAGTTACTAGGGGAACAGAATACAGGGTTTTTTCATCGATACTAAAAATTGTTTTGGGAAGCAAAAATTCCTCTTCTTGTACCGGGTGTCTCGAAAATTCTTTTGTTTCATCGCTACCTGAAACGTTTGAAGTTGCAAAAGAATCCGGAATAAGCCGCGAGCAGATTGTAAAGATTTCCCAGATCATTTCTGACGGAACAAAAAAGATCGTTTTTGTTTCATCAATGACAAAGGGAAAGTACAATCTTGCAAATCAAGTCAAATCAATCGTTAATATCTTAAGTGCTACAGGAAGATCAGATCTTAGTTCCAATGGTCTCTTGCTAAGCGCTTCCCACTCGAACCTAATGGGATTCATGGACATTTTGAGCACTCCAGTTCCAGCCGAACAAATAATTCAGAAAATTAAGCAGGGAAAACTGAAATCCATTTTCTCATTTGGTGAGAATCCTGCAGAAATTTCTGAAATTTCCGGAAATTTGGCAGGAATTTCTTACAAGATTGCTCTGGATGTTCTCGAAAGCGAAACCACGAAAAATGCTCAGTTAGTTATTCCAATGTCACCCTATGCTGAAGAGGCCGGTTCCATTACCAGCATGGACAATAAAATCAATAGATTCATGAAGTCGCTGGAAACGCGAACTGAGCAGACCGGATTTGAAGTTTTGTCCGGATTGTACTCCAAGGTTGTTGGCAATGAAATTACGTTCGATCAAATCCGAAAAGAAGTTGCATATAAAATTCAGGGTTACGGAGATATTACTACAACAGGATTTGATGCAGTCAAAGTCCGGGTTGATTCTGAACATGAATGTGGTTTGAAAAGTGTTTCTGAAAGTAATACCGCTCCGTCAATTCATCCGGAGTCAGCTCTGGCCTTGGAAAAATATGTGAAAGAGAAAGTGAGTCATCTCAACAAATAAATTTCCATGGTTGTGAAACGGGCCATTTACGCAGGGTATGTTATACACCAAAACTGCATTTAAAACTGTTGTTGTTATCCGGCGTAAAACGACGAAGCAATCTCTCTTTCAAAAAAGAAGATTGCTTCGCTTGTTTTACCGTAGAGGTTTTGTACCGTTTTTTTTCGACCAACTTGTTAGCCCCTTGGATTCATGGCGGAAGGCGACTTTCGAGGCCAAATAAGTTCGGGTGATGAGAAAACGGGGGCAAAAAAAGGAATTGGTACGTTAAAATGTGAAAATTAGAGTATTTTTCGACAGTCGCGCTAGAAAGTTGTTGCAAAATATCAAATCGCTAAGTCATACTAGAAAAAGAGTTTGGAGAAAAGAAAACATGAAAGAGGGGGTGAGAATTTTGATGGCTACAAGAAAAAAACTGTTAAGTTTTTTTTTCGACCAACTGGTTCCGGAAAAAAACATGAAAAGAGTTAGTATCTTTTTGGGATGGATATTAATACTACCGTTTTTGGTAATCACTTGGACACTTAATGCGGAGCCAATTTCTACTTCCCCTTCAAAAGCACAAAATTGTCCGGAGTATAAAGTGGTCAACCGGATTAGCGTAGAGGGCGATGGGTTCTGGGATTTGGCAACTGTAGATGAAACTACCGGAAAGTTATATCTTTCGCATGGCTCCATTGTCCAGGTTGTTGATACCAAATCCGGAAAACTTGCCGGATACATTCCGGATACTAATGTTGTCCATGGAATAGCTATTGCAAACGATTTCAATAAGGGTTTTATAACTTGCGGCAAAGATTCCAAAGTTGTTATTTTTGATTTAAAGTCCTTGAAAATATTGGCAAAAATACCATCGGGAAAAGGCCCTGATGGAATTCTTTATG
The DNA here is from genome assembly GCA_015233565.1 of Candidatus Rifleibacteriota bacterium. Taxonomy (GTDB): domain Bacteria; phylum Muiribacteriota; class Ozemobacteria; order Ozemobacterales; family Ozemobacteraceae; genus JADFXM01. The sequence continues at coordinate 8,994 of JADFXM010000050.1, forward strand.
ATCCTTTTTCCCGTAAAGTATTTGCATTCAATGGAAAAAGTGCGGATGTTACTGTTATAGATGCGAAGAAGAACACGGTTGTTGTTACTTTAAAATTGGGTGGAAAGCCTGAACTTCCTGTATCCGATGATAATGGAACTATTTTTGTCAATATACAGGACAAAAACATGATTGAGACAATCAATGTGAAAACGCTGAAAGTGGAGCAAAAATGGCCAATCATACCCGGAGAAGAACCAACCGGCCTGGCTATCGATAAAGCAAACCATCGTCTTTTTATAGGTTGCAACAACAAATTGATGGTAATAATGGATTCCTTAAACGGAAAATTTATCTCCAGCGTACCGGTAGGAGCATATGTTGATGGCGCAGGTTTTGACCCTGGAACACGTTGTGCTTTCACTTCCAACGGCGATGGAACATTGACTGTGGTTCAGGAAGAAAGCAAGGACAAATTCAGGGTATTGGAAAACGTTGTTACTCAAAAAGGTGCCCGGACTTTGGCAGTTGATACAAAAACTCATCATATTTTCCTTCCAACTGCTGTATTTGGGCCTCCTCCACAACGTCCTAATCTTCGTCCTTTTGTACAACATGGAACTTTTGTTGTTTTGGATGTTGCACCCGGGGAATAGTATGGTATCATTCCAAAAAAAATTCAGTTGTTGAAAAAAAATGTTGCCTGGTTCCGAAAATTTTAATTTAGGAGACAAAACCTTGGGCGTTCGGTCGCTGAGTTCAAGTCGGTTGTCGACTCGAAGCCGGTCGTTGAGCCCAAGTCGGTTGTCGACTCGGAGTTGGCCTCTGAGTCCAAGTCGGTCCTTGACTCGAAGCCGGTCGCTGAGCGGAGCCGAAGCGACCCCGGAAATGGTTTGTACCTTTTCGAATTTGCCTCATAGTTTGAGAATCGGTATTCTTATTTTCCTATTGATTTTGGGTACAAGTAAATTAAATGCTGATAGCCTGATGGAGTTGTTTCAACACTCTGTTGACAGATATCCCATTTTCAAATCATTGCAGGAAAAAACTGCCGCATTGAAGGATGAATCAAGGGCTTCGGCCCAAAGTCGATTCTGGCGTCCTTTCACTTCGGCACTTCGGAGCAATTACCGGACTTCTGAAGCTGGACAATACCCAATTTCCGATGTGAATTTTGTAAATTCCATGGATATTTTCAATAAAACCCGTCTTGATCGCCAAAAAAATGCTACAGAAATCCAACGCAATCAGGTTGCTGGAAATACAGAGAGAAAGACGATTTTCCTTGAAATTTTATCTGATTACTATAATTTTATCAAGAATGAACAACTTCTTAGGCTACATAAAGAGAATCTGATCTGGCTTGATGAAATAGTTGCTAAGTTGAAAGTAGGTGTGGAAGCCGGAGAATTTCCTGAAGCCGATCTGGCACAATGGAAAATCGAACAATTGAATCAGGAAAACCTCATTGAAGTCGATCAACTTGAAATCGGCAAATCCGAAGAAATACTGAAAAGATATTCCGGAATGGAAAGCATTTCCACCGATTCCACCCAAAGTTTAGGGGAAATTTGCACTGATTCAAGCGAATTTTCTGAAGAAATCTTTCTTAAGAATTGTCCTGAGCTTTCCACCTTTGAACTTGATAAAAAGCAAATTCAATTGGATATTCGCCAGGAAAGACAATGTCACATTCCTGAACTTCAGTTTTCTCACACCTATGAAATAAATAAAGACCCTTCCGGAAATGGAAATCAAAGCATCGCACAACTGGGATTTAATTTTCAGCTTCCCGACGGTGGAAGAAGTCTCCGAATCAGGGCGAACAAACGGAAAATAAATGGGTTGGAAGAGGAGAAACGCGCTCAGATTATTACTTTTCAAAACGAATTTCGTGGGAAGCTTAAGGAGCTCCTTTCAGGAAAAACTGTTTTGGCCAATTTGAAAAAGTCTGAAGAAATCTCACAAGAAAGTGTAGCAAAATATTATCAAGGGTACTTGAAAAAATTTATTACTTGTCTCACTTTTATTCAGGCTATCAAAGAAAAGCAGACAATCCAGGAATCAGGAATCTCAACCTTAATAAACAATGTCCAAACTTATCAGTATCTGTACCATGTCTGTCAGGGAGATCTTTTCAAATGAAGCGTATTCTATTTTTTCTTATTCTTCTTTTTTCTGCTGCAATTTTTGTATATGGTGAGGAAAATGAAAGTTCCGGAAATGAAAAAAAGGCTGTTACTAATGGCAAAGAAACGGTAGATAAAGAAAAAAAAATTTCCAGTGTTGGTAATAAGCCAGGTGAAGTGGAAAAAAAAGTCGGCAACGAAGGTAACAACGTAAATGTAATTGATAAAAGTAAATGGATTGTTGACGAAGGTAAAAAGGCCAGTGACTGGGGAAAAGAAACTGTTGAAGGAAAAGGGGCAAATACTGGAAGCAGCGAAAGCGAAAAAAGCAAAGAAAGCAAAGAAAGCAAAGAAAGCAAAGAAAGCAAAGAAAGCAAAGAAAGTAAAGAAAGTAAAGAAAGTATAAAAGCCAAAGAAGCTGATGAATGTGGCAAAAAAACTGACGAAAAAAGCAAATTAACTAAAGCTGGTGAGGAGAGTAAAGACGGCGGCCCCGAAGGAAAAGGCGAGGTCAAGGAAGCCTCCGATGAAAGTAAAGAAGAAGCTTCCCCTAAAATACTAGTGAAGGTTGTATTGCCGCAAGAAGCAACCGACACTCTGATGCTTGATACCAAAGGAACTGTAAAAGCCACTAAAACTTATGCAGTTTCCGCCCAATCAGATGGCCGAATTACTGAAGTTCATTCCCATCCTGGTGAAGTTGTTTCCAAAGATCAACTTATAGCTGTTATAAGCAACATTGAAGCTGACAATGAAATAAAAGGTTTGGGGAAAAAACTTACCCTCAATCAGCAGCAAATTTCCTTACTGGAAAAGAAGTTAAATACTTCCAAAGAAATGGTGAAGTTGGGACTTGCGGCTAAGAATGAGGCTTTTGCAATGGAGACTGACCTTATTTCGAAGCGAAATGATGGACAGGATATCGAAATGTCCCTGCAAAAGTTGAAACTTCGCAAGAATCAGGAGAAAGTGAAATCAAACTATTCCGGCTTCCTGGGAGACATTCTTCCTGAAGGAAGTTTCGTGACCTTTGGCCAGACCATTGCGAATTTGACAACTCTCGATAACGAACAAATCGAAGCACTTGTCCCATTTGATCGTCTTAAATCATTAAAAACTGATTTGAAAGCAAATATTTCTGCTAACGGCCTTTCTGTGCCGGGAAAAGTTTTCGGAATACTTCCAAATGCAACTTCCAACTTGATAAAAATACTTATTCATCCGGAAAACCCGCTTCCTCTAAACTTGGAAGTGACGGTTCGGATTTCTCTTGAAGAAGCTTTCGGTATGGTTTTACCAAAGGGCTCAGTTGTACTTGATAATGGAATACCTGTTGTCTTCGTGGTTGAAAAAGAAAAAGCAAGCAAGAAAACAGTTACAATTATTAAGGATTACTCGGATAAGGTTTTCATTTCAGAAGGAATAACCAAAAATGATCCTGTAGTAATTGAAAACGCTTTTTTGCTCTCTGACGGAAGTCCAGTAGAGGTAAAGGAAAAGTAACTCCTTAATGTTCAACAATCTGGATAATGGTCATGAATGACAACTTTTTTCTTTACCTTTTAAGAAACAAAATTGCAATTTTTTTGGTAATATTTATTCTTTCCTTCGTTGGGTACATTGTTTCTGAAAGTATTCCCCAGGGCGTGTTTCCCAACGTTTTTTTCCCCAGAATCGAAGTAAACATAGATCTTGGATTCACTCCGATCAGACAAATGCTCTTTCAAGTTACCAAACCGGCGGAAGAAAGTTTGAAAACGATTCAAGGGGTCGAAAAAATTGTTTCGAGCACTTCCGTAGGTAATTCTGATATCAACATGAACTTCAATTGGCGCATGGATCCCTATCTAGCATACCAACTGGTCAATGCACGTGTTGCTGAAATAAAAAATCAAATACCACCTGATGCCAAAATCACTGTCATCCAGGCGACTCCAAGCCGTTTCCCAATTAGTATGTACTATATTGCCTCGAATAAAGTGCCACGTCATAAGCTGACTGAAATATTGATATATACTTTGCGCCCAGTGCTCCTGGGAGTGAAAGGAATTCAGGACATTGTTATTAAAGCTCCGGATCGTGAAGAAATTAAGATTGTACTAAACCTGGAAAAAATGCAGTCTTATAAGTTGGAAGTCAGTACCGTGACCAAAATCCTCGAAGAGTTGAATTTCATTGATTTTTTGGGACTCATAAATGATTGTCAAAAACAATACATCCTGTCGCTGAACCAAAAACCCGATTCGCTCGACGACATTCTTAAAGTGAGGATCCCAATCGGTGATAACGCCTGGATTACCCTATCTGATATCGCTACCGTGGTTCACGACCACGCGCCACTTTCCCAAATTTCAGCCGGAAACGATGCCCCATTAGGCGTCGTGTTTGAAATCCTTCGACAACCCGATGCCAACAGCATCGATGTTGCCCGTGAAGTTGACAAAAAAATCTCGGAAGTGAATGAAAATCTCAAGGAAAAAGATGTCTGGATCAAAAAGTCCTATGACGAAACTGAATTCATAACTGATGCTGTAAAAAGCGTTAAAGACGCTATCTTTCTTGGAACGATCATCGCTTCGTTTATTGTACTCTTGTTTTTGCGAAAAGTGAAATTATCTGTTTTTCTTGTACTTGTTGTACCCATTGTTTTTTTAATCTCCATAATCGGTATTCGAATAGGAAATTACGATTTCAACATATTTTCTCTGGGCGGAATGGCGGCTGCAATTGGTGGCTTGATCGATCACATTATTATCGTTATCGAGAATATTGAACGCCATTACAGAAAAACCCGTGACAAGTTGAAAGCTGTTGTCGATGGGTCCAGGGAAATTCTTCCTTTAATGACAATTGCTACGCTCATCTCGGTTTTGGTCTTTCTACCGCTTCTTTTGGTTTCCGGTGTTGTGGGAGTCTTTTTCAAGCAGCTGGCGTTTGTACTAATTTCAACATATGTTATTTCTCAACTCCTTGCAATGATCTTTACTCCGATTATTGCTTATATTTCGCTTCCTTCCGTTCCTGAGGAAGAAGAAGAAGGGTTGTTTGAGTGGTTTGTGGGAAAGTATACCCGCTTTCTAGGTTTTTTTCTTCGGGGATTTTGGATATCTGCGCCATTGATCTTCGTTGTAACCATCGGAGGGTTGTACGGATGCTACAAATTTTATGAAAAACTTCCGACCACTTTCCTTCCAAAATGGGATGAAGGAAATTTTGTTGTCGACATCACTCTTCCTCCAGGCACTTCCTTAGCTGAAACGTATAAAGAATTTTCGGAAGTAGGAAAAATTGTTAACTCTCTCCCTGAGGTGAGAAGTTGGACGCTAAGAATCGGGACCGCTCTAGGTCATACAACAGTTCAACCTAATGTTGGTGATATGTTGGTGGTTTTGAAAAAAGACCGAAAACGTTCAATAGATGAAATTCAAGACGAGCTTCGAACAAAGATCGGATCGAAATTTCCACATTTTGAAGCCTTGGATTTACCTCAAATGTTGGAAGACAGGTTGAATGACATTTTGGGGGAAGAAGCTCCGATTGCTGTTATTCTTTATGGTACAGATCCTGATCAGCTTATTCAATGGGGAAAAACAGTTCGGGACGCGCTGAGAAAAGTTGAGGGGTTGGAAGAAGTTAACCTTCAAACAAATTATACTTCTCCGGCTATAGATGTGAAGCTCAAACCCGAAGCTGAGGTTCTTTATGGAGTTGATGTAGAAGCTTTATTCACCCAAATTAATACTTTATATTTTGGAAAGATCACCGGTTATCTTATGAACGGTGAAAAAATTATCAATGTCCGGCTTCTTTTGGAGAGCCCCAGCACTGACCCAATAAGGTATCTGGAAGACCACCTTCTGGTTTTTTCGCCGAAACAACAGCAGCATATTCCTCTAAGATATTTGGCTGATGTGAAATTCAGTGATCAGGTTCCTGAGATCAATCACTACAATCTTTCTTCAGTGGCGATTACTTCCGTTCGATTCCATGGAAATGATATGCTCGAAGCGGTACATAAAGTAGAACAGACCATTGCCTCCTTAAAAATTCCCAAAGAAATCACGCCGGAAATATCAGGAATCTACAGAGACCAGCAACAATCATTTCGTGAAATGGGAATTGTTGTACTGTTATCGATATTGATTATTTTTACCGCGCTTCTGTTCCAATTTGGAAGCATTCGCATTGCAATCACAACTTTACTTGGGCTCATTCTTACTTTGGTTGGTGTTTTCGCTGCTCTTTATTTTACCAAAAAACCTTTGGATATTACAGCTTTCATGGGAATGTTGATCGTGTTAAGCATTGTCATTAACAATAACATCCTTATTTTCGACTATTACAAGGAATTTCTGTGGCAGGGTGGAAACAAGTTGGAAGCCATTCTCCACTCCATCAGTAATCGATTCCGGCCGATTTTTATGACCATGCTGTCCAATATTTTTGCTCTTCTTCCTGTCGCTTTGGGGTGGGGCTCCGGAACACAGATTATTCAAAATATGGCAATTGCGATCATGGGTGGATTAAGTTTTGCGATATTCATCAACTTGTTTGTCATCCCGCAAATGCTGATGATCAGCGCTAAATTCGATTAAAGTTAAATTTCAACCTTCCCAATGTGGGGTCAGCAATTCTTGGTGAGTTTTCTCGCAAAATATAGTTCTTACTGATTTTTGCTATGAAACTTATCGGAATAATTAGTTTTTTGAACATTGCTCAAAACGGCTCTCAAAAACAATTGCAGCGACTCACCGAGAATTGCTAATGTGGGGCAAACTATAGCATTTTTCATAAGTGATATTTTTTAGCGATTTCATCAGGAGAAGTGGTTTTCTTGTTGCCGAAAAGGTTTCAATTTATTTTTTCCCCACTATAAAAACTCAAAAATCTTGAAATGCCGAAATAATACCAATCCCAAAAAAAATGTGCATCACCCCAAGAACATTGATTTGATCAAAATGAAGTTGGATCGGTATATTTTGCAAGAAAAGAAGGAACTTTCATAAAAATAAGGGGCCCTTACTGGAATGGTTGAAGCATTCATTTCTGTCAGACCCAACTTCAATTTACGCAGAACTGAAGCACGAAATAGGTCGGATGAATGAACTATTGAAATTGGTATAATAAATGTTTCCAGGATGGCAATAAAAGGGCTGAATGAAGATGTATTACTTTCAGTAGTTTGCTGTCATGAAGCATCCCAAGGAAGAACAAATTCTTCAGAAGTTACCGGATAAGCTTCGGTCGCAGGGGCAATGATAAGTCCGGGCTGAATATTAAGTTTGGGATAGGCTTTCCTGAAAGCTTGAATTCCTCGTGCATCATGTTTGTCAGGATGACTGTTACCTTTGATTACAAGCTTCTGGAAAGATACATGTAAGCATTTTAAACAAACAATGTTTAATTTGCAAGGTAATCTCCCGATAGAATTGCAAAATCTCTGTTTGACGGAACATATTTTTTTATCATCTGTTTTGACCGTTGAAACAATTTCTAATGTAATATTGAAAAAAAACTTATAGTATTTTACTCTCTTCATGCTAATAAATAGAAAGAAACATGCCCGATAGAATTTCTGAAATTATTAACCGACTTGGTTCCATCGACCCGGAAGAAAGATCCAGAGCTCTCCAGGAATTATTCCGCGACCCTTTTCTCCTGAGTAATGATGGAATTACATCTCTTGTAACAAAAATGCTTCGAGATTCGGATGAGGGTGTAAGGTTTTGGGCCCGACGTCTTAATCACAGTTTTTTTGAGGAGAGAAATAAATCCAAACGGGAAGCTAAAATTTGTTTTTCCGAAAATTTAGCTGATATTTCCTCTCCTGAACAAATTTTGCAGCTTTTTGAGAAATTGAAAACCTTGTCTGACAGTCCAATGCTTGCAATCGAGGTAATTGCGAAAATTCTGGAATTTAAAGAACCAAGTGTTGTGGATCCTCTTCTTAAGCTCTTGGGTTCCTTCAAAGACCCGATTCTGATTTCCTTCTTAGTAAAACATCTTCCAATAACATTTCCTAAGATTAATTTGGAGAATGCGTTGATTCCTTACCTTCAACATAGCGATAATCGTGTTATTGCCAATGCAATTGAAGGACTGGAAGCGATCGGGGGAACAAATTCCATTGCCCTTTTCGCTCAACTTTTAAAACATTCTTCACCAAGAGTCCGGGCCAATGCAGCAAAAGCTTTAGGACGATCCAATCCTGAATTATCTTTCCAAATTTTCTCAAAGATGCTTGAGTATAAACAAAAACCACATTTTATTATCGCTGCTTTGCATGCAATAAAACAACTGAACAATTTTGATTTCCTTCCAAAGTTGTTTGAATTTTTCAGTGATCCGGTTGTCGGGAATGATGCAATTGAAGCATTTGCGCATCTGCATTTAAACCAGCTTGTAAAAAGAATTGAAGCGATATCCAATCCCGAGGTTGCGGAAAAAACAAAAAAAATTCTGGTTGCCCAAACTGGTGGAAAAATTTTGAATTGGATGCAGGAGAAAAAAACGTCTTTTCTTGCCATTCCAAGTGTTTGTCAGAGACTTCTTAAAGAAATAAGTCATTTTGAAAACCCACCTTCCGGTTTGAAAGCCCCCAAAATCAAACTTCAAATTGAAGAACAGAAAATTGTTTATTTTAAAGAAGTGATTTCACTTGATGAATCAAAAAGAATTGCGGAAGAAAATAAAAAAAGAGGTTTTAACTTTTTTTCGAGGTTTTTAAAATCTTCAAAAACGCACGAGATAAAAACAGTTTCATCAAAAACTCGATTTGAACCATTTTGGGTACTTCAATGTCATGCCAGGACTGAATTCCATAAAATTTCCGAATTCAAAATTCCCACCGAGAAAAATGCCCGTGAAATTTTCATCGCGGCAAAGGGTTTTGATGCGAAAAATGGTTATTCTTCAGTGCCATTTGTTGAATTTTGCGTTTCGGAAAAAACATTTGATCTTCAATTGGACGCACGTTCCGGAGAAAAAGTTGATTGGTTGTATCAAAATAAATTCCCATCTTTCGAAATTCCAGAGATCTCAGAGCTTTCAAGACTAGGTAAATGGGCTCTTTACCCAAAACTGAGAGCATCAACTCTTCTAAGAAATTTGCTTTCAGACATTTTTGACCCAATCATTGCTGATGAAATTTTAAAACAGGAAGTGCATATTAAAAAATTGAACCTGTTTTTTAGGCCGATTCACGTCTTTGAATTTCAATGGAATAGCGATTTTGCATCAATTTTTATAAATGGCTTAACCGGAGAGTTTGAAACAAGGCAAATTATTTCTCCTCAATCCGAAGGTATTATCCAATCTGACGACTGGTTTGATGTTACCGCTGAAGCAATAGGAATGGTCATCCCCGGAGGGACTATTGCAGCAAAGTTAGCTCGGGCTGTCTTGAAAAAGTAAGCAAAACCCTTCAAAAAACATATCCACAAAAAATAGAAAATGTCCGAAAGATAGACGAAATATCTATCTTCTCACTTAATTGTGGAAAATTAGGTTAAGCGCATCTGAAGAATTCAGTTGAAATAAAATTAGATTATTGTGGGAGTCTTTTAATGGAAAAATATTTACCTTTGGGTTGGTTAAAAATTCTGATGTTGGGATTTTTATTTTTCAATGTTCCTTTGGTGAATCTTTTTGCGAGTGGTTTTGGCTTGTTGGAACATTCGGCTGCTGCGATGGGGACTTGCTATTCGGGCGGAGTTTCCGGTGGAAACGATCTTACAGATATGTTCTATAACCCTGCTGCTCTTAGTCTTCATTCTGAGCCGGAAGTAACTTTGGGGTTTTCTCAGATAACAACAGATTCAAAGTTTAAGCTTTCTTCTTCATCAAATGTTTTTAAGCAGAAAATGTCCGGGAACGCAGGAGGTGCAAATATTGCACCTCAGGAAACAATCCCATCGTTATTTGCTAATATCAATGGTTCCAGTGAAACCCGTTTTGGGATTTCGATCAATGGTCCATGGGGTCTGGAATCAAATAACCCGAATGGATGGGTCGGTCGATATTACGCTTTGAATTCAAAAGTTGCCTCTTTAAATATTACACCTACTATTTCCCACAAAATTGGGGATTCAACTTATTTTGGATGTGGTCTGCAAGTTCAGAAGATGACAGCGGAGCTTTCAGCGGCAATTGATTTTGGTTCAATCGGCGCGGCTTTAAAGATCCCAACTGCAAAACCAGGGCTTCAGGACGGTTCCTCCAAAATTTCCGGGGATAGTTGGGGAACCGGTTTTACCTGTGGAATTTTATCGGAAATATCTCAAAATGCAAAGATAGGTCTTTCTTACCGATCTTCGATAAAAAATAATTTGTCAGGAAATTCTGAATTTACACTTGATTCAAGTGGAATTGGAAAGATACTTTCCGCAACATCAGGAGCATTTAAAAATTGTGGAGTCACCAGCAGTATTACGACTCCCGAGTCCTTTTCATTTGGAATGTCGGGAAATTGCGGAAAATTTGGAATTCAAGGTTCACTTAGTCGGACACGTTGGAGTTGTTTTAAGGAATTAAGGGTTAATTTTGATAACCGTGCCCAAGCCCCATCTGTTTTAGACGAAAAGTGGAGAGATACAAGTATGGCTTCTTTTGGATTAACTTATGCTGCTACTGATCGATTGATTCTTAGAACAGGTGTTTCTTATGACGAGTCACCGGTTCCAAATCTGACTCGAAATCCCAGTATTCCAGATTCCTCAAGGCATTGGTTTTCTTTTGGAATGGGCTTTAAAGCAACCGAAAACACGACTTTGGAATTGGGATTTGCGCATCTGAGCTTTGATGATGCACCCGTAGATCTTCTGATTTCCGGGGTTGGAAACCAGTTCAGGGGGAATTTGATTGGTGATTTCACAACTTCAGTTAATATTTTGTCACTTCAAGCAGCAAGAAACTTTTAAAAATTTGAAATTAGTTATCCCTCGCTGCGATAAGCTTGCCGCAAAGGGGCAGCTAATCTCCACATCATATTTTTATGGAAGCTTTATATCCTGTAGATTTTCATCCTTAATTCGAGCTTTTAAGAGAGTTATTAAGGAAGAACGCCATGAAGAAGATGATTCCATCTCTAAAAGTCGATCAGCATCCCCGGTAACGTAATCAAAATTCCGAGTAATGAAATTAATATTTGTTTTTTCATTTTCTCTCTCCAGTAAAAAGGAAACAATTTTTCTTGAACCTAGATACAATTTTTATTTAATTATACTGAAAATTCCCTTAATGTCAACATAAGCCAAGTACATCACTTTTTTTGTTTTTCGAAAATTCTTAGGTGTATGCTATTTTTTTTGGAAATTTTATTCCCAAATCGAACGATTTTAGATACTATCTAAGAAGGCTTCAAAAAAAATTGGGACAATAGTGAGCTTCAGCAAAAGGCAGAAAAAATGGATGATGAGCGTAATTCTTTTCTAGTTGATGGCAAATACTCCATCCGCGACTTGGTGGACATTGACAGGCTTCGCGAAATAATGGAGCGTTTTACTAAAGTTACTGGGTTCACTATTGGATTTCTTGATCATCCCGAAATGAACGTGTTAATCGCCACTGGCTGGCGGGATATTTGTACTAAATTTCATCGGGGATTTTCCTGTTCGGCTGAAATTTGTAAAATTAGTAATCATCGTCTTCTTTTTGGGTTGAAAACTCAGGGACAGTTGTTGATCGAGGAGTGCGAAAATGGCTTGATTGACTGTGCGACGCCCATAATCATTAAAGGGACACATATTGCCAGCCTTGCGACCGGCCAATTTCTTTTTGAAAAACCTGACGTGGAAAGTTTTCGTCTTCGGGCAAAAAAATTTGGTTACGATGAAGTACAGTATCTGAAGGCGCTTGAAGAAATTCCGGTGGTTTCCAAAACCCAGGTTATGGACGCCACTGCGTTTCTTGGAAGCCTGGCTGTGGTCATTTCAGAAATGGGTTACGTCCAACTTGGCATGAAGGAAGAAGCTTCTCGACTTGGAAACGAGATTTTGCAGCGCAACCTCGTCACCGAAAAATTGCGTGAAAGTGAAGAGAAATACAGGGCTTTGGTTGATACCACCGATACTGGTTATGTAATACTTGATAGGCATGGGATTGTTCTGGAGGCCAATCAAGAATACGTGCGTCTAACTGGCCATAAGTGTTTGGAGGAAATAATCGGTCGACGGGTTACCGATTGGACGGCTCCACATGACCGGGATAGGAATGCCGAACAAGTTCAGAAATGCTTTGGAAATGGATCGGTTCGACACCTCGAAATTGATTATATAGATAAGCAGGGGATTATTATTCCCGTTGAAATTGATGCTACTCGGGTTCCTGAAGAAAAGATTGTAAGCTTGATACGTGATATTTCCGGTCGGAAAAAAGCGGAAGAAAATCGTCTGAAAATGGAAAGGCAGATCGTTCAAGTTCAAAAGCTTGAAAGTCTGGGGCTTCTGGCTGGCGGGATTGCACACGATTTCAATAATCTTATGCAGGGAGTTATTGGAAATGCTGATTTGGCGCTCATGGATTCAACTGTTTCTGAAATTACCAGAGAGAGCCTTACAGGAATTATTTCAGCTGGGCGGCAGGCAGCGGATCTTTGCCGGCAATTGCTTGCCTATTCCGGAAAAGGGCGTTTCGTGCTCCGAAAGCTAAATCTCAAAGACTTGGTTCAAGAAATGGGCTCGATACTGGAGATTTCCATTTCCAAAAAAATCTCACTCCGTTATTGTCTGGATGATCCATTACCACCCTTCGAGGGTGATCCTTCCCAGATTCGGCAGGTCCTTATGAATTTGATAATAAATGCTTCCGAGGCTATTGGTGACAATATTGGGACCATTAAGATCTCCGTTGATGCCCGGGATTGGACTTCCGAAAATCTCCGTAAAATCGAATTCAATGATCTCGCTCCAGGAAGATACTTGATTCTTGAAGTAAAAGACTCCGGTTGTGGAATGGATAATGCTACCTGTTCCCAGGTTTTCGACCCATTCTTTTCGACAAAAAAAACTGGCCGTGGTCTCGGGCTCTCTGCAGTCCAGGGAATAGTGCGCAGCCACAAAGGAAGGATCAGGGTGGACAGTGAAAAAGGCCAGGGAACTTCTTTTTTGATAATGTTCCCTGCTGTTAAAGGAGTATTTGACGACTTTTCTGAAATTAATCCGGAAGAAGTGAAATGGCAAAAAAGTGGGACCGTCTTATTCGCTGATGATCTGGAAAGTGTTCGCTCCTTTGGCAAAAAGGTTCTGGAACATTTAGGATTTAAGGTCATTCTGGCGCAAAATGGAAATGAAGCTGTGGAGCTGTTTTATAAGTCAGAAACCACAGATCAGGAGCCGATTGTTTGTGCCATTCTCGATTTGAGTATGCCTGTAAAGGATGGAATTGAGGCCTTTCGGGAAATCAGACGCTTACGGCCAGAAATTCCTATTATAATTTCCAGTGGATACGACGAGCAGGACGTAGTTCTCAAGTTGGTTCGGGAAGAGCATGTTGGGTTTATCAAGAAACCATATGAGGTAAAAGAAATCATTTCCAAACTGAAGGAAATCCTCCACAAGGAGCACTGATAGCTATAAAATGTGAGGGAGCTTCTTTATCGTTGAATGGTTGAATCCCTCCCAAATTGGTAGCTTGTAATGGAATTATCGGTTTTTTTGGAGTACAATCATGGTGATGTCGTCTTCCTGAGGGGCGTCTCTTACAATTGAGGAATGCCACTGATTAATCAGGTCAAACGTTTGTTTGGCGCTAACCCCGTGAAAATCTGCAATCTGTTGAAAGGTGTTTGCGTAGCCAAGTGCTTCATCCTGCTGTCCTTTGGCTTCAATGAGTCCATCGGTGTAAAAAAGGATTCGGTCATTTTCTTGAAGAATCAATTCTGCAGACCCAAATGAATAGTGGCGTAACTTTAACAACGGTGTTGACTTGGAAATTTGTATTACTGTAGGTTGATTTTTTCGAAAAAGGCATGGAAAATTATGACCTGCGCTGGATATATTCAAAGTTCCAAGATCAGTGTCTAATAGGGCTATCATGAGAGTCATCATGCGCCGCGATTTAAGGTTCTGAAAAAGAGCCTGTTGAAGAAAGTCCAACAATTCTTTCGGGCTGGCAGAGCTTCCTGCATCAATGGAAAATTTCAAACGGGCCGCGACGACAGCTTTAGCCATTGCCATTATGAGAGCAGCTCCGAGCCCGTGTCCGGAAACGTCCCCGATTATTATCAGGATGCGTTTATCTTCCAGAGAAATCAAGTCGAAATAATCGCCACCTAGCTTACTAGCCGATCTGGTTTCCCCATAAATTGAAAAATTTCCCCTTCTGATTTCATCTTTAGGAAAAAGATTTTCCTGTACAATCCGTGCAATTTCAAGATCAGAAAAGCTTTCCATGGCTGAATTAAATGTTTCTGCGATGTCCTGAAGTTCATCAGAGCCATCGCAGGGAATTCTCAGTTTAAAATTTCCCTCCCCAATGGCCTTCACTCCAACTGTCAGGTTTTCAAGCGGCTCAACTATTCTCCTTGTTAAAATCCTTCCGAAAAACAAGGATAAAATTACGCAAAAAAAGCCGAAAAAAATCAAACTTCTTTTGTCAGCTTCTCGCTCATTTTTTAGGAAATACTCTGGAAGGCCGACTGCCATTAGACGTTCATTCAATTGCCGACCGGGAATTCCCGCTAGTAGAAAACCACCATGGGAAGCGGCTCTACCAACGGTAAAATTTTTAATACCTGCGAGTTTTTTAAAAAAACACATGTACTCATTTGAGAGTAGTCCCACGGGAAAAAGACCCTGAAGAGAAGTTGAATCAACTGAAACAAAATGTGAATCATGAAAATTCAAATAGGATTTCGAAAGGCGATGCATCAGGTAAATAAAATTTAATTCTCTAATGGGAAAGAGAAAAAATAAAATATGTGTTGTGCGACCACTTTTTGATTTTATCGGAATAAAAATTTCCAATTTTTGTGATCTGTCTAATTTTAGTAAGATAAAATGTCCCATATTTCTAACAACATCCGAAAAGAAGTTTTTATTTGAAGCGAGTGTTCCTAAAAAATTTACTAGCACCTGAGAAACAATAGTTGCTTTTTCATGATTTAAGGAAGCAATTGCATAGGAACAGACCTTTCCGATGAATCCGAAAACGTTAGAGTCCCCCACTTCACCTTCAACAGCTGAAGTCCAGCTGAAATGTCCATTTTCGTCCACTATCATTGCACGCTGATATGTCTTTAGCTTTTTTACCAATTTGAGCCGGAGAATTTCATCTTGAATCTTCTTTTGGGAAGCTGGAGTATCATAAAACTTCCCTTCAAACAATCTGCTCAAATTTCTTTCAACTAAACCTAGGAATTTGGGAAACCCTTCATCGATTGCGTGAAGGTATTTTTCGAGCTTGGAATAAGTCTTTTGCATTCGTTCTTCATGCCGCCATTCCAAATAATCCTGGCTTGCAGCAATAATGGCAAGAAAAGGAATTAAGCTGGAAAAAACAAAAAGCATG
Organism: Candidatus Rifleibacteriota bacterium; assembly: GCA_015233565.1. Lineage (GTDB taxonomy): Bacteria > Muiribacteriota > Ozemobacteria > Ozemobacterales > Ozemobacteraceae > JADFXM01. Next base: position 24,608 of record JADFXM010000050.1, read on the forward strand.
GATACTTTGACTTTTAGATTAGGTCTAAAAGCAAATTTCTGAAAATCAGAGAAAGAAAAAAGCGTTGAAAAAGCCAAAAAAATAACTGAAAGTAGAAAAAAAAGAAGCGTTAGAGAATTTGAATGGTTTTCAAGAACTGGGCAAGTGATGGCAATCAGCCTTTTTGATGCTGTTTCAAAAAAGATGAATAATTTGTCTCCGCGTTCAATTATTGATTTACCTGAGTTTGTGTAAACTGCCAATGCTGATCGAAGCTCAGGATTGGAAACCTTAGATAATTTCTCCGGAATTAAAATGGTTTTAATATTTTTGTGAGCGTAACGTTTGTTAATATTTCGCATTGTATCGAGCACCGGGATCATTTCCCAGTTTGGCAGACGGTTCAATCTTGCAAAAATTGCGAATTTATTTTTGGCAAAAAGGAATAGAAATCGGTTTTGATTGCCAATTCCAACTTGAAACAATCCGTCGCTATGTATGGAATCGAAGTCTGGATGGGTTCCGATGAAAGATTTAATAGGACCCAGTTCTTTTGAAAAAATTCGAAATCTGTCATCGGTTGAATGACCTTCAACTTTACGGAGAATTTTGTAAAAAAATGCCGCACTTGCGATTTCATTCTTTTCACTATTGTCAAAATGCGTGGGTTCACCCTGAGAATTTAAAACCATGAAGGTGAAAATCCCTGGGAATTTAAGCTTAAATTGTGGAATTTTTTTTGAAATTTCTTCCAAAGGCCTCATAGACTCATTGCATTTCCAGCACCATGAGCTCAACAGGGTAAAAAAATACTGTTCAGTTGAATGGATGCTTTGAAAACTTGACTTTAACCTATCAAGTCGTTCAAGGAGCTGTCCTTTTTCGCTGATTTCCTTTGTTTGAAAATATTTACTTACCGTCAATCCTATCAAAAAAAGAGGAAGACCAAAGAAAACCAGACAGAAAACCGCTTTCCAGAAGAATTTGGATAAATTTATTCCTGTTTTCATCTGGAAAAATTTCGAGAAAGAAGAATCAGGGTTATGTCATCTTCTTGTGAATGATTTTGAGTAAGGTTGTTGAGACGCGTCATTACTCGGTTTATTGAATCTGATAGATCCGAATTAATTTCAGACGAAAGCGTAGAAAGAAAGGCATACCCAAGTTCTTCTCCGGTGGTTTTATGAGCTTCGATTAATCCATCAGTGTATAGCAAAAGCAAGTCTCCTGGTTCCATTTTTTGAAATCCAGATGAAAATCCAGGTGCTCGCTTTCGCATTAGAGGTGGGGAAAAAGGTGTAGCCAGAAGAGATGATTTTCCGCTTGCACTAAACAAAAAAGGTTGGTGGTGTCCCGCATTGGAAAAAGAAAAACCTCCTCCGGCCGGATCGACAATCCCGATGAAACAGGTTAGCATATTAGGAAGTTTCACCAGTTGTGTGAAAAGCAGTGACTGAATAAATTCAAGAATTCTCTCGGGTTTCAATGAACTGAGATTTGAGGCATTTTGAAAAATAAAAGCATCTGTCAGAGCTTGAGCCATTGCCATGACCAACCCTGCTGGGACTCCGTGCCCTGAAACATCTCCGATAAGAATTAATAATCGTCCTTCAGGTAATTTTCTCAAGTCAAAATAATCTCCGCCAAGCTGGGAGGCGGGAAAAGAACGCCCGCAAACTTCGAATTCTTTGGAACGAAGTGTTGAATCGGGAAAAAGACTTTCTTGTACAATTCTACCAAGTTCAAGATCTTGCAGGTTTTCAAGGACTCCATTGAAAGTTTTTGAAAGTGTCAGAAATTCTTCTTTTTGTCCTTCAAGCTGGATTCTGTGTTTGAAATCGTGTGATGAAACAGCTTTTACCGCATTTGAAATAGCTGCAATCGGGTTAAAAAAATCCGTCGACAAGAGATGTGTAAGGTAAAGACTAATTAAGCCACAAAGGAAAGAAAAAGCTAGAAAAAGGCCGGTAGTCTTTATTTGTTCTATTTTTATGAAGTTATCCGAACAGATTGCAGCAAAAAAAACATTTTCAAATTCCTTGGATTTTATTCCTGCAGCGATGAAATTAACGTCTTTTGTGATGGGAAAAATATCAAAAGCTTCATTCTGAAAAAGTGCGAGAGTTTTTAAGATTTTCCGATATACCCTGGACTTGGAAAAACTTCCGGAAAGAATTTGGAAGTTTGAGTTATGATCGCATACTATCATTGCATCCTTCAATCGGGGAGGGTGCTTTTTTAAAGCTCGATTAAAAAAAAGCTCAACTAACGAGTCTAACCGGAAGTGTACTACAAGCATAAAAGTTGAGTGCTTTTTTCCGGATGAGATCGGGTGAAACCAATCAAATGTTTTAATGTTTCCAAGAAGCGACAATTCCTTCAGTTTGCCAAACCCAACTGAAAGATCACGGACCAGCCTTTCACCGTAGCGTCCTGCACTCTTTTTTACAGGATTTAACCTGGCTTCTGGGTAATTAACTGAGTCGAGAAGATCAGGGCAAATTCCTTTGAGTAAATAACGCACTTGCCTGTTGTTTTCATTTGTTGAGTTAACGCTCCAAACTATGGAAGAGTTGTGATCAACTAGGTAACAATCATCAATATTTGCCACTTTAGAGAATTTTCTAAGCCTCTCTGTGAATAGTTTTCGTTCCTGATCATTTGAGAAAATAGAAGATTTGGCAATTTTGGATAGAGAATCTTCAATTTCTTTCAGCATTTTAGGAAATCCGGTCTCGATGGAGCGAAGCGTTTGTTTGGCATTCGATTGGAACTGGCGGATTCTAGCTTCGGAAAGACTTTGGAGGTAATCCCACCCCGAAAAAACCATCACTAACAAAGGGGTTCCTGCGGCGAAAAGGAACAAGATTATCAATCTTGAAGCAAGAGTCATTCTGAATGTTTTCCCCAGAATCATCACGGGAAATGCTTTCAGGGAAAGAAAAGCAAAAACGAGAGTGATTGCAAACGAAAGCGCAATTCGATAGAAAAAAAAGCTTTTTACTCTGGAAAGGGAAGTGGAAGCTTGCAATATCGAGTTAGAACCAATGTTCTGAAAAGAGTACAATAGATTTTTATCCGAAAAACTTGGCATTGATGTTTTGAAAAAATTATAGGCACTATTTGGAAGCGACCTTACTTCGGAGGGGGTATTATATGAATAGAGATCAAACCGGAACAAATTTTCGGCGCTTTGTTTATTCAAACTGTTGCACAAGTATTTCATCGAAATGGTTGGCCAGGAAGAAAAATGATTGATATGGACAAACAGATTGCCCTTTTTTCCTGAGTGCCAGAAAAACCAGCGTTTTTTATCTTCCGTTGAGACTTCAATTAATTCCGAAGGAGGTTGAAAAAATTGCTCCTCCAAAGACAAATCTCCTATAAAACCTTTAATCAGGCTCCATGCAGCTTTCAATTTTTCTTTACCATCGGGTTTGTTGTGTTGAATTTCCGAAAAGATCTCTGATATTTTTTTTAATATGATCCGGGGAGAATTTGAGTCGGATAAGCCAGAAAGTAATTCATTCTTTGAGTCGGTTACATAGAAATAAAAATAGTCAGGAAAACTGTTTTTTAAATCGAAAAGAAATTTTTTTAGGGTCCCGGAAAAATCTTTGTTTTTTTCCGCTTTGCGAAATGCTCTTTTTAAGATGGCTGCAAAAAAAAATTCCGTCCTTTCAAAACGCTTTACTCGAAGAATTTGCTTGTCAAGCTCATTCTTTATGGATGTGTATGACTGGCTTTCGATTCGGTCCCAATTTTTCCCAAGCCCAAATGCAAGCATCAAAAGAGGGAGAGCGAAAAAGAAAAGACAAATCCCCATCCACCGGATATAACTTTGGAAAGGCGTTTGTTCTTTATCTGGAATATTGTTCGGGTCCTCTCTCACGCGATAAGGGTACTCCTTGCTAATTTCCGAAAAGAATAATTCCTTTTAATCACAGGTAAACGCACACTATGGCTAAAATACTGATTTATTGCTCTCTTTCCTAATTAAGATTTGACTCAGTTCAGTTCTCAAAACCAGGTTGTCGAGCTAAGTAGAAGGGGCCATTAAATCAAGTTATTTATTTGGTAGAAGCTTGCTCTTCTTTTATTGCTAAAATTGCTTCCTCCTGAGTACGCGCCAACTTGGCAAGGGGAAAGATGCCAGCCATAAAAAACACCGACACCTTTAGCTCATCAAGACCGAAAATTACTAGTTTTCCATCGAAGTCACCCACTATTCTCATTGTGGTTTCGACTAATGCGACGACTCCCGGGCTATTTATTATCTTGCAATTTGAGAAATCAATGATAATGTACTTATTTCCATTTTGAAGTAAATCTGTTACAATTTGATCCATTTTGATTCCAGTATCACCTGAAAAATAGCCACTTACAGGTAAGATTGGAATATTGTCCATTAATTTTTGCTTGATTTCAAAATTCATACTTTCCCCTTTTGAAGTTTGTTCAAGTTCTTAATTTTTTTTATTCCACGAGACTTTTTCAAATTGAAAAACCTTAACTATAATAACACCCTTGTCATCTGATCGGAAGGGAACTAATGATATTTTTATTACTTCTCCGACGGAAAGCCTCCACTTTGATTTCTTAGGAGTAAGAAGAAGATATCTATTTCCATCATTACCTTTAATTAGTATCTCAAGACCGGTTTTTTCAAGCTTAAGAACCTGTGCGATAATGGTTTTTTGTTGATCGGTCTTGCCTTGTTGAGAATTTAGAGCCCTGTCGGAATTCTGGGAAATCACGCTTTTTTGACTTTCTACGGTTTTGTCAGAACTCCTAAAAATTGCTTCAAACACAACCAGAAGCAAAACACAACATATTATGATTGTTATTTCCACCGTTTTCCAGGATTTCCCAAAAACTTGTTCTGACGTAAATTCCAACTGGGTGAAAAAGTCATTTAAGAGGGAGTTGTCGTGAGTTTGAGAAGAATTTTCTTTTTCGTGGTCCAGCAAGTCTTGTTTTCTGATTTCCTGAAGGGAATATGGCTTTGGAGCAGCTTTTTCGGTGTCTTCTTCCAGAGCGAGGCGTTGGAGGAAATCTTGATCAGAGCAGTTTCTTTGTCCTTCTTTAAGCAAACCTAGTTCTTTTAAAGTTTTTTCGATGTGTTGACGTGCTTTTTGGATTTTTTCCGAAAAATTTTTGGGAAGCTTCTGGCCAAGACGGAATAGATAATAAAGATTTTCTGGATCCGGGTTCGTCTGAAACAAACACAATCCAAGCTCAAGCAAATCGGGATCATTGTTTTTCAATAAAAAGTCGGAAAGCAAATTTCTGATCAACGGAAAGTCAAATTTCAGCATGCAAAGAATGGCCATTTTCCTTTGTTCGGGGTCTTCCAATGCAAGCAAAACTTTTAAGGATGAAAGTGCTTGCGAGGAATCGAATCTTTTGAAAATACCTATGGCGACCGACTTTATTCTGGCGGATTGAGATTGTAAGTAATAGCCTAAGAAAGGGAAGATTTTGTCAGGCTCAAATTGGCCGACATATTCCATCGCAGCGACAGTTAATTTTTCGTCTGTGGAATTCAAGAAGGGTTCAACTATTGTAGTGAAGTTGCCTAATTCTAACCTTCGGGAAGTTCGGATGGCAGATGCAAGTAAATTTATGTCTGAATCACGATTTAAGATGACTTCTTTGAGGATTGAACTGATTTTTTCAACTTCTTGGTGTTGCCACGATGAAAATGCTTTTATGGCTTCCTTTGGAGAAAGTCCTTCGATAGAAAATGGTTTTTCATTTTCTTTTCCTGAAGATGCTGCCTTTTCAATATATTCCAGCAAGTTGCTGATTTTTTTTTTCAATTCTGTGGAAATATCCCATTGTAGGGAATCTTTCAAAGAATTGATTATTTCGGGACCATCAAACTCACGTAAGGCTGGAAATTCTTCCTCGATTGCCTGATCAGACATGCTGGTAGATAATTTCGAAAGGATTTCTTGTACATATCGCAACACACTTGCCTTTTTCCCAAAAACCACAACCCGTTCCATATAGGCAGTGAAGGAATCTCCAAGAATTTTGGAATTTTCTATGGCTTGACATGTTCCAGAAAAAACTCCCTTCAGAAAATGAAGTTTATTTGGGGGGGCTCGACCCATCAATTCAAGCAATCGGAAAGGTGTTTCCTGATCGGGGTTCATTTGTACTAAGAACCCTGCTTTTTCCAATAATTGCGCAGAAGTCTCTGATGCCAAAAATTTGATCAGTAGCGACTTGATTTTATCAAACGGAAGATACAAGCAGTTTTGCAATCCGCAAAGCTTTTCATCCTGGTTGCCCATCATTAACATTGTTTCCAGATGTTCCATTGCGCTATCAATGTCGATTCGAGAAAGTCCTTGTATTGCTAACGATCTTATTCGTGGGTCTGTAGAAGACAATAATTTAGGTAGATCTTCTATTAATGTATCAGGGTGACTGGAAGTGAGAATTTCCAATGCAGAAAGCCTGACAGATAAAAATTTAGAGAAAAGGAGTTTTTTCAGTGAATCAAGTTTTTCAACGGGCCAATTTGGGCCGAATTTTCGTATCAAACTAGCTAGTATGGCAGGATTGGTTTCACTATTTATCAAATCTGGAATATAAGCAGCAAATTCCCCGATTTGGCCAGGACTTAGGGAGTTCAAAATATTTAGTCTTTCCGAAGGTAAGATCGACAAAAAGGTGTTAACAAAGTTTTCGGTGGTTAGACTTGAAAAATCTTTAGGATTTGGAGTGGAAATTCGGTTGGCGACTGAAACGCCAGCATGCGCCAAAAGAATCAGACATTCTTCATCGGTTTCTTCATTTTGTCTTCTTTTAAGTGCTTCAAGAAGCTCATTTGAGGAACCTTCCTGGATAGCTTTTTCTATTGCAAAAATTCGGAAAGACTTTTTTGGTGCATCTAGCGTTTGAATGAGGTCTTGCATAATTTTTTTAAGAAACTATCCTCCCCTAAAGAAAATCATAGTTTAATTGGATTGTCTTTTCAACTATTTTTGTTTGTTGCTAAAGAAGCTGTGAAAAAAAAAATTCTTAAATGTACTTTCTCTAAAGGCGGGGTTGGAAAAATATTGTGAATTGCCATTGTCAATATGACTTTACTCTTTGTCGCTGCTACAATAGATCAGAATTTGACAAAATAATAACTCACTGATATTTTGAAAGCTTTTTAAATTTAAGCATCAACTGGTTTGTGCTTAATTTTTGAAAATACAGTTTGTAGAAAATTGAACTTTTTTTATTTTCAGTTGTTGAAAATAGTAGTCGAAAAGGTTCTGGTGTGGCGGTTTGTGTATGTGAAGCCGGTTTGAAACCGATTTTAAGGATCGAGTAAAAACAGGGGGGATGCTCTCAGAGAATTTTGTTCCCCAAAAGAGATTAAGGAGGTTTTAAATGATTTGTTCCCGAACGCGTGTTGTTGGTATTTTGGCAATGGTAATACTGGCATTGTGCACAGTAATTACTCCTCAGGTAAGTGCAGGAAAAGATGCACTTGGATTCGGTGTTTTTGTCTCAAAGGAAATGAAATTTGATTCCCCGGAAAAATCTGCATTGAACCCATTTTGGAGGGCTTTTGCGCAATATTCACTTTTTACCGCTTCAAAATCCGGGAAACAAAAAAAGCTTTTTGTTGAGATTCCCGATAGTTTGAAAGCCACCCTTACTTCTGATCTGGAAAAATATTTTGACAACCTCGAAAATGACTTGCAAAAAATCATCCAGGATAATCAAAACCCTACCAGATTATATCTCGATTTTATGAACAGATTAAATACCATGGAAGACGAATGTCGAAAAATCTGTGATAGTGACGTAAAGAATTGGCTGAAAACCGCCAAGGGTGTGATCAAAACTGAGATTGAAAAGGCAGAAAGTTCAACCTTCGCTGCAGAGACAAATTCTTTGAACAAGTCTGAAGAATCTCCATTACAATATAAAGATAACTTTATTGAAACTTCAAAAGGCTTGATGGTTGATAAAAAAATTGCGGTTAGATCTCTTAAGCTGGTTTTGCGTTTTGTATTTGAATTAGACAGCAAAATGCCTTCAAATCTCAAATCTACCGTAAAAAAGGATTTTTCCAGCAAATTGAATCAGATTGAAACAGATTTAAATAAAATTTGCCAGACTTTCAAAACCAAATGGGATAACGACGGATGGTTTTTGCTCAGTGAATTTGAAGATGCAATCATGCACCGCCTAGAAGATCTGGGTGATGAATGCCAACAAATCTGTGACTCTGATTACAACAGTTGGTTGAAGAATAATAAGAAAAATCCTGAATATAAAAATGTCTCGACCTCCAAAAAAACTGTTAGTGCTTTTGTCTCTGATCCAGGGTTCATAACAGGTCTGATTCCTCCCAAACCCGGAGCAAAAGCAAATTCGGACCTTGCTCGTCAAAAAACTGATCAAATAAAAGCAACAGTTCTTTCCACTTTTTATAGACAACTAGTACTAGCCTGGAATAAAAATCCTGAATTTTGATTCCTCGCTTTTTGAAAAGTTGCTCAAAAACTTAGGTTAGATTATCCCTTAAGCTGAAATTCAGCTTAAGGGATAGTTTGCATTTCCCGAAAGGGAAATTTTTTTTTCGGTTGTTTTTTTTTTCACAATTTGTTAATGTGGGGCGAAATCTCTTTCCTTATGTAACACATCAGAAAAAAAGAGGGGATGAGTTGTACCGTTTTCATTTATTTCTTCCTTCCTTCCTTTTGCCTTTTCTCGAAGACTTGAGAAATTAAAAAGGAAGAAAAGTGGAATCAATCTTTCGGAAATTTTTTTTATTCAAGATTATTTAGATGTTGCCGCACTTTTTTTTTCTCGTTTTCTTAGCACTGCAAAAATTCAAATCCGGAGGTATTATTGTGAGGAAAAGGTTTAAAGCACGACTTTTCGGAGCCCTATTTATTCTTTTTTTGATGACTCTTTGTTGGAACACGAAGAGTCTGGTTGCTCAGCCGCTGACCCATGGCCCTGATCAATGGGATATAACAGTTCGGGTGGATGGTTCACCGGAAGTAATAACTGTTGTAAGGGATGCCAACCAAAAAAATGTTTGGTATTATGCCCCTCCCAAGCCTCACATTGTTTTAAATGCTGACAAAGAGCCTGTTTTTACGATGCTCAAATATCAAAGCCAGGATCCAAAAAACAAACAAAAAATGGTGGATGGTGCCTTATTACAGTTTTCCATCCGACTAGGGCTTCCTGGAGAAGCAATAAAAGAACTGGAGGGGAAAATTAAAAAGCTTCCCGGTCTTTCAAATGGACCCCCAGTTAGGATTACTTCGCTTCCTTTTAAAGACGTTAAGATGTCAGTACTGTCCCCAAAGGGAGAATTTATTACAAATTCTGAGCAACTCAAGGATATTACAACATCGTTTGCCCAATCTGAGGTTCCTTTTCAAATCAATTTGAGCAACCTTGGACACGATGTCTATAAGGCTTTGTGCGAAGGAGATACCGGTATTCCGATCTGGGTGTCCTACACATATTATGCTCTTACTCCTCCAGCATCGATTAAAATGACTGCTGAATGGGATCAGGTTTACGATCATTTGAGCAAAGATGTCAAACTGCGGAATGATATAGTAATACAAGGTTCAGGGGTTGGACAAGCATTGGATAAAACCGATTTCAAGGAAAGTTTGAAATCAATGAAGGGTCTGAAATTGGAAGCTATCGGGAACAATGAAGCCTGGAATGATGCTAAATATGAAGCAGCTCTGGATAAAATTTCCGCATTAGTGTACAAGGAACTTTTCGAAGCGTCTGCAACGATAATCACTAAAGTTGATCCCGCCGAGACGAAGGAAGTTAAGCCAAAGCTTGAGGACTCACCCTCAAAATCCGGCGTCAGTTCCGATACTGCCGAACAAATTTCCAAAATGATTAAAAAAATCGGTGAAGGCCTGGGAAAGGCTGGAAGTACTATTACAGAAGCTTTTGCAACAGAGGGTTTATCCATGATTATTCCCCAAGCTTCAGTAGGTGTTTCGTATGCGATGAAAGATATTCATAAAGTCCAAAAAGGAAAAATCGTTGTTGATCTGAACCGCCGGAAAGTTCTTGAACGCTTGGGTGGATGTGGAACTTTCATCGGTGTAGGAAAATACATTACAGATAACCCTAAACTAAAGGAAAAGCTTTTTAAGACTGTAAAGCCCGGAGATTGGCAGTTTAGTTACTTCTCTCTTCCGGAAATCGATGATTCCTGTCTTGATAGAGGAATTAAGGGTATCAGCATGTCTGTATCGATTGTAGATACGAAATCGAAAGATGCTACAAATCATTTCCGAATGCTTGATCCAGAAGGACGAATGCAAACAGTATCTTATGATTTTAAAGATAAAAGCTGGAAAAGTGATGACGAAGCCAGGACTGCGATTCTTTTTCCGTTAGCGTCTCTTTATTCTTCCAGAAAAAAAGAAATAGATAACTTTCGATACTTGATTACCACCAATTTTACGATATCCACACCTCCCCTGAATTATAATGTCAAATCAGAAGAACTCGTAGGGCTGGGGAAACAAGGTGAAATTAAGATCACAACTCCAATGGAGGGAATTGTACCATTGCAGATTCAATGTGATGAAATATTTACCGATGAAGACCTGACCGCAGTCACCATCAGCCTGGAACCCGATAATGGGAAAAAACGTATGATGACAGTTACCAGTTCAACAAAAGATAGTAAAAATCCTATTTTTTACTTTAATAGTGACGAAAAAGGTAATCATCCAAAGATAAAGGCAAAAATCACCTATAGACTTAAGCCAAAAGCGGGTCGCAATAGTTCGATTGAGTCCAAGCTAAATCTATATGATGATATAATAGCTAAAGAAGGCGATTTTGTTTATCTCACCAATGAATGGGCTCCGCCTGAAGAATCGGGCAAGAATAAAAAGTCAAACAAGAAGAGTGGCGACGAAGACAAATCCAAGGAAGATTCCAAGGATCCTAAAAAAGACGACAATAAAGATGACACCAAAGAAGACGACACTAAAAAAGATGAAACAAAAGATGATACTAAAGACGACACCAAGGATGATTCCAAAAAGTGACTTCAGAGATGATTCCCAATAAATGGGTTTCCAGCTTTCAATGTCCGGCAATTTTTGGAAGTTCACTTGAAAGATAGCGGGAAAATGATTCGAAAGAAATCTGAGGATTCAGAGCGGGGTTCTAAAGTGAATTTCCAAAATTGTCCTAAGTTCAAGATTTATTGTTGGGTAGTGTTTACATTCTTCTGATCAAGATCATTATCCAATGTCTTTCAGAGAGTCGGGTAACTTACTGCTTATTGTTTGATTAGCTGGTGTTACAAATAGGAAAAAAATTCAGGAGGTGTATTTTTGAAACAGTTTGCAAGGTTAAACTCGTACAAGGTGTACTTTGCGATTTCTTTACTTGCGTTCAGCATGTATTCAGGGCTTTTAACAGCTCAACCGCTCTTGCACGGTCCCAATCAATGGGATGTGGTTGTTAAAGTGGACGGAGTGAACGAAACGATAATTGTCGCTCGTGATGCTAATAAAGAAGATGTTTGGTATTACGTTCCAGGGAAACCCAGACTTTGCGTGAATGAAAATGGGGAACCCATTTTTTCCATGGTTAAATATCAGTACCATGACCCAAAAGATAAGCAGAAATTGTTGGAAGGTGCGATTATTCAGTTTTCTGTCAGACTTAGCCTTCCTGCAGAAGCTATAAAGGATTTAAAAACTGCAATCTTAAAACTTCCTGGCAATGCAGGGAAGAATATCTCGCTTTCCGCCCTTCCATTTAAAGACATTAAAATGGCTTTGATGAGTCCAAAAGGTGAATTCATAACAAATGCAGAGCCTGCAAAAGATTTTACCACCTCATTCGCAACTTCGGAGGTTCCATTTGAAGTTCATCTGACAGACGTAGGCGCTGATGTCTATAAAGCGCTTTGTGAGGGGGATACAGGGCTTCCAATCTGGTGTGGGTACACATATTACACCGTAACCCCCCCGGCTTCTATAAAAATAACTGCCAACTGGCAATCAGTTTATGATCATGTCAGCTCAAACGTAAGTCTAAAGCAGGAAATAGCCCAAGTAGGTTCCGGACTAGGTACAAGTTTTGACCACGCCAAACTGAAAGAAGCTTTGACTTCCATGAAAGGGATCAAAGTGGAATCGATTGGCAACAAAGATGCCTGGGCTGATGATAAATTTGAGACAACTCTTGATACTCTGTGCAATAAAATCTATACGGAAATTTTTGATGCCTCTGCAACAATAATTAATGCAGTTGACCCAGCCTCAGAAAAAGCCATGCTTCCTCCCGAGTCAGTTGCTCCATCAGCACATGGTGAAGGTGAAAAGGATGGCAAAGAGGAGGGCAAAGAGGAGGCAGTGTTAAAAGGTGTTGAGGGAATCGCAAAAGAAGGTGCAGTTGCTGTACTAACCGGTGGAGGGAGTTTGATTACCCCAAGACACCGGCTAGCATTTTGTTGCGCCATGAAGGAGGCGAACAAAATTCAAAAGGGAGAAGTTGTGATAGAAATGAATCGCCGGAAAGTTATTGAAAAACTCGGTGGTTGCGGTTCATTCATGGGTGTTGGACGCTTTATCAAAACGAATCCAAAACTTAAAGAAAAAATCTTCCGAACAATTAAAGCCGGTGATTGGCAATCAGTGTCGTTCCCTCTACCCCTTGGATTAGATCCCAGTGGAATGGGAATCACAGCTATTACAATGACTATTTCAATTGTAGGTCAAGATGGAAAAGATGTTATGATTGACGGCGAGGTTTCCAAGGAATGCAAAGGGCAAACTGCCATCTTTGATGTAAAAAACAAAACCTGGCATGATTCTTCCGGAAATAAAAACGCGATTAATTCATTGGTTTTTCCTTTAGCTTCACTCTATTCCCAAATGAAAGATAAAGTTAAAGACTTGCAGTATCTCATCGTTTCGAATATTTCAGTTGGAAATAAATTTAAATCCAATACTTATCACATTGAAAGAAAACAACCCATTGGAATCGGAGATATCCCTATTTCCACTCCGATGGCTTTGCTTGAAACACTTCGGATTTATTGCGATTTTCTTCCATTTGATCCCGATGGTTTGCAGGGAGTCACTTTTAATTTGTCTCTCTCTGACGGTAACAAACAGACTGGCGTAATTAAAGGCGCCGATAAAGATAAAGTTGCCGTTTTTGTCTATCCAAAAAGAGAAGATGGAAAGCCCAATCCGGTTAAGGCAAAGATTACTTATTTGTTCAATGCAAAATCGGGTCGAAAGAGTCAGATTGATTCCAACCTCAATAAAATGGATGACATAACCAAAGAAGGTTATGACATTTTTCTGACGCAGGAATGGGCCGATGAAACTCCAGCAAAGCCGAAAACTGAAGCGAAACCTGCAGAAGGTGCTTCCGAATAAGCCTGAAATAACAACGGATTATTAAAATAATCCAGGATAATTACGAGGCGGATTGGGCTTTTTTTGCCTGGTCTGCCTTTCTTATTGTGAGGAAATTGGAAAATTCTGCGATTTCAATCCAAACAATCGTCAAAATCCACTCGAAGAGAGGAACTGAAGCGACTATGAAACCAGGCTTGCGATTTTCCTAGGGTCAGAATTCCAGTTATCGCAAGTTTGCATTTTTTCGGAAAGAAGCTTCCCAAGATATTTCACTGATTTTGAAAAACTTTTCGGTTGGATTTTATCCTCAAGACTAACTTCCACAAAAATTAAGAAGAAGATCCATTTCAAAGCAAGCTTGTGCTTCATCTATCGAAAAAATGTTATCAAAATTGAATCCCCGAGGATATAGTTTTGAGACCATTTTCCAAAAGCCTGATAACGTGAACTCGTTTGGATGAGATTCCTGCCTTAACTTTAGGATTATTTGGTCTCAAAACAAAATTCGGGCTGAAAACCATTTAATCTCTACGGAATTGGCTTTTGAAGCTGAGCAATCGAAGAAAATTAAGTTTACGACAACAGGAATTCTGAAGGTGTACAAAGTCGCAAATTGAAATCCGAAGAAATGACTGGGCATTAAATTTGAGTAAGTGATATAATCCCATAAAATGATGCAACCGATTTGAAATTAAAGAAAAATTAAAAGTTTACCGGAAAATTGTGTAGTGTGCTAAATTAACTGAAGCAGGCTTTTGATAATGCATTTGGAGCATTTGTTCAAATATTCGGGGTTGTGGATGATTAGAACTGGTTGTGTAAAGTTCTTACGGAACTCTCAGAAAAATAGCTTATTTTCAAGAACTCACGGAATTTTTTTCATAAATTTCGGTTGTTATCCCATTCTCGTTGCCTTCTTTTTTTTACTGGGTTTATTTGCACTTCCTGTGTTTGCGATTGAAGAAACAGGAGTGCAATCAGATCAATCAACTTCAACAATTTCTTTGAATGATGTAATAAGTTTGGTAAAAAAGAACAATGCTCTGTTGAAACAGGCACATCTGCAGACCTCCCGGGCGAAGGAACAAGTAAGCATTGCTTGTACAAAATCAAAACCTCAAATAGGAACCTATCTTCTCGGGGCGCATCAGCTTGAAAACCCACAGGTTGTTTTTGAAAGCGGGATGCTGGGTGTAATTCCACATCTGGGAGCTTTTCCTCCAAATACGGTAACGTATACTGAATCCCGACGGGATTCGTTATATTCACTTGTTTCAGTGAATTATCCAATTACTCAGCAGCGGGATATCCGAACAGGCATTCGGATGAGTAAAGCTGCACTGGACCTGACTGAGGCAAAAGAAACCCAGGCTTCCATTGATTTGGTGTGCGAAGCTAAAAAACTTTATTGTACAATTCTTGCACTTGGGAACGCTCAAAAAGCTAATCAAAGTGCAATTAAACTTTTTACCGAACTAGGTGGTACTTTAGAAAAATTGATAGGGGAAGGATATGCCCAGAAAGCTGATTTGCTGAATGTCAGAGCCAAATTGGCCCAGGTGGAGGCGCGGGAAGAATCGTTGAGATTGAAAAAGACCTCATTGTTCGAAACATTGAACCGTCTTTGCGGTCTTGCTGCCAGTACTACATTGAATTTGGCACCGCTTCCTGATCCTGTGTGTGAAGCCGCTTCCGATACTTTTTTTTCTGAGGCCGCTGATATGGCTGTTACAAACCATCCCCTGATCAAGCAGGGACAATTGCAGAAAAAGATGGCCAAACTGGATGAAAATTTGAAAAGAGGAGAGTTTCGTCCAAACCTTAGTTTAACCGTTGACCGCCTGCAAGGGCACGTCAGTGCTGAGTACTTCCCAAAGCAAATCAGTGTTGCGGGGCTTTTGCTATCCTGGAACCCATTCGATTGGGGTAAACGGAAGCATGAGTTGGAAAGCAAAAAGTTGGCATATCGTCAAGCTGACATCGCTTTGGAAGAAACCGATAGAAACCTTGGTGAAACGATCAGAGCCGCTCAGCGTCACGTCCAGGAGACTCGGGCTCAACTCAAAGCTGCTGCGGAAAAATGCGTTTGGGCAGATGAACAAGTTAGGGTTTTCAGAAATCGTTTATCCGAGAAGGCAATTCTTCCAAAAGATCTGTTGGAGGCGGAAGCTCAACTAGCTGATGTCCAATTTCAGCAAAATCAAGCCTGCCTTGACGTTTGGGTTGCCCAAGCGGAATTTGAAAAAGCTTTAGGGAAAGAACCATGAACCACAGCGTATTTAGAAGATTTGTTTTTTTTCTTCTTCTTTTTGCCCTTCTGGAATCAAACGGTTGTCAAACTCAAACATCCGATTCTCCTAAGATTCCGACTCCAGTTACTGTTCGCACCGTTACAGACAAGGCCCAGGCCGTTTCTCTTAAATACTCCGGAACAATTGAACCGGGAACCATCGCTCCGGTAGCATTCCGGACGGGTGGTTATGTGAAAGAAATAGCCAGTGTAGTCGAGAATGGCATTCCTCGACTAGTACAAACCGGTGACCATGTTGCTTCAGGTTCTGTTTTAGCTCAAGTCGAAGATCGGGAGTTCAATATGCAGATTTCCCGGGCAAAATCGACCGTATTGGAAGCACAATCAGGACTTCTTTCCACCGAAGCTCAGGTCGCTGCTGCGCGTAATTCTGCACAACAGGCTCGGGATGAATATTCTCGCGCTAAACGCCTTTTCAAAACCGATAGTATAACCAGAGTTGAATTCGATACTGCACAAACCAGCAGTCGAAATGCCGATGAAGCTTTGGCTGCCGCACTTGGCACTTCCAAAGCAGTCCGGGCAAAAATTCAGGCTGCCCAAAGTCTGGTCAGTGAAGTTGAATCCGTGACTCATGATACTGCTGTGCGATCTCCTCTTGATGGTTTTCTGTTGTCACGTAATATTGAACCCGGTTGCCTTGCTGGCCCTGGAACGGTAGCCTTTGTAGTAGCACAAATGGATCCTTTGAAAATCCGTTTTGCTGTGCCGGATCGTCTTTTGGACAAAGTTACACCAGGGGTCATCATTGAAGCATCTCTTGATTTTCGCCCTGATTGCAAAATTTGTGGGAAAGTTTCCAAAATTGGATTGGCTGCTGATCCCAAAACTCGTCTTTTCGACGTGGAAGTTACGGTTCCCAAACCTGAGCCAGGTTTGAAACCGGGAATGGTGGTTCAAATCGAGTTCAATCCCACCAGTGACCCTTATAAAGGTTTGATCCCACTTGAAGCGATTGTACCGGGAAACTCTGGAGAAAACACATTCGCAGTTTTCCAAGTGAATAATTCGGGCGGAAAAAAAATAGCTGTTCGAAAAGAAGTGAAACTAGGTCGCCCCTTTGGAAACCTGATTTCGGTTGAATCGGGAATTCTTCCTGGAGAGCAGATTATCGTTTCCGGAGCTGCTTTCCTTGAAGATGGGGATCTTGTACATGTTGTAGAAGACTCTCTGTGACGTTATGTCATTAAATCTTCACTCAACTCCTGAAGAAGAACAATCATTAACAACTGCCCTTCCACGTTTTTTCGTTTATACCCGCCAGGTGGCTTGGGTAATTCTATTTTCCACACTTCTTTGGGGAATATACGGCTATTTTGGAATGTCCCAACGCAAGGATCCGGAGACTCCGGTACATGTGGCAGTCGCTGTTACAATCTGGCCGGGAGCTTCGGCGGAGATAATCGAAAAACTGGTGACAAAGCCGATTGAGACACGGGTTGCGGAAAATTCGTGGGTTGAAAACATCGAGTCGATTTCTCGCACGAATGTATCAATCGTTTTTGTCTATCTTGACAAGCGGCTTTCGGAAACCAGTAAAGAATTTGATGACATAGCACTCAAGCTTAATTCCATCCCATTACCAAATGGGGCCGGCCCCGTAAGTTTTATAAAAGATTTTGGTGATACCTCGGCTATGATGCTTACAGTAGCAAGTCCTTTGGTTGATGAAAAGGAAATAGAGGTTCGGGCAAGGTTTTTACAGGATGAAATTCTTGCAGAGAGAGCTAATTCAACGGCTCCAGAGCGAATTTCCGCAGTGCTTTGTTTTCCGCATTTTCCTGTACGTGAATTTCTAGCTCGACCCTCTCAGGCGTTTGCCCAGTTTATTCAAAGGGAAGCAAGCGCTATTGACGTTCGCACTTTTGAGGTTGCTGGAATGGTGGGCGCGGATTTTTCCAGTCCTTTGACGGATCGGCAACTGCAGCCATTAATCAAAAAGTTTTTAGATGATAATCTGCAATGGCCGGAACTTTCACTTGAAGCCTGGAACCCGATTATCATACGTGATCCAAATAATACCCGTTCAGCTTTAAGTGCTTCCGCAGGGCCGAAATTTTCCTATAAGCAACTTGATAAAATGAGTGAACTAATCGAAAAATCACTCAAAACTTTGCCACAGGTCTCCAAAATCAGCCGGGTTGGACTTCTCAATGAAGCAATCTATCTTATTTACAAGCCGGAACGACTTGCTGCGCAAGGTTTGAAACCTGCGGATCTTCCTTCATTACTGGAAGCCCGAAATCGTTTGCAAGCTGCGGGAATGTTGAATATTTCCGATCGCAACTTAATGGTTGAGGGAAGCGGAGCTTTTCAAAGTTCCGATGAAATTGGAAATGTGTTAATGTCTGTCGGAAGTTTGGGCTCTCCACTTTATTTGAGAGATTTGTTTGATCAATTCCGTGGTTATGAAGATCCTCCACGATATCTGAACTATTTGTACAAGCCCAATGCAAAAAAAGTTTGGAAACGTCTTCCTGCAATAACAATTTCGGTGCAGATGCGTCCCGGCGAGAAAATTGGAAATTTTGGAAATGCAGTCGAAAAAGTGTTGCAGTCTGTTACTAAAGAGCTTCCCCCTGACTTGATTCTCGAAAGAACTTCTGACCAACCAGCTCAGGTTAGAGAAAACATTAATTTGTTCATTAAAAGTTTGATTGAGGCGATTCTTCTGGTTGTCCTTGTATCCTGGATTGGATTCTGGGATTGGCGAACGGCTCTTCTTATGGCCATTTCAATTCCTTTGACTTTGGCGATGACTTTTGGAATGATGTTTTTTCTCAAAATTGATCTTCAGCAAGTTTCAATTGCCTCCTTGATCATTGCGCTTGGTTTATTAGTAGACGTTCCTGTCGTGGCGGGAGACTCAATTAAACGTTTACTTGGAAGTGGCCTGCCGGCGTTGCAAGCCGCATGGTTAGGGCCATCTAGACTTAACAGGGCGCTGTTTTTTGCAACTCTTACAAATATAGTCGCATATCTTCCTTTTTTGATGCTGAGTGGAAATGTAGGACGTTTTTTATATAGTCTTCCCATCGTTATCACTTGCTCTTTGATTGCTGCGAATATTGTTTCGCTAAGCTTTGTTCCTTTGGTCAGCTACTATTTGTTGAAGTCGGCTCCGGAGCCGGACATAAGCTTGATGCGCAAATCCGGACTTTATTCTGCATATGGATGGGTTATGCAGAAGGCGATTTCGCATAGAAAAATTGTTTTTTTTCTGGCTTTTTGTTTGTTGATCCCCGGAGTTCTTGCCTTTCTACAATTGGGACAGCAATTCTTTCCAAAAGACCTTTCATATCTGAGTTATGTGGACGTCTGGCTTCCTGACGACTCACCTCTTTCAGCAACGAATGAAATTGCTGAAAAAGCGGAGTGTGTCATTCGGGAGACGTCTGAGAAGTGGGGGCGAAGCAATCCAGAGATTCAAGGAGTTGATCATCAGGTTTTGGCCAATCTGACCACTTTCGTTGGAGGAGGTGGCCCACGATTCTGGTTCTCAGTTGAACCGGAACTGAAACAGCTCAATTATGCTCAAATTCTTATCGAAGTTCAGAATAAACATGCAACACAGCTTCTGGTGCCACGTTTGCAGGAAGCGCTGTCGAAAAATGTACCGGGTGCACGTTTTGATGTCCGACAACTCGAAACTGGAGAACCCGTCGGTGTGCCCGTTTCAGTGCGAATTTTTGGACGTGATTTAAAAGAACTCCGGGAACAGGCTGGAGCGCTAAAAAAGATTTTTTCGGATTGTCCAATTTCTGATAGAGTGCGTGATAACTGGGGGACGCCAAATTTGACTGTATCGCTTCAGACACTTAGCGATAGAGCCAATTTATCCGGAATAACGCATCTTGATGTGACCTCAGCTGCGGCAATTGCATTGAACGGGTTCCCACTGACAAAATATCGTGAAGGGGACAAAGAAATTCCGATAATCGCGCGATCTGCCGTTGAAGGTCGTTCCCACCTTTCAGATCTGGAAAGTCTTTATGTATTCTCGCTTTTTTCGAACCAAAGGCAACCTCTTGGACAGGTTGCCAACATAGAATACCACCTGAAACCAGAGAAGATCCGGCGTCGCAATCAATTCAGATGTGTTACCGTTTCATGTTTTCCCATTGAAGGGCATCTTCCTTCACAGGTTGTTGCCTGGCTTAAACCCAAACTGAAAGTGTTCGAATCGTCATTGCCGTTGGGTTATAGATTGGAAATCGCAGGTGAACAGGAAAAACAAGACAAAGGATTTAAAGAATTAGCAATCGTTTTGGGTGTTTCGGTTTGTTTAATTTACCTGGCACTGGTTTTTCAGTTTTCCCATGCGGCAAAGCCATTTATCGTGTTTGGTGCAATTCCGTTTGGGATTCTGGGTGCCATTTTAGTGCTGTATTTGATGGAAGCTCCCTTCGGATTCATGGCCTTTTTGGGTGTTGCCAGCCTTATTGGAGTAATCGTCAGCCATATAATTGTACTTTTTGATTTTATCGAGGAAGCCAGAGAGCATGGACAAAACCTTGGTGATGCGCTTCTGGACGCGGGAATTATGCGCCTGCGACCTGTAATGATAACAGTTGCGGCAACTCTGATTGCTTTGCTTCCACTGGCGAGAAATGGGGGACCCCTATGGGAACCTTTATGTTACGCTCAAATAGGGGGATTGGCTATCGCAACGCTTGTTACTCTTCTAGTTGTTCCGACCTTGTACGCTATCTTCGTTAAAGACCTTGGACTTGTTCAGTGGGACGAGAAAAAATAGCGACATGAGTTTTAAGGTTCTTGATTACACAGGGCACCATTTAATCCATACTTTCCCACTAATGAACAAGGTTTATCGAAGGGAGTTCCCCTCATTTTGAGTAATACCAATCCAAAAAAAATATGTGTATCACCCCAAGAACATTGATTTGATCAAAATGAGGTTGGATCGGTATATTTTCAAAGAAAACACGTAACTTTCATGAAAATAAGGAGCCCTTACTGGATAGTTGAAGCATTCATTTCTGTCAGACCCAATTCCTATTTACCCAGACCTGAAGCACGAAATAGGTCGAATGAACGAACTAATTGAAATTGGTATAATTTCCTCATTCCCCCGAAAAATGGAATTTCAAAATTTTGGTCTGGGAATTTCTTGTTTGGTTAGATACAACTAATATTTATCATTAAGAATTGCTGAAAATTAGGCCAAATCTTGACTTTTTCAATACCTTCCTATATAGTCAGATCATGATCATCAAACGATCTTCCGATTTTCCCAGTTGATCGTCACGGTAGTTTGTGCTTAAATTTAAAATGTAACGGTGGCGAATTAGGATTAACAATTTCCTGATGTTTTGTACATAATCTAAAATTTTGACTGTTCGAAGTCTTAAGGAGGTACGTGAGAGTGGAAAATAGGTTCAGGTTTTTCAAATTTGTGTTAACAGTAATGTTTGTGTGTTTTTCTGTTACAGCTTTCTCTCTGGATGGTTTCATTCCACAGTGGACCGTGGGACAAACCTGGCATGTAAAAGCGCATTACCGAAACATCCATTCCAAAGCCAAAAAATGGCTTGAACCGATTACTTGGAATTTCAAAGTAAGAGGCGAGAAGGTTATTAATGGTGAACTGTGCTATGTATTACAGATTGTTCCTGACCAAATAAGGCATATGAAGACTCTTGGAATCTTGTTTCTTTCCAAAAAAGATTTGCACGCTGTTAAAGTAATTGATATTTTCCAGGTTGATGGGAAAGCAAAATCTCAGGAGAGAATAATTGGTGGTTCACACATCAGCCCATTGTTGCGAAATGATTCGATGGTACCATATGATCTACCTCTGTTTCCTTTGAGTGCCCCAGCTTCCGTTGATAATACCGGGGCTTCTTTCGGAGGTGAGAATGCTGTGAAAATTGATGGTGTTAACTTTTTGGAGGACACCTCTCAGACCTGTCTTTCGGATGGGAAGGGTTTTGTTGTAATTCTCAGATCCAGCAATGGAAAAGGAAATATGGAACAAAAATGGAACCCTGATTTTCCGTGGGCTGTCAGCATGACTTCATCGGCAATGGAATATCAGTTTGAGAAGTAGTTGCGAGGAGCATAATATGAAAAAAATGTCCATCAACATTAAGACAATTAATTATTTTAAATTTATAGCAATTATTTTCGGAACAATTTTTGGAGTCATAACGATAAGTTTTGCAGATGATGATCCTTTGAAACTTTCGAAAAGTGGCTCAGAGAAAGTTTTCCTGAATCCTAAGCCTTGGTCTGGTTATTGGTGGTCCAGGAAAGAAGGAGAGAATTTAGAAGCTTTCGATAAATATGACCATTATGTAAGGGCAAACGGGAAGCCTGATCCGAGGTCATACTTTTGGGAAAAAGACATCAAAAATGGGCATTATGATCCTTCCTCCCCGGGATGGGCAGGCCATTGCAATGGCTGGTCAGCCGCGTCAATTTTGGAGCCGGAACCTTTACAGCCTCAAACGGTTAAAGGGGTCACATTCAGTGTAGCCGATCAAAAAGCATTACTTTCGGAAATGTATATGGATTGCTATACTGAGTTTTATGGTGAACGCAACGAAAGCTTTTTGCCCAAATCAAGAGATTTTCCCCCGGATTTGTTTCACAGACTGCTTGTTGATAACCTGAAAAATAAAAAAAGGGGGATCGTTGCCGATACTTCAAACTCAGCTTCGGTTTGGAACTATCCTATTTGCGGTTATGAATCTCATTGGAATAATATTCCGCTGCTTCCCTCTCAAATTAGAGTTACTACTACTGTTTATTACGCTGACGACGATGTTGATGCTAATTTTGTTGGAAACAAACCAATGGTTAAGACCTATCATTATATTCTTTCCCTAAACAAAAAGGGAGAAGTAATAAAAGGAATATGGGAATTGCAAAGCCAATTTGACCATCCGGATTTTATTTGGATTCCTACTGGCGACTCTCCTTCTCAAGGAGATGAGAACCCCAAATTGGATCCGTTTTTCGTCCATCAAATAACCAGAGGTGGGGAAGCAGTAATCCAGCCTATTCAACCTAATTTTGACATCGAAGCAGAAAATGTTCTTACTGAAGCAGGCTTGAGAGTCGAAAACATTTTAAAATAACCTGTATTTCAAAGAGAGGAAAATGGATGAGAAGATTCTTGTCTTCTTTAGTTTTAATAATTTTCTTTGTTGGTTTGGTGCAAGGCCTTTTAGCTTGTGGCGCTTCGACCACTGAAGAAAAATATTTTGGAGTAATTAATGGTTTTCCTTCTAATGAAATAACGGCCCTGGCGGTTGATAGAAAGGGAAATCTTTTCGTCGGAACTGAGGACAAAGGTTTGGTGGCTATCTCGGCTGTGAAAGAGAAGGTTTTCCAAATCATAAATACAGATTCCTCTCTTTCTTTCAACTCAATCAATTCTTTGGCTGTCTCGGAAGATAACACCCTTTGGGTTGGCACCTCAGGTGGGCTGAATCGCGTTTCCATCGGCAAGGGATTGTCAAATGAAGCAAAATTCTTTGCGGATGATGGTTTAAAAGACAATATTTGCCTGTCCCTTGCTGTAAATGAAAATGGAAACTCCCTCTGGGTCGGGACTACGGGGGGGCTGGTTGCCAAAGGCATGGGGTACAAGAGGTATACTGATTCTGATGGATTGCCTTCCAATATTATTCAATCATTAACAATGGATGTGGAAGGAAACCTTTGGATCGGAACATCCAACGGACTAATGAAAAAAGATTTGGATGGGATGAAAAAAATTGATTTAAACCAAAAAAATCCCACAATCAGTTATTGGATAAATGATTTGGCTACCCTTCCAATTAAGGCAAAAGACTATATTGAAAAAGTCAGAGTCAGTTTTCAATGTATTAATCTAGGTTTTTCTAACCGGGATCCGAGATTGGAAGGAGTGGACAGTAGGTTGCCTCATCAAGAGGTTCAGAGATTTCTGGAAGATATACAGGAAACATATGAAAGGGAAACAAAAAAAGGTCTGCTTTATGTGGCGACAAACGGGGGTTGTTTTTGGGTTAATCGGCAACTGAATTTAACGGGACAATTCAGTGATGCGTGGTTTACAGCGTTGGCTGTAAATTTTTATGGATGCGCATTTGCAGCAAAAAAAAATCTTCAGGTTTTTCCTGTCGGCTTTGAGGGTGAAGTTGAAGGAATTTACGATGTTGGAGAATTGATAAAAAAAGCTCTGCGGCAATTAATCGGAGCAAACATGGGAAAAAGTGAAGAGGAGCGAGCTAAGACTTTGTCGACCCAAACCTGTTCCCTTTTGAAAGAATTTGAAGGAAAACTTCCGATAGAGACAGAAAACTGGATAGAGAAGCTGATGGCAAGCAAGACTGTTTCAGCAATGTGTTTCAGTCCCCTCGGGCATTTATGGGTAGGAGTCAAAGGTGGAGGGTTGTTTCGGTTTCGCCCAATAATTTTCAATCATGACTCTTTCATTTTTTCAATTTTTTTGTTTAATAAACTTTTATTCGACGATCAAATGAAGGGGTTCCGAAAAACTGAAAAACCCGCGACAGGATTTAAACTCAAAACCAAGCCGGTCACTTACCCTGAAATAAAAGAACTCCTCGATGGGTTGAAATTCGGTCAAACAGTTCTTCCGGAGACAAAGAATTTCTGGATCGGAAAATGGTCTGAGTTAGAAATGAGCGACTGCGAGCTGATTTCAGAATTCCTGGCAAGTTGGGGTTTTGATTTATGCTTGATGAAACTTGCCAAAGTTCTGAAAGCTGATCCCTACGTGGTTATTCCTATAGCCAACAACGAATAGCCTTTTTTGAAAAGGTGCTTCATTTCCCCACTGGAACTTTTCTTTTAACAATCGTTCATCCATGGTTTGACGCCCTTCAGATGTGTTTGTTTTCCGTGAAAACTGTTATATCTGCACATCGGAAGAATCTCCCCGTGACATGATCTGATCAAGGAGGAACTGGCCATTATTACGGGAAAAGTGCAGAAGAGTTTCAAATTTAACGACGTCCTGATCTTCTCTTAGGACTGTGCTTCCACGCATAGAAAGGCGTTTGGCATGCATGGAGATGCGTGCAACGAATTCGTCCGGTTTTCCCCCTCCTCCTTTACGAGCCATGGTGATATCTACCCGTCTAACACAAATGTTGCGGAATTCCTGACGAATGCCTAACTCCTTTCCCGATTTCAAGGTTTGTTCCAGCCCCTGAATGAACGCCTTGTCGGAATAATCACATAAATCTCCGGGTTCTCCTTTTTCCAGCGCCATGTATAAAGAAAGAGCCGAAGAGCGTGCCTGCTCCTTCATCTCTTTTTCGTTCCAGGTCAGATCATGTTGCGAATATTTCTGTACCAGTGTTTGTACTTTTCCCTTTGGATTAGCAACTGGCTGCTCCATTCCTGATGTTAACGAATTCAGCACAGAGAGAGGAAGGGTTTCAACTCGATTGGATTCGTATAGAGCACTTGCTTCGCCAGCTTGCTCAATCTCACGCAAAAGATATTTTTCCTGAAGGTATTGAAACGTCCAAAATTCCTGGAAACGTTCCGGTTTGGAATCGCCACGTAAAATTCGTTTTGTACTTTCGTTTATATAATAATCTTTTGCAGTGGCCTGGATGATAAATGTGACTTGACGGTGGTTGGGATCTTTTGTATAAAAGATCCAGACGGGGTGAAGGTGTTCGATTGTGACTTGTTCGATTACGTTGATCTCGTGATTACGAATCATTGATTTTATCTGGTTCTCGTGGTTTTTCCAGAGGTCTGGGAAAACCATGGAACGCATTGGGGTATAATCCCTTGATTGCCATACGTCTTGAAGCGTTAAAAAAGCCATACGAGCAACATCTTGTAATGCTTCAACCTGAAACTGGGCATCAGAAGCACCTATGGCTTCAATCAATTTTGTCGTTTGCTGCGCTTTCTTTTCCACTAGGGCGAGGGAAACAAATTCATCAATTGAATTTGATGATCCTGATTTTTTTGGAGATGAAAAAATCGCGGGCAAAAGAATGATAAGAAAGTAGAATATGAGCTCAACTACCCAATCTACAACCCCCCCACCTCCACCATGAAATCCGTGACTTCCACCACCGAAGCCGCCCTTGTTGTGAACTTGTACTCCACCGGCAAAATAAGTGTGTGGTTCATCAACTGCTATCTCGTATACTGGTGCTATCGCACCAGTAGGAATTATCCGAACAACTCTTTCGAGAGCTCCGCCAAATGTCCGGATAAACGAAAGTCGCCCAAACTCTCTGACTTGGCCATATTGCCCACGTTGAAGTAAAAAAGGGTGCTCTTTCGTTGTATATAAAACCCGCTTGGCCGTTTCGACTCGAATCAATTCATCTAGGCTCGATGCGGTTAATTTAACTGTTACAGGTTTTCCATTTCCACTAAGTATTGTTTGTCCTGGTTTTAGTGTTTCAATGGGGGCGATTTTCCCATCAGGAAGGGAAATCGCTGTTCCGGCAGCAAAGCAACCTCCTCCTTTGTTATGAACTGCAATTCCACCAGCTATGAAAGTATTTGGCTGGTCGGTTTGAAGATTGTACACTTTGAATTTTCCCTGAAGCCGAGTTATTCGTTGTACAATGTCAGGTTCCAACCCGCTTCGAAAAACAATTACCTGATCTCCTGGCACTAAGGATTCAACAGCCCTGAAAGTTCCTGAGCCGATGTAAAAGGGATGTTCAGCTGTAGCTTTTATAGCAAATCCCGATTTAGTAACGATTTCAAAACACCCATCCACTTCAAGGGAAAAAACACGTTCTACCTCGGCTGCGACTAAAGCTCCTTGTAAGGTAAAAGCTCGAACTCGTTGGCCGGGTTTTACGTCTCGAATTGGAATTCGGTTTCCGTCAACAAGTTCAATCAATGTTTCGGGAACGAAACATCCTTTGTTGTGAACCAGATGGGAATCAGCAAAGTAACTTTGTGGCCAACCTGTAAGAATATTGTGTACAGTTGTGGAAGTCTTTACCACACGAATTTCTATAATCTTAGCCGGTTTTAGTTCGGAGTCGGTGGAAACTAATACCGAAACTCCTGTTGCTAATGCCCATGCGGTTCGAAAAATGCGATTCGGGCAAGCGAAAAGATGGTCGCGGGTGACATGAAGCTCACCTTGTTCAGTTGAAAGGGAATAATACTCCTCCGTTTGATAGCTGTGACAAGCAATGACTGTTGATTCCTGCACGCCTTTTTCAATGGAATAAGATTTCACCCGATCTCCAGGCTTCAAGGAAGAGATCATGTGCGACTTTCCATCGGCCATTTCGATCAATGTATCTGGCAAAAAACAACCACCACCGCCTCGGCTTTCTACGATAGTTGGAAATAAGGCTGCAAGGCATACGAGGATGAAAACTAGCGAATAACAAGGTTTAACCATGGATTCCAGCGATGATCGAAGCAGCAATGATAATGCTGACTCCAAGAATAGTTGCAGCCACGAGCCGACCGAAATAATCAGCTACCGCTCTGTTCCCACGAAGAATTTCAGCCTCTTCATCAATGTGAGGAGTAAATCGATTTAACATCCTGGGAATCACCCAAACTGACAATAGCAAGCAGATTATACCAAGAAATGCACCTAAAAAGGTAAAAATTGTTCCCCATAGCATTCCTTCACTTAAACCTTGAAACATTTTTTTGTCTCTCCCTTGTATTCGGATTTTATGGCGGAAAAGGTTTCTCAACCTTTCTTTCCTAGCAGATCAGATAGCTGGACAATATTCTTGTACAATTATGTAAACCATTTTGTTCCGTTAATCAGCTTCTTAACAAAACATCCTAGCTGGATTTCAAAAAAAAATCAAACTTAAACCAAAAATGCCAGGGCAAACGCATTAAAACCATCGAGATCTACTATTTAAGCTAGTCTCAGGAATTTGGACACAGATAATTTTTTTTCTCAAATTTTACAGTATTCATGTTTGTTTCCGGAATTTAAATGGGTTTACCCTGTCGGATGAACGAACTAATTGAAATTGGTATAAGGTATGATATAAAATTCAAAGAAATAAAATTCAATGATTGGGGAAAAGGTATGCAGATCGCGAATCCGTTTTATGACACGGTTTTCAAATATCTGATGGAAGACAGCAAAGCTGCCATGCTTTTGCTGGGAAAAATCATTGGAAAAAAGATAATTTCAATTAAACCAAGACCTCAGGAAATCGTTATTCCGCGCGATACTCCTTCAAAACATGCGGTTTATCGCATGGATTTTTCAGCGGTGGTAAAAACATCAACCGGGCAAAGATGTGTAATCGTAGAAGTTCAGAAGGCTAAGAAATCATCAGATATTCTTCGGTTCCGGCGCTATCTTGGCAAGCAGTATGCAAACCCTGAAAATATCCAGGTAAGCGGAAAAAAACAGAAAGGTATTCCAATAATAAGCGTTTATTTTCTTTGCCACGATCTTGAAGGCATTGACGCTCCGGTAATAAAGATTTCCAGAACTTACATGGATATCACCACAAAGAAAATCTACAATGTAAAAAATGATTTCATAGAAAGCCTGACCCACGATAGTTACGTTATTCAGGGTACGAGGTTAAAACAGCGTCGTAGAAATGAACTTGAGGTTGTTCTTTCAATATTCGATCCGGATAATGTTTCAAGTACTGAACATATTTTGAATATTGACGAAACAACTTTTCCAAACAAGTATTGTGAAATAATCAGGCGTTTGCGTGAAGCCGCAGAAAGCGATCTCATCAGAGAAACCATGTATGCAGAAGATGAGGTTCTGGGTGAAATAATAAAAGCTGAGCGGATTGCGGAAAAAGCTGTTGAAGATAAAAACAAATTGATTAAAACACTTGAAGAGAAAGACAAAGCGATAGAAGAGAAAGACAAAGCAATAGAAGAGAAAGACAAAGCAATAGAAGAAAATAGTAAAGCGCTTGAAGAGAAAGGTCAAATCCTTGAGAGGATAGTATCAGCAATGATCAAATCAGGATTTTCCATTGAAAAAATATCAGAAGAAACGGGTGTCAGCACAGAAAAAATCACAGCTCTGATAAATGGCCCCAAAGACCGGGTTTCTGAGCCTTCAACGTTCTACGGTTCTTTCAAGCCAAAGAGGAAAATGAAAAAAGAAAAAAATGAAACATGATTATCAATCATGAAAATCTGTTGTAAATGCATTTTTTACCAATTCCACAAAATAATAACGTAACTTTTTAGACGGTTTTTCCGCGCCAGAAGCTTGATCAAACCTATATATTTGCGTGAATACTTTTAATTGTTGGCATTATACCATTAATAATTAGTTCGTAGGTTTCAATCTTCTTGGCTGCTGAAGAAATTTTCCGACAACGTTGGGAGCCAAAGGCGATGAAGCAACCTTATTCGAAAAAAATTGAATATTCAGAAAAACGTCCAACGCTTT
>JADFXM010000051.1 GCA_015233565.1 Candidatus Rifleibacteriota bacterium
CAAGCAATTGGCCCATTTGGTGACTCCTTTGTTTTTGAACGGAATGAATGAGTCACCATTGTGCCATCTTTTAGCAAAATTGGGTACTTTAATTTTCGGGATAATTACTAATTTTGCAAGAACCTCAATTGTATGATTAATTGCCAATATGAATTTACTCTTTGTTGCTGTCGCAGGAGGTTAGCGTAAGACTTAATTTTGTCCAAAAAATGAAGCGAGGAAATAGGTACATTCTTGGCGATGAATCGCTGAGTCATTTTTTTTTTGATAGATAAGGAGTCGATGTATATGAAACCTGAAGACGTGGGAACACCAATTGCACCTGTTTCCCCGGTCGCCCTACCCGGGGTGCGACTGGATTTCGTTGATAATCTGCGTTGGGTAATGATCATTCT
This sequence comes from Candidatus Rifleibacteriota bacterium, assembly GCA_015233565.1. Taxonomy (GTDB): domain Bacteria; phylum Muiribacteriota; class Ozemobacteria; order Ozemobacterales; family Ozemobacteraceae; genus JADFXM01. The sequence goes on from JADFXM010000051.1 coordinate 396, forward strand.
GGTGATCGGCATGCACTCAGCGGTCACATACAGCCACTTGGGCAGGTGGTATTTCATGGAAGACCCGATTCCGGATCTTCCTACGAAGATCCTATTTGCTGCTTTCCAGACCTTTCTACAGGCATTCTTCATGGGGTTCCTGTTCCTGATCGCAGGGTATTTCCTGCCGGGTGCTTTTGATCGTAAAGGATTTTGGAAATTCCTCCAGGATCGAGCCATACGCCTGGGGATTCCCGCTTTATTTTACATGTTGGTCATCCATCCGGTAACGGTCTATTGGTTACTACGAAACTTTGACAATAGTAATCTTCCGTCGCTCATCCAGGGCTATGGTCCATACCTAAGCAGCGGGAAGTTCCTGCGAGAGTCCGGACCAATGTGGTTCGCACTTGCGTTACTTTTTTTTAGTCTGGTCTATGGCCTGATTCGGCTTTTGGCTCGAAAGGCTCCGAACGTGCAACCCGATGCAGCGTTGCCAGATGATAGTAAAATTTTCGGCTTGGTGGCGGTGATGGGCCTAAGCACCTTTTTGATACGGATTGTCCAACCTATCGGTACCAGCGTCCTGAATATGCAACTCTGCTTTTTTTCGCAATATGTAACTTTGTTCATCGTTGGAATTGTATGCTCGCGGCAGAATTTGTTGTTGCGAATTCCTTACGATTTCGGCATGCGTTGGTTCGTTCAGTCGCTGAGCGTGGGTTCCTTGGCTTGGTTGGCAATAATTTTCGGAGTCGGCTATACGCATTCTGAAGACAATCTCTGGGGGGGCTTTACCTGGCAGAGCGCTGCGTTTAGCTTTTGGGAATCCTTCTTCTGCGTTGGAGTTTGCCTTGGCATGGTGGTCCTGTTCCGTGACAAGTTAAATAGACAGGGACCCCTTGCGAAATGGCTGAGCGACAATTGTTTTTCCGTTTATCTCTTCCACCCCCCATTTTTAGTCGCCGTGACATTGTGCATGCGCGGCTTCTTTGCGCCGAAACCGGTTAAATTTCTCGTCGCCAGCCTATTGGGCGTGGTAGTGACATATTTAGCATCCAGCCTCGTGTTTCGACGAATTCCGTTTCTTAAACGAGTATTGTGAATCAGAAGTTGCCCTGTGAGAGCTATTTTTGAATAGCTTCATCTTAATTTCCGGAATTTTCCGGACTGGGTTTATCATCATGCTTAGGAATTTTTTCGTGGGTTGGCCTGCCTGTATTAGGCATGCGACTTTGGGTTTTCTAACAGAGTTAAGGCTATTTAAGCCGAAGTTCCGGACGCAAAATCTATTGAAATCCTGATCTGTAAACGAATTTAAGGCATTTTTCAGATGGTTTTTACTGGACAGTAGGAAAACCCTTGAAACCATCTTCAAATGCTATTTTCAAGCGTCAAATTTACATGGACAGAAATAGCAGGCAAAAAAGGCTTCTTTTTGGCTTCAGGTCATAACAAGAGGGCTTTTTCACTCGGGAACTTCGGTTTAAGAAATCGATGGATATTTGCTTTCCGAAAAGCTGCTGATGTTCTTATTTGAGAGGAGATTGCATTCTGTGACAAAACAGGAATTCATTAGTCACTTTCGTCATCCGCAGCCATTCTATAAATAGTATTCAACACTTCGTTACTGACCCTATAGTAAACGTCATTGCTTAGTTCTTGGTAATCATTCTTAGAAATATTAATGACTTTACCAATCTTACACCGTACTTTAGAAAATAACTCAAAATTCGTGACCAAGGCTGCTGGTATGAGAGGAGCATCCACAGCCAATGCTAGTTTTCCAATACCCTTCTTGGCACCTGCTTGGTTTTCCTGAACTCTCTTTCCTTCCGGGAACATTCCGAGAACTTTTTCTTCCTGGAGTATGGAAAGAGCCTTCTCTATAGCCTTTTCATCGCGTTGTCCTCTTGCGACAGGGAATGCACCCATACGTTTTAAGAAAGAACCTATGAAATAATTTTTAAAGGCCGCATCCTTTCCCATAAAGAAAGGTTGTCGTGGAAAGAATGCCATGTAGAATAAAGGGTCGAGTATGGTCTTATGATTCGAACAGAGTATTAACTTTCCACTCTTCGGAATATTTTCCATTCCAGTTATTTCGACTGTAAAAAATGCTCGGAAACACATTCTAAACAAAGCACTGACAATTGAATAGAACATATTCTTCGCCGATATCACATAATAGCGTTTTCTCTTTTTCGCCTTCACGGTATAAATATCCTCATCTTGAAATCATTCCCTCCATAATTTTCAGCGGGGTGCAGCAGATGAAGCAAAATGTTCCCAACTATCCCTTTTTTCAATTTCCTTATTTTATCAGGTATTCGCCAGATTCTTTTGGGCTAAGTTGCAAAACAAATTCCTTCGCACCCGCTGCAAAACCGCTATCTTCAAAAATATCCCAGCGAGGAATACCCTTTCAGACTACGACTAATCCTTATATGTTTAAGCTTCTGGCTGGTTATGAATGCGGTCCCGCAAGAGTAACAGGGCTATTAATATTATCATTTCTCTCTTATTCATTCAACAGGATTTGCACTTTTCGTATTCGAGTAAAACTTGAGCATCCTTCTATTCCGGAAAAAATCAAAAAATACCTCTATAAAATTTTGCTGTGTGAAGGAAGCCCTGACGTTCGAAGCTGTCGAAAAATCTCGGTACATTCCATTCGGCACAAAGCGACTCGCTGCTAATGCGAGAAAGCGATGCAGAAATTTGGGCGGGTACATTGAAAACTGAAAATCAGGGTATTTTTCGACAGACTCGTTCCGCGTGCTATTATTAAAGAAACCTTTGACTTGGTTTCGTACACGCAAATACGTTTAGGTGGTCAGACAGTTTTTCTATCTTGATCTGGGGGTTATGAAAAAATTGAGCTGATTTCTCGGAGGGATGCTTGAATAATCGAGAAGACCCCCTTCGAATTTTGGAAGGGGGTATTGATTTTTTTCTCACGTTGACACTTTTGAATCTATTAATTAAAATAACTAAATGGCATTATTAAATTAGTTGGAGGAATATAATGAAACGGTTAATCCCAATTTTAGTTTCTTTTGCTCTTTTTACAGGTTTTAACTCTCCATTGAACGCCCAAGTTAAGACGAGTGATACTTCTGTAGTCTCCAAACCCGGAAAATCTATCCTGCCCGCGACAAAACATGCAAAAATGGATGGAAAAATCGCTCCCAAAGTCGCCAACTCAAAGCCTCAGGTAGCTCCTGATGTTTCCAAATTAATTGACCAGTACAAAGCTTTTCGAACCCAGCAGTCTCAAGTAAACAAAAACTTTGCTGCGATGCACCGTATTGCCCGTTATGATGGCACGGTCGTTCAACCTGGCCCGATGACTCAGGAAGAAATCCGCCTTCCGGCAATAATTAACCAAATTCAGGCTATCAAGATACTGCTTGAATCTCAAAGTGATCTTGGCGGAAGCGGAGATGTTCAATATTGGATGCGAACGGAATCTTTGTTGAATCAACAAGGGCAGTCTGCTGTCAAAGTTTTGAATGCCATGATTCAAAACGATGGCGCTAATATGAATCCTCTTCTACGTTCAGCCCTAGGCATTGTTGCTCACAATCTCGATTATGCTATTCACATGCATGATAAAGACACTGGGGACGCTAATTTCTGGAGCAAAGCCGCTGCCTATGATACAGATACTTTTCACAACGCAGCCGCAGATCTTGGGCAAATTTTGAGCTCACTTCCAGTTGTTCAACCTAATGACCCTAAGCCCTCGCTTACAGCTACATCTTGGATCATCGAGAATTTTCTGAACGGAAATTCTGACGCAGGATCCGGTGATGCAAATTATTGGGTAAAAACCATGTCTTTGCTTCAATCTCAGGCAACTTATTCCGCGAATGCTCTTGATAATCTAAGCCACCTACCCAATATTCCCCCGCTCGCTCAGACTGCAATTCAGAACATCTCATCCACACTCCGTTCCATCGCCGCGATGTACTCAAATGGTGAGACAGGTGATTCCAACTTCTGGATGAACGCTTGTACAATGGTTCTCAATGGTCTTACACAGGCCGCGCAAAATCTGGTTAACTTTCGAAGTTCTCTTTGATGGTTCATTATTTAGCGGATTGAAAGCAAACGCCATGAACACATCAAACCCCAGTTTTTAATACCCAACGAAACTCACCCCTGAATCAGCGATGATTCAGGGGTTTTTATCTTCCAAAACGACTAATCAGCATAGTGGAACTTACTTTTCGTCACTTGGTTTTCATCGGGTAAAGGCAAGCAAACCAAGGGGAGCAGTTGGTGTCCCCGGCAAGGGGTTAAATTTTACTGTTCTTTGAATCTCCAACACGGGCAGTGGGGTTGGAGGGGGGGGAATTTTTGAAATTTCTATTAAGAAATTGGAATGGGGAGGCTAAGTGCCTTCTTCAAGCATTTTTTGTTATTTTCCTTGTTTTCTGGTTGGAATTGCCGGGTTTCGCTGCAGGAAGTCTTTGGGATCTTCACAAAGCCGTGAAGGCTTCGAAATCAGATGAAGTTCTCATCCTGAAAGACGGCAAAGTCGTCTATAGATACTCCTCGCGAAAGACACGTGATCCTATAGAGGTGATGTCCTGTACGAAATCGATAGTGGCGCTTGCGATTGGGTTAGCCATAGATGAAGGGGCGTTGGCAAACGTTGATGTGCCGGTTTCCGAATTCTATCCGGAATGGAAAAAGGATGCCAGAAGGAATATCACGATTCGGCATCTACTGAACCATACATCAGGGTTGAAGGCAAACAAGACTACAGAAGACATTTATCAGCAACCTGATTTTATAAAATATGCCCTGAAGAGTGAGCTGGAGCATCACCCCGGTGAACATTTTTTCTACAACAACCGGGCAACAAACCTTCTTTCGGGGATCGTCGAGAAGACCACCGGCAGGAAATTGAACGATTATCTCAATGAGCGACTGTTCCGAAAACTGGATATAAGGGATTCAGAATGGCGCTGGGAAAGTGATAAAGCGGGGAATCCGCATGGGATGAGTGGGCTTTCCATGCGTCCGCAGGCATTCGCGAAGATCGGAAAATTGATTTTGCAGAACGGTGTCTGGAACGAACAAAAGATAATTAGCAGAGGCTGGCTTGAGGCGATGTTGAGCCCCGGGCAGGAATTAGAACCGGGTTGCGGGTATCTCTGGTGGTTGAAATCGAATCCGACGGACGACCTGTTGTTCTACGACGAGAGCCTTTTACAGCAATATGAACAGAATGGCGTATCGAAAACCCAATTGGAGCGATTGAAAACAATGGCTGGAAAACCGCTTAAAAGACCCGAATTCAAGGAGAAGCTTCTGAATGTCTTTGGTTCATTGGATGCGGCCAATGTTTTCCTGAAAGAAGTTTCCGGCAAGGGGCTTCCGGATACAAGAATAAAGAGAGGCCCGATCGATAGCTATGTCGCAGAGGGCTATCTGGGACAATATCTTGTTATCATTCCTTCCCGGGGAGTGGTCGGAGTAAGACTCATACACTACACTTCCGCCGGGGATAAAACCAACTTTCCAGAGTTCCTCGAGATGGTGGCCCGACTTTGATTCTACGGGTCAGCTTCAAAGGCCCTGAATGACACTGCAACAATAAAACCTCCTGGGGGGTGGCTCAACAAAAAAGCACCCGGACAAAACCTTCCCCGGGAAATTGAACCAGCAACCGAGCAGTCAGGGTGGTTTTTGTTTTGGAAAAACTCTGATTTTAATTTCATTCCTTCTGTTTGGTGAATTTAAAAATTGAAAAAGAAGATTAGGGCCAAAAACTTGATTCAGAATTCCAATTCCTGAGGAAATAGTCTTGAAACCATTTTCCCAAAATCTGAAAACGTGAACTCGTTTGGATGAGATTTCTTCCTTAACTTTTGGATTATTTGGTCACAAAATAAAATCAGGGCTGAAAGCTTTTTAATCTCTACGGAATCGTCTTTTGAAGCTGAGCAATCGAAGAAAATGAAGCTTACGACAACAGGAATTCTGTGATTGGTTAATTACGGGTAAATCTACGCGATGGGGTTGGCCATTTTCCGCAAATGAAAGCTGTTGACGTCGATATTTCAGAGAAAGCTGTTAATGATCCCGAAACCGGAAAACAAATCCCAGAACGCTTTTATAAAAACGGACCCCAGCTCTTTTCACTTCAGGGGTTTCAGCCATTCGCTCAGGGAAGCGGAGGTAAACTGCTTCAATTCACATTCTCCTTGTCCATAAAGTTTAAGATTCACCATTTTCAGCCAGAATTCATGGGGGTTTTGGGAATCTTCCCCTAAAATATAACGAGTCCCATTTCCGGCAATGGCAAAGGAAATAAGGTTCACCGGATGAGAATGATGCGAGATTACACCCTGGGCTTGAAGAATACAACTTAAAAACGCGGAAATACGCTGAGAATCGCTTATTGGAGTAATTTTTTGGTTAACGAAAAAATCGATTCTAGTAATGGGTTCATTCAAATTTTGTTGAAAGTCACTTTGAATGATCATCTTTGAGAGAATCGCACAAATCAAAACGATGGAAAAAAAAATTCCGAGAAAGAAAAGGCCGACCTTGCCAATCTTTTTGAGGCTTTTCTCTTCAACTCTTTTGGTTTTTAAAAGAAAGCCATAGAGGAGGATTCCCAAAAAACAAGTCAACCAGACCATCGGGAAAAAAATAGTAAGGTACAGTTCCAAAAAACCAAAAATCAAAGTATGCATATTCAGAATTCCTGGTATCGATAGTTTGCATTTTCTCGGAAAAGGGCTTCAAAAGGTAGTTTTCTGATTTTGGAATTTTTTTTGGTTGGATTTTATCCTGAGACCAACTTACATGAAAATAAATCAGAAGACTTCTTCCAAAGCAAGTTGGAAATTCATCAATCGAAAAAATGGTATCAAATTTAAATCCCCGGGATTGGGATGTCTGATATTAGGATTATACGATGTATGTAGCCACTATTCCATATCTTTATTTCGTGGAATTGTAAAGCAGGATACATATTCTCATAGAGACTAAAATAAAGTGGCATTAGCGTTTGCATTTTCTTCCCCCTTATTATAATATATAAAATACGCAGGTCTAATCTTCGTAGAAAGTTGTCTGGTCGGGCCTGAAGATAAGCCAGCGATGAGGTTGATTCTTTTTTTCGAAACCGACCCTTGAGCAAGGGTCTATTAAGATGAATCAGGAGGAATTAGAAGTGAAACGAGTATTGCGTATTTTGGTCGTAGTAGCGTTGCTTGTCGTGTTCGTGTCCCCGAGTTTTGCAGCCACCGAAAAAGAGTGGACATTTGCGGTTTTCTTGAATGCCCACAACAATCTGGATCCATATGCAGTTACAAACCTTGAGCAGATGAGTCGCGTTGGGTCAACTGATAACCTGAATATTGTTTCGATGACCGACCGCCAGACTGACAGCTGTTCCTACCAATACATTGAAAAGGGAAACATCAAGACCCTCCAGGAACTTGGATCGGTCGATATGGGTGATTACAAAGTCCTAGAGAAGTTCGGTCATTGGGTCAAGGACAACTATCCGGCGAAACACTACATGTTCATAGTCTGGAACCACGGATCTGGCTGGAATAAAGATTCGAGTGCGGTTACCAAGGGAATCTCCTACGATGATGGTTCCGGGAACCACATTACTACCCCCCAGCTTGGTCAAGCCCTGGCTGACATTAAGAAAACCATAGGTCACAACATTGACATCTTTGGCATGGACGCTTGTCTAATGCAGATGATGGAAGTTTCCTACGAGATCAAAGATCATTGCGACTACATTCTCGGTTCCGAAGAAACTGAACCAGGCGATGGTTATCCCTATGATAACTTCCTCAAATGCCTGACCCCCGGGGTTTCTGTTGAGGACTTCGGCAAAGGCATGGTGAAAGAATTTCAAACAGCTTATAACGGTGGTTGCTTCGGCCACAGCGACGTCACTACCTCACTTGTCAAGACTTCCGCGCTCAATGATCTGAAGGATGCCATCGACGGTTTTGCCAAGCTTGCCATTTCCGGCAATTTTTCCAAAGAGTTCAAGGCCGCTCTGGTGAGTGTTCAGAAGTTCTACTATACGACCAATATCGATTTGATTCACTTTGCCACTCTTATCAAGGCTGCAGTGAAAGACCAAGGAATGAAGGATGCTTGTCAGAAACTGCTTGATTCCGCCAAAGCTGCTATCCCGCAGAACGGCGCTACCGGGACAACAATGAAAAACGCTTCCGGTCTTGCGATTTATTTCCCGCAGTCCAGTTCCTCCTTCGACAAGAGTTACTCCACTTTGGCTTATGGTCAGGTCGGCCAGTGGGATGAAATGTGTTTTGACTATTACAAGAAAGCTGCTGTGAAGACGATCGTTAGCGATCTGCAAAATGGCGATACCAGCTCCCTGGCTGATTTCGTTCGCACTAACCAAGACCTCGAAATCGCTCAATATGTCGTGACCGCCATCAATTTTGCGGTTTTCAGCGAAAATGGTTTCAACAAGTCCGTTGAAATGAGCGTTAAGAACCTCATCAACGAACTCAAAAGCAAATAATTCAATCAAGAGAATTTCCAAGACCCTCGGATTCCGATCCGGGGGTTTTTCTTTGCTTTCAGTATTCTCAGTATTTCTTGATCTCTGGCGAAAAGCATGCATCAAGGTAATATCAGATCTCCTGATGCGTATGTGAATTGATCAGAATTTTAGAGTTTCCAATCGGAAATCAGCGTAGCATTTTTCACAGAAAAAAATATTTATTGTGCCAAAAAAATTTCAAAATTGTGCCAAATGAGTTCCTTATAAATCAGGAGGTCTGAATATTTGGTAAAATTGTGTATACGGAAGTTGTGTGGTTAACACAACGAGTTTATATTACTTTGATTACAGAATGAAAATTTAACGAATAAGGTGAAATGATGAATTTCTGGGGAAGATTAAGAGTTGTCTTACTTTTGGTTTTGTGCCTTGACTCATGTTCTTTTGCTATAGCAGAGCCTAATTCGGATGAAACCGGAATTCGAAATTTGCTGAAACAATACGAATTGGCATACAATTCTGGGAATGCCTCCGCCTTGGCTGGACTTTGGACAACAGATGGCGACTTATTCTCCTTGTCCGGAGGAATTTTTCGTGGGCAAAAGGAGATATTAACTTTCTTCTCTGAGAGTCTTGCCAAAAATTACAAAGACAGCCAATTTCATATGGGCTTGGACCAGGTTCGTTTTCTCACTCCAAATTTGGCAATAGTGGATGGAAAGTGGCAAATTACTGGGGGTGATCTTCCAAAAGGCTATCCTTCAAGCGGTATTTATACTCAGATAATGATTCGGGTTGACGCAAGTTGGCGAATAGTCGCGGCAAGGCCAAGTGTTCCGTTGCAAGGTCATACTGGCACCCACGGTCGAGGTGGTTGAAAAAGTGACCCCAATAAAAGGTTTCTCAAAAAATCCCCAAGAATTCGACAAGTCTATTCCAAGGATACTGCTTGCGCTTGGCGGAATGGAAACCTGCTTTGATCCTGGGGCCCGATTTGACTTCATTATAGCTGCCGATAGTGGCGCAAATTTTCTTTACGAACGCAACATTCCTGCCAATCTGGTTGTTGGCGATTTCGATTCGGTTTCTTTAGAGGCACAAGCATTCCATGAAGATAAAGGAGCTCGTTTTGAAAAATTTCCAATCGATAAAAACGAGACCGATTTTGAACTTGCTCTTTACCATTTGCCCAGAAATCCCTGTCAAGAAATTACTTTGACAGGAATCTGGGGGGGCCGCATCGATCATTCAATCATGAACCTGCTTGTACTTTCCAGATTTTCAGACAGAGGGAAGTTCTTTTTCACTCTTGAAACGGGGAAAGCCGGTGTGTTGTTTTCCGGTGAGCTTGAAATTCCAGTAAAGGTGGGCGCTAAATGTGCGCTGATTTCACTTGCGCAAGCTTCCAAAGGGATTTTCTCGTCAGGCGTTCAATGGCCGTTGAAAAACGAAACTCTCATTCTCGGAGAATCTCGCGGAATAAGTAATATAATAACAGCGTCTGTCTGGAAACTTTCGCTTGAAAAAGGAGCTTTGCTTTGGCTCGTTCTTACAGATTGAATTGCCCAATGTACATGATCGTCAGACTTCGGAACTAACGGCGGACGTCCACCGCCAAGCTCAACAACTGACTTTTAATCTTTATTCCGGCACCCTGAGCCTTGACCAGGTTGATCGAAAAACGCAACCGGTTGTTCTCGAGGGTAAAGGCGATCATTCCGCCTTTGTCGAGAAAGCCAGTACCATCACCGACCGTCAGGACTCCTGTCCGGTTGGCTGTCTGCAACAGCTCATCCTGAATCGAGGATTTCGGATCAAAATATATCAAGTTGCACCGCTCCAGATCAGCAATTGAATGCACTTCTATGACATGGATGCCACGAGGACAGAATGCCGCTCCCACCGGGACATCCGCCAAAGTTCCGTTGAAGGAATTTGGCACCGTGACGCCCATTACAAATGATCCGCTGGCCGCATATCCAGATACTGCTGACCAGTCGACGAAATATGTCAATTTGAACAAATACGCCATTTTCATAACGTATTCATCCGCCTGTTCTGCAGCATCGATTATGTTTGCCGACAGGAACAACAATATCAGGAATACTTTACCCAAACGCAGGAATCTTGCAGAAAATGATCTCCCGACAACAGTTCCGACCGACAATTTGAAACTTCTCATTTGAATCTGTATACCGCTTGCAGACGGAAAGTCCGACCTGGCAACGGCAGATTGTCCTGCCTAAAGTCAACCGAAGTCGGATCGAAATTGCGGTTACCGAAGAGATTGTCTACACCCAGCGAAAGCTCGACCGCCCTCTTCTCCACTTTTTTCGTCAGCCAGAGATTAACCTGTGACTGCATCGGCAGGCTCGAGGTTTGCGTCTGCCGTGGCCCGGTGAAGATTCCTTCTATTCCGCAGTCGAGATGCAATCTCGGGATAGGTTTTTCCAACTCGATCTGACCATGATGCGAAGGAGAATTCACCAGAGTCCGCGGCGGGCCGTCGACATAGCCTGCATGTTGCCAGCACCAGGAAAGCCTTCCACGCGAGCCATCCTCCCAATGATGGATCAGACCTAATTCCACTCCATGGGCTGACAGGTTGGAAGTGTTTTGGAAGACCATTAGTCCGTCGGTTGGATCCGACTGCAATTCGATGAGATCACGCAGATTGTAGCGATACCAGGTCAGACAGGCTGAGGTGAGCTTGTTCAACTCGATCTCGTAACTTAACTCGGACAAATCGTTGGTTTCCGGGCCGATATTCGGATTCACCTTCTGTGTAAGGCCACCGTCCTGATAATATCGCTGTTCAGCGGACGGAAAATTCATCGAACGTCCGGATACCAACTTGATGGACTGCTTTTCGTCAGGCAGCCAGACAAGGCCGAATCGCGGACTGGTATGGATCCCGAATCCTTCCTTCCATTCCAATCGCTCGGCAACGTTGATGGAAAGATGCGAGGATAGCTTGAACTCGTCCTGGATGTAGAAAGCATTCGAATGTTGTGATCCATGCTCGAAAAGTTTAAGAGAAATGTCCCGGTTTTCGAGATTCTGTCGATAGATATCCTTTAAGTCGATGCCGAGAACCAGCTGATGCCGACCGATCTTCTTCGACCAGTCACCTTCGTATTCCCGACTGGCATGCTCCATGTTGTCTTCATTTACCAGCAGGTTGGAAAGATCACCAGCCGCGGAGATGTCATAGACATATCTGCCGATATAGTCATATCTCTCCTGAATAAATCGCAGGTTGAGATTTGAGCCATCCGAACACGGCATCCGGTACTGCATGTTCCAATATGTATAAACGTCATCCACAATGTTCCGTTGATCGTTGAAGACCACCCCCCACGGCGCGGCTCCCAATCCGCGGCGGCGTTTTCCCCAGACCGCTTCCAGCATCAAACGGTCGTTCTGGTATTTCGTGAACCCCTGCTGACTCCTCTCGGAATCGGTCTCTTCAGCGACACCATTGTTTGTCAGAGGTGAGTCGAATTCTTTGTAATACTGATTGCGTGGGCCGGGAGTGTTGTAAACCGAACCGGAGATCATCAGCGCGCCATGATTCGCTTCGCCGCTCCAGGTCATGCGGTTCTCCGCCTTGAAATCGCTGCCGACATTTCCCTGGATCTCTGTCGTTGCATCTTTGCCCGGCTTTTTCGTAATCACGTTTACGACGCCAAAAAAGGCATTACTGCCGTAAAGTGAAAAACTCGGGCCGCGAACGACCTCGACACGATCGATCAAAGAAACGTCGATCGGAAACTCCCTGCCAGTCGGGCCGGTTCCAAAGATCGACTCGTTGATCGGAACGCCGTCGACGAGTAGCAATCGCGAGTTGTAGTCCCCGGGACGGCTGAATCCGCGAATGCCGACGAGGTCGTAACCGCCGGTGGTTGTTGCATACATGCCGGGAAGAGTGCGGAGAATCTCGGTAAGCGTCCGCCAACCGTGCATCTTGATCTCCCGGGCCGTCACGACACTGACCGCGGTTGGCGACTCCGCAAGCGATTCTTCATGTCTCGATCCCGTAGAAACGGTCTTGACTTCCATGGAAAGCAGCTTGTCGAAATCGAGGGAAGCCAGTTCCATCGCCTTCTGAAAACCCTTCGATGAATCCGCCGCAGAAAAAACCGTAGGGCTCCCCAGGAAACAGATGACCAGCAGGAAATAGAGCACCACCGGCCTTCTGTCGTTGATAACGCCTCGCATATGGTTTCTCCGAAGCTTCTTAGGCCAAACTTATACTGGATCGGAATTTGCTTTTTCCCGTTATAGGTAGCATGTCCTATTTCGAATGTCAAATGTGGTTTTTTTGCTGTCTCCTGTAGGAACAACAGGCCGGTTTCCCGCCGAAATAAATAAAAGGCTGGAGCAAAAATGAGAGAAAGCTGAAAATTTTGCAATTGCATCCTTGCAATAGAGAAAATTTCAATTCTTTTAGATTAGATTGTAAGAAGGACAATTAAAATGGGGAAAATTCAGAGGTTGTTCTTCAAGAAATTTGAATCTTTGATTTCATTTTAAACAGTAGGGGGTTGGTGCTCCCGAAACAAAACTCGTATCACAGAAATCAAGAGAAGCAGCACCGGAGCAAAAAACAGAAGCCCTTGTTTGGGGCTGAAAAGGTTGGTCGCCAGCGTGATAAAATAATTTCTCAAATGTTGAGGTTCAAATCAGCGAGAAAGAGTGAAAATACTTTACTTATAAACCTGCACCAAATATGTTGAAAAATCTCCTAAAATTCACTTTTTTGTGTAGCCACCCAATTTTTTACCACGCTTTCTCGTATCAACAGCGCGTCGCTTTGTACCGAATAAAATATACCGAGATTTTCGGCAACTTCCAATGCAAGTGCAGAAAATTTGGGAAAAATATTTTTTCGCGAATTTTTTTTTTGAATTGTATGACTAATTGCCAATGTCAATATGAATTTACTCTTTGTTGCTGGGTTCAAATTACCTGACAAACGTTTCTAAATGTGCTATATTATTGACGAAGCTGTTGTTTTATCGAGAGGAGGCCACCTATGATCCGGATTATTTTGTTTGCGTCGTTTCATCGGCGAGCCTTCTGGTGATTTAGACAACACAATTTTCACCATTGAGGCTTTTCCACCGGCTTTTTTGCGGTCGCTTTTTAACGCCATTCTTATATGATGGCAATTTAGGAGAAGCAAATCATGAAATCTTCCCATAAATGGGAGAACAAAGCGCGTTCAAAACGTGCTGAATATTTATTTGACGACGGAATCGATTCCAGAAATGGAAAAACGCCCAAGCAAATTTCCAAGTTAGCGATGCACGATCGAGGTTTGTGTAGCCAAGTTTACGAAGTTTTGTCCATGATTTTTTCAGGAGCTAGCGAGGATGAGCGTTTATGGAATCTTGGTCTGCTATCAGTTGACCCTTCCCCTGACTCATCGCGTCTTTCGGTTAAGGTTTATCCTCTCCCTGGGGGTTCAATTTATACAGTATCCGAGATCTGTGCATTACTTAAATCTGCACGCCCATATCTCCGCAGAGAGATTGGGGAATCAATTTGCCGGGCTCGGATTCCGGAATTGATTTTTGTAGTCCTCCCTGGACCAGAGGAAATAACCGACTATGAAGAATGAAGGCATAAAAAAAGCGCCAGTTGAACAATGGTTGGAAAATTCCCTTTCTGTACAAGTCAGAAAAGTTGTTGATCGGTGGGCTCTCACTAATGGGGTTAAGCACATTGCATTGATGCCAGACGTTCATATTGCTGGTTTGGCATGTGTCGGTTGCGTCATTGCATCAGAAAATTTTGTTTTTCCCAAAGCTATCGGGTCAGATCTTGGTTGCGGCATGAGCGCAATAAGATTCAAGGAAAAAGCAAGTATTATTGAATCCAAAGGCGCGGCTAATTTGTTGATGAAAAAGCTTTATCAAACCATTTCTCCTCTCAGATATTCTCGGCAAAGCGCAAAAAGTCATTTTTCAAATCAATTAAAGGGGGGGCTTAGTTCCCCTGAGCTGGAAAAGTTGCTTCTTGAAGATGGACTATTAGAATTTGGCACGCTGGGAAGTGGAAACCATTTTTTGGAATTCCAGTCTGACGAAGATAATTGGCTTTGGTTGCTGATTCATAGTGGCTCCAGATTTATGGGGCAAGCGATTGCCTCTCATCATTCAAAGGAAACATTAAAATCTCAGACCGGATTGTCGTTTCTGATTGCCGATTCAAAACCTGGCCAGGCCTTTTTACAAGATCTGAACTGGGCTGTTTCTTATGCGGCGCAAAGCCGACAGACCATTGTTTCAAAGGTAGTTTCAATTATGGTGGAAATTTTTGGCGTGGCTTCGGATGAAACATCGATGATCGATTGCCCACACAATTTTGTTCGCAGGGAAAAACATTTTGGAGAAATGCTTTGGATTCATCGAAAGGGAGCAATTTCTGCCAATATTGAGGAGCTTGGAATTGTCCCTGGTTCAATGGGAACCTCCAGTTTTCACGTCCGGGGACGCGGATGTGAAAAAGCTCTTTATTCAAGCGCTCATGGTGCTGGTCGGCTTTTGTCACGAACTGAGGCTCATCGAAAAATCACAGAGTTGCAATTGCGTGAAAGTATGCAGGGAATTTGGTTTGACAACAGAAAGATTGACGCATTTCTTGATGAAGCTCCATCAGCCTACAAAGATATTTCCAAAGTAATGCGAGCTCAGCGGGAACTCGTTAAAATCGAAAGAAAACTCAAACCTGTTCTTAATTACAAAGGGACACTCTGAGAAAAAAAAGCTCTACAGCGCCGACTTTGAATGGGAGGTTTTAATAACTCAGAGCCGGCGTCAAACTCAGTGCCAAACTCTACATGGACTTTGAAGCTGTCGAAAAATCTCGGTGCATTTTATTCGGTACAAAGCGACTCCCTGCTGATGCTAAAAAGCGAGGCGAAAAATTGAGTGGGTACACTAAAAAATGAAAATAAGGGGTATTTTTCGACAGTCTCTTTAGCGCTGGGCAGAAAATTTTCATCTGCTGTTTTCATTCATTTCAGTTCCTTCTGAACGGAATCGGGGAAGGGCCTTTCGAACGGTCTCAGGAAGCAGATTTAAGAGCGTCAACTCAAGTTTTTCCTTGTTTCGGCTGAAAAGCACGCCCGACACAATAAAGCAAATACCGATGCCGGATAAAACAAATGGAAAGAGGATGGAATCACCAAAAATTCGATGTGAAAGATAACCTATATATCCCATTGTTCCCATGGACCCAAAGACCATCAAAACCCGACGATCGAGAAGGAGGGCGAAAAACATCATTGCCAGATTGATAAGAAAATATAGGAATTTCCCAAACTCCCCGTTGCTGCTCATTGTTGTGAGGCCGAACCAAAATGCCAGGGTTCCGAAGAGATACACCCAGAAGGCAAAATCCTCCTTGGTTCTTCGATCAATAATCGCTCCGACAATCAGCATAAGAAAACCGAATGCGACTGAAATATTTTGCTTCGCCTCCCAGCTCAGGTCATTTTGCATAAGAAATGGAGCGATATCCATTGACATGTACCAAAGCGTGAAAGCCACTGTGAACATTATAAAGGGAAAACGTATTTTTTTCAGAACAAACCCCGCCACAATCAACGTGGCAAACTCCATGATGAGCCAGTTTGCATTGATTAGAACGTGATAACTTTGAAAACTTGAAGGGCCTGCTCCATTCCACATTCCCAAAGCCTTTTGTACTCCGTAAACAATCAGTGGTGTCATCCAGACAGCAAGTGCAAAGAGAATTCCACCCGGAGTGCGGGTGTTTTTTTCATACCACATGTATTTCCCTGCTATTACGAATATAGCAGCATATCCGGTGGCGATAATGGAAATTCCAATTCCGCCAAAGATTTCCCAACCTAGAGTCATGAACCAACCCATCGCCGACATAACAAGTAACGCGCCAAAAAAATACAGAAAATTAACGAAATCAAATCGGATGCTTTCATTCTCTGCTGGAGGATCCGTTTTCGACCCACAAAGACCAGAAAGAAATTTCCAGAGCATCTCAGCCTGACTCAACTGTAGAATTCCTGCCTGTTCTGCTTTTAACAAATCAGCTTTGGTTATCAACATATCTTACTCCTTTAAATACAGAATTTTAGACGCCCGGGAAATATCAAGTATGTAACTGAGGGACAATCTGTTTTAATTATTAGAAAGCTTGATTCATGGCATTTTTTCGGAGATACAATGGATAGTTAACGAGTGGTTTTTTTTTCAGAGTTTTTGAATTTCCTGTGGATAAGTCAGTCGTAGCCTATATAGAGGGGATTCCACCCCTCTGAGAATTACTTTAACATTATTTTGGAGAATTACGGAGATGTTTTTTTCATTTTCGTGTATTTTACTTTGTATTGTCACGCACTTTTTTCTGAATTGTTCACACTGAATTGACTAAATTTTGCTGTGATGATTTTCACTTGGCAGATTGTCTTTTTTATAGTAATATTTATCATCATAGAGGATTTTTTTTGTGAAAAGGTCTTTTTGAAAGGAGAATCATGCGTGATTGAGTTATCAAAAATTAAGATGAGTAGCATGATTGAGTTGGGTTTTGTTATTCGCCAAATTGGAAACGGTGCGAAAAGCATGGAAGAAGTTGCTCAGCGTATTGTTAGCTGTCTGAATGACTATCTGATTTCTGGTTCGGATGTTCCCGACAAGGCTTTTGCATTGATTCGTTTTTTTAAGACGCACCCCTTCGGGACTCTAGAACCCGAACTTCGTGAATCGGCCAAAGCCTTCCTAAAGGGCTATCTGGAGTCCCCGGAGATGAAGTGTCTAACTTTGCTTGCCACTGTTGGCGAGAACCCCGTATGGAACTCTCGCAAAAATTCCGAAGGCCATAAAGCGATTCCTCTCCCCAATGAAGAGGTGGTTGTACAATTCCCAATGATTTCTCAACTTGTTAACCAGTTTGGCTTGAAGGTTAGTCAGGTTTTAAAACCGAATCCAGATTTGATCTTGGAACTGGAAAAGAAGACCTACAATGTTTTTCACGTGTCTGATGCTCTAGGCTGTCCAATCATTCCTGCTCAAAAGAATTTCGTTGAACCCTATGGAATTAAATCGGTTCTGGGATTTGGTAGCATGTTGCCCTCTGGTGATATTTTTGCAATTATTATGTTTGCAAAGGTAAAGGTTACGCACGAAATTGCAGAACAGTTCAAGACTTTGGCGCTTAGTGTGAAAATGGCTATTTTGCCCTTTGTGGAGGGAGCCATATTTGAAAAACAGGCGCAGAAGACATTCGATAAACAAACGGGATGACCTTGAGAGAGAGTCAGGTTAAATTGTGAAACTGGGCTCAGTTGTTGAATTCCCTATAGATCACTCTGATTGGTGATTTCGAAAAATTTGTTTGATTAGTCTGATTGGTTTGATTTCTATGGCTTTCTGAAAAAGGCTTGGAATTTTTTCGAACCAAAATTGACTGAATTAACAGATTGGTCTTGTAATGCTTATTTCTGGAAGTATTAGTGGTTAATTTGGTTTTGTCTTGGGAGCAAGAATAGGCAATTGAGAAGTGAAATGCAAAAGAATCGCATTTCTCTTGGAAGAAAGAGAGGGTGTTCATTATGGAAGAAAAGAACTCCAGAGCGGAAATTCAAGGTCTAAAATCTCATATAGCTTGCCTTGAAGAGTTCATTCAGGTGAATGAACAAGCGTGGCTTGTAGAGGCTCAGAAGCTCGAAAGCGTTCTGTCTGAACTTGAGCAGAAAACCAGAGATCTTACGCGTTCTGAAGAGGAAGCAAGGTTGGCGAGAGAGGCTGCGGAAAAAGCGAATCGTACAAAAAGCGATTTTCTTGCTTCCATGAGCCATGAAATTAGAACTCCAATGAATGCAATCATTGGAATGAGCCATCTTGCGCTTAAATCTGAAAAAGATCAGAAGCAAAGGAACTATTTGGAGAAAATTCTCTTTTCAGGAAAGTCACTCCTGCTAATAATAAATGATATTTTGGACTTTTCAAAAATCGAAGCAGGAAAACTGGAAATAGAATCAGTTGAGTTTTCTCTTGACGAAGTACTGGACGGTGTGGCAAATATGGTCGGATTGCAGGCTGAGCAGAAAGGGTTGGAGGTGCTTTTCGATTTCGAGCCGCGCCTGCCCAAGCTTCTTGTGGGTGATCCTCTCCGTCTTGGGCAAATCCTCACGAATCTTGCAAATAATGCAGTAAAATTTACTGATCATGGGGAAGTAATCATCTCCATCCTATGCCTGGCCGAAGATGTTGCCAATGAAAAGATTTCCCTTCAATTTTGTGTTAAAGACACTGGAATAGGCATGACCTCAGAGCAAATGTCCCATCTTTTCAAGTCCTTCAGCCAATTGGATGCTTCAACCACGAGAAAATATGGTGGTTCCGGCCTTGGGCTCTGTATCGCTAAAGCTCTCGTTGAAAAAATGGGAGGAACCATGTGGGTGGAAAGCACTCCTGGTGAAGGAAGTAAATTCTTTTTCAGGATTGATTACCAGTACAAATTCCGAAAGCTCCATCCAGTTGAAAAATTCCCCAAAAATCTGCGGGGAATGCATGCTCTTGTTGTTGATGACAACCAGAGTTGTAGCGAAATATTAAAATCTCAGCTGGAATCTTTTTCTTTCAAAGTTGAAACTGCCTCAGATGGATTTGATGGATTAGAGAAGTTCAGACAGTCTCTTTCCTCACCTGATGGGATGTATGAACTCGTCCTGATGGATTGGAATATGCCAGGATTAAATGGCTTTGAGGCAACAAAAAAAATAAAAAAAGAGATCTGTAGTGATAAATTCCCCCAGGTGATTCTTGTGACTGGCTTTGGACACGTAGAAATAGACAGTGAATCAGCCAATTATGAGGTTGATTCTGCTTTAATAAAACCGGTTAAGCCTTCAGTACTTTTTGATACGATAATGACCCTTTTTGGCCAGGAAATTTCTGAAAAGGGAAAAATAAGATTTCATGATGATTTAGCAGGAAAGGAAAATTCTTTTATTGGCCGAAAAGCTTTGGTGGTTGAAGATAATAAAATTAACCAGGAAGTTGCCCGTGGATTTCTTGAAGGTGTTGGTTTTCAGGTGGAAATAGCTGAAAACGGTAGCAAGGGAGTGGAAAAATTCCTTTCAAATGAAAAAGAATTTCATGTTGTCTTTATGGATATTCAAATGCCGGTGATGGATGGTTATGAAGCTACGCGAATGATTAGAATAAGAGCTAAATCCAGGAATTTTCCGATAATTGCGATGACTGCCCATGCGTTAAAAGAAGAACGGGAGAGATGTCTTAAAGCAGGGATGAGCGACTATCTTTCCAAACCAATTGATCCGAATGCCCTTTTTGCGGTTTTAAAGAAGTGGGTTGAACCCGGAAATGAAACCCCCGTGGAAGGGCAAAAAAAATCTTCTATAGATTATTCTCTTGATCGCAAAGGGTTCTCTTCGATATTAAACGTAATTAATCTGGAAGAGGCGTTGAGACGAATCAGGGGGGATACCAACCACTTTAAGAAAATCCTGACTGCTTTCAAGAATGATTTTAAGGATGTGCTAGAAAAAATTAATGATGCAGTTATTAGAAGAAATTGTGAAGAAACTGCTAATTTGCTTCATTCACTGAAAGGGGTAGCTGGAAATATTTCGGCCAATCATCTTTTCGAAACAGTCCGAGAGTTTGAAGAACAATTAAAACGTCAGGAACAATCAGATTATAGCGATAACCTTTCAAGGCTTGAAAAGCATTTTACCGATGTGATGATTGCGATACAAAGACTTGAGGATGACAAAGAGATTCAAAAAGATAGTACAAAGAACCAACGTAAAGTTAAATCCGATGAGATTGACAAAGATGTTCTCACTGGTTTGTTTTCAGAGTTTCACAGGACTTTGAGCAAAAACAATATTTCTGCGGAACAATACCACGAGAAAATCAAAAAAGTTCTTGAAAATTCAGAATTTGAATCAGAAATAAGTGGTATTGAAAATTGTATTGAAAAGCTTGATTATAAAGGTGCTCTGCAGTTTTCGCAAAAATTAGCAACAAAAATCGGAATTGAATTTAAAGGGGAAGGTGAAGGAAATGAGTAATTTGAAATCAAAAATCCTCATAATTGACGACTTACCCGCAAATATTCAAGTTTTGGCGAAGCTTCTTGGGGAAGATTACGAAATCAATTTTGCGACAAGCGGCACGGAAGGAATTGAAATCGCGTCCAGAGAGTTGCCTGATCTTATCCTCCTGGATGTGATGATGCCGGGAATGGATGGGTTCGAAACTTGTACGAAAATAAAGAAAAACCCTTTATTGAAGGGAATTCCAATAATCTTTGTGACTGCGCTTGGAGAAGAAATCAATGAAACCCATGGACTTGAAGCGGGCGCAATCGACTATATTGTTAAGCCAATCAATCCGGTAATTGTGAAAGCAAAAATAAAAAATCATCTCGAACTTGAGATGATACGTCTTGAGTTGAAGGAAAAAAACAGAGAGCTTGAGTCTTTTTGTGCCGCGGTGGCGCATGATTTGCGCGCTCCGCTACGTTCCGTTGCTGGAATAGCCAAGATCGTTGCCGAAGATTGTTCTGAAAAACTTGACAAAACAAATCATGAGTTCCTTGAAAAAATTTGCCTGCGTTGCAACCGAATGGAGGATTTGGTTAGCAATTTGCTCAGATTCTCTTTTATTTCTGCTAGCGAGTTGAAACGAACAAAATTCAACCTTAGTACAATGGCCGAAGAAATCTGCAGTAATCTTAAAGAAACGTCTCATCAAATTCCCTCAGAAATAAGTATTTTGCCAGAAATGGAAGCGGTAGGAGATTCAGAGCTGATAAGAGTTGTAATGACAAATTTGCTCAATAATGCTTGGAAATTTACCGCAAAAAGGGAAAAACGAGTCATTCATGTCAGCCATACACAGAAAACCGGTAGAAAAACTTTTTTTGTTAAGGATAATGGTGCCGGATTCGAAATGAAATATGCAAAAAACATGTTTGGAGTCTTTCAACGTCTCCATTCCCAGCAAGAATTTGAAGGAAATGGCCTGGGTTTATTCATATCTCATAGAATAATTCAAAAACACGATGGAAAAATTTGGGCGGAAAGCGAGCAAAACAAAGGTGCCACTTTCTATTTTGAACTTCCCTGAATAAAATTACTCACTTTTTTGTTCAAAGTTTGGAAAGACTGGAGGAATTCGTTTCTGCCTTCAATTTGAGTAAATGCTCGTCATACATTTCTTGAATGTTCTGCTTGGCATTTTTTCTGAACTGAAATCAAGATCTATGGTAACCAGGAATTCCTCAAGCCATTAAGAGTCTTCACATTCACATATTGCTCTTCTAATATGCCTTTTTTTTCTTGAATGAATGTTTGGATTTCTTCGGAATTCATATTAGTTGAAATGGCTAATCTTTGGGAAAGGATTTCATCATATCCATCCTCGAATAATCCAGGAATACCTTCTATCGAACGGTGTTGTTCATATGGTTTGTAGAAAATAAAACCAGTAAAAATATCCTGATAGGTGAAGGTATGCTTCGAAAATGCGGCCAGGTCGAAATGATCCATGCCAAATGGGGTTTGTTCGAATGAAAAACCGATGTTTGGGTTGTTCATGCAGCGAAAGGCGGCATCCCACTTCCCCCCGTGAATAAGGGTTGTTACTGAAAACTTATCCGTGCTTCCAGGGAGAAGGGCGAGAGTATTGAGGAGGACGTTTGACACTTTTCCGGAAAATGCCTCAAATAGGTATCGACCCGTGTTGTCGGCTTTTTCTCCGGAAGGTTTGGTCATTTTGTCATTGAAAGCGTGCCGGTTGTTCATAATCACCAAAGCCTTTTTTCGCGGGTCCGAGGAGCTCTGGATTTTTCTGAAGGTTTCAATGATTCCTTTTGCCATGATCTGATCGCGGGCACCGAGAGAATCCATGAATTCAGCGTATTTTTTTTTGTCATTCCTTCCCAGGAAAATGGGATATCGCTGGGAAAAAGACGTATCTTGCGGTTAGCGGAGAGCCCGCAGTTAATATCACAAAGGCATTTCAAAAAGACGTGGAAATTGTAACGCCCCCAATATGGCATCCAACTAAGGCTGCGGCTTATGTCGAGAACTTTTTTTTCTTTTTGAGCAGAAGTTAGTCCTTCCACTTGAAGGAAATCGGCAATAACAGGCCTCATCTGAATGGTTCCAATTTCCGTGAAAATCGTCCCTACACGTTCAATGAAACGAGGATCTTTGGCAAGTTCCAAAAAAAACTCATACTGGGTAAACTCGGGGTGGCTCCGTTCACAAATGATTACAATATCGGCTTTGTCAAAAAGAGACATTACGTAGTCCACGGGTGTCAAATGTGGCTTGGTAAGAAAATCTATATAGGGTTTCAGGTCTGTAAACGGCCTTTTTGAGGGAACGGGAGAAATAGCGGAATCAATGAGAAAGATTAAAACCACAAAGCCAAGGAAAAGAATGCTTTTTCTCAACAAACAAATTCCTCACAACAGTTATTGATGCTGTTTTTGCTTGTTTAAGATCATTTTTGGCCCTTCTTGCTTTACCGCAAGCTTTTTCCTAATAGGAATTCATTCTTCGTCCTCAGGATATCAACCTCAAATTTAAAAGTCAATCTATTCCGACTAAAAACTGGAACATTCTGCCTCCTTATACCAATCCCAAAAAATACGTGCATCACCCCAAGAACATAGATTTGATCAAAATGAAGTTGGATCGGTATATTTTCCAAGAAAACACGGAACTTTCATGAAAATAAGGAACCCTTACTGGATGGTTGAAACATTCATTTTTGTCAGGCCCAACTCCTATTTACGCAGACCTGAAGCACGAAATAGGTCGGATGAACGAACTAATTGAAATTGGTATTATTTCCAGAGGAGATTGCCCAATGCGTAAATGAGCGTTATACAAATTAGAGGAACAAACCACCAGCCCATATTCGGATATCTGAAAAACCGTCCTTTCGATTCTGGATCTGCATCGGATTCCAGAAACTCCAGGTCGAACAGGACTTTACCCAAAGCAAATTTCCCCCTCTTGTCGTTTTCGGGAAATATGTGTAGACTAAAAATATTTTGAAATAAGAGCGGAGAAAAAATAATGAAGCGGAATGCATCGATTTGTTCGCACGGTCTTTTTTGCTTGGTGGTTGTTTTCACCATGTTATTCCTTCCCATTTCGCATGCCGAGTCGCCAGCTATGCCGCTGGTGCAATCTGACCAGGTTGCCGCGAAAGATCTAAATAATATCATTTCTCAGCAAATCGATGCCCTCGAACTTCGATATCCGAAGGAACAGGCCTGTTTTTTCAAAGTCAAAGGGGCTGTTGAACTGCTTTTGCCTCAGGAACAGACCTTCGTAGGTTCTCTGGAAGATGTTTTTCTTAGCATTACTGGCCAACTCGAGGGGCTTGAAAAGCGGCACTCGGATGTTCATGCCGCATGCTCGAAAATCGAATCGGCTGCTGAAATACTTCTGCGGAAGGCTCAAATATCTGCTTCCTGCAAGCGTGTTCGTCCGACTACTGTCACAAGAGGCTCCAGAACTGATATCTATGCTGGTTGTCAGGGCTTGAAAGATGAAGCTCTTTCTGAAGAACTGCTTCGTATTTGTGGCAATCAGGTTCCCTTGGACTATAAAGGTGCTAAAACCGTCGTTTTTAAGAACCTCGATAATCACGACGGAATTGTGGAATGTATCTATACAGGCCGGAAGCTTCAGACTACCGATGAACCCGACCCAAAGGATATGAATATCGAGCATTCATGGCCCCAATCCCAAGGTGCTGTTGGAATTGCGAAATGTGATTTGCACCATCTGTTTCCAGCTGATTCGAAAGCTAACTGCAAGCGCAGTAGTTTTCCCTTTGGTATTGTTGAAAAGCCAATCTGGGAAGAGGGTGAAAGCCAGTTCGACGGTTCGAAGTTTGAAGTCCGTCCATGCCAGCGCGGAAACACAGCACGTGGCATGTTTTACTTCTCAGTTCGTTATCACAAGCAAATTCCAAATGATGAAGAAGCTGTTTTGCGCCAGTGGTCAAAGGAAGATCCCGTTGATGAAGGCGAAAAGAAACGCAACGACGCCATCGAAAATATTCAACACAATCGCAATCCTTTCGTTGATCATCCGGAATTCATAGATCAAATCAAGGATTTTTAATCTCCTTGAATTGGGTTTCAATCCTAGCGAGTCTGTCGAAAAGTATACCAAGCCGAAGTTTCAAACGCGGTACATTGATAGCAGTGCAAGAAGGAAAGATTCGCGTAAATCAAAAAAAACCTGTCCATGTGAACCTTTGGATGTTCTCTTGGGATCATGATCTTCAAGGCATTACATGGACAGGTTTTTTGGGGAAAAATAGGCTCAAACAATCATCCTACTTGTGTTATATGCCATTTTAGACTTGAAACTTCGGACTAAGAATGATTTCTTTCGAAATTCTCGTCTCTTTGCTCATGCCAACGGCTTTTCTAGTACACATTGTGATTTGATGTTTTTCAACAGCTTCAGACGAATTCTTTTTTATAAAGTTTGTTGAACAAGCCCGTCATAATAAGGTTAGGATTTTGTCATCCTCCCGTCTTTTCAGGCACTGACGGGAAATATTGTTGTTTAGGTCCAATTTCGTGTCCGGGGGGAATCGGCTTGCCAAGTTCTTCGATACGGAAAACGTCTGGAGGCAATCGTAGTGACTCTCGCAGTTTTTCCATTGTTTCGGGGACGAATGGATAGAGCATGATGGTCAGGTTTTTGAGCACGTAAAAGCACGTGTAGAGAGCATTACGCCGAGGTTCTTCGGGATGGCGGTCGTCGTGGGGTTTGTACTGATTAAAGAGGCTGTTGATGATGCGCGCGTAGTTCTCTATTGCACCCAGTAAGGTTGCGTATTCGGCCCTTTCCATGGATCGCAAGTAACGACGAACAATTTTTTCAGTTTCCTCAACTGCTTTTTCTAGAAGAACACCTTCGGGAACCCGTCCGCCGAACTTGGAATGTACAGCAGAAATTGGTCGCTCGAATGCTGAGTTCATAGGGCCTGCGAGAAAACGATTCCGTTCGTCAAGTACCGCGAAATCGAAGTTGCAAGAGTTTTCGGGAAGGCTGAGTAATGCGAGGTAATAACGGATTTGATCGACCGAGTAGCCCTTTTCGTTCACAAGCTCATCGGGGGTAATGGAATTGCCACGAGACTTGCTCATTTTGTCGCCGCCCGTTAGAAGATGGAAGCAACCAAAGATGTCGGTGAGTTGATACTCTCCGGCTATAGGTAACCTTTGTGGGTCTTCTTGGGTGCCGAGCCACATGGCGCCTTGCATCAAGACGTAGAAGAAAACATTGTCCTGGCCGAGGAATTGATACACCCGTGCGTTGGGGTCACACCAAAATTCCTTGTATCGTTCAGGATCGAGTTGCTTTTGTTTAAGAGCCACTCGGGTAAAGGAAATCGGGGCGATGAGAGAGTCCGGCCAAACATAAAGGGTCTTCCCGGAAAGCTCAGGGTCGATTTCTTCAGGCACCGGAATTCCCCAAGTCACATCGCGCGTTAAGGAACGATGCGCCCACCCATCTACAAGCACACACTCGATTCCATTTTCCTCCAAAATCTTCTGGCCCTGGGCCATCTCTTCTTTATTTTCGAATTGAAGTGCAACTTTTTTTCCTGGGGCATAACGGGGTTTGTGTTTGGGTAACGTTGATTTGAGCTCTTTATATTTGGCCTCATGTATGTTTTGAAAAGCAGTAGTCGGTAGGACGGTATTGATGACTTCCGTGTAGACAGGGCGGCGCCACGTCTTTTCTTTGCCTTGGATCCATATGCGAAGGACTTCCGAGACCTTCCACATGTCGAGCCACAAATGGGCGGTTTCTTTCATGATCGGGGTGGCATCGCTAATAGCGCTGCGAGGATTAATCAGTTCGGAAGGATCGTATTCTTGTCCACAGACGTCACAGTTGTCGCTATATGCGTCCTCGTTGGTGCACTTAACGTTCGGGCATTTTCCGCGAACGAAACGATCCTGCAAAAAGCGCCCCATTTTTGGGTCGAACCATTGCCGTGTGATGCGTTTTTCAAGAAGGCCGTTCTTGTACATGCATCTGATGAAATCTTGGGAAAGGTCTCGATGTTCTGGAAAACACTCAGGACGTGAGGTTCCAGTATATACGTCGAGGCTGATTCCGTAACGATCGATTGTCTCGCGATGTTTTTGATGCATGCTGCCGATGAACTCGCGGGTGGGGACGCCGGCTTGCAGGGCGGCCACTTCGCTGGTTGATCCGTGATCATCTGTTCCGCAGACAAAAAGCACATTGTCTCGCCCGATCAACATTCCCATGAAACGCGCAAAGATGTCTGCAGGAAGCTGGGCTCCGGCAAGATGACCAAGGTGCAGAGGGCCGTTGGCGTAGGGCATTCCGGCTGTGACAACGACACGTTTAGAACGAGAAACCTGACTCAAAATAGCTTCGATGCTCATGATATGTCCTAGTGGTGTTTTCATAGAACTGGAAAGGAACTCGCTTTCCCGGCCCTTAAAATACAACACCTTCCTTTCGAAAGTCAAGAGTAATTCTTTCTCCGCAGGCAAGGTGTGAAATATTTAAAGGATTGAAAGTGTAAAAATTCACAATACTTTTTCAGTGCGGCCTTTAGGGCCAGTACATTTTCGAATTTATAATTTTTTCACACTTTCAGGGAAGATGTGAAAAAATGCCAAAATCGGTTAAAAATTGCTGTGAAAAATATCTCAATCTTTTGTCAGCGGCCCTCTCAAATGTTGTACTTTGATGAATGCCTAATTTTTTCACACCTTCAGGGCGAACGAAATAATGTCTTTTCGAGGAGATTCAATCGACGAAACCATCACGCTTTAAAGATTATGATTCCAGGAATAAAAAAAACTCTGAGTTTGAAATTTTTCATGGCAATCACCCATTCCGACAGTAAAGTTTGTACATTCCTTTATAACTGACGGATAACAAATTGTGGTTTTCCAAAATATCCAATGAGGTTTGGATTTTGACGGTTCCATGTCGTCGGAATTTGCCGAATATCTTTGTTTTTGTTTTCGGATCATCGCAAAACTTGAGTATCTCTTCGGAAAGAAGGTCTATTCTCGAGGGCAAAGGCCTTCTGGGAAAAACAACTGTCTGACCGGGATTAGAAGAAGGGATATTTTCCCCGAAAACGAATTCAAGATTATCTGTGTGGTTTGCCAGAAAATTTCTCAGTCTTAGTTTTATTTTGCCGCCTTCACCACCCGAGCCATAACCGTGAATTACATTCATTTGACTAAAATCCCCTGCTTTTATCTTTGCGTTATAGGATTCCACGAAGATATCAATGGCTTCAAGGACTTCATATCCATGTAGGTCAATTTCATTATTCATATTCAGGAGAGCTTATCCAGAAGAACATTTTTAAACATAGCATAGATGAACTTGTTCCTAAGTTTTGGGCATAGTATTTCCGTTCCAAATATTTTGTCAAGATTTTTAACACGCCCGATTTAATTCCTGTTTTAAAATCAGATTGAATTCCTTGAGGGGTTTCATTGTTCCTTCGGTCATCCCTTGGATAATTTCAACAATGGACTTTCCGCCAGGTGGTAAAATAAGGTCAGGGACAAGCTCATATAAAGGAAAAGCGAGAAACTGGCGTGTGAAAATTTCCGGATCGGGAAGAACTAGCCCTTTCATTTTGAGAATCAAATTTCCATATAGAATCAAATCAAGATCTATGGTTCGGGGAGAATATTTGTCTTTGGTTCGCCTTCTTCCAAGATCTTTTTCGATTTTTCTAAGCACCTGGAATTTTAGGGTTTCCGGGGGAATCTCGGTTCTGACTTCAAGAACCCCATTGTAAAACGAAGCTTGATCAATTCGACCGACGGGTTCGGTGAAATAAAAGGTTGAAATGCCAACCACCTGAACTTGATGAATTAATGCCCGAAGTGCTTTCAAAACGTTTTCCGCCGGATTAATGTTTGACCCGATAGCAATAAAGGCTTGAACCACCGTCATGAATTCCTTTTCCGAAAAATTATTACTCCGACACTTTTGGCAAAACGAAGTGCAGACGGTTTGTCGATTCCAACCCGGATTTTTTGGACCCCCGTAGTGGCCAGACAGATATCCGCTATGGCTTCTGCCAGCGCTTCAATTAAGAAAAATTCCGAATTTTCCACCATTGCCAATACCCGTTTTTTCAAACTCCGATAGTCGATGGCATCCGAAAAATTGTCCGATCGGCAAGGTTTACCAAAATCGGAATAAATGGACAGATTGATGGTAACATCTTGTTTCTCGCGGCGTTCATCTTCGTTAATGCCGATAATACAACGGCAACAAAGACCCCTAATAACGATTCGGTCCATAATGATGCTCCATTAGATGGCTACCGCCGTCAACAAAGATGACTTGGCCGGTAATATAATTTTCCCGCAAAAGGAACAAAACTGTGTTCCCAATATCTTTTGGATGACCTGATCGTTGCAAAGGAATATTTTTCGCCAACTTTTCAGTAAAGCTCTGATCTTTTCCTTCCGGTGGAAGAATAATTCCGGGAGCGACTGCATTTACCGTAATTTTTGGGGCAAACTCGATGGCCATTGTTTCAGTAAGACTTAAGAGGACTTTCTTGCTCAGGAGGTAGGAAACATGGGACCTATCATACCCGCCTACGCGTGAATCAAGCAAATTTACGATTTTTCCGGCTGGTACACATCGGGCAAATTCTCTTCCAATGAGGAATGGAGCCCAAGCATTTACCTGAATATTCCCGATTAGGTTAGCAAAATTCATGCCTTGAATGTTGTCCGGGGGGAACATGGAAGCGCTATTTATAAGGAAATCGATGTTTCCCACGGCGGCAAATACTTTGGGAACCAATTGTTGCAGGTCATCAGTGCGGGCAAAATCGGCCTGAAAAATCCAAGATTTTACCCCTGAACCTTTCAAGTCGCTGCAAAGCTTTTCGGCTTCAGGATTTGAATGACGGAAATGAATCGCTATGTTTACCCCTTGTTCGGCTAGGACAAGGGCAATTTCCCGGCCGATTCTTTTTGCAGCTCCGGTTACCAGAGCAGTTTTTCCCCTTAAGGAAGACGGATTTACAGAAGTCTTTTCAAGTGCCTCACTGGCGTCGGAAAGTATTCGATCAATTCTTGCGGCGAGGATGAAGTCATTCCTGGAAAGGCCGCCGATTTTGTGCGTTGTTAGGGTCAAATTTACTTTTTTATAAGAAATGTGAAGATCAGGATGATGATTTTGCTGTTCGGCTACCTTTGCGACTTCCTTTACGAATTCCATCGCCTCACAAAAATCCTGGAAAGAAAGTTCCCGGGTTAAGTTTTTTTCGCCAAGGGTCCAATTTGGGACTTCTGGAAAAAATTCCCGGGCTTGTCCAATTGACAGCGGGATATCAGAAGCTTTCGGTTGTTGACAATTCATCTCAAAAAGTTTCATCCTCTTTTCCCTTCTTTTCTCTTAGTGTTTTCAAACTCTCCTTGAAACATTACCCCTTTTTCCCGCAGGCGTCCAGAAATTCCTGCCGAAGAAATGGGTTTGTATCATATTCTCCTCGCCAAAAGGTTGTTCGGGTCAGGGGTGAAACTTCACGAGGCCCTCTCATTTCAACACACATATGGCGGGCTTCAAGTAAAACAGCTACCCCATGCGGTTGAAGCAGGCGATTTAAACTGTCGGCTATTTGTTGTCCAATTCTTTCCTGGACTGCAAAGCGCTTCGTAAAAATGCGAACAAGTCGTGTAAGCTTGGAAATCCCAATAATGTGTTCATGCGCTATGTAGGCAACATAAGCTGTTCCAAAAAACGGCAGTGCATGATGTTCACAAAGGGAAAAAAACTGAATCGGCCCCTCAATGATCTGGCTTAAACGGCAATCAGGTCCCCCCCTGCATTCCGTTTCAAATACTTTCACCAACTTTGGATCACCCTCATATCCCTCAGTGGCATCGAAAAGTGCCTGGACAAACCGCCGGGGGGTTTCGACTGTTGCGGGGGAGTTCAAGTCAAGACCTAAAGCCGACAATAATTCTGCAGCGTTGGCTTCAAGTTTTTTTCTTTGCTCATCGTTGATTTGACGACTTTTTATTACTAGTATTTCATTGATCCCTGGGCTTTCATACTTGTGTTCAGATGGCATAAATTTTTCCTCCAGAAAAATCCAAAAAATCATTTGAATGGTTCGCGAAAACCTTCTTAGTAATTTGCTTTTTCAACTCAAGATATCACTCATCCTTTTTTTGAGTCAATAGACCGTTCGATCGTTTCTCTGTAGCTGCAAATCAATTACTGATCAACAAAAGAGAGAGTCGAGGGGTAAGTTTACACCATTTAATTGGTGGTTAATAAGGATTTTCCATCCCATTCATTCTTTTGTAAAAATGAGGGCAGGGAAATCTTATTTCATCCTTTGTGGGTATCTTTACGACCTTGAGAAAGAAATTAAAATCAAAAAGTGAGGGAGAATCAATTATGAAAAAATGTTTGTTGGTCTTTTGTCTTTGTTTTGGGGTCATTTTAAGTATTGGTTGTGGCACGAGTGGCTCCGGCACCGATAACTCAAATCCGGTAGGTCCCAGTTTAACAAAAACGTTTTCACAGACAAATCTGGTAGCCAATAGCACGGCCTATGGGGCGAATCGAGTGGATTCGAATCTGATGAACGCCTGGGGAATCGCTTTAAATCCTAACAGTGGATATTTTTGGATTTCGTCGAATCATTCCTCAACTTCTGTCGTTTACGACTCCAATGGAAATCAAATCATCACACCGGTGAAAATTCCGTCCCCCTCAAGTTCTACGGGAGGAGCTCCAAGTGGACAGATTTACAACTCGACTCAGGACTTCATTATTCAAGGCACCGGAATTCCGGCCGCCTTTATTTTCGTTGGTGAGGATGGGGTGGTTTCCGCATGGAACTCGGCCACTGGAGCTGGTGCAAAAGCGGTGGTTACAGCAAATGGCGTATACAAAGGCGTTGCGATGGCCGCAGATGGTGGTGCGAATTTTCTGTATGCGGCCAATTTCAACACTGGAAAAATCGACGTTTACGATGCAAACTTCAATCCGGTGAACACAAAACCTTTCGTCGATAGTTCGATTCCGACGGGTTTTGCCCCTTTCAATATCAAAAATTTCAACGGTCTCCTTTATGTCTCGTATGCAGCACAAAACTCTTTGAAGGCTGACGATGTCAAAGGTGCCGGGAATGGGTATATCAACATTTTTAATCCCAACGGGGCTCTGGTCAAGCGATTTGTGTCACAGGGAGCGTTGAATTCACCGTGGGGAATGGTCGTTGCTCCGGCCAACTTCGGAGACCTTTCAATGGCAATCCTGGTCGGAAATTTTGGTGATGGAAAAATCAATGCCTACAACATCTCTGGAAACTATATCGGCCAGGTGAAAAACGCCGCGGGCAACGCCATAACCATCGATGGATTGTGGGAGTTGTTTTTCAACCCGTCAGACCCCAGCAAACTCTTTTTCACCGCTGGTCCCAACGAGGAAAATGATGGCCTGTTCGGTTATCTGAATTAGGGGTTATTTCTGGAATTTCTCTTGTGGTCCGTAATCGTTGAAGACGAGTTGCTGACCACAAGAAAAAAACGGAGAATTCCCAAAGGTTATAATGAAAGCGGGGAAGTTTGGTCAACATTGCCAGCAACTCACCAGCGAAAAAGAGTAAAAATACTTGACTTATGAACCTGCACAAACGCAAGGGCAGAAAATGCAGACGAAAACCAAAGTTCAAGGAAAAAAACAGAAAGTGTTTCGCGTGTGCTGAAAAACGTGGCGACGAAGGATTTGTTGCATCAAAGAACCATGCAGGAGGAAAAAATGTATAAAAATCTTAGTGGATGTACAAATGTTATTGCTCTGGCGCTTTCGGGCCTGATTAGTCTTTCTGGAACGGCCCTGGGGCAGGCAAGTGATACAACACCCGTTGAGCCATTGGCGCCCTATTTCCAATTTACACTGAATGACATCAATGGGAAACCGACCAATCTTGCGCAATTCAAGGGTAAAGTTCAGCTTTTGGTTAATGTCGCGAGCCATTGCGGGTTCACTGGCCAATATGCCGGATTGCAGAAACTCTTTGAAAAGTATTCCGCCCGAGGTTTTGTCGTTCTGGGCTTTCCGGCAAATGATTTCGGTGCCCAGGAACCTGGAACTGACGCGGAGATCAAGACTTTTTGTACACAAACCTATGGGGTTTCTTTTCCGATGTTTGCCAAGATTTCGGTTAAGGGCGAATCACAACACCCTCTATATAAATTTTTGACGGAACCGGCCACAAATCCAGGGTTTTCTGGTGCCATCAGTTGGAATTTCAACAAGTTTTTGATCAGTCGCCAGGGGAAAATCATTGCCCGTTTTGCTTCAAAGGTTACTCCTGATGCTGAGGAACTGTTACAAGCCATCGAAAAAGCCCTGAAAGAGTAAGATTTAGAGAACTTCTAACGGAAACTTGATAGGAATTTGCTTTTCCAACTCAGGGATCCCACCGAATCCGAAATTTCCTTTTTCAAGAAAACCTCTTTTCAGGGACAAGAGTTCTCTTAAATTGATTATCTGCCACTACTTTAGCTGGGAACTACAGATTATACCAACCCCAAAAATTATGTGCATCACCCCAGAAACATTGATTTGATCAAAATGAAGTTGGATCGGTATATCTTGCAAGAAAAGAAGGAACTTTCATGAAAATAAGGAGCCCTTACTGTAATGGTTGAAGCATTCATTTCTGTCAGACCCAACTCCCATTTTACGCAGACCTGAAGCACGAAATAGGTCAGATGAACGAACTAATTGAAATTGGTATTATTTATTCTTAGATTTGGAATTGATATTTTTATCGTTGTAGGGTTTGAAAATATTCTGCTGAAAAAAACAGGCTTTATTTAAGTCACGGTGTAGCATTGGTCCGACAGAATGATGGATATTTTGTTTTCGAATAAAGTTTGAAAATATTTTCTTAATTGATAAAAAGGAGATTATTGCTATGCGTTACAAATTATTTGGCCGAACTGGTTTGCGGGTTTCTGAGCTGTGTCTTGGGACCATGACTTTTGGGGAAAGTTGGGGTATGGGGGCGAATAAGGAAACCAGCAGTCGTATCTTTGACGCTTTTCTTGAGGCAGGCGGCAACTTTATTGACACTGCAAATGGATACACCCAGGGTGAGAGCGAACAGTTCCTGGGTGATTTTATTAAAGGGCGACGGGAGCAGGTAGTTCTTGCGACAAAATACACTTTGAATATGAAGCCGGATGACCCCAATAGCGGTGGAAATCAACGGAAGAACATGTTTCAATCAATTGAAGGAAGTTTGAAACGACTCAAAACTGATTATATAGATGTTTTCTGGGTTCACATCTGGGATGGCATGACACCGATTGCGGAAATCATGCGTGGCCTCGACGACCTTGTTAAGGCTGGAAAAGTGCTTCACATCGGATTTTCTGATGTCCCTGCCTGGTTGGTTGCGCAAGCCAATACAATGGCTGATCTCCGGGGTTGGACCCCGTTTTCTGGGATTCAAGTACAGTATAACTTGATAGAACGCACTGTGGAAAGGGATCTTCTCCCTATGGCCCGGAATTTTGATCTTGCGGTCACAGCATGGTCGCCATTATGCGGAGGTCTTCTCTCCGGGAAATACAAGAGTCCCACTGATTTACCGACCGGATCACGACACAAGGTTTCTGATTGGGGAGCTTCCTACCTCACCGAACACAACTTCCGCATCTGTGAAGAGGTGCATAACGTTGCCAAAGAGCTTGCAAAGACCCCCTCACAGATTTCCCTAGCCTGGTTGCTGAGTCGCCGAGATATGTATCAGGTCATTCCGATCTTGGGTGCACGCAAACTTGACCAGCTTAAGGAGAATCTAGGTTGTCTCGACGTCAAAATACCGGAACCCTTTTTGCAGAGGCTTGATAACGTCAGCCACATCGAACTTGGTTTTCCCAATGATTTCCTAAAGCACGCCCGTTCTACCACTTTCGGAAATACTTATGACCGGATCGACAATCATCATGCCTGAGTAAAGTAAGCAATTAAAGGATCAAACTTGAAATCCGGGGCGGAAAAATAAAGTTTTAGGAGTTCTTTTTCGCTCCGAAATATTGAGGAGGCAGCGAAAAAGAGCAATAATACTTGACTTATAAACCTGCACTACACAAGTGCAGAAAATTTAGAAAAAATAATTTTTCGCGAATTTTTTTTTGGAATTGTGTTGAAAATTGCCAATGTCAATATGAATTTACTCTTTGTTGCTGTTAAGGAGGCTTAAAGCAGATGTCCCAGAATTTCGATGATGGGAGCAATAAAATTCTGCCATCTCAAAGTTTAAAGCCTGATCCCGAGCTCAGAAGGGAGCGAAAAAACTCAAAGGGAAAAAAAAAATTAAAGAATTCATTGGGCCTAAAAGCAAGGAACATTTTGAAGAACTATCCAAGCTTGCGGAGAAAGCGAATGCTATTCTAGTAATACAAAACAGCCCACTTCGGTTCTGCATCTATCAAAAAGAAGAAGAGGTGTTTATTGATTTGGTTATTCTGGACACCCAAGGAAAAATCCAGTCCATCAAACAGAAAAACATTACTAATGACGATTTTTTAACATGGGTACAGATTATTATAAAAGGGCAAGGATTAATTTTTGAAAAGACAATATAAATTGAAGGGTGGTGTGCTAATAGAGCTTAACTAAACGTGTTAAACCTTTAAAATGCGTACAAGTTCAGAATTCCAATTCCCGAGGATATAGTTTTGAGAGCATTTTTCCAAAACCTGAAAACGTGAACTCGTTTGGATGAGATTCCTTCCTTAACTTTTGGATTATTTGGTCTCAAAACAAAATTCGGGCTGAAAACTTTTTAATCTCTACGGAATCGGCTTTTGAAGGTGAGCAATCGAAGAAAATGAAGCTTACGACAACAGGAATTCTGAAGTTGAAATTGACTGAACACAATCCGGGAATAGCCCTCGACGAATTCGGAACATTTCTGTCTCTGACATGAAAAGATTATTTCTCTTCTTGTCCGAGGATTTGAAGCATAGTATCTACCTCGTTTGTGGGTAACTGGCACGTTGTACCAACACACACATATGCAGTGGCTTTTCCACCAGACATTCCTAATGTGGAGATGAAAGCTGATTGCCAGGTATTTTTCTTCTTTTTCGGGGAATTTTCAACAACCATTAGAATCTTGTTTGGAATGTAGTGCTGGTGAATAACTTCCAGGAATGCTTTTGTATCGGGGTCCTGAGGATTACCGACGATGATAATGCGGGGTAGTTTGTTGAGCTGAAAATCAAGATTAGATAACATTAATGGTAAGTTTTGAGGTTGGCTTGTCAGATGTGCGCTGAAATCTGAAAATGTTTTTTCAGCTTTTTTCTGAAATTCCGTGTTTTCTGTTAGCAGTGCCAGGCGGAGAAGATTGAGCACTGAAACAGAATTCACTGAAGGTTCGGCACCGTCGTAGTAATCCTTGAGGCGAAGAAGAACGTTCTCATTTCCTTTTGAGGAGTTAAAATAGCCTCCGTTTTTGTCATCCCAGAAGAGTTCATCTTGCTTTTTTTGAAGCTCAATCGCCCAAGAAATGAGTTCATCGTCAAAGGAGGCTTCGTAAAGATCCAGAAGACCCTGAATAAGAAAAGCGTAATCAGCGGTGAAACCTGGGATTGCTGCTTGACCGTCACGATACCGCCGAAAAAGTGTACCAGTAACTTCACTGAAGAGCTGACTTCGAATGAACTTAGTTGCTCTGACGGCAGACTCAAGGTCTTCGGCGTAATGCAGAACTTGATAGGCACGGGCAAAGCCGGAGATCATCAAGCCATTCCAGGCAGTGATTGTTTTATCATCCAGATGGGGGCGGTGGCGCGTTAAACGAGCTTCGAAAAGCTTGCTGAGAGCTTCATCAAGGATGATTCGAACTTTTTGTGGGGTCGTTTCAAAATGGTTTGCGGTTGTTTCGAGGCTTTGCGTTACGTAAAAAATATTTTTGTTTGGAAATTCACCATATGGATCGTTAAGAACGTTTCCACCGGCTTTTATCCCATAATGAAAACTAAAGATAGCGGCTGTTGTAGGCCCGAGCAGTTCAATGATTTCCGAATTCTCCCAAACATAAAAAGCTCCCTCAGATTTTTTTTCCGGAAGATCGGAAGTCAGGCTATCGGCGTCCTCAGCTGAAAAAAATTCCCCATTTTGGCCGGTCATGTCACGGCGAACATAATTGAGGATTTTCCTTGCCACCTGGGCGAAAAATTGTTCATGTGTGATTTGAAAAACCTCAAGGAAAAGACAAGCGAGTTGTCCCTGATCGTACAACATCTTTTCGAAATGTGGAACATGCCATTGCTTATCTACTGAATATCGATGAAAGCCGCCGCCGATCTGGTCAAACATCCCACCTTCCGCCATTTTTCGGAGTGTGAAAAGTGACATGTCCAATGCATTTTTTGTCTTGGTTCGAGAATAGTAACGAAGCATAAAAGCAAGAATAGCAGGCATGGGAAATTTTGGGGCACCCCCGAAGCCTCCGAACCTTTGGTCGTAGGATGACTTTAAGTGGTTGTAGGCAACCTCGAGTTGCTTTTGTTCTAAGGGAACTGAGGGTGATTCAGTAGTTTCCGTCATTTGGCGTAGCGCCCGCAAAGATTTTTCGCTTTCATCCAAAATAATCTTACTATCAGTCTTCCAAAGTCGGGCAATCTTTTCGAGAAGGGATATAAACCCGGGCTTTCCAAACGCATCGTTTGGGGGAAAATAGGTTCCACCCATAAACGGTTTAATATCTGGGGTTAACCACACGCTCATAGGCCATCCGCCACCCCCAATAAAGCTTTGGACGTAAGTCATATATACTTGATCCAGGTCAGGTCGTTCCTCACGATCGACTTTTATTGAGACAAAGTGCCCGTTAAGAATGTTTGCAACCTCCACGTTTTCAAATGACTCGTGTTCCATGACATGACACCAGTGGCATGTTGAATACCCGATAGAGAGAAAAATGGGTTTGTTTTCTTTCCTGGCCTTTTCGAAGGCTTCCTGAGTCCAGGGATACCAATCCACCGGGTTGTAAGCGTGTTGAAGAAGGTAGGGGCTTTTCTCCATAATCAAACGGTTAGGGATTTTTTGTGATTTCAAGAGGGTTCTCCGGGAGTCCTCATGGAAAATTTGCTAGAGAATAACTGCTGCTACAAAAAATCGGACCTGTGAAAGGCATTTGTTCTTTGTCCTAATCAGCCTAGCATACCCATTTTTTTCTTTCAAGGCGTTTTAAAAAAAATTTGGAAAATTTGAGGTCGATGAAGACCTTCAGAAATTTCAAATTCTCAGCTCATCGCTGTTTGGGACTTTGCAATTCAAAACTTATTTTGATTATGGCTTATTTCGCTAACTTTGCACACTTGATTTGAAAGATAGAGCATAGTATTATTGGGTTTGAGAGGAAAATACCTACAGGTTTCTTGCAAGTGGCCTCGATAGAGTGGGTTTCTCTTGAAAATGAAAATTCTGTAGGAGTTCAATTACACTCTTACTCATGGGTTGAATTTTTCTCACCGAATTTGAAAAGCGTTCGACCTTTCGATAGAGTCTTTTAATTCTTTACAAGGAGTTTGGGATAATGAAAAAAGAAGGAAGGGTTGGCAAAAAAACAATTCGAATTGTTGAGATTAAAGAAGAATTTATTGAGTTGGCGAAGCTTCTCAAATTCGAAAATCTGGTTGCGAGCGGTGGTGAAGCCAAGGGGGCTATTACCGAGGGGATAGTTCGTGTCAATGGCATCGTGGAAACGCATAAAAGCAAAAAAATCTATTCGGGCGATATCGTTGATTACAAAAATGAAAAAATCCGAATCCACTTTAGCGAAACATCGACACATGATGAAATAAATCCATCACCGTTAGTAAAACCAGATCATTCCTGAAAATAACGGTTGTAATCAGTCTTGTCTATCAAGACTGACTCTCAAAATTCCGCTTACATTCTGATATTGACTTTTATTTTAGTGTGTTCTTAAATCGATTTCTCCTGATAAGCTCCTTCAGTGCTGACTTCTTTTAAAGGGAAGGACGCAAATGAGGTGTGGAAAATATCGGCAATTCTGGAAGTACAAACACTTCCCAGTTTTTTCTTCATTGCAATCGAAGAATATATGGCCAAAAGAGCAAAGTTTGAAAAAGTGAACCATAGCGGTTCCGGCATTTCTTCAAACAAAGGAGGTCCTTGCAAAATTAGCAGACTCTCGTTTGAGAAAATTTTCACAATTCTGGCTGCCATTGAATTGCTTTCTGGCTGTTGTGCAAAAGTTATACAACATTGCAAGAAGCTCACAGTATGATTTTATTCCATTTGGAATCAAAAACTTAAGTATGTTTTTTAACTCGGACAAAGGTTTACATTCTTATCCCTTCTTTGAATACCTTGGCAAGATGAGAACCATTTTCTCTTGTAGTTGTAACAGGTGCTGCGATAATGGATAACCCCGAAAATATTGGGACAAGGTTTTCTGGAATTAGATGGGCAGTGTTTTCGGTGGTTTTTTTTGGAATACCATTGGTTCTGATTTGGCTGGGTTTTCATAATTTCTGGCGGGATATTGAAGCGAAAGAACAGCGTCGCCTTGATGAACGACTTGAACGTGTCGTAGCAGGGTTTGACCAGTTTCGTCTTACGGAAGAATTCGTAACGAAAATCTTCCAGGTAATGGTGGAGCGTGTTTTCCTGGGCCAGAAAAATCCGGAAAAAACTTTTGCTCTCTATCGGAAACAAATTCATAGCCGCTTTCCAGATTTGTTTGAGTTTACCTACGTCGATAAAAACGGAGAAGCTTTGCCGGAACTTTGCGATCGACCTCCTCCTCTGGCCATTTTGCGGCAGTTTGCAATCGCAGTGAAGGCAAAATCCCAGGGAGGGAACGAGCGACTGTTAAAAGAACATTGGAATTTGTTCAAGGGATTTCTTGGTTCGCTAATGCAGCCCGAACAGATCTATTTTTTCTCACTGAAAATGGCTTCGCACCAGGATAAACGACATTTCGTCATCATGTCGCCCTGGTATTCTAAGGGAATGCTTATAGCACATGTGAACTTGCCTCCAAATTGGGATTCTCTTGCCACACTGGACCGGGCGAATTTTTTTAACCATCATTCAAAACGATTCAAAGCCGTAGTTATCGATGAAACAAACCATCTGAAAAACTCAGGCCAAGATTTTGGAGTTGATTCAGATGAGCTAAAACGAGTTATTGCCTCATTCACCGCCCTCCCGCGTGCAGTTCTGAGATTTGGGGAGTCAGTCTGGGCGCATTCCCTCATCTCCCCCACTGTAAAAGTTTTCGTCCGTTCGCCACCCGTAATCATTCGTGGCCTTGCAAGGAAAAAGATTTTGTTACATATCGTTCTGATTGCTCTGTTTTTTCTGCTTTCTTTTCCCACCTGGATGGCAATGAGTGGTCGATGGTTACCGTATATCTCTATTCGTCAAAAGCTGGTAGGTCTCTTCTTATACATGGTTGCGCTTCCTCTTGCCTTCATGAGCTTGGCCGCTAGCGATTATCTAAGTGAAAAGCGAGTCGTTCTTGAAAAACAAGTTCATGATGAAATGGAAAAATCTCTACTGTTGTTCGATCATCGTATGCCGAGGATAATTGGTGAACTGGATCGCACGATCAAGCATATTCTCGGCTCCGTCATTCCTCCAGGCGCACCTCTGCGGGAAACTATGGTTGCACGCATGAAGAGGTTTAGCGCCAAAATGGGTTTGGATGCGGGCTATCTACTAGATGAAAATTGCGAGGCAAGTTATGTGGATGGATCGATAAACCATCTTGACGAGAGGAATTTGAAACTCCTCAAGCCAATCTATGCGAATCTTTTCCGATCCTACAATCACATCGACAATGCGGAGGATTTCAAAGATTCACAGGTCTTCAAAATCGGTTCAGCAGGTGGAATCGATGTCGAAGCACTTTATGCGGATCTTGCAACTTCGCTGGGTCGGCTTGTCCAATTTAACTTCACCGGCAAACGAATGGTTCGGATTATGCTCCCTATCAGTGATTCGACTGGCAGAGTCAGGTTTTTGCTTTCGACTGGATGGATACGCACTCTGATTGAAGAAAAATATTTGGAGAAGTACATGCTTGCATCGTGCCGGCAGTTGGAGGACACCCGGTGGATCGCTATTAATAAGAAAACCAAACAAATATTTCTTCCAACTTCGTTCAAAAAAATGCCGCAGATTGAGGCCTTTGCAGCTCGGGTTAGCAATCAGGAGCAGACAGTCAGAGATAATATTGATCTACGGGGAAATCGATATCTGTTGACCGGCATTTCCGCTCAGGAACTCTCGAACATTGATCTCGTTGCAATTACATCCGACAGATTCATTCACTCAGAAATTTGCCGCTTACAGTGGATGGTCGGTATTGTTAGTCTTGCCATTTTGCTCACTGGAGCTACGGTTGGTACCTTACTGGCCAGAAAATTCCTCGAACCCATCGGGAACCTCGCGGAAGGTGTGACTTCGCTGAGACGACGGCAGTTTGAAAAGCGACTTCCGATCCTAGATTGTGACGAATTGGGTGACCTTTCTCAAACCTTCAATGAAATGATGGAAGGGATGGCCGATCTGGAAGTTGCTAGAATTGTTCAGGAAAGCCTGTTTCCGACTAAATCCATTTCACTAGTCACTTTCGATATCCATGGAACCTGCGTTTCGGCCACTCAAGCCGGTGGTGATTATTATGACTTTTTTCTTATGCCTGACGGCCAGTTGATGCTTGTGGTTGGAGATGTTTCAGGTCACGGAGTAGGGGCAGCAATGGTTATGGCCATGGCAAAAGCTCTCGTGGCACACCTTGTAACCAAGTTAACAAATCCCGCTGAGATTCTGGAAAATCTCCACATGACTCTTCTGAGAGTGTTGAACCGACGCAAAATGATGTCCTGCTTCATTGCATTACTGGACGTGAAAGAGAGGAAAATGACATTCGCGAACGCTGGTCATAATGACCCTTTCGTGGTGCGCGGGATCAAAACGATCCCGATTCTTGGTATACGCTCTTTCCCGCTTGGGGCAGCCAAGCGAAATAACTTTTCAGCTACCGAGTTCTCATTCGAGATAGGAGATCAATTTATCCTCTACACAGATGGATTGATCGAAGCTGAAGCACTCGATAATCAGGCCGTCGGTTATGAGCGTTTCCTGGAGGTGCTTCCCAGTTTGATGGGAGATTCAGCAGCCGCTACTGAAGATAGAATATTAAGTTGGCACAGACAAATAGTCAAACCTGGACCACAAGCAGACGACATTACCGTAGTCGTTGCAAGAGTCAATTAAAGCCTACTTTGATTCCATCACCCATACGCCGGACCAGTTTTCAGGTGGCGGATTCTGCTTAAGGAATTGAGCACGCTCAATATAGATCTTGCAGGGTTTGTCGTTTGGATTGATGGCCAGGCAGTTGGTGAATGATCGGATCGCGGCATCCCATTTTCGGGCTCGGTAAGCGGCCAAACCGTCCTTAAAGACACCCATAGCTTCCCCTATACCGGGGAAAGTTTCCGCGGTGTGATAGGCCAGGATCTCGAAAATCGCAACAGGCTGAGTTTTCCCTTTAACCACGACCAGATCGATCTCACGTTGCCGGTAAGTGCCTTTCAACTTTCGAAGGGTGAATTCACTTATGAGAATTTTCGCGCCGTATTGTTTACAGGCTGATTCAAGGCGGGACGCCAAGTTCACGCCGTCCCCAATGATGGTGAAATCCATTCGTTTGGCGGACCCGATGTTACCTGAAACAACCGTATCGGTATTCAGCCCTATTCCGATGTTGACGGGGAGCCTCCCTTCGGAGGTACGCTGGCGGTTCCATTTGTTGAGAGTCTCCATCATGGCGATGGAAGCTCGCACGGCACGATCGGCGTCATCCTCATGGGAAACCGGTATCCCGAACGCAGCCATAATGGCATCACCAATGAATTTGTCGAGCATTCCGTTTTCCTTTTGGATGCAATCCACCATGAGAGTAAAATACTCGTTTAACAAGGCCACGGTACCAGGCGCTCCAAGTTGCTCTGAGAGCGTGGTGAAACCTCGGATGTCGGAAAACAAAACCGTACATTCGACGTTAACCCCACCAAGCAATTCTGCCCCGGAGGCTAAAAGACGGTCAGCAATAGCCGGATCCATATATCGAGACATGGTGGATTTCAGGCGCTTCTCGTTGCTGATGTCCTCAATTACGATCATAGAACCGATGCGTTTTTGGTCGATGTTGAGTAAAGGTTGTGCCATTAAATTCAAGGACAGTTTTTCGTCGCCCGCCTTCAAAGGGGCATCCACTACGGTTTGCTGTTTTCCGGTTTCTATGACCAGACGCAACTTTTCCAAAACCCATCCGTTTTCCCCCGCGAAAAATTCGGTAGCTTTTTTATTCAAAATGGCGGTGGCCGGTATTTTCAGAATACGAGAACAGGCTGCATTACAAGTGACGATTTTCCCTGCGGCATCCAGAGTGATAATGCCGTTAGACATAGATTCAAGCATGGCTTCATTGTAATTCTTCATCGCTTGAACGTCGGCAAACAACTTTGCGTTTTCAAGCGCAATCGACACTTGGGCTGTGAAAGCACGCAATCGTGCTTCATCTTCTTGTGAAAATGGACCACCACGCTTATTGAGAACCTGGGTAACACCTATTGTCCTTCCGTGCTTATTGACAACGGGAACACACAGGATGGAACGGGTGAAAAACCCGGTTTTCTTGTCAAAAGATGGGTTGAAGCGCAGGTCAGCATAAGCATAGGGAATGTTTATGGTTTTACTGGACTTGAAAACAGCCCCTGCGATGCCGACGTGGCTGGGAAGGCGAATTTGTGCCGATTCCAGCCCTTGTCCCACTTCTGACCACAACTCGTCGGTTTTCTCGTCATGCAGAAACAGGGTCGAGCGTTCAGCGTTCAACATGCGGGTAGCCTCGCCCATCACTTTTTGGAGAAGAGAACCCAGTTTTATGTCGGAGGTCATTTCCGAAACGATATTGATAAATTCCAGTTCCTGTTTGCGGATGTTCTCCATTCGCTCGATGATTTGAAGGCTCTGTAAAGCTAGTGATCCTTGTTCCATCATCGACTGAAGCAAGCGCAAGTCCTTGCGATTGAAGTTCCCTTTCTTCTTGTTCAGGATTTGCGCCACGGCGATGGTCTTCCCTTGTGCCGTTTTGATCGGTACGCATAGAATGTTGCGGGTGACAAAGCCTGTTTGCTCATCTACGTTTCGATTGAAGCGAGAATCGGAATATGCGTCCGAAACGATTACCCCCTCCCCTTTATTGAAAACGTTGCCGGCAACTCCGGTGCTATTGAGGATACGGATCTCGCGCATGAAATTACCCATCGCCACACGGGAATACAGCTCGCCAGTATTCGGGTCATTGAGAAATAGTGTGCCGCGTTCGGCGCTCAGCTCGGAGGTGGCCGTTTCCACAAGCACTTTCAGCACTGAGT
Organism: Candidatus Rifleibacteriota bacterium; assembly: GCA_015233565.1. Lineage (GTDB taxonomy): Bacteria > Muiribacteriota > Ozemobacteria > Ozemobacterales > Ozemobacteraceae > JADFXM01. Next base: position 44,476 of record JADFXM010000051.1, read on the forward strand.
CCAGCGAATCCATAGCGGACATCTTTCGTGAAATATCCAAAAGCAATTCCACTTCGCGCAATCGTGCCCTTTGCTCTTTGGCAAAGGTTAACGAACCACTTTTGGAAGATAGTTTCCTTGTTGTGTTCACTTGTTCGTCCTGCTGATTTTTCATATTCGCCTGCTCTCCACGCTGAAAAAATGGGAATTATCGGCGCTTAAGTTCTTCCATTTCAATGCGCATCGCTTGGATGATACCTTGCAATTGCGCAATTTCACCCTCGGCCCGAAGTTTTTCCCCCTGAACTGCTTTTTCCTTGTCAAATCTTGTTGTTTCTAGGTTTTCGCGTAGTGTCGCCGTCATTGCACGAAGCTGCTGGATTTCTCCGGCGGAAGCCGCACGCGCTGCCTGAACGGCAGAATCTTTCTCCATAAGAGCGCTTTCCAGTTTGGAACGCAAATTCTCCGTGGCCATTTTAAATTGACGAATTTCATCTTGGTTGCCAGAAAGCGCACGGGTGACTTCTTCCCCGCGTTGAATGTTTGACCGTTCAAGTTCATTGCGAAGCTCGGCAATGGTGGCTTTTAACTGGGCAATCTCCTGGGCAGCTTCCCGCTTGGCGGTTTGAACCGCATCTTCAACTGATCCATGGCACTTTTCAAGCTCGAGGCGTAACTCAATAATCGTGCACTGCAAATCGCGCACTTCAGCCAAGGCATTGCCCTCTACCTTATGAACATTAGTAAGGCCTTTCATCTAAATCGCATCCCCTCATTTGACGGTGGAAAGCACAGCCTTGGGGTTAATTTGACTCCCGACCGACTTACTCCACCTGAATTTTACGATATCATGCCCTCTTATGGATGTCAAACCTACTTTAACTGTTGCTAGGTTGGGGTTTTCATCAAGCTTATGGTTTCTCTCGGACCGATTTTTATTTTGTACCAGATATTCGACACTGGATTTTGGAACATGTTAAATAGAACGTACAAAAAAAACCGATCTGCACTCTGAAAAATAGAGTAGATGCGGTTTTTTTTGAAGCTAAACTATTAAGAATGATTGGATCCTGTGATTGCAGAACCTGTGTAAAGATAATCTAAATCTTCTTTTGTGAGAAGTTTTGCGACTTCAAGTGCCTGAACCGTTCTTCTTATCTGTTCTACACTCCTTGGCCCAATGATTACGAAATCTGTTCTTGGATGAGCAATAACGTAAGCCATTGCAATTTGATCAAGTGTGTAATTTGTCTTGTGTTTCTCGTTAAAATTTTTAGTAAATTCAATTGCTCTCATAAACCGCTTTTCATTTGCTTCAGTGAAGATTGCATCATAGACGTGCCCCCAATATCTATCATTTTTGTTCTTTAATTCTAAAGCATTTTTCTTTGCTGTTTCCCACCCTTTGGAGAAGATGGAAAATCCACCAAGCGGGGAATAGGTCATGAGTTTCACACCCTTCTGAAAATCAGGATTCATCATGTCCTCATGTTTGACCTGAACTCCTCCGGAATGAATTGTCCCGGAACCCATCTCAAGTAATGAAAAATAGGGACTGTTGACTACTGGTCTGACCAGGTTAGGGTTTTCTGCTGCTACTTTCTGGGATTCATTAATTCTGCCAGTTTCCCAATTTGAAACTCCAAGCATAGTATAATTTTTTCTTAGAAGAGGATCCGATAGACCTTCAAGGATTGTTTTCACGGGCGTAAGAGGCCTTTCGACTTTCTTATAATCTCTGTATTCCATATCATCTCTATGCATTAGATAAATCGCGATTTTGTTATTATAATTTGCCTTTGACCTCTGGATTTCTTCGAAAACATTTGCAGTGATCTGTTCCTTTGTTCCTTTTAGTCTCCCAAAGTAGGTTCCAGGACCTAAATCACGGGGAAAACCACCTTTTGTAATCACATGGAGATCTGATCTATTCAATGATTTTAGCCAATTCCCAAAACGAACTTCAATTGAATCTGTGTAGATCGGAGCGGTATCAAATGTGTTGATTCCAAGTTTCACCGCTTCGTTTAGCACTTCAATCGTCTTTTCATTTGGGATCTTTCCCAGATGGTCTGTGCCCATAATCAATTTCGAGATTCTCAGGGACTGATTGGCTTTTTCACCAACATCGATGTAGTCCATAACTGGCATTTGTCCTGATGCCTGGACCAGCGATGTCGTGACAGAAAAAAGCAAAACAACAAGAAGATAGAAAGAAAGAAGATACCGGTTTCTCATATTTTTTTCCTTTTGGTCATAATTTACGAATGAAAAACATTTTATGATTTCATTTGTTTCTTTGGAAAAAGCATACTCCATGCCAGCAACTGCCAAAATTTTGGCACTGGCCTGAAAGCTGCTAAGAATAAAGAAGTAATAGGAATAAAAAAAATTACAAACAAAATTGACTCACTATTCATTCAACCCAAAGTTGCGTAAAATTTCACCAGGAAACTACAAACCCCTCATTTAGTCTATGTTGAGGGTGGTGAAAAATCTCACAATGGGAATGTGCAAAACTCCAGATGAGCCGACCGCTTGCGCGGCCGGCTCATCACCAGCCGTGAGCAGTTTCGCCGGCTCACCGAGCCGATTGACTCCGCGCTTCGCGCTCGGCCCATCGTGCTCGTCGAACAGGAATGGGCTCTAACTCCGTTCATTTTGCGAACTGCGTCATACCCTATTACCGGAAAAATGGTATCAGATTAAATTCTTGAGGCAAGGAAATCTGAAGCTAGAGCACTTTTTGGAGCGACAATTCCTGAGGATGGAATGATCGCCAGCGAAAAAGAAAAATACTTGACTTATAAACCTGCACCAACGCAAGTGCAGAAAATTTGGAAATTAATTTTTCGCGATTTTTTTTTGAATTGTATGGTTAATTGCCAATGACAATATGAATTTACTCTTTGTTGCTGATGATCCCTTTGCTCATTGACCTGGAAAAGAATATCGTGGCAGTTGAAGGTTTCTTCCGGTGATTTAAATCTGATGTTCCAACGGGTGAATGATCTAAAAACAGCACTAGAAAATAAAGAGAAAGCGGTTTTTCAAAAAGTGCGTAGCCAGTATTTCATTTGAGTAAAAATCTCTGTTGAAGACTGTTTCAGAAATTTAGTTCCATTTTTTGAAATATCACCCATTTTTGTCCTTTGATTAGCTTCAACAGCGCACCAATTGATACTACGCACATGGAACATTCGATAAATTATGGGGAAATTAGAAAAACTCAATATCACTGGGTTTCCGGATCTGTTCCTGTACTTTCTTAAACAATTCTTCTTCTTCAGCTGAAACCTCAAATTGTTCTGTAGCCGCGATTTTCTCTACGGATACTTCGAATGAGTCTGTGTGAAAAAAAACCCTTCTTGTGAAGGAACCGCCTGTGTCCTGGCTGATCAGTGGAATTTTTTCCATATGCAGGAAATTTTCAAGAAATTCAACATTCTTTATTCCTGTACTGTTTGCAAGTGATGCTGAGGACAAAATATGACCCCCACCAAAAATTTTTGCTTCAAGACAAGCTTGGGAACCGCCTCTATTGGTGATCTCATTAATTAATCTTTGCATAGCGCCAATACCATAGCAGGAGCTTTCGTCAAAAGCAAAAAAAGCTACTTTTCCTGGGAGAAGGAGGTGAATCATTCCTGCAACTCTATGTACCGTGTCATAAAGACAAGCAGAAACACACGAACCTAAAACAGTCTGGAGTACTGTGGGAACGCGAGTAACGGAAAAACCACCAATTGGAACATGTACAACTGGTTTCCCCGATGGTGTGGCCTCTTCTTTATTGGACATCTGGTTCCTTATAAAATGATTAAAGAGACTGTCGAAAAATACCCTAAAATTCGCTTTTTTGTGTACCCACCCGATTTTTCGCCTCGCTTTCTAGCATCAAAAGCGAGCTACTTAGCACCGAATAAAATGTACCGAGATTTTCCGAAAACTTCTAAAGATAAATTATACCTTTTAATAATATTTTTTCCAATTTTTTTTTGCTTCATAAGGTGGTCAAAATTATTGTCTTGTGCCCTACAGCAAAATCTATCTTTAATGCGGAAATATGATAACAAGTGGCATTCGAAAAAAATCAAACCTTTTCTCCAAAATAGATTCCATTCAAATTTCTGAAAAATCACATTTTAGGAATTTCAACCTTCCACAGAATTCAAAAATATTTTCCGTGCTTGCAATTTCAAATTTTCACACCCTTTGAAGTTCTGAGGACATAAAAAAAGTTTTGAAATTTTAAAAAAAATACTCCATAATGGTTAAAAAATTAAATTGATCAGGAGATAAAATATGAAAGTTCTTGCTTCAAGACCTATTCCAGGGGGGTTTGAGTCTATGATTCGGGAAAGCGGGCATGAACTAAAAATACTAGCGCAGGAACGTGAAACACAGGAGTTTTTAGCTGAATTTCCCGATTCTGACGCTGTTGTTGCAATGCTTTCTGATCAAATTTCGGCTGATATGATTCAGAGTGCAAAGCATTTGCGGATAATTTCCAATTATGCCGTCGGGTATAATAACATTGATCTTAAAGCTTGCTCTGAAAAAAAAATAGTGGTTACGAACACTCCGGATGTTCTTACCGAAGCCACGGCTGACATTGCAATGACTCTGACCCTCATGGCTGCCCGGAACATTTATGCAGGGCAGAAGCAGTTGTATTCAGGGAATTTTTTGGGTTGGCGACCTTCCGGAATGCTTGGCCTTGATCTTTATGGAAAAAAATTCGGCATCGTAGGCCTGGGAAGAATAGGCATCGCTACCGCCAAACGCGCAGAAGCATTCGGGATGAGAGTTTTGTATCACACTCGCTCAGGCCCTAAACCTCTTGTTTCGTATCCCTATGTTCCATTGGAAAGTTTACTTTGTGACAGTGATGTAATCAGTTTGCATACGCCGTTGACTCCTGAAACGTGTCGAATGATCGGAAGGAAGGAGCTGAACATCATGAAAAAGAATGCTATTTTGATCAATACAGCCCGCGGACCACTGATTGACGAGTCGGCTTTGGCGGATGCTCTTGAATCCGGTCGGATATTTGCCGCTGGTTTGGATGTCTACGAAGAGGAGCCCAAGGTTCACCCGCGGCTTTTGAAGTTAGAAAACGTTGCATTGCTTCCGCACATGGGTTCAGCGACAGTTGAGACACGCACCAAAATGGGTGAAATAGCGGCTCAGGCTGTAATAGACGTGCTTGCCGGTGTCAAGCCAGCGCATCCAGTTAATCTAGTACTTTAGGAAATAATATTGATAGCCCACTTTCGATTGAAAATTAAATTTGAAGGAGAAATTAAAACTTATGATTACGATCGATCATCAAACATGTAGTCATTGCGGTTTGTGCAGTAAACACTGTCTTTGGGGTTTGATCAGCATGAACCCGGATAAACAGCCACAATTGACAGCGAATTACGAGCAGATTTGTATAAAATGTGGCCAATGTGCTGCAATTTGCCCTAAATCAGCTATCTCTTTCTCTGAAAGCGGCATAGAAACTTGGGAAACAATCAGTAAAGATCAAGCTACTTTTTCACAATTTAGCGCTTTAGTCAAAAATCGCCGTTCCATTCGTCATTATCAGGATAAGTTAATTCCAACTGAGATTTTGCTGCAATTATTGGATTTAGCGCGTTACTCTCCCACAGGTAAAAATGCTCAGGCTGTAAAGTGGCTGATAATAAATGGCAAAGATAAAATCCGTAATTTAAGCGCACTTTGCATTGATTGGTTTATAAAAAATAACATAATGGGGGAATCTGCTCGAACAGATTTTGAAAATGACAATGATATCATCAATCGAGGAGCGCCACATTTAGTGATTGCTTATGCTGATAAGGAAACTCCCGCTCCTGCCGAAGATTGTATTATTGCCCTGAGAACTCTTGAACTAGCTGCTCAAACAATTAACTTAGGCTCGTGTTGGGCGGGATTTTTCAAATGGGCGGCATGTAGTCACCGACCGGTTTTTGACTTGTTAAAAATAACTGAAAATTATTCTATTCATGGAGCTTTAATGCTTGGTTATCCAAAATATAAATATACAAAAATTCCTGTACGCAAAATGGCGGAAGTTACATTTATGTAGAGGGAATTTCTGCTTCCTAAATGAGATGAATACATTTGTCCTACCGGAAAATTTTTGAAGTGGTATGACTTTCGGCTAAAAGCGAAATATTTCGTAGACATATGGCTCTTAAGCTTTATTTCATCGTCTAAAACCACGTCCTTTGGGCGTGGTCAGAGACATATGGCTCTGCCGGTCAGTTGCTGTAGCCTGCGTGAGCGGTTGTTCTTGATTGATACCACCAACATATGAAGACAGTTCGCCCCCTCTCTGGGGGCTGCCCGAAAGCGGCCACCTCTGGTGGTGGTCGTTTACTTTTAAAGCCCTTGAATCAGGGTTTCTGTTTCCCTTTATGACTTTATCTTTTCTCAAGGACATAAATTCGTTCGCTGGTCTCTTAAACGCATTAAAACCATCGAGATCTACTATTTAAGCTAGTCTCAGGAATTTGGACACAGGTAATTTTTTTCTCAAATTTTACAGTATTCATGTTTGTTTCAGGAATTTAAATGCGTTTTACCCGACTGGGTCTCTTTGTTTTCTTGCTTAATTGTAATCCATTTGATAGCATAAATGCCGTTTTTTTAACGCAATTTATGAAGGAAAAAAAACATGTTAGCTTCAAAATGTCATATTGTTACGTATCGGGAAGATTCTTCAGAAGCCGAAATTGTCAGTCATAAAGTATTATTACGAGCTGGTTTTATAGTTAAATTAGGCTCAGGCTTGTACGCTTATTCACCTCTAATTTGGAAAGTAATGCGAAAAATTGAAAGAATCATTCGTGAAGAAATGGACAAAGCAGGTGCTTTGGAATTACAAGTTCCAATCCTTCAACCGGTTGAATTTTGGGAAGAGAGCGGAAGATTGGAAGTTTACAAAGCAAATGGGACCATGCTTTTCACACGCGATCGAAACGAATCGGAATTCGGTTTGGCCCCCACTGCTGAAGAAATGGTAACCGCTTTTGTTAAAAGTACAGTCCAATCCTATAAACAACTTCCTTTATGTCTGTACCAGATCCATACAAAAATGCGCGATGAAATTCGTCCCAGGTTTGGATTGCTTCGCGTAAAAGAATTTATCATGAAGGATGCCTACTCCTTTGATTCATCAAAAGAAAGAATGGAAAACGCTTATAAATTGATGCGTGAAACGTATTTCCGAATTTTTTCCAAACTGGGACTCGAATCTATTGCAGTTGACGCAGATTCAGGAGATATCGGAGGTTCTGGGTCATCGGAATTTATCATTATCGCCAATTCAGGAGAGGATAAAATTTTAATCGAGACGGGTACCGAATACGCTGCCAACATCGAAAAAGCTGTTTCTCAACTTGTTCCACCTTCCAATAAAGATGATGAATTTAAGATTTTGGAAATAAAGGATACGCCGAACATAAGAACTTGCGACCAACTTTCCAAATTCTTTTCTGATTTTCCAATTCAACAAATGGTAAAAACAATACTGTACAAAGTTACGTATAGAGATAATGAAAGCTATGTTGCAGTTTTGATGCGTGGAGACAAAGAAATCAATGAAACAAAACTGAAAAATCATTTGAAAGCAATTGCAGTAAAACTCCTTTCCGGTGAAGAAATACAGGGACTAACCGGCGCAGAAATGGGATTTGCAGGGCCAATTCAGCTTAATCCTGTCATTCGAATTCTGGCTGACGAAAGTGTACGATCCTTGAAAAATGTGATATGTGGAATAAATCAAAACAACAAACACGCCATTAACGCAAATATTTTCAGGGATTTCAATCCGGCAGAGTTTGCAGATTTCAGACTTGCCTCAGAGGGTGAACCGGGTCCCGTTAATGGAAATCCCCTTTTGCTTAAAAAGGGGATCGAAGTCGGGCATATTTTCCAACTTGGTACAAAGTATTCCAATGCGATGAAAGCTGTTTTCATCGATTCTTCATCCAACCAAATTCCCTATTACATGGGTTGTTATGGAATAGGTGTCAGTCGGTTGGTTGCGGCAGCGATTGAACAGAAATACACCCCCGATGGTTCATTTCATTGGCCAGTTGCAATTTCCCCTTTTGAAGTTGCGATTACTTGTTTAATAAAGGATCAAAATGGACTGGACTTTGCAAAAAGGATGTATGACGAACTGAGAAATTTGGGTATTGACATTCTTTTCGATGACCGCGAAATTTCTGTTGGAGTCAAACTTAAAGACCTTGAATTAATAGGAATTCCCATAATAATTCTTATCGGGAAAAAGTGGAAAGACGAAGGATTGATCGAAGTGAAAAATCGCATTGATCATACTGTTTTGTTTTTTAAACCCCCGGAATTACCCGAAAAATTAAAGTCGATTCTAAGCGGTAACAATTCCAAAGCTGGAGATTAAGGGACGATCAGCTCCTTCTGATTAAGAATTACCTTTGGGGAAAAAATATTTAAGCCTGTCTGAGGTTCAGGTTTTGCTCGAATATTTAACATAAGATTCTGGACTTTCCACAATTTCGGATTCCCATTTTTTCGAAAGACTCCAACTCAGAATTATGAAAATGTCCAGGTTGGACATTTCTCCAGAACAGAGAAGGTGCGAAATATTTGAAAAAATAAAAGTGTAAAAATTCACAATTCCTTCCCTGTGCGGTCTATCGAGCCAGTACATTTTCGAATTTTTAATTTTTTCACAGCTTCAGAGTTACGGGGAGGCAACATTTTTATATGACAGATTTATGGCAAACGATGCAAAATGAATTGAATTGGACGGAAATCAGGATAATACCATTCATAATTAGTTTGTGGATTTCAATCTTCTTGGCTGCTGAAGAAATTTTCCGACAACGTTGGGAGCCAAAGGCGATGAAGCAACCTTATTCGAAAAAAATTGAGTATTCAGAAAAGCGTCCAAGCTTTTCAATGATTTTATGGAAAATATTTTTTTGGAGGATTAAAGCATACCTACGGAGGTTCTTGCAAAATTAGTAATTATCCCGAAAATTAAAGTACCCAATTTTGCTAAAAGATGGCACAATGGTGACTCATTCATTCCGTTCAAAAACAAAGGAGTCACCAAATGGGCCAATTGCTTGG
>JADFXM010000052.1 GCA_015233565.1 Candidatus Rifleibacteriota bacterium
AAATTTAAAAAGCTAGATTTTAAGACTATTTTGACAAAATAAGAAAGGGTAGAAGAAAATTTTTGGAAATTTTTTAAGATTGAAATTGATAGGACCTAATCATTTTGGTAATATTGCAAGAACCTCTTTCTATAAAATCAAAAATTCTTTTAATTGAAAAGACCCTTATAGACTTTACTCCGAAAATACAGTAAATTTTTTCAAACAATAGATTGCTTAGAAATTTTCGGATTATTTTGGGACATCACATTTTACAAACCTTCATAAGGAGTGAAAATATGTCGGATATTGTTACCTTTTCTGATGTAATGTTTGATTCTGAGCCCATTGGACTTGCGAATTCTTTTTCTCCACTGGCAAAACCGGTAAAAATAATTATTGAGGGAGATTCACAAACTGAACCCGGTAAAGAGATCTATTTTGGCCTTCCAACCCCGCAGGGTGAAATAATGGAAACCAAAGCCCGAGTATGCTCCGTTAGTCCAATTAAATCTGGTTTTTCTCTGACTGTCGAAGTAATTGAGGTCGATAAGGCGATGGCTTCCATCGCCGCTTCAATCTTAAGCGGAGTTCAAGACAGTTCTAACGAAGGAAAACAACCGATTTGGGGAGCAGGGCTAAAACAAACTAATGGTGCCTACGCTATTTTGGTAAATTCCCCAGCAGGAATCCTCAATTCAGCGCAATTGGAAAAAATTACTGAATTGTCAAAAAAAGGCGCAGGTTTGGCCAAACTTACACACGCCCAGAGAATTGTTCTTTTGATGCCGCTTGATCAAGTTGAACAGGCGGGAAAAGATCTTGCTTCGGTTGGACTTAGAGTCGGTGTATTGCATAAAGGAGTTCGTAACATCAGAGCTTGTTGTGGAGCGCTCTGTTCATTTTCTCAAAATGTTGATGCAGTAAATCTTGCAATCACGATTGATAAAGAGCTATACGGCCGAGGTGCCCAATTTGATATTAAAATTGCAATTTCAGATTGTAGGCGAAATTGCCTTGAAAGCTTCTGTAGCGATATTGGTTTGATAGGAAACCCAGGAAGCTATCGAATAGTTGTAGGGGGCCGGGGTAGTCAGGTTCCATTCAGAGCTCTTGTTTTGCAGGAGTCGGTTAAAGTTTCCAACGCACCGGAAGCGGTAAGAAAAATCGTTGATTGGTATGAAAAAAATGCGCATGAAAACGAGCGTTTTTGGAAACTCCTTCAACGGCTTGGTGAGTCGGAAGTTTCCAAATATGATTTCACTTCTATTCAAAAACCCTTGTCTGAAATCGGGGATGGGATAGACGAATATGCCAGATTTCACGATCAATTAGCCCGTTTGGCAGGACTACGTGTCCTCAAGCGGGATATAAATTTAGAATAGGAGGGAATATGCCTGTTGGAAGCCATAAAGACGCTTTTAAAGCACATCAGTATGTAAAAAAACTCGTTTCAAAAGACTCCAATTCTTCGCTCGCTGTTACCGCTGCCGATATTTTGCTTGATTTTCTTAAAAATCAGCGACAGATTAATTCCGAAAAAGTAATACCTGAACTCCCAAATGACCCGAGACTTTACGATCAGGAAATTTTGAAAACGGCTTTGACAGCTGTAGGATCTTTGTGCGGTCAATGTGAAGAAGCGCACAATAATGGATGTTTTGTAAATCAGGCTCGCCGAGTCTTGATCGCAGCCAAAACCGGAATAGACCTTGGAATTGAGTTTGATGGAAAAAAAAACCTGGAGACACTCCTTGCGGAGGCTGAACGATTAGCTTCAGAACAAACAACAGAAAGCAAAAACAGTATTAAGGATGTTGTCAAAAGTGATGAGAAAAAAGTTGACAGCGAACTTGCTTCCTTAACCCAGGAACTTGAAAGTTACCGGGAAAAGGACATCTTTCGCAGAACTTTGATTGACGAAGTAGTACAAACCATCCAAAAAGTTTCAGACGGGAAATTCGCTTCTGAAATGCCGGTTCATGATGACGAACAGCTTGGGAAGCTTGCCACAGCTTTTAACATTATGCTCAAAGCCATTCAAACAACTATGTCGCACCTCGACCAACTTGTAAACGAAAGAAATGCTGAATTGAAGCAAATCATGAATACTGTCCCTGTAGGCTTGCTAAGCCTGACTTCGGACTATCTGGTAAAGCCGGAATATTCACGCTCAGCTGAAATCATACTGAGGGCTGAAGGATTGCGCGGTCGTGACTTTCTTGATGTTATAGGATTGACTCGAAAAAGGGAAGCTGAAAGAAAGCTTTTTTCTGACTATTTGAGCTTTCTTCAATTGGGTATTTTGGGCGAAGCTGAGGTTTCCCAATTGAACCCCTTTCCTGAAATTCTTCTTCCGTCGGGAAAGTGGGTTAGAATGAAACAACATTTGCTAGCCAGTTCTGTGGGCAAACAAGAACTCCTGGTTGAACTCGAAGATATAACCCAGGAAAAGCGCCTTGCCGAAAAAGCTGATGAAGCAAAAAGGGAAAGCGCCCAAATTAAGGCAATCGCCGAAGCACCTGATACCTTTCGTGAATTCTTATCAGATATTAACCAGACAATTGCTTTTTCCGAAAAATCCATTGAAACCCTGGCCAAATCTGATGACCCCAAAGAAAAGATCAATTCGATGTTTCGTTTTGTCCACACCATCAAGGGAGTTGCCGGTAGTTTTGGAATGAATAACGTCGCTAAAACCGCTGAAGTCCTTGAAAATCTGCTGAGCCAAGTCAGAGAAAAGCAGGATTTCTCTCCGGATTTCTTTAAGGATATGAACTCAGGTTTATTGCAACTTTCAAATGACACAAAAAAAACCTGGGAACTGGCCAAAAGCATTCTCGGGGAAGAGCAGGAAACAGGCCCCCTTATGCGGATTCCGTTAGATGAAATCAAGGAACTTGCCGTAAAGGTTAAAGAAAACAATCTTTCTGATAACTTGATTAACATTTTATCCGAAAAATTAAGCCATTTCCAAAAAATTCCAGCAAAAAAAGCCTTTGAAAGAACCATAAGGCTTATCCCCGGGCTGATTGCACGTCTGGAAAAAGAGGTTCAATTGATTTTTTCCGGGGGAGAAACTCCGGTACATTATGACCTGGCACGCGAATTAAATCCAGTATTAGTCCATATAATTCGTAATGCTTTTGATCACGGTATTGAAGACGTAGAGGAACGTTTGACTAATGAAAAACCTCAAGAAGGTAAGATTTCAATCACCGTAAAAGAAGAAAACGGCTTTCTGGAGATAGCTGTTGAAGATGACGGAAAAGGCCTTGACCCTGAAATATTGCGTTCAAGTGCAGTAAGGAAATCTTTATTATCACTTGAGGCCGCAAAAAATTTAACCCTCGAACAATGCAGGGAATTGATCTTTCTTCCAGGTTTTTCAACGGCCGAAATAGTCACTGACATTTCCGGCAGAGGCGTTGGAATGGATGCAGTAGCTTTTTCAGTAAAAAAACTTGGTGGGAAAATTAAAATTGATTCGATTGTGAAACAATATACAAGATTTACCATTCAAATTCCGTTGGAAAAATAAGATTTAAAGAGACATTTTTCTGGGGGGAAAATGCATTTGAAAACTGCTATTTTTATTATTGCCAATCGTTATTTTGTTCTGATGTTCTGCTTCTTACTGTTTCTGGCTGGATCCGCTTTTTCTGGCTCGTACATGACGGAGATGAAAAAGCAGATTTCAGAGACAAAATCGGTAACTCTTCAATCGAAGAAAGAAATTACCGTTCAAAAACAGACAACCGATCAAGCAAAAGCTCTGGCACCTTTTACCACTCATAAACTTCTGATGGTTGGTTCCCCATCCGAGGCAAAAAACCTGAGTAGTTACAAATATTTTCGCATCACCGATCGGAAACATTATTACCAGTTGTCCTGTGGCGATGGAAATGATAGCAGTATTTATCACGGTAATTTCTTCGATTATCACACTCAATGGCGCTTTGAATCTGCCGGAAAAACAACCTGGCAAGGGAACTCCGTGGATTGTTATTCCATTTTTGACAGAAAAGGAAACAAAGCTCTTGTTGCCGGCTTCAATTATGGCAGCCATGTATATCACCAAGACCCAGGTGGCCGGGAGAATGCAAAATGGATGTTGCTACCAGGTGGAATCATTATGGATTGAAAGCATCATAAAGCAATTGTAACAGGTGACAATTTTGATGGACACGTTTATCACGGAGACCCGGGGAATCACGCAAATGGTACGTAGGAATTTACAATTGCAGAGCAGGGTGAGATAGGCCCCGACATTGAATTAAAATACACCGATTTCTTCTGCCCAGGCGGCTTGTCAGTCAAGTATCTGGCCCGAAACCTCAATTTGTACAATTGGATAGGTCAAGGAATTGCTAACGAATCCGGCTGTGCAAACTGTGACTTTTACAGGCCAATTTGCCCTCCCGGCTGGGGACAGTTGGGAGCTCTTATCACCCCGAAATGCGGGCCACCAGCCTGGCCTTCAGTGCTTGTAAAACTTGATTCTGATCTTGTGAAATAACCGAGCTAGTTTCGGCGCTTCCCGATATATCCGTAAAACTTACCGATGCTAAAACCTTTAAAGGGGAAATCCCCTGGAATGAAAATTGACCTTGGGGAGCTGGACCCGGCAGTCGAACTTGGCGCAATGATGGATTTTGATTTGTTCAGTAAGTTTCATCCAGTCGTAGCAACAAAAATCCGCTTTCCGCTGAAAGTAGGGGGAGTCAAATTTTCCGGTCGTCTGCTTGGAGAATGGGATGATGTTCGCCTTCCAAATTGGTTTGTCCCTCCGACTTCCTGGTAATGGAAAAATGCTCTAGGAATAAGTGGGCTTACACTTTCTGAAATAACAATCGGCGGAGTAGTTGGGATAAATCCAAGCATTGGACTTGGAGGCAAGATTGATATCGGTAAGATAATTAAGATGGCTGGCTCTTTCTCATTCACTTCTCCAATCGCACTTAACGCGATTCGAGGGGAATTGCCAGATGGATTGAAGCTTCATGAAATTTTGGATTTCAACAAAAAACTTTCATTGGCAGTAGGAATCAAGGATCTTCCTGATCTGGGACAAATTCCCCTCCCGATTGACAGAATCTCAATCAGGCCTTTTAAATTGATAATTTCCCAGATTGATCAGGCGGCGCTAGGGTTAAGAAAAGGAATTACCGCTGCAGGAACTCTTTATTTCGACGATTCGGCCATATCCGATGTGGAAGTTGTACTTCAGAAAAATGGTGGAGTAATATGCAAAAGTTGGATCAGTCCTTTCTATTTAGGCCCGGTTTGTCTCACCGGGGACGGCCGCGATGGAAAAGCTGGCACATCTGACGATGGTTCAATTTTCAATTTTGAATACAATCCTCAGCCAACTGATGGTTCAACACCTCTTCAACAGTGCTATATCAATGCTCGGGCCACTATACTTGGAGCTCCGTTCACTGTATTTCTTGACCTGAAAAAAGACGGGGGAAGCGGAAAGTTTTTTGGCGATTTGAATGGCTTCCAATGTGATTTTTCGGTTTCAGGGAAAGGGATCGGATTGAAGAAAAACGCTGATCCGAATGCAGATATAAGTGTTGTCGGAACATTCAGACAAAGCTTCTCGGACAAGGTAGTCAGGGCTGTTTCAGATAAAGTCAGTGGAAATTCAGAAGTTAGCCTGGCAATCAATACAGTGGGAGGGACTCTTTTTGCCGTAAAGTCCGTTTCTTTTTCAGAGTCGTTGAACGACATAAACTCCGGGAAGATAGAAAAATTGTCTGTTACAGCTTGCACATTTGAGAAGTCTATTGCAGTATCAGTTGATAATTTTGACTTGATGGGATCAGGCTTCAACAATCTTGTTGATAAACTGGCTGAAAATGTCATTTCCATTGCAGAGTCTTTCATGGGTGATTTTGGAAACTTTGCAAAGCAAGCTATTTCCCGAGTAGCCAAAGAGGCAGATGAGGTTTTCAAGAAATCTGCAGATGTAATAGGGGTTGACAATGCTGCAAATTATGCCAGTGACAGAATAAAGGATTCCATTGAAACTGCCCAGAGAACTGTCGGTGATATCTCAAATGCAACAGAAAATGCTGTAAATCAGGCTGTTGATAATCTAAATAAAGTCTGGAATGGAATTAACAACGTCTTCTAGAAATTCAAATTCTGGTGACGCGAACTTTGACATTTTTATAAGATGGAAATCAATTCCTGGAATTACTGCAATTCGCTCACTTAGGAATATGATTAGCCATTAGTTCAGCTATTTCTTTATATTGAGAAAAAATTATCCCGTGGCCTCCGCCATCCAGCATGTGTTTTTCAACTCCCTTTATTGATTCGACAATTCTGTCGACATGCGCCGTTGATCCACAAATTGCATCCTCTTTGCCACCAATGACAATGACAGGCTTATTTACGCTTTTCATCTTGTCCCGAAACGCAAGATGCGTTTCAGCAAGTTCGTTTCGGTCATTCAACGCTGCGATGATTCCCGAAAACGCCGTGAATTTTCCAAGAGCTTTTTGCATTACTTCAGCAGACGGTTTGGCTGGGTAAAAAACTTTTTCCACATGTTCTTTCATTTTTCCCTTGCTTAACAATGGAACCAAAATACTGAGAATCTCCCCCAATACCGGAATTTGTGCAAGTTTAGGAAGCCCTGAAGGTTTTTCCGATGGATCTTTCGGGAAAATAAAAGGTGTAATTAAGCCTAACCCGGAAACATCATCAGGAAACATTTGAGCTATGCGAAGTGCAAGAAAGCAACCGTAAGAATATGCAACCAAATATGCCTTTTCACCGCACGTTCTTTTTATCATTTCACGGTATAGATTGATCGACTGGTCAGGATCGTCACCTGTAAATAAGATAGAATCTGATTTCCCATGCCCGATACGATCGGGAATAATCCCTCGAAATCCTTTGGGTGCAAGAGCCATCGAAAGATCTTCCCAATCCTCCTTACTTCCCGGGTTTCCGTGCAAAAAAAACAGGGGTTTCCCTTCACCCATTTCGATGAATTCAATTCGGGTATTTCCAATTTTCAAATCGCTGGTTTTTACTTTTGTTACGCTCATTTCATACACTCCTGACTAATTTTCAAAGTCGAAATCCCTTTTTTCTCAGCTCCTGAATCTTGGCATAATTGGGATTTCTTGTGTGAGGAAGGCTGGATTTTGAGTTTGGAAACCCTTTCCAGGCAGGATTTTGAACAAATTTTTCCAGACAAAGCGAAAGGCCATCAGCTTCAAACTGACTGGAAATTTGTGGAATTTCGACGTAAGATTTAACTCCCTTAACCGGGATTTCTCTTCTGAAAAGAATTGAGCCATCGTCAATCTTTGCATTCATCTTGTGGATTGTGAATCCAACTGGTCTTCCATCCGACCAGGCCCACAAATCGCACATTGTGCCACGATGATCAGGCAACAATCCATGATGAATATTGATACAAGCAATTTTTGGAAGAGCCAAAATGTCATCACGATAAATGTTTCTGGTACGAATATTCGCAATAATATCAGGTTTAAACGAGGCGAATTCAGCCCTGGCTTCCGGAGAATTCACGTTCTCCGGTTTCAAAACTTTTATTCCATAATCTTCCGCTAATGAAACTCTTGGATCATTCACTTTAGAAGAGATCAGATTTCGGAAAAGCGCCAACCCAACGTCAGGAGCTCCCAGGACAATCAGACCAAAAACATTTTTCAGGATGTACTGACTTGGGATCTGTAATAATCCCAGGGCTGTGATCTCAATGTCTTTATTGGATTTAAAACGCTTAAACACTTTTTGGAACAATGACAAATAGTTGTCTTTAACATAGGTAACGCTTGAGGTAACAAATATCACTCTCATTCGTTATTTTCTCCCGTATTTCGCATGAGCTGTGGCAAAGTCACCTGCTGCCATAGCTCCAATCAACGAAAGCTCGGCTGCAAGCACTCCAGCTGCGGTGATTTCGGCTAGCTTAAGGGCTTTGCCCTGTCCAGTACAACCTATAATGCGAAGGCAGGCTTGTTGTGTTGAAAGTCGCGTACCACCGCCAATTGTTGCCACCATGATTCCCGGAAGAGTCACACACGCCTGAAGCTTGCCATCACGCATAGCCAGGTGGGAAATTCCATTGGCTGATTCGGATGCGCAAGCGGCATCCTGTCCGGTTGCCAAATACAATGCAGTCAGTAGATTGGAAAAATGAGCCTGGACACCAAACGAGTGGGCCTGCAAACTCCCTATCACAGCCGTTTCCCACATTTGTACCATCCGTTCAGCTGAGGCATGAAGAATACTTTCGATATGTTCACTTGGAATTAGAACTTCAGCGATAACCTTTTTTCCACGATGACGGGTATAGTTCAAGGCATTTATTTTTTTATCTCCGGAAATATTGCATTCAAGGAAACATTCCCGCATCGGGCCTTTATATTCCGATTTAATATAATCCAGTACCTTTTGCGTAGCAATAGTACACATGTTTTGCCCAGAAGCATCACCTGAATAATAAACCATTCTGACTCCCAGCATTAACCCAATGGGAAACATTTCCATTTCTTCCAGACGTCCATGCCGGGTGGTGCTTTGCGCAACAGCTTTTATCTCATCGAACATCCCTTCAAGCCAATTCTTAAATTGTACAAGGTGCCCTAATTCGTCAAAGAGGAACACAGGAGAGCGAATTACTCCATCGGCAAAAACCTTTACTCTTACTCCACCTGCCGCTGTAACCAGTTTTGCTCCACGGGATACAGATGACACCAATGCTCCCTCGGTTGTCGCCAATGGAAGATAATATTCACCGGTGGCATGGTCTCCTATGACTTTCAACGGGCCGGCCAACCCGATTGGAATCTGGGCATATCCAATAAAACCTTCGATATTTCCAGCAAGATGAGCTCCATTTGCGGGTGGGAGAAATTCTTCAAGTTCGTCTCCACAAATTCCTTTAAGGAAATCGAGTCGGGCCGCAACTGCCCCTTTTTCGTTGTCCCTTTCAGGGGGAAGGAAACTTCCAGAGTCAGCGGCACCCGTAAGATCAGCTTTATGACTGTTTTGAGAAAGCCTTTCCGAAAAAATCTGTGCAATCTCCTCAATCTTAGTTTCCTGCTCAATGACGAAATCAGAAATACGGATTTTGTAGGAACTTTCAAAAGCCGCTGCAAGGGCTATTAACCCAAGTGAGTCCAGTTGAGGAAAGTCACAGACCGAAGCTTTCAAAAAGGAGTCATCCACCTTTTTGGATAGAAAACGTGCTAGAAATTTCACGCATCGGTCGAAATGCTCATTATTCTCACCTTTTTCGCGGGCGGGTAGATGCGCATCAAATGTGGTGTCTGAGGAATCATCCGCAACTGCAAGTGACTTCTGAAGAACATGCCTCTGAACTTTCTGATTGAAGGACCTTGGAAGAGGTTTATCAACAAAGGAAATTCTTCGGAATTTTTCCCATTCAGCCCAGCGCACAGTTTGCCTTTTCACCTGGTCGTGAATGTACTCATGCGGATTAATTGTTGGGCGCTCTTTAAAAAAAGCTGAACGCTCTTTTACTACCAGCATGGGAAACTCGTGACCGCCTTCTTTCATCCCAATGACGGAAAATTCCTCGACAAATCCTGTTAAATCAAGACGTCCTTCAAGCTCATCGGGATAAACATTCATTCCTCCCCCACAAACGATTACATCTTTTATTCGGCCTTTGATTATCAAATGCCCATCTGGAGTCAAATATCCAAGGTCACCCGATTTTAGAAAACCATCTTTGAATAATTTAGCAGTTTCTTCCGGGTCATTCAAAATTCCCGTCAAAAGAGTAGGAGATTTAATTAAAATTTCTCCAATTCCATCTTTTTGATTATCAATTTTGATCTCAACATCGGGGTGGCATATTCCGACTGATTCAGCTGGTTCACCCTCATTGCCGGAAATTCCTCCGACAGTTTCAGTCATCCCAAATCCAAAAGTGGTTTTCAACCCGCGCTTTCTCAGCGCCCTGATGATTTCCGGGCGACATGAAGCTCCGCCGATGACAAGATTAAGCCCGGAAAGTTTACTGTCACTCTGGGTTAAAACTGCCAGTAGAACTTCTGCTAATCGAGGAACGACATTGAGAAAACTTACCCGAAATCTTGAAATAATTTGAAAAATTTCAATGGGATTGTAGGTTTGGGCAAGAATAATTCTCGTTCCGCTGGCAAGTGGAACCAAGCCAGCGTCAGCCAAACCGTAAACATGGGTAAATGGCAGAAGTGTGAGCAAAGTATCAGATTCTCCAACATTCCCAATCTCTATTCCTATTCGAATTGATGCGATCAAGGCTTTGTGAGAAAGCATTATTCCTTTCGGAAGTCCTGTGGTTCCGGAAGTATAAAAAATTGCAGCAATGTCGTCCGGAATCTCCGATTTTGCTCCAGGTTTAGTGTTCGAATCGACAGGTACCGAACCGCTATTTTCTAACCAGGGGTTCATATCATTCCGGAAAACGGTAAAATTCCCCGAGAAAGAAGAAACCATCTTTTCTAATCTTGAATATTGAGAGGGACTTGCCACAATTCCACGAACCCCAGAATGCTTGATTATGGCCAAAAGTCTTTCATCAGGAACAGCTCCATCAACTGGGATCACAATTGAGGAGTTTTCTACCACTGCAAAGAAAGCTTGAAGCCACCAAGGATGGTTCTCTCCTAGAAAAATCACTGTTTCTTTGGGCCCGATTTTCTTTTGTTCTAAAACTCGGCGCATCTTTTCGGTTTGCTGGCAAAATTCTCCGAAGCAAATATCCTTCCAGTTGCCCCCACCCGAATCATAAGTTTCTACGATCCTCTCTGAGGGGAAAGAGAGACATTGAAGACTCAATCGATCTTTAAATTGCATTTTTTTTCACCCGATTCACAAATTTTTCGTATCAATTCAATATTTCTGGAGAGTGGACCACCAGTTTTTAAAGTATTGCAAATTTTTCTTAAATTCCTAATCCCGAAAATGATAAATTTTTTTCCAATTTTTCTCAATTTTTTTCGATGCAGATTTTTGAACTTTTTTCAAGTTCACTCCCGCCCATTTTTTGAAAACTCAAAATTCCATTCCAGCCCGGATTTTGGCCTCCTTTTGGAGAGATTCTATGCGGCTTCCGGTTATGAAAGCCAAGTCGAGTTCATAATATCCCCAATCAACCTTTCTGTGCAGCCGACTTCCCAGATTCTGAATACTTTCCCCATTTTGCTCAAAAATTGTATCAGAAAGGTCAATATAGATTCTTGTTTTCGAGGAAACACGCTTTTCGGCCGACCCAGAAATTGTCCGGGCTGTTGATGCAAGCCCATGCTCAAGCAAATATCCAAGTGTTATACCATCCAATCCGAAATCTGGCTGTCCCCAGGTCAGATTTCCCTCATAATAAGCCATATTATCGCTTCTTATTTGGCCCTGATGATAAACAAGCCCGGTGGCACCCTCAATGTAGATTTTCCCGGCATCATATCCAATCAAGCTTCTTAATGAGCCGCTTTCCTGGGTTCCCTGCGTTTCCAATCTGTAGTCCCCAACCAAATCCAATTTTCCTGGAGTAAAATAGCGCACATTTAATCCCCAGGTTTCAGAAGCTCCTGTGACACTACGGTGTTCCCCTAAAAATCTAAATGAATCCATTGAAAATCCAAGTTGAGCAAGTGAGTGGGTCACTTCATCTTTTTGACCTCCTCCAACTGTAAAAAAAGCATTTTCATTAAACTTATAGCGAAGCTGTTCTTCATATAACTCAGGCAATTTTTTTACGATGGTTTCGTCAATTTTAGAAGCTTTTCCTACCAGAAAATTCGTGGAAAGCCTGTTTCCCCATTTATAGTTTAGTGTTCCTCCATCCACCGAACGAAATGTTTCATTTCCCGCCCAAACTCGCCCAACTTTGAATTCAAGAGGCGAAGCCAAATTCCGGCCATATATCGAAGCTTGCCAAAGCTGGTTGGCAGTTATGTTCTGCTCTGGTGGCGGAATAAAGAACCATGGTGAAGGAATAAACTGATAGGAAACATGGCGAAAATTGAATTCATTTTGAAGAAAAGGAGTTGTATGACTGTAAATAAGTGATTGAACCGACCTTTCCCGATAAAAAGAAAAATCGGAACTGGTGCTGGATTCTTCCCGTTCAACTTGGTTGTTTTGTTTAACTCCAGCTTCAAGAAGGGCAGGATTTTTCAGAAAAACTGCCAAAATAATGGCAAAAAGTATTGTGAATTTGCTAATACTGTCATTGTATCTGGAAATCAACAGTTCAGGGCTTGAAAGAATCCTCCCTTTATTGAGATAACACATTCCCAATTTCATAATGAGATACTATCTAATTGATTTCTATTTACTGTTTTTATTTTTTTCATTATATTGAAATCGTCATAGAGAAAAAAAATTTCCACTAAATGGGAAAAAAAATTCAAAAGAAATCAATTTTTACCGATTAAAATATAAATGGGGGGAATAGGTAAAAAATGAGGAATCTCTTTTGATGAAAGAAACTGAAACTTTTTGGAGAAACGCCAAAAAATCCGGCAGAGCCGTCGTTTTAATTGTGACGGTTTTTTTCTTATTCTTTTTGGATTCTATTTCAGAAGCCGGAAAAAAAGAAAAATCCAAACCAAAAAAACCGCATCATTCTCACACGGAACCAAAACCGGCCCAATCTGAGTCAACTTCTAATAAACCGGAAACCCCAAATAAATCAGTCGCATCAACTACAGAACCCGCATCAACTAAACCGAAACCAGAGTTAACAACACCAGCTTCATCAACTCCGGTAATTCCTTTGTCAGCATCCTCGACGTCCTCCCCCACAATAAAAGAGCCTATTCTTCCTTTAAATAATCTCTCATCTTCGACAACTTCTGCACAAATTACATCGCAAACCATTACTAACCCGGCATCACCAACCGTTGCTCCCCCCAAAGAGCAAAAAACTATTCCTGAAGCATCTACTACGTTTACCCCTATTTCCGGCAAAGGGCAATTAGAAATTATTTCTCCCAATGATGCAAAAATCTCCGATCTCAGTGAAAAATTGAAAAAGGCTGAACTGGATCGAAATCTTTTGAATGAAGCGGAAATTCTAAAAAAATTAATTTCGATGGAAGCCGCTACCAGTGAACAAAAACAAAGACTTGCTTCTATCGAATATCAGCTCAAGTTATCCAAGGATAATCTTGAAAAAAGATGGACAGAAGCCGAAGCTCTATACCTTAAAGAAGAGTGGGGGACATTGAAAGTATTTCTAAATCAGAACCCCTACTTTTCGGAAAAAGATGAATACACTTTAAAATTTGGTGAAATGTCCTTTGCTTGCGATTATTTCCTGAATAACATTCCTTCTGAAGAGCTTAATGAAAGAGCCAGGAAACTCATGTTATTAAATCCGAAAAGTTTCTGGGCCCCTATGGCATTAGCACTATCAGCCCTGAAATGCGGAAATGAAAAAGAAGCTGCCAGACAACTTGATTTTGCCGCACATATTGACCCCAAGCACCCAACAGTTCTTTTGGTTTCCAAAACTCTGAAGCAAAAAACGAACAGAAGGATCATGACCGCTGTAATTCTTCTTTTAGCAATCACGATACTCGGCTTCCTGTTTTCGATGTTTTTCGGATTTCTTGAAAAAATTGAATGGATTATTGTCAAATTTTTCATTGGAAGATTCCCGGCCAAAATTCTCCCACGTTTGGAAAGAAAACTTGGAACCCATCTCGAAAGAGAAGAAAGAATTGAGCTTCTCCAATTGCTTACTGAGACATCTTTTAAGGCTAAAACCTTTCAAAAAGGTGAAAGATATGCTCGCAGTCTTCTTGAATTGATCCCCAAGAGCAGATTAGCCTTGGAATTCCTTGGCAAATTTTATCTTTCCCTTGAATCATTTAATGCCTTGCAAGCTGAAATAGTGGCAAGTTATTGTTTGATTCATCCTGATCGTGAAATTCTAAAACGTTTTGCCGGATATGTTAAGGAAACAAAAAATACCAGATATTCCTTTGACCCGGTTTTAACAAGGTATCTGAGTGTATTTCCCGAAGACACCGAAATTATTTCTCTTTTAAAAGATGCCTATTTGCCCAGGTCTCCAATAGAATTTAATCAGGAAACCTTAAATCTTCTCACCAAAGTATGGGAAATTTCCAAAGATGAAAAAATCCTTCAGAAAGTGTGCAGAGGTTATATCGCCGCTGGCAGATTTGAGGATCCATTTATTAAAAATGTCGGGGAAAAAATTTCTCTCAGAGACCTCATTTTCGATGTTGAAAAAGATCTTTGCCCGGAAGAAGCGAAAATTCTTGAAACGATGGAGTCCTCCAAAGCGGATAAAAAAATCGAGGAAGTCCGAAAACTGTTGGAACGAGCTTATTTCAGTTTTGAAAATTCAGAACCGATTGTCTCCAAACTGGATGAAATAATAGCTGAAGGCAAAACTCCTGACAGATATTGGGCTGAAAAATCAAGAAATCATGTCAAAGAAACCCTAATCAGATGCAAACGTTTCAAAAAATCTCTTGGAATTGAAGAAGACTCAATAAAATCTCCCTCCGAACACAGAGCACCCTCAAAAACCGCCGCTGTGCCTGAATCTGCGATTCCGGCCCAAAATGTTTCAGATGAAATTAAGAAACTATCAGATTCGCCGAATTTTGAGACCATACAAAACCTGGTGAAAAATTCTACTGAAGAAGAAATCCCAGCTTGGAAGGAATTTCTTGAAAAAAACCTTCCAGCTTCAACAATTTCCAGTGTCTTAAAATTCATTGGAAGACTGAAATCCAAAAATCTTACTCCTGTTCTGACAAAATTTTTAAAACATCAGAATTCCAGAACCAGGGCTAATGCCATTGAAGCTTTGGAAGAGAACGATGATTCCGAAGCAATTAATGCAATAACAATTTTTCTGACTGACCCGGATAACCGTATCAGAGCAAATGCTGTGAAAGCTCTTCACAAATGGAAAGTCCCACAAGCAGATAGATGTCTGAAAATGATGACTGAAGATCCTCAAGTTCCGATGCGCGATTCCGCAATATTCGTATTGAAGGGAATTAAGCTATTGTGGGCCCAAACTCTCTTAAAAAACATGCTGAATGATCCTGATCCATTGATCCGAAAAAGTGCAATCCTTGCTTTGGCTGAACAATCCTGTAAAGGCGGTGATGAAATTTTAAAGGAATATTCAAAAAACCCCATTCCACAGGATGAAACTGAACATATTGAAAAGGCTCTGAAACTTTTTACCGAAAATTTTGTTCAGAAAAAAGCTTAATTCCGAAAAAAAAACTACTGGGCTAAACGGTTCACCCAAGTAAAATATCAAAAAAAAATGCTTCAAAGACTTTGTAAGTGCCCCTTTAGGGGGAATTCATGAAAATTCTGATGGAAAGCACAATACTTGGGATTTGATTAGTATTATTCCTCATCAAGATTATGGTATTATTTAATAGTATTCTTTTTCCCTTAAATGTACCAGGAGGAAAATATGTTATTTTTCGATCGAATGGACAAAGAAATGATTCAGGCAGTTATCGAAAACTTGCCAATGGAAATAACCATTATAGACGCAAAAGATGAAGTGGTTGCCTGGAATAAGCATGAAATAAGGGTGTTTCATCGACCGATGTCATGCATGGGCTTAAATTTTCGGGAATGTCATCCCAAGGAAAGCCTTGAAAAAGTTGAACGAATTGTTGAAGAGATGAAATCGGGGACCCGGAACAAAGCCAGATTCTGGATAAATTTACCTCTTCCTGGTGATTCAAAAACCACAAACACATTTCTAATCGAGTTTTTTGCACTCCGAAATCCGAGCGGAAAATACCTCGGATGTATGGAGTGCACTCAAAATGTTGAAGACATAAAAAAGCTTTCGGGTGAAAAACGCCTGTTGGATTGAGTTTCAAAGAATTATTTTCATTTTTTTCTTTTATACTTTCTTAATATTCAGTAAGTATGCTTTTTTGTGCTTCAATTACGGCATAGAATTTAAGACATTTTAAGGTTGGAATATGGGAAACTTCAGTATTGCACAAAAACTTTTCTTGATTGCCATACTCACTGTAATTACAGTATTTTCATTAGCTTATACAAGCATTCAGCGCCTGAATATTTCCGCTTTCGGTTTCGAGGAACTCACTGATAAATCGTTTCCCAAAATTACTATTCTTTCCCAACTCCAACAAGATCTTCTGGAAATGATTAGATTTGAGAAAAATGCTCTTTTAACCGAGTCCGACTCCGAAATAAGAGCATTTTTCAGACAAATGGAAGGCCAGATTAACAAAATCATTGTTTCAACAGATGCAATTTATGTATTAGCTGATGAAATTGAAAAAACCAATGTTAATAAGTTCCGTGAGGAATTTAGTCTTCTTCAGGCAAATCAAGCAGAATTAATCACTCTTGCCTCCGCCAAAAGTAATTCGAAAGCAAACAGTTTATTTAAAACAGAGGCCACTGAAAAACTTCAAGGGTTTGAACGGGCTATTTTTTCAGCAATTGATTTGATTTCCATGAACTCAACAGATACCATTTCCCTTGTGACCCAAGAAGGACTTGAGAAAACAAAAAAAATAATCAGTCTTTTTCATGATTCGCATCAGCTTTGGCATCTTTTGAAATCCCACATTGACTGTCTGGATGAAACATTATTTTTTGGAATTGAGAAAGAAATCGAAAATTTAAAAAAATTAGTTTGCGCTACTCTTGCAGAATTAATGAGAACTTCTCCGCTAAAATCGGCAATTTACCTTGCAGATGCCGATTCTAACTTCCAAAACTTTTTATTTTCAACCAATCGAATATTGGAACTTTCCAGAAATAATTCTGAACAGAAGGCGATGCTTCTATCTAACACCACTAGAAGGCAACACTATTTAGAATGCCAAAAAATACTTTCCGATTTCAGCCTGCATCTTTCAAATGATTTTCATAATCAAAGAATCCAGCAGAACCAGTCCTTGAAAGAATCGGAAATTCGCATAAGCATAACCGGTGTTATTGGCTGCTCAGTAATCCTGCTTTTAATGTTCATAACATTTCAATCGATTGTCAAACCTCTGAACGAAATGATTTTAACTGCAGAAAATATCTCCAGGGGAAAAATCTGCCAAAAAGTCAAAATTTACAAATCGGATGAAATAGGCAGTCTTTCCCTGGCTTTTAACAACATGATAAACTCTCTTCAAGAGATAGTACAACGCACCACCGACATTGCGATGGGGAATTATGAAAGCCGGGTAAACCTCAGATCAAGCGAAGATGAACTTGGTCAGGCAATAATAAAAATGATGGAATCTCTTGTCAAATTCCGAAATGAAGCACTTCAAAAAAATTGGTTGGAAATAGCCATTTCCAACTTTATGGAAAAAACAAGAAAAATTCAGGATTTCGAACAACTTGGCAACTCTGCTCTTTCAGTTATCGCCGAAACAATCGATGCAAAAATCGGAGCTTTTCATCTTCTTCAGCCAGATCAGAATTTCAAAATGATCGCTTCTTTCGCACATGACCAGCACCGGGCAAAGGATATAATCACCCGTCCGGGAGAAGGCCTTGTTGGTCAAGCAGCAATTGAAAAAAGACCAATGCTTCTAAAGGACCTTCCAAAAGATTATATTTTTGTCCAATCAGGGCTAGGTGAAGCAATCCCAAAGTTTTTAATCGTATTACCTTG
Organism: Candidatus Rifleibacteriota bacterium; assembly: GCA_015233565.1. Taxonomy (GTDB): domain Bacteria; phylum Muiribacteriota; class Ozemobacteria; order Ozemobacterales; family Ozemobacteraceae; genus JADFXM01. The sequence goes on from JADFXM010000052.1 coordinate 17,654, forward strand.
TTCACATAATGAAGTGGTAAGGTGCATACTTGAGTTCGGATTCTTTCAAGAACCCACTGAGGTAAAACTCGAACTTCTTTCCAGAATCTCTGAAAATATTGCCATAACTGTTTATGACATCCAATCCAGACTTGCACTTTCCAGCCTGTTTGAAGAGCAAAAAAAGCAGTCATATGAGCTGAACAATCAAAAAGAAGAGCTGCGTATTACAAATGAACAATTAGCTCAACACACTATAGATTTGCAACAATCTGAAAAAGTTTTGAAGTTCCAACAAGAAGAACTCCAGCAGACCAATGACGAATTGCTTAAAGGAACGCAGTTATTGGAAAACAAACAAAAAGAATTAGAAAAACGTAGTGAGGAACTTGAAAAAGCTAATCAGGCAATCAGAATTAAAGCAGAGGAGCTGGAATCAGCCAACAAGTACAAATCCGAATTTTTAGCCAACGTTTCACATGAACTCAGGACACCGTTGAACAGCCTTTTAATCCTTTCCCAATTACTCCTGGAAAATAAGGAAAAGAACCTCCAGGAAAAGCAGCTTGAATTCCTGAAAGTAATCAACAACTCAGGAAAGGATCTGCTGGTTTTAATAGACGACATTCTTGACCTGACGAAAGTAGAAGCAGGCAAACTGTTACTGAATATTGCAAAAGTCAAAATTGATGAACTCTTAACAGGAATCCGGGAGGTTTTTTTTCCCCTTGTGCAGCAGAAAATGCTGGACTTTGAAATTATTCAAACTCCCGAAATCCCTGAATCCATAGTCACAGACCCCAAAAGAGTTGAACAGATTCTCAACAACCTTATTGGAAATGCCATCAAATTTACGGAAAAGGGAAAAATCACGGTGGAACTGAAAAAATCAGATCAAAACCCTGAAATGCTCGCATTTTCCATTAAAGATACCGGAATTGGAATTTCCCCTGACAAAAAAGAGTTTATTTTCGAAGCTTTTCATCAGGTGGATGCCTCAATTAATCGAAAATACAGCGGCACCGGGTTGGGGCTTACTATTTCAAGAGAACTGGCAAGTATCCTTGGAGGAAAAATTACTCTTGAAAGTGAGCTCGACAAAGGTTCTATTTTTACACTTCTGATTCCACTTGAAATTCCTAAAGCTGATTACAAAAAAATAAATCTCCAACTCAAAAGTAAAGATCAGACTAATATTGATCCTCAACAAGCTTTAAACGGCTCATTACAAATTGTCAGCCCCCACATTAATCTTCCGGAAGTAGAAAAAAAGATTGAAGTCGACCAGGAATTTTCCGGATTGATGGGAGCTGATATAATGATTGTAGATGACGATCAGACATTTTCCTCCACTCTGGCGAATATGGCCACCGAGCGTGGACTAAAAGTCGAAATAGCATTATCAGGAAAACAGGCCTTTGAAATGATTTCTCAAAGCACCCCAAAGGCCATGATTCTTGATTGTATTTTACCTGATATGGATGCCCGGAAATTCCTTTCTTTATTACGGTCAAACAAGCAGACAAAGGATATTCCTATCATAGTTTATAGCGAAGAGATATTGGCCAAGCCGGATGAACTATACTTGAAACAATTTGCTGAAAGCATTATCATCAAAGGACCTAAATCCAATGAAAGGCTGTTAAACAAAGTTGCGTTATTTTTTCATAGATTGAAAAAGAATATTGGTGAAAAAGAGCCACTAAATTCGGCATCAGAGAGTGAAGAGGAAAAAATTTTCCAGGATAAAGTAATACTCATTGTTGATGATGACATGAGAAATGTTTTTGCCGCTTCGGGAATTTTTGAACGAAAGGGCTCGAAAATACTAATTGCCAGTAATGGCAAGGAAGCGCTGAAAATACTTGCTGACAAAGAAGTGATAGACCTGGTTCTAATGGATATCATGATGCCGGAGATGGATGGGTTTGAGACAATTAACACTATTAGACAAAGTATGAAATTCTCGAAGATTCCAATTCTTGTGCTTTCCGCCAAGGCAATGAAATCGGACAAGGAAAAATGTCTGACTGCAGGAGCGAATGAATATTTGACTAAACCCATAGAGGTGGATAAGCTTCTTTCAATAGCCAGGGTCTGGCTTTCCTGAAAAGACAAACACATGAACAATAATGAAGGAAAAGGCGAACTCGAAGCAGGAAAAGTTGATTGCAACGAAACTCTCGAAATAGAGAATATCGAGGTCGATCTGATTCTGGAAGCTATCTGGAGACGCTTTGGCTATGATTTCAGAAACTATTCCAAAAATTCACTTACCAGACGTCTAAATACAATGATCCAGGACATCGATGAAAAAAAACTTTCAGGCCTGATCCCCAAAATTCTTTACGAAAAAAATTTCCTGCCTACAATTTTGCATCATCTGACTATTCAGGTTTCAGAAATGTTCCGGGACCCATTATTTTACAAATCTTTAAGGGAAAATGTAATTCCCATTCTTAAAACCTGGCCCATAATTAGAATTTGGTGTGCCGGTTGTGCAACGGGTGAAGAAGCTTATTCTCTCGCAATAGTCCTTCAGGAAGAAGGAGTCTATCAGCGTTGTTTGATTTACGCTACGGATGTTAACGAGGAAGGGCTCAGGCAAGCTATCGAGGGAATTTATCCAATTAAGAAGATGCGTGAATACTCTGAAAATTATCACAAATCTGATGGGAAAGGTTCTTTGAATGACTATTTCAGCGCAAATTACGGCTCAGCCATAATGGATCAGTCACTCAAAAAAAACATTGTTTTTTCCACCCATAATCTTGTATCTGACAGTGTTTTTACTGAAGCAAGTATGATTTTTTGCAGAAATGTAATGATTTATTTCAATCAGAAATTAAAAGATTCAGTTATGGATACCTTTGCTGAAAGCCTTTCAGCCGGCGGTTTTTTATCTCTTGGAAGCAAAGAAAACCTCATTGGTTGCAGAGCAAAGGAAAGATTTTCCGAATTCGACCCCAAAAATAAAATTTTCCGAAAAAAATTTGGAGAGGTGACAAATGGATAAAAAAAAACTTGTTGAATACCATTTTCTTTTCGAAGATGGCAAAAAAGCACAATTCAAAGTAAATCTTGAAAGAGCAAAAGAACAGTTTTCACTGCCACCAGATATTCCGAAATGGACAGAATTAAGCTTTAATCAATGTGATAATTGTAGTTTATCAAAAAGCGAGAACGAATATTGTCCGACAGCAGTTGATATTTCAGAAATCGTCAGCGCATTTTCAGATATTTTCTCATTTACTCAAACCAAAGTGACCGTCAAAACCCCAACAAGAAATTTCTTCAAGGAATGTGACACGCAATCAGCTTTAAACTCACTTCTCGGTGTAGTAATGGCTTCAAGCGCCTGCCCCATTCTTTCCCAGCTCAAGCCTCTTGCCGTCTTTCATCTTCCTTTTGCCAGTATTCAGGAAACGATTTATCGAACGGTCGGCAATTATTTAATCAGGCAATACTTTGCGAATAAAGAAGGCAAAACTCCCGATCTGGAATTGAACGGCCTTCAAAAACTTTACAAGGATCTTCAGACTGTTAACAATTCTCTCACTGCACGAATTAGAAAAATGTCCGAAAAAGATTCGAATCCAAATGCTATAATCAGCTGGTTTGGATTATCCACTATTGTACAATATTCGATTGACAAAGAATTGATTGACTTAAAGGAATTATTTTAAGAATGCATCCTGGAGCTTTGGCAATAGGAACTTCCGCAGGAGGGACACGGGCTCTTGTTGAAATTCTTGGCAGACTTCCTGAAGACTTTCCACTCCCAATCATAGTTGTACAACATCTTCGCACTGAGTCCGGGGAAATTCTCGTTGACATCCTTAAAAAAGGCTGTAAAATCAGGGTCAAGGAAGCTGAAGACAAGGATCCTATAGAAAATGGATGGGCATATTTCGCCCCCTCAGATTACCATCTTCTAGTAGAAAGTGATTACACATTGGGATTATCCGCCGATCCACCGGTTGGCTTCGCAAGGCCATCCATAGATGTAATGCTTGAGAGTGCCGCGCGAGTTTACAGAGATAAGCTTCTTGCGCTAATTTTAACAGGTGCCAGCGATGACGGAACTGCTGGAATAAATATTGTCAAAAAGATGAACGGAACTACCATTGCCCAGGACCCATCATCCGCAGAATTCCCTAGAATGCCGCAAAGCGCTATCGAGTCAGGACAAATCGACAAAATATTTCCCTTATCAATTATTTCTGAGAAATTAATTGAAATGGCCAATGATAGAAAATAAGCCTTTCAGGGCTGGAATATGAACGAAAAAAGTCAAATTCTTTTGGTGGATGACCATCCCGAAAATTTAATCGTACTTGAAAGTATCTTAAACAATCCGGAATATTCCTTTATTAAGGCCACATCTGGAAATGAGGCTTTGAGCTTTCTTTTGAAATACGATTTCAGCCTGGTACTGCTTGATGTTCAAATGCCGGAAATGGATGGATACGAAGTTGCCAGTTTAATGAAACAAAGGGAAAAAACAAAGAATATTCCAATTATCTTCGTTACTGCAATTTTCAACGATTATGAACACATTTTCAAAGGTTACGAGGTCGGGGCAGTCGATTTCATTTCTAAGCCTATCATCCCGGAAATTTTGAAAAGTAAAGTTTCGATTTTCGTTGATCTACACAAAAAAAGAAGAAGTCTGGAAAATGAAATTGAAAATAGAAAGCGCATCGAAGATGAACTCCGCAACCATCACCTTTTGCTTGAGGAAAAGGTTACTCAAAGAACCAAGGAACTTCTTGATTCAAACATTCTTCTTGCCAAGGAAATAGAAATCAAAAATAAGGCTGAAGCAGATCTCGAAAAAATCAATCGCGAGCTTGAGTTGGCAACTTTGCAGGCAAAAAACTTTGCCAGAGAAGCTGAAACCGCAAATCGTGCAAAAAGCGAATTTCTGGCCAACATGAGCCATGAAATCAGGACACCATTAAACGGAATCATTGGAATGACAACTCTCCTCCTGGATACCGCTCTTGACCACGAACAATATGAGATGCTTAAAGCCACACGCTCTTCAGGCGAACATCTACTTTATATTGTTAACGATATACTTGATTTTTCGAAAATTGAAGCGGGAAAACTTTCAATCGAAAAGATAGAGTTTAATCTCTACGAGGAAATCGAAGATGCTTTCGATCTTCTTTCAGAACCTGCAACAGAAAAAGAACTGGAAACGGGAATATTTATTGACCCTTCGCTTCCTGAAATGATTATTGGTGATCCAATCCGAATCAAACAAGTTCTACTGAACCTTTTATCTAATGCGATAAAATTTACTTTCAAAGGTTCAATAATCTGTACAGTTTCAAAAGTAATGGGCAACTCTAATGAACCGAAAATTCGATTCGAGGTAAAAGATAGTGGAATCGGCATGGAAGGCACTCAACAAAAGAACCTTTTCAAGCCATTTACACAAGCTGACCCATCCACAAGCAGAAAATTTGGGGGAACAGGGCTAGGTTTATCAATTTGCAAAAAAATTTTGGAATTAATGGATGGTGAAATTGGAGTTGAAAGTAATTGGAAAATCGGCTCTAATTTTTGGTTTGAGCTTCCCCTCATTCGTTCCCCCAACCAACCTGGCCTCTCCCGTTGGGCAATTGAAATTTCCGGGAAATCGATTCTTGCTCTCGAAGCTCATCCAATCATAAAGCAAGCTCTTGAAAAATATTTTGATTTGTTAAAACTAAATTTTTCCGTTGTTTCAACTGTCGAAGATTTTCTTAAAACTTTTAAATCTTCCCTTGAGGGTCGAACAACTTTTGACGCAATATTGATAAGCATTCCAAGCTTGTCAACCCAAGGCAAGGAACTTCTAAAAATAACTTCAGATTTTTTTTCCCAATTCCCCCAGTTTTGTCCCCCAATTTTCCTTGCAGCATCACTCAAAATAAAAAAAAATTTGGAAGAATTCGGATTGGCTGGAAAAATCGTCGATTTTCTTCCCAAACCGATTAAACCTTCTCATCTTATCTCATCGCTGCAAAAACTTTTTGGCCCCCCCAACAATCAGATTTCCTTCTCCAAATTTGCCTCCACACCTCCAGCAAAATTCGCAAGTGAAGTATTGATTGTTGAAGATAATGAGATAAATCAAAAGGTTGCAGAAAAAATGTTGAACAAATTCGGACTGTCAACCGATGTGGCTTCAAATGGCCAAGAAGCTCTCAAAGGCCTTAGCGCGAAAAAATATGATCTTGTTTTTTTGGATTGCCAAATGCCGGAAATGGACGGATATGAAGTCACCCGAACAATCAGAAACATAGAACAACAGAAAAAAAACGAGAACCACCACCAAATCATTATTGCAATGACCGCCCATGCTTTCAAGGATGAACGGGAAAAATGCCTTGCCTCCGGAATGGATGATTTCATCGCAAAGCCCATACGATTGGAAAATCTGTCAACTTTACTGAATAAATGGCTTTCAAGTAAAAAAGTTGATCTGGACCCTCCAAAAGTTGAAGCGACAGGTACAACGAGTCCAACCAGCCCGGAAATTTCTCGGTGGAAATCTCTGACAAAAGCTCTTGGTCCTGTAGATGCGGTCGAATTACTGGAAATATTTTTCAGAACATCCCCCGAGATTATCAAGAAACTGCAAGCTGCATGGGAAGCCAAGAATTTGGAACTACTTCAACGAGAAGCGCATAGTTTCAAGGGCTCCTGCTCCAACATGGGAGCTACAGAGCTGGCAGAGCTTTGTAGCCTTCTTGAAAAAACAATAACCGCCGGAGTAGAAAAAAAACAAGCAAACCTTAATAATGTAGTTTCTCAATTATATAATTCATTTGAAAGTCTCAATGCTAAATTTCAGAAAATTAAATCGGAAATGTTGAAATGGTGAAAATTTGTTCACTTGCAAGATTTAGGTTATAATATCAAATTTGAAGGATTGGTTAAGGAAAAATTTTGCGTTCTTGCGAGCAAGATTAATTTTTGGAGGAATCAAATTGAGGCTTTGCATTATCAGACACGGAGAAACCACATTCAACCGCGAGGAAAGAATGCAGGGAGCTCGTGATATAGAATTGACGCAACGCGGAATCAACGAAGCGATTGAGCTTGGAAAAAAACTCCTCCAGGAATGCCTGTGCCCTGATTGTGTTTATACCAGTCCGGTTAAAAGAGCATATGACACAGCCATAAATTTGAATCTGAATGTTCCGATCATCAGTTCTGTTGGGTTGAAAGCCCGCTCTCTAGGCATCCTAGAGGGAATGACAAAATCTGAAATCAACTTAAAGTACCCCGGATATCTTGAGTTCCTTCGCCATTGGAATTGGTTTCCCCCTGGCTCTGACGAATGTCTGAAAGATGTCTTCCTTCGCGCAGGCAGACAAATAGATGAAATAGTCGAAAAAGAATGTAATTCTAAAATCGCTGTCGTTATCACACATTCGGGTGTATTGGAAGCATTACTGAGAGGCTGGCTTTCAATCGAAGAAGGTGCTCCCATGCCATTTCCGCTTAAAAATGCCGGAGGGCTTATTTTCAAACAAAACTACAACAATTGGCAACCGGACGGCGTGATCGATGTCGGAGAGGCCGGCTTTGTTGATTATGCCTGATTATTATGACACACCCAACTGATTCTCAACTACAATTTGAAACAATCTGGGAAAGTTATTTCAAACCTGCAAGACTTCTATTACTTGAATCAGATCCTCTCAGAGCACTCATTCTTGACCAGGAAAACAATCTTGATTTATTTGACCCTCAAGGAAAAAATATTTTTTCACTTCAATTGCAGGATCAAATCAAATCAATCAGCCTCTCCGATAAATTGGAAACACTTGCTATAACTTCAAACGGTCAAAGTATGTTTATCGACCATGAAGGAAAAATCCTTTTTAAAAAACGCATAGTACCTGCTCTATTGGGAAACATCAGTCCATCAGGAAATTTTTTTTCTTTCCTGACCCGCGACGCAACAATTGTACTTACCGATAAAATCGGCCGACCGAAATGGGTTTACCGAAATCTTCAAAAAATCCCTTCTTTCCTGCAAACTTCAAATGATGCTGAGTTTATTATTTTTGATTGTGTGGACGACCGACGCGATGGAATCGCTGTTTTAAAAAACGATGGCAAACCGGCCGGCTCATTTATGGGAATTTCACTTTTGAAAGACATCCGAATCTCCAAAACTGAAGCCATAATTACTGCTCTCGATTCTCAAAATACGGTTTACAGTTTCAGTGCTGCAAAATCAAAAAGATTAGTTAAAACTGCGTTGGAATACGACATATCAGGAATTTCCTATTCTGAAAAAGAACAGAAAATTCTTGCATTTTCCAAATCCGGACAACTTTTTCTTATTGACTCTCAGGGAAATGTTATCTGGAATTATCAGATGGCCACTGGAATTCTTTCCGCAAAAATTTCCAATGACGGACGGGAATTATTCCTCGCGACGGAAACAGGAAAACTTACACTACTTCGCTCCAAGAGTTTGCAGGAAAAAAACTTGTCGGAAATAAACGAAATAAAAACCAACGAGAACCAAGCCCCAGAGTCCTCCTTAACAAAGTTTTTTAAACGGAATTGGCAAATTGATCTGGAAAAACCTTTTGATGGTGAAAAATCCATGGCAGTTCACTGGATGGACGACAATGGGATTGAGTATCTTTTCTTCTACAATGGAAGACAGAGCATTTCCCTTTATAATGACAACGGAGAAGAAATTTGGAGTCAACGAATCAATCAAAAAAAGATACGCTCTCTTGCAGCATCTCAAGATGGAGACCTGCTATTGATTCTCGGCCAGGATGGGGCAGCAGGTTATGACCTTGAAGGATCAGAAAAATTCCGCATAATGGGAAGATTTTCCGCTTCTCATGTCTTTCACAGTGGAAATTTCGTTCTGTTGACTGACAAGAAAAATGTGAAACTCTATTCCTCGGAAGGAAACCTTATAAAAATTCCCGAGGAAATAAATAAAATTTCCCAACTTGCAGGACTTGAAAGTTCATTATGTTTATTGAGTGAAAAGGAAATTTGTTTAGCTAACTCAGAAATGAAACTGGGGAAAAAAATTAGTCTTCAGGGAAAACCGGAACATTTCCGGGCAGATAACCCCTCCAACACGTTTTTTATCAGCTTCACTGACTCTTCTTTGTTCCTTATCGATCAGGCCGGGAATGAATTATACCGATATAAATTCCCTTTCAAAGTTACCGACGCTGCTTTCAATTCCGTAGAAGATGTAATTATTGCCTTCTCTGAAGAATCTGCGGAAACATTGATCATCAACAATCGTACAGACAAAAAATATAATATCCACCTTAATGGGAAAGTCACTTGTTTATCATTTCATGAGCATGGATACGTCGCCGCAACCTCGATAGACGAACTTTATCTCCTAGGCTATTCCGGGGAAAGACTTGCTCATTACACTTTTCCAGATAAAATCATGAGTATTCAAACATGCGTTAATATGAAAGATGTTTTTATAATCGCCGAAAGCAGCCTTACCAAATTATCATTGGAAGAAAAAACATGAATTCTTTTTCAGAAGAATTCGAGATCAAGCTGGCAAAACCGGAAGAATGGCAAGTTCTTGAGGAAGTCTCAAAACTTGAAAAAGAAGGATTCGGCGAAAGTGGCTTGTGTTCAGCCAACTTGGCACTGCTTTCACGCTGCGGAATGCTCGTCCTTTTAATTGAAAAGGAAAAAATAACCGGAGAAGGGCTTTTTTTGAAATATTTTTCTGAAGATTCCGCTATACTGTTCAGTCTGGTGATTTCCTCCGGGCTTCGCCGCAAAGGAAGAGCGTTGGCACTGATGCAAACATCTTTTGAACTCCTGAAACCCTGTGGAATCAAAGATTTATTCCTGACTGTAGATCCATCTAATAAACCTGCAATGTCCCTTTATTCTGAAAAACTGAATTTCAAAACAATCGAGACTCTTTTTGATCATTTTGGACCCGGCCAGACCAGAATTTTAATGAAAAAAACTTTAGATTAGGCGGATTACCATGGAGTTATCCCAGAAATACATACCTGTCTTTGCCGTATCTCCGAAAACTCATCTTGTACAAAACTTTCACCAGAAACAACTTTTTAAACCAATTCGAAAAACTATTGCAGTAGGTTCATTGTTATGAGCTTATTGATAAAGATTTTACTCCCTTTATCAATGGGGATATTTTTCCTCTGGCGCGGAATGTTCCTATTGGCAGGAGTTTCCGGCTTGTACATTGTCGCTTTTCTCTACTATACCTCGATACAGTCTTTCAAAAAACGTATGGCAAAAAAAATTCGGAGGAATAAAGCTATTGCCAGGCAACGTTCACAGGAAGAACTTAAGCGGGTCAACTCCCTTTTACGTGAAAGAGAATCTTTATTCAGAGCAATCCTGGATTATTCCCCGGCAATGATTTTTCTAAAAGAAGCTTTTGGCCCATATGTTCTGGTTAACCGCCGATGGGCTGAAGCGTTTGGAAAAACTCCCGAGGAAATTCGTGGCAAAAATGATTACGACCTTTTCCCCAAGGAAATTGCCGACGAATACACTGCAAATGACAAACTCGTTGTGGTCAAAGGCACCGCGATAGAAGTTGAAGAGCACGTTTTGATAGACCGGAAGCCACGAATTTTTCTTTCGGTAAAATTTCCCATCGGAGGAATATCCGAAAGTAAAACTATGATCTGCGGAATAGCCACAGATATTTCCCGGCGAAAAACCGCCGAAGAGGAATTAAAAGAAAGTGAAAACCGTCTGAGAGACATTTTGGAATCCAGCCCCGTCGGAGTCTCCATTTCCGATTTTGAAGGAAAATATCAGTTTGTAAATTCCAGAATCGCCCAGGCTGTTGGCATTTCCCGGGAAGAAATGATGAAAAAGAAAACTTCCGATTCGTATCTTAATCAAGCTGATCGAAACTTTGTATTGATGAAGTTAAAAACCGAAGGCCGCTTAAGAGATTACGAAGTCCCTTTCAAACGGGAAGATGGCAGCATTATTTGGGTGCTGCTCTCAGCACAGATTGGAAGATACGCCGGACAAGCTTCCGTGATTGGCTGGACTCACGATATTACACTTCGAAAGCAAACTGAAGATGCAATCCGGGAAGCCAAAGAAAAAGCCGAAGAAGCAACCCGATTCAAATCGATGTTTCTGGCAAATGTCAGCCATGAAATTCGCACCCCAATGAACGCTATTATCGGAATGGCATATCTTGCCCTAAAAACAGACCTTTCACCGAAACAGCGCGATTATATTGCAAAAATTCATAATGCCGGGACATCCCTTTTGGGAATCATCAACGACCTTTTGGATTTCTCCAAGATTGAGGCTGGAAAACTTGAGATGGAGAAAGTAAATTTCCTTCTCGACGATGTCCTCAGCGGAGTTTCTTCAATTACCTCCCAGAAAGCCAGCGACAAGGGCTTAGAGCTTCTTTTCCAGGCCCCCCCAGATATTCCCCAGAACCTTATCGGTGACCCCCTCCGACTAGGACAAATAATAGCCAATCTCGTAAACAATGCAATAAAATTCACCGAAAAAGGGGAAGTTCGAGTATCAGTTGAAACACTTGAACAAACCGGAAACAAACTAAAACTAAGATTTTCCATACGCGACACCGGTGTGGGAATAACCAAAGAACAGTTTTCAAGACTCTTCCAATCCTTCAGTCAAGCAGATGGTTCAGTCACCCGAAAATACGGTGGAACTGGCCTTGGACTCACGATTTCCAAACGTCTGGTGGAAATGATGGGCGGGGAAATCCTTGTCGAAAGTGAACCTGACAAGGGCAGTGAATTTTCCTTCACCGCTTGGTTTGACCTGGCCGAGGGAAACAAAAACCGTCGCAGAGTAGTTCCAGATGCTCTCAACAACTGCCGGGCACTGGTAGTGGATGACAATTCAACAGCCCGCGAAATCCTTTCTGAAGCGCTTTTTTCACTGAATATGCGAGTCGATACAGCCTCCGGCGGCAGAGAAGCAGTTGAAGCAGTAAAAGCCGCAGATAATGGTGAACCATTCAGTGTTGTATTCATGGATTGGAAAATGGGGGAAATGGATGGAATAGAAGCATTGGGTGTCATTAAATCTGATGCAACGCTCAAAAATCAACCTGCAATAGTAATGGTAACAGCTTTCGGACACGAGGAAACCCGTTCAAAAGTTGGGGACCAAAAAATCGATGGCTTTCTTCTCAAGCCAATCAATATGTCTTTACTAGTCGATACGTTAGTTGGAATTTTCGCACCCGATTTTACCGAAAAATCTCGACAATTGTCCGACTCGGCCTCCAAAACCTGGAACTTGCAGGGCGCTTACGCCCTCCTTGTCGAAGACAACGAAATTAATCGACAAATCGCTTTGGAATTGATGCAGACTGAGGGAGTCGTGGTAGATATCGCTGTCAATGGACTTGAAGCCGTACAAAAGGTAATGGAATCTCCGAATGGCTTAAAATACGACTTAGTTTTGATGGATTTACAAATGCCGATTATGGGTGGTCTTGAGGCAGTAGGTAAAATTCGCTCTGATCCAAGATTTTCTCAACTTCCTATAATCGCCATGACGGCCCACGCAATGACTTCGGAGCGTGAAAACTGTATTAAAGCAGGCATGAACGACCATATTGCAAAACCTATCGACCCGGATGCACTTTTTGCAACTATTTCCAAATATTTTAAACCTGGTCAAATGGACAAATCTCTTCTCCCGGAAGCTCATTCCGTAAGCACATCTACAAGTCAAATTTCAGAAATAGCCTTGCCTGAAATTCCCGGACTTGATACTGAAAACGGATTGCGCCGAGTCGCAGGAAATCGCACACTCTATCTCAAATTACTGGAAAAATTCTCCGAAAGCCAAATTGAAACTCCCGAAACAATTTCATCAGCTCTTAGAAACGGGGAGATCAAAACCGGGGAACGGCTTGCCCATACCCTTAAAGGTGTCGCAGGAAATATTGGAGCAATTGAAGTACAAAGGCTATCAGGAGAAATCGAAAAACTGATACGGGAAAGTGCACAAGTCTCTTCTTCCACTTTCTTGGATGAACATTTGAAGAATCTTCACCAAATCGTTACAGAAATTGGAACTCAAATTAAACAATATTTTACGTCTCACAGTTCCCCCACAGCCCAAGGAGACACCCTTCCTGGCGAAATTCCAAACTTAGGGAAACTAACCTCTATTTTTGAAAAATTAGCAAATTTTCTCAGTGAAAGTGACAGCGATGCAACAGAATTCTTCGATTCCGAAAAGAATTTTTTCCAAAATGCAATTGAAACTTCCAATTTTAAGCGCCTTGACAAGGCCATCAAATCATTTGACTTTGATAGCGCACTCCAAATTTTGAAGGAAGCAGCCTCGGATCTGAAGATAACATTGAAGTGCTGACAATAAGTGATGCCGATTATTGCAAATCTAATAAAAGAGTTGAACAAATCGTTGAAACTTGGATGGCTCAGCTAAGTAGACCCTGTATTTTTGGGTAGCATCAGCTGGTCGAAGCTATCGGAAAATTTCGTTACATTTTGTTCGGTACACAGCGGCTCGCTATTGATGCCAAAAAGCAAGGCGAAAATTCGAATAGGTACATAAAAGTATGAAAACAGGGCATTTTTCGACAGACTCGTTAGTACAACTTCCCGCCCACCTTATTATTTGAAAATCGGTACACTAATTATTTTTGATCTGCAATGAAATCACAGGACCAAGAAGGTTTATGGCAACGGGCTCGTTATTTGCATTCCTGGCGCTTATTCGTAATTTATCGACCTCTTGTTGTGAGTCCAGAAGAATTCTGCATTCCTGCATTCTTTCAAGAATTTGATTTTCCTCGGTTAAATTACTAACTTGAATCTCTTCCCTATTCAATGTTTTTTCATCACGACCCAAAATTTCAACTGAAAGCAACACTTTCCCTACTTGCCTCTCGACTCCGAAAGAAATGGAATAGGACTGTGAAACTTCTAAAGAAGCTGTTTTAGCAGCCGTTGAAAGATCCTTAAATTCCAGATTTGCAGTGGAGCAAAGAATCATTCCCTCTTGATTTTGCTGTATTTCTTCTTTGCAGGAAAGCAAATTCCCAGGGTAACTTACAGTAACGGTTTTAAAGCCAGGTTTTTTGTGGTATACCCTGTAGGGTTGCCCCCCAAACTGACTTACTTCATAACCTGACTTGACTAATTCATAGCATTCTGCCATTTGTACATTCCGAGGGATTAGCCCTAGATAGGTCATCCAATCGGGATGGACTTCCTGGACGATTTTCTCAAGATTCAACTTTTGTCGTGTTGCAATTTTTGAATTCAAACCGGAATAATCAATACAATAAAGCCCTGATTCCCGTGCGATAAAACCATGACCAGTCAACAACTTTTCATCCGGGTTACTATTGCTCTTAATCCATTTCCCAATCGAAATTAACTCTGAAACGGAATTCTCAATTAAGTACTTTGCCGAAAAAATTTCCGTCGAAAGAAATGGAATTTGAAAAGCTATAAGTAAGAACACACTTACTAAACTAAGAATGAATCTGTGTTTTTCGAAAAACTCATCTAAAATTCGAAAAATCAAAACCAAAATTTGAAGATTGAGTAAAACCTCGGGAAAAGCATAGTACCAGCTCATCTGTTCGTGAGGATTGTAAATGCAATAAAGAACCAGATAAGCCAGACAAGAAAGGATCAAAAAAAAGTTTTCAGCTTTCGGGAATTTTCTTTCCCGACTGGAAAAAAATATATATACCGAAACTAGAAAAAGTAACAGAAGAAATGTATCCCAATAATTGCTTAAATGTTTTAAAAAAGGAAACCAGGAGCCCGTGGGATGCGGATGGAAAAATAATTTTGCATAAGCTGTCTGAGGAAGTGGACTTCCAAAAACCAGACAACAAAATGTTGTCCAAACGACTAAAATTGGGGAAGCCCACTTTGCCAAAATCTTAACCTTTTCTGATAAGTTCATTTCCCCGGTTTCCAGATATTCCCGGATCAAAAAAAGGATTATGCAAATTCCAAAAACCGGTATTGCATCTATCTTGGAAACAATCGCCAAAGCTCCGAACAAAGAAAGGAATTTGAAATTTCTATTCTTCAAAAAAACAAATAAGGTCAGCAGAATGCCAACGTGCAACGGAGTCTCCAAACCTTGCCTGAGATTCAATATCAAATCCGAAGCAAAACCAATGGCCCAAATGGAACCGACCCATGGAACAATCAAGTTTTCGCTATATCCACGCAGAACCTGGATTGTCGAAAAAACAAGGATTACTGAGCCTATGTAGTTGCTGGCAAAAAGTGAATTCAACGGACTAAAGCACTTTGTCCATGCGAAAGCACCGGATATTATTCCATGAAGAAATCCTGAAATCCCGAAAATGGGCCCATCAGCGGGATTATAAGAATAAAAGTACCCCTCTCGAAAATTATCCATGTACTTTAAAATAATTCCACCGTCATCCAAAATCTGGGAAATCGGCCAAAAGTAGAAAACAATGGCAGCAAGTAACAGGGCCACCAAAAAATCCAGCATCCCGATTTTCCAAAATGTACGACAATTTTCTTGCAATTTATCCCACCCTTTTTTTACTAATCCATCAAATGTTAAATAGTTAGCCATGATGAACAAAATGGCAACTTGCCGTAACTCCGAGAAGCCTGGTTGGTAAAGCCGTGAAATATGCTCTTAATCAATGAGATGCCCTAATTCGCTATATCGAAGATGGCCGCTTGACGATCAAAATAATAGCATGGAAAATACAATCAGGCCTTTCACGAAGTTGAGCGGAATGGCCCATTACTGCTCAAACGACTGATCAGCGGCGCGCAAGCGAGGCGCCGATCATTTGGTTGACCCGGCGTATTGTTATATAGAAAATTTTATCACAAGAGCTTTCAAACGTTCAGCAAGTTGGGATAGCTCAATCGAACTTGAGCTTACTTGTTTTCCGGAATCTTCAAGTCCGGAAGCAGTTTCGCTTACAACCTCGATTTCCTTGCTGATAGATTGTGTAACAGTCACGGTTTTTGCAACTCGATTATTTGCCTCTTTTACCCCCACCGAAGCCTGAGCAATGTTGTTTGCAATGTCCTTTGTAACCACAGCCTGCTCTTCGATTGCAGCAGCAATTATGGTGACAATTTCGTTGACTTCATTGATAACTTGAGCAATTTTATCTATATCTAATATTGCATCATCCGTTGAAGTCTGTATACCGTTGATTCGGACTTTAATATCTTCCGTGGCCTCAGCGGCTTGCTTTGCCAATTCCTTAATTTCATTAGCAACCACAGCAAAACCTTTTCCCGCCGCCCCGGCCCGCGCTGCTTCAATTGTGGCATTCAAAGCAAGCATATTTGTCTGTGCAGAAATACTATTAATAGTCTCTGTAACCTTCCCGATTTCTTGGGCTGATTTCCCAAGGTTTCGCATAATAGTGGAAATCTGATTGGATTGGGTAACAGCAGAAGAGGTGATCATACGAGCTTTCTCAGAACTTTTTGCAATTTCACCTATCGTGCTTGTCATTTCCTCGGTGGCGGCAGCAACAGAGCTCAGATTGTTTTCCGCCTGCTCCATATTACTCGCAACACTTAGAACGTTAGAATTCATTTCTTCTGCAGCAGTGGCAACAGAATTAGACTTAAGAGCGGTTTCTTTTGTTCCTTGGGCCATTTGCATTGAAACTGATGAAAGTTTTTCTGAAGAAGAAGCAAGTGTCTGGACCCCTGAGGAAATATCTGTGATCATCTTCGATAATTCTTTGACCATCTGCGAGAAAGCTCTCATCAGCTCATCCTTTTCGGAACGTTCCTTTAAGGATACCTTAAGGTTCCCATTCGCAATTTCCCTGGAGGAATTTACAATTCCACATGTTGAGCTGACAAGCTCATTCAAATTATTTTTAATTTCATTAAAATCCCCGTAATAAGTTTCTGTAATTTTCTTGGGAAGTTCACCTTTGGAAATTTGATCGACGTATTCCGCCGCAACATTCAACGGCCCAATAACAGAATCGAGAGTTTTGTTAATTCCTTCGACAATTCTTCTGAAATCGCCTTGATGTTTCTCGGCATTCACTCGTACATCCAACCTTCCCTCAACAGCGGATTTGGCCAAAAATTTTGAGTCTTCGATTAGAGCAGTCAAGCTTTCGATACAGGTATTGAGATTGTTTTTTATTTCGTTAAAATCTCCATAATATGTATCTGTGATTTTCCTAGGTAAATCTCCTTTGGAGATCCGATCAACGTATTCTGCCGCAACATTCAATGGCCCGATTACCGCATCAAGAGTATTATTAACCCCTTCGACAATCTTTTTGAAATCGCCCTTATGTTTGGCGGCATCTACCCGAATATCAAGTTTGCCTTCAACCGCAGCTTTAACTAATATACCAACATCGTTGATCAAGGACCCAATTGCATTAGAAGTTTTCGTAAATGCTGAATTTATACGGCAAAAATTTTCTGCCATAGTTTTTGTATCTTCATCTGATTCCCCAACTGTCAATTCAAGGTTCGTATCTCCCTGGGAGAGCCTGGTAAGGTTTTTTATGAATCTTGCCACCTCAACATTCTGGTAATCACCTTGTTTTTTAGCACTTCTAGCAGCTACCCTTACTGCCGTTTGGTCTACAACTATTTCCATAGCCCCAACAACATTACCCTCAGCATTCTTAATCGGGACACCAGTATAGTCGATTTCCATCTTTTTTCCCTGGATATTAACCTCTGTCGAAGAAGAAACAATCTGTGAACGCTGCATACACTGCCCTGTAGCACAGTTAACAGTATTGCAATGAGTAGCGTTAAAGTGCTGGGAACAAGTCGTTCCGCAAATAGCCGCTTGGGTTGTGCCAGCAACACCAGCAGTAGCTTTATTCGCGTAAAGAATTTTAAAGTCTTTGCCAACAATAAATGCTGGAAGAGGAATTACATCAATAAAGCCCACGATACTGCTGATAGTATTATTAACCCCTTCGACGATTTTCTGGAAATCACCTTGGTGCTTTTTTGCCTCAACGCGAGTATTCAGTCTTCCCTCAGTTGCCGCCCTGGCAAGAATGTTAGCATCTGTTACGAGAGCATTAATTGCATCGATACATTGATTGAGGTTGTTCTTAATTTCGTTGAAATCACCCTTATAAGTATAGGTGATCTTATGGGGAATGTCGCCTTTGGAAATTCTGTCAACATATTCGGCCGCAACGTTTAACGGGCCAATTACAGAATCAAGAGTTTTATTCACACCTTCAACAATTGGCCTAAATTCGAAATTGATTTTGTTAACATCTGCGCGAATATCGAGTCTTCCGTCAATTGCGGCGCCAATAAGATTTTTTGTTTCAACCATGAGCCCCGCAATAATTCCCTCGATGTTTTGCCTTAGGAACAAAGCCATCAGTAATGCAAACAATAGGGCACTTAAAGCTCCGCCCCACATAATTTTAATGGCATCTGACAAGCTATCAACTGCGCCCTTGGCACCTATTTTTGCTTGCTCAATTCCATAAGTTGTCGAATCATCGGCGGTCTTCAAAGCAACATTAGCAGCCGCCAAGCGGGTCTTTCCAAGTTCAGCAAGATCTTCACATATTTTAAACATACTTCTACATGAAGCGGCGTATGCCAAATTGGATTTCTCAACCTCCTCAATTTGCTTTAAGAGATCCGGGTTTTTTTCAATTTGCCTTAAGGAAGTTAACTTTGCAGAACAGTTGGTTTCAAATTTTGTCAACGCAGCTTTAAGGATCTCATAATCGCTGGTAGCTTGGCTTTTCCAGTTGTCTTTTCTTAGAACATCTCCCGCATGGATTATCTCGTTTATTAGTGTAATCTTATTGAATCTTTCTTGTAAATTGACCTCAGCAGAAGCAGTTTTCATTTCATCAACCAAAATTTTACTTTCTTTGTCAAGAAATGAATTGGCAGCTTTCATAAACGCTTCGGCCGCATCTGTTTGGAGGAGTCTTTCAGCCTTGAGGGAATCGACATTAATTTTGGTCTGAAGGACCATTTTTTCGAATTCGTCAAATTTTCCCCTGAAAAGGTCAACCGATTCCTTGAATTTGGTCAAAGTTGAAAATTTTGCGGTATGCGTATCACATTCCTGGAGGTTCTTTCGAACATTTTCAATATAATCTTTGCATTTATTAAGGAAATCATCTTTATAAGAATATGAATAGGCTCTCATTTCGAACAAAACTCCAGCCATATTTTTGTATGCCGCATTAGCCATCGAAACCATCGGCATCTGCTGATCAGTTACCATAGAGGAAACCTGCTTAACATCTCCCATTTTCAAAACCCCGGTATAACCCAAACCCAGGATGATTATAATATTTACTGCAAAAACCAAAAAAATTTTGCTACCCAATCTAATGTTCCTAAGCATTCCGCACTCCTTTTCAGATGTTATACCGCCAAAACTATTGAATCGTGCACTTTATTTTCCAAAAGAATTGAAGTCCCCTGAGAAAAATTTTAACCTTTCGGGAAGAATATTGAAATGTCTCATCGTGGTTAGATGGTATCTAAGTCTTGCAAGCTTCTTTTTAAAAATTTGAATGCGACTGGTACAAAACCCCTTGTTCCCAAACTTGTACGGCTAAGAGGAATCGCACAAATCAGATTTTTCTCACTAGCCAGCAACGATTGCTAAAATTAATTTCAAGAAAACACTTACACTTTAAGGCAGAAAGGTTGTAATCCTTTTGCAACAAAGCAATTTTAATCACTTTAAAGTGATTCACCTTTTCCAAGAACAATCATAACACAACCAAAGCCCGAAAATCATCACTTAAAGTTTCTTTCGTTTCTGGAAGTGAGTGGATGTGGCTACTTAATCAAAATGAAACTGAAAAATTTGGCAAGTCTTTTGTTTGGCCAAAAATGAGAGGCAAGTCCGAGGTAACCAGGACTGCCTGCTTCTAGCAAAACAGCATCACCACACATTTGTATATTGGGATAGATTAATGGTTATGATAATATCAGCTGGTCTATTCTTTCCCGGAAAAGTTTGGGACAAAAAATTTTCCTGGGCGATTTGTTTTCTCCTTTTAATTTGTTTATTATTATGATAAAAATACGAGAGCAAAGAAAAAAGCAATTTGGAGGTATTTTAGGACACTACCAAAAATCTAAAGTACCTTGCCTCTTTTTCTCGAGAGGGATTTTTTCAAAAGATGGTTGAGAATAAAGTGTTCCTGTGATTGAAGGAAAGTTTTGTTTTCTTTTGAGTGTAGTAATGTAGATGATTGCAAAAAAGGGTTTTCAGGCTTTTTTAGGTGCAACGAGTTTAAGTAAATTGCTTAGAAAATTTAAGAATAAAGGAGATTTGTGTCTATGAAGTGTTGGGAATTTAAAAAATGTGGAAGAGAGTTAAATGGAGCTAAAAGTAAAGAGTTAGGGGTATGCCCTGCATATCCCGATGACGGAGAGGAATGTTGGGCAATTGCTGGAACACTTTGCGGCGGAAAAGTACAAGGAACTTCTGCCGAAAAAGATGGAAACTGTCGTTTATGCGAGTTCTATAAGAAAATTAATGAGGGTTGATCACATCCAATCTTTGCAAGCAAGCGTTTGAATGGTTCTGCATTTCTTGAAGGAATTGACCGTACTATCCTAAATATTGTTTCGGTATTGACGCAGTCGGGTTCATAAGTACTGGTTTTAAAGGATGTTACATTCCATAATCGAATATCAGTTGGAGAATTGTGTAGAAATCTGAAATTGAATTCACAAGAGATATTCAACGAAATCCTCCATGAGAATGTTTTTTCATTGGATGAAACTTCGAGCTCGGTACCTGTTCAAAGAAAAGTGGCTTGAGCGAAAAGTGAGAAAAAATACTTTCTTTCCGAGAGGTGGTGATGTGATATTTCCTGAAAACCACTGACGGGAAAATTGTTCTATGTTCGCCGAATTCATGGAATTCCACCTTTTCAGTGGTCATCGACGGCGCAAGTGGCAGAAGAATTGTTTCTTTGTCGGCCAGGGAGGCCGAAGTGAAATCTCTACTCGATGAAATCATAGCTACCAAACTTCCCATTCTCTGCTATGGCCAACGGCGCAACGACAGCTTCAGTCCGGAAATGCTCTGGGCAACTGATAATAGCCCACGAGATTAATTGGATACGCGGTCAGGTTGAAACCGTTCCTCACATAGCAGATGTTTACAGGCCAAGCTAGTTGCCAAGCTGGAAAGAGGGAGGTTTATCCACCCTCTTCCAACATCACCAGACATGCCGGAACAAGTCCCGGCCGCGAGTGAAAACCGTAAGTCTCAGATGAAGGGGCGAAGCAATCCAATTTGCCGATAAATGTTCATCTTTTTGATAGTTTTTGGATCAAGATGATCTTCGGGACCGAATTCTTTGATAGGTCGGCCTTTCTTATCCAACAAGGGTTTGCCGTTCACATCCCGCTTGATTTTATACTCGAGCACGCCTCGGGCAATGTCTTTCTGGGTTTGATTGTAGACCATTTCCGCAAAGTTTTTGTCGTTGACAACCGCCACGGCTTCAGCGTTGGAATCTTTGCTCAAAGGGTCCATGTTGTAGCTTCCGATAATGACAATATGGCGATCGGCGACGAAGGTCTTGGAGTGAAGCCGCTGGAGAGCTCCCGGGGCCACAAGAAGACGCAGAGTTGGCATCTCAGCGAGCATTTTTTTCCAGTCATTCATCAAAAATGCCTGCGGAAAAAGAGAATCAGTCGAGCCACCACTGTTAGAGTGGATGAGAATCTTGACGAAGCGAGCCGAGGCGCGTCGCAAAACATCCATAGCCTCATTGCTGAGCACTACATACGGATTCTGAATAATGATATCCTCTCGGGCAACTTCGGCAAAGTCCTTGAGGGACTGAGCGATACCGTTCAATTTTCCAAGGCTGGAATTTTTTTCAAGGATTTTCACAGGAAGCTCAGGTTCATTGGTAAACAATTCAAAACCGGCGAACGATGAAATGTTTTTAAACTTGGAAATTTCGTCGTTGAGCTCTGCGAAGATTGCCTTCTGCTCAGCGCTATTCGTGCTTTCCGGCTCGGCCAGGCCCTTGCCATTAAGGTAGCTATCCATAACTTTAGCTGCTATCTCAATACGATCAAGCTCTTTTTGGAGAATTGTTTTGCTCGGAGGTTTCACCACCGAATTGCGTGAACATATCCATTCATCTTCGAAAGCAGCTTTGAATCGCTCGCTCGCGTGGGGGCCCTCGATCAGAATATCCGTGTCGCGATAGACACAGGGATATTCTTCAGGTCCTGCAAAGTAATCGGGACCTATGTTCCGTCCGCCGGTAAGGGAGAACTTGCCGTCAGAAATGAGGATTTTTTTATGGCAACTGGCAAATAACCCACTGAAATCGGTAACCATGTGCATAATGCTCTGTGAAACAGAATTGTAGATTTTGATCTCCACGTTCGGGAACACGGACAATGCTTTGAAGCAGTCAGGCATTCCTTTCATGTACCCCGAGCGATAAATGCGCCCGTCGATCATCAGCCGGATCCGCACACCGTCACGCGCTTTGCGAGCAAGCAGGCCAAGAAAAGCCTGTCCGAAAATATCCTTATCAACAATGTATTAAGTGCAGTCAATTGTCTCTTGCGCATCACTGATCATTTTCCAACGGGTATACCAAGCCACATTGTTTTCAGGAATGTACCGAACTCGTGCAGGAACCGCCTTTTCATTGTTATTGAGTTCATTGAAAACCTGATCAAGCGTCTTTGAAGGGATGTCATGATTCGGGG
This sequence comes from Candidatus Rifleibacteriota bacterium, assembly GCA_015233565.1. Lineage (GTDB taxonomy): Bacteria > Muiribacteriota > Ozemobacteria > Ozemobacterales > Ozemobacteraceae > JADFXM01. The sequence continues at coordinate 40,396 of JADFXM010000052.1, forward strand.
GCAGAAATGTCATGGAAGCCGGAGAATCATCAAAATTCGGGAGCGAAAGTGGATCCATCACCTGCGTATTATCACCCCCAGTGGTTTGAACATTGGAAATTCCTACGTTTGAATCATCAAAAGTAGTAGGGGCTGCGCATAGAATAGCAGGAATAATGAATATTCCAGCCAACATCAGAAAAATCTTTTTCATAATTTCCCTCCAAAGATATCGAAAATACAAGGAATCTCGTTTAAATAGAGAATACAGGAATTCCCTTTGAAATAACAGCATGTACAAGGTTTTCGCCGGCTCGATAGCCAATTTGCTTGTAGGAAGAAGCCTCAAGAAGAACAATATCCATATTTTTCCCAATTTCAATTGAACCGGTTTCATTTCCAAGCATCAATGCATGTGCCGCATGAAGAGTCGCAGCCATTAGTGTCTCTGCAGCACTCATTTTCAATTGAAGCATCGCCAGTGTCTGAATGAGGTTTGCTGAAGAAAATTGGCAGCTTCCCGGATTGAAGTCAGACGCAATTGCAACTGGCAAACCCGCATCAATCATCGCTCTTGCCGGCGCGTGATGTGTTTCCAATAAGAATGTTGAAGTTCCGGGAAGGAGAGTCGGTACCACTCCTGAGCCAACCAGTTTGCTGATTCCATCAGAAGTGGTTTTCAGAAGATGATCAGCACTAATTGCGCCTACCTCGATTGCAAGATCAATTCCACCAATGGCGTTAACTTCATCAGCGTGGATTTTTGGAATTAGTCCGTTTTTCCTCCCGGCTTCAAGAATTGCTCTGCTTTGATCGACATTAAAAGCCTTGTTTTCAGTAAAAACATCGTTAAACCGGGCCAGTTTGCTCTCTGCAACCTTCGGGATCCAGTTTTCGCAAATTAACTTAACAAAAGCATCTGGTCGCTCTTTATATTCTACCGGAACTGCATGTGCTCCCATAAAAGTTGGAACCACTCTTATCGGAAGTTCATCTCCAAGCCTTTTTATCACTCGGAGCATTTTCATCTCATTTTCAAGGTCAAGTCCATAACCGCTTTTGATTTCAAGAGTCGTTACCCCTGTTTCAATCATTCTCCAAACCCGTTCCCGGGATTCAAAAAATATTTCGTCTTCAGAAAGCGACCGAATGCATGAAACAGTTTTAAGGATTCCTCCCCCGGATGCAAGAATATCAAGGTATTTTTTTCCCTGTACCCTCAATTCAAATTCGCCACTTCGATCCCCCGCATAAACAAGGTGAGTATGCGAATCAACAAACCCCGGAATTCCACTTAATCCATTTCCATTCATTACTTCAGCGTCTGAAGTTAGTTTTATATTGTCCGAAAACTTATCAGCGGGGCCAACCCAGCAAATTTTTCCATTTCGGGATGCCAAAGAAAAATCATGCTTTTCCTCAATATCCCAGCAGACTTTTGTCCCACGTCCGGAATAGGGATTCGGAAATAGCACCAAAGAAGCTAAACCATGTATTGCGAAATCAGCAAGAACTCTTGTACTCATCATTATTTACCCTTTCAAAAGGCTTCAGCTAACATTTCAAAGATTTGATCCAAAAGAAAATTATTGCTAGTTTGACATTTCCTGAATGCCGTTGATTTGCGAATCGGAACGTATTTTTTTCAACTTAACCTGGGTTGATTGCCGTGTTTTCCGATTTTTGATTTTCTGTATGTCAGCCCTTTTCGATATTTCTTTTCAATATTATTTTGGAAACGATCTATTAAGCTGCCTTCTTTTTATTTAAATCAACTGATCTACAGACCCTGAACCCTGTTGTATAAGATGCAGAACCGGGAAGTTCGCCACCACGAGCAGCCGATCTGCATGAACCGGGGCCATTTTCAAATGAACCTCCCCGAATGACTTTGGAGACACCGCCAGTTGGCCCAGTTGGATCGATCTGTTCATCTGAACCGTAAGGACCAAAAAAATCATTGCACCATTCCCAGGTGTTACCGTTCATATCATATAATCCAAGGGGGTTGGGAAGCCTGAGGCCCACATCTCGAGTTTGATTCTCAGCATTTTCGCAGCACCAGCAACTTTTACCAACGAACGTGTCACCCCAAGGAAATTCTGTTTTTTTTCCTGCGCGGCAGGCATATTCCCACTCGGCTTCGGTAGGCAATCGATATTTCCATCCATCAACGGCTTCCATTGCCAAACAAAAGTCAGAAGCATCCTTCCAGGAAATATTTTCTACCGGACGATTGGGACCTTTAAAACGAGAGGGATTTTTTTCCATTAAATATTCATATTGAGATTGGGTAACCGGAAAAATTGAAATATAATAGGGATTTGTGATTTTAACTGTATGAACAGGGCGTTCTTCTCCTCCTCCCTTTTCAGAGCCCATCTGAAAAGTCCCAGGAGTAATCAGACGGAATTGCATTCCAAAATTATTGGTAAACACTTCAGATAACCCGGAAATTTCAAGACAAACATTGTTTGGGTCATCCAGGCTTCCTGTTTCCTTTCCCGATGATGCAGTTCTCTCAAATTCGTCTTCAATAATTTCACTAATAGGGGAATTTGAAGGAGAAAGGGCTTCTAAAACCATTTCGGAATTCCATCTGGAATGTCGGTCACGAACTAAACAACCATTTATTATCATTCCAAGTGGATGAGGTAGATTATAAGGAACTTCCGGATCAGCTGAAGAGATTTTCAAAATGACTTCGCCCTCTGTTTCGCCTTTATAGGGGTATTTCCCAGTGAGGCATTCAAGAAGAAGTATTCCAATCGCCCAAATATCGACATGTGGACCGGAAATATTTTGGAGAGCCTCGGGTGCCATGTATAGCAACGTTCCCTTGCGGCCAGAGGCTTGAATATGCGTGCCTTCATATCCGCGAATAAGACCGAAATCTCCTAGTTTCCAGAGTTCTCCGGCTTTAAGCAGATTGGCAGGCTTAATATCACGATGAATCGCCCCGCGCTTATGAATATAGGAAATGGCAGAGGCCAGACAGCGGGCAATCTCCTTTACTTCGTCAACTGAAAGAGACCCGGATTTTTTTAGTTGGGCTTCAAGCGAATTTTCTGCAAGTTCACTGACAATGTAAATTCCACCTTTGGTAAATTCGTCCGACAATTCGCCGCAGCTTCGATAGGAAATTATATTTGAATGCTGAAGAGCCGCCATCGCTCGAATTTCTTTAACAACAGCTTCAATGTCATCACGATTTCGGGGGAAAAGAATTTTTATGGCCACTTGTCCAATTACCTGGTTAAAAAGCATCTCATCTGCGGAAAAAACTACTCCGAAGGAGCCTTCACCCAGGATGGAAACAACTTTAAAATTGTTTCCGATAGTCTGCCCAATTAATTTTTCAGGATTAATCATTAAAATCTCCAGGCAAAACTATTAAGAAATCTGACTTGTGAGGTTCTTGCAAAACTAGCAGGCTCTCATTTGGGAAATTTTTCACAATACTGGCCGCCATTGAATTGCTTTCTGATTATTGTGCAATTTCTATACAATATTGAAAGAAGCTCTTGTTGCAAAAATTAATTGGGAAAAAAAAGTTGTCTAAAAAGGTTGAATGACCAGAGTCATTAACATGCGAATTGGTCGTCCTCTTTGAAGGCTAAGCGTCAACAGTTCCCAGTTTCGTCTCCTTAACTGGAGACCCTCTTGCCGTTACCTGCATTCTAGAGCTTATAGAAGCTAATCTATGACGCCTATTGGTTACGTCAAGCCTCAGATGTTTCATACATCCACGAGGCCCTCGATTAACAACCCGCCGTTCGATTTACATCAAACGTTGCCTTCTCTTGTATGCTTCAGCCGACTTCAGGGTTTCTCCATCAACGCATTTAAGGTGGGTTTCCTTACACCTTCCAAGGTTTACTCCCTCTCAGCGCAGTCATTGCGGGACGAGTCAACCGGTCCTCCCGGATTCGGCGCTCTCCGCCCTCGGGTTTTCTCAACCCCTCGGCAGATCCGTTCGTCCTGATGCAACTTGCAGATTTATTCCACTCTGCTTGCACTCCCAGGGTATTTGTCTTCAAAGTTTTCCCGCAAAACGATCGGTATCCCTTTTCGAGACCCCTGCTCCTTCATTGTCAGCTCTTCTTCATGGCTTCCTTCACTTGATAAATCGGATGCTTCCCGCCATCCTGACCACAGCGGATTTACCTCGCCGCGACCTCACTTATCAACTGTCCCTGATCGTTTGCACGACTGGCTTCCATCCTGAAGTTAACCCAATCCTGAAGCTTCCTTCCCGTCTTGCAGCGCATCTCTTTCCGATTGATTTCACTCTCTCGGAACGATTGCAACTTTCCTGACATTCTCTCCTTCAGGGATTTGACTAGCTCAAAGATTAGCCTTACGGCCCCACCCTTCCGCGGTTTCTACCACCTTAGGGTTCAACTTCAAACAAGTGTCCAACTTGCGCCAGACTTTCCCTCTTGGAGTTTTTACCTTTCAACCCACCAAACTCTCTCTTCGATTTTCCTGTTTTCTAGGTTATTTATTCCCTTCTGGCCAACAATCGCCGTCACCGACAACCTAGGTCCATCTACGAAAACACTAACAAAACCTACCGCAAAGCAGTTCGAGAGTTTGTGTTCTTCGGCACCAATTCGCTTGTAAAAGATCGGTCATTCAACAGTATTAATATTAATACACTTCCACCAAAAAGTCAACACTTTTTTTTATTTTTTTTTAATTCGATTTTATGGGGTTTTCCTCAAAAATAAAATCTTTCGTCATTCCTAATACTTCAAAAAGTCCTTTGATCTCATCGGAAGCTCCGGAAATTTTAACTTTTCCCCCAAATAACACAAAAGACTTTTTCGTCGAAATCAACAACTCAATACCGTTTGAATCAACGCTCAGCGTCTTTGAAAGATCAAAAGTCAATTCACGAGGGTGCTCTTTCGTCAACTTTTGAAGTTCTTTTCTAATTGGAGCTATACTGGGCAAACCTAGTTCTCCACTCAACTTTACTACAACTTTTTCCTTTTCACCTACGATCTCAAACTCAATCATTTCTATTCTCCATAAGCCATTTCATTAAATCTGAACCTAACACTTCCAGAATAATGATAAAAGATCCCTAGTACATTTTTTCTAGCATAAACCCTCTTTCACTGTCAATGGTTTTACCAATAATACCACCTTAACTAAAAATAATTGTTCTAGTCCAGGTTTACTACCATGTTTAACGAGAATCGCTGATGAATAGACAGTGAAATTGACAAATTATTCGAAATCTGATATAAGCCTACTCAAATGAAAAACAGACCGCCAATTTCATCTCGACGGTCAAACACCGGGATTGACAACTCGGTGGTAAAAGTTCTGCCCCTCCTCGTTTGGCTTTTTTTTCTTTGTGGCTGCGGAAGTAATTCTCAAAATACTTTGGTTATTGCCGGTTCAACCTCAGTACAGCCTGTTATAGAGAAAATTGCCGGGATGTACAAAAAACAAAAGCCAGAGACAAAAATTCTGGTCGAAGGCGGCGGAAGTAGCGCGGGGATTTCCGCAGTCACCATGGGAACTGCCCAAATTGGAATGTCCTCCCGCGAGCTCAAAAAAGATGACCCCAAGGAAAGCTCTCTTGAAAGTATCGTAATTGCATATGATGCGATCGCAATTATTGTAAACCCGAAAAACCAGCTCGAAGACTTTTCCATTGAAACACTCCGAAAAATTTTTTCCGGAGAAATAAAAAATTGGAAAGACCTTGGTGGAGATGACAAGAACATAAACCTGATTATTCGTGAAGAAGGATCCGGAACCAGAACTGCCTTCGAAGATATGGTTATGAAGATTTCCAAGACAGAGGAGATAAAAATCGATCCCTTTGCGTTGGTCCAGGATTCCACCGGCGGAGTCCAGGAAGTAGTACGTTGTGACCCTGCTGCAATCGGCTTTATTTCAATGGGAGCAGCGAAACCAATCGTGAAAATTGTTTCCATAGCAGGAATTAAACCCGATATTGAATCAGTCAAAACTAAGAAATACAAACTTGTCCGACCTTTTTTATTTTTAAGAAAAGGCGATTTTCGGAAAGACGCCAGTGAATTCGTCGATTACGTTTACAGCCCCGACGGGCAAGCAGTAATGGCAAAGGAGGGGTTAGTTGGAACTGCAAAATAAGGAAATTTCAACTCTCAGATTGCATGAAAAACGAATCAAGCACGTTCTTTCGTTAATAGCTCTCTCGTCGGTTTCAATTCTAGGCTTGATTATAATTTTCGTTTTTAAGGAAGGAATTCCCGTCATGTTCAAAGTCGGATTCTGGAATTTCCTGGCAGGAACGCATTGGGCGCCCACCAAAGGAACCCCGGATTGCTTCGGAATCTTTCCAATGATCATAGGTACAATCGAAGTGACATTTGGAGCTTTGTTAATCGGAATGCCATTATCTCTGTTCGTTGCTATTCACCTTTCTGAATTTGCTTCCCCGACAACACGAAATATCATGAAGCCGACAATTGAGTTACTGGCAGCCATTCCATCTGTTGTTTATGGTTTCATCGGAGTGGTTGTAGTGGTTCCCTTTATTCGTGAATGTTTTGGCGGGCCAGGCTTCTCAGTTCTTGCCGCCTCAGTAATCCTTGGAATAATGACTCTTCCAACTATAACCAGCATTACTTTTGAATCCCTGCGAGCTGTTCCGGTATCATTCAGAGAAGGAGCGCTGGCACTGGGCGCAACCCCCTGGCAAACGGTAATCAGAGTCATACTTCCCGCCGCAAAATCCGGTATAGTCACTGCAATGATTCTGGGCATGGGACGAGCAATGGGCGAAACAATGGCTGTGATAATGGTTGCCGGCAATTCCGTTGTGATTCCTCTTTCCCCACTTCACCCTTGCCGGACTCTTACAAGTAACATAGCAATTGAAATGTCATATGCCTCAGGAGACCATCAAAAAGCCCTTTTTGCCACCGGAGTAGTACTTTTTGCAATGATCTTTATTCTCAACATTTTAGCTGGTTTGATCATTAAAAGAAAATAAATTTAAGGACAAAAGCAATTGGACCCAAAAACCAGGGCAGAAAATGTTTTTTATAATAACCTTGGATTAGCTTTGTGTCAGGGGATGTCTATTCTTGTTGCGGCAATTTTAGCTGCAATCATGCTTTTTTTGATAATAAAGGGAATTGGACGATTTAATCCATCATTTTTTCTGACTTTGCCCATCGACCTTGGGCGGGAAGGCGGAATTTCTTCTATCATTATTTCAACCGGCTTGTTGGCCCTTGTTTCTCTATTGATAGCAGTTCCTCTCGGTATTGGAACTGCGATATATCTTACTGAATACACAAGGCAAGGCATTTTTACAACGATCATTCGTTTCGGGGCTGAATGCCTTGCGGGAATTCCTTCAATTATTTTTGGGCTATTCGGGTTCATGCTCTTTGTTGTATATCTTCGTCTGGGTTGGTCAATTCTCGCCGGAGGATTAACTCTGACCTGTATGGTTCTACCGACGATAATTCGTACTTCTGAAGAGGCAATTAAATCTGTTCCTCAAAATATGCGATATTTGGGATATTCTCTTGGAGCGACAAAATTTCAAACAATTACCCGAATCGTACTTCCGCAGGCAAAAAACGGGATACTTACCGGTGTTATCCTTTCTCTGGGAAGAGTAATCGGAGAAACCGCATGCGTTATTTTTACTGCAGGAATCTCAATGGACACTCCAACCTCCCTTTTTGATTCCGGACGATCAATGGCAGTTCATTTTTATATTCTCGCCCGGGAGGGTTTATCAATGGAAATGGCCTATACCACTGCGCTAGCATTGGTTTTCTTCATCCTAATAATAAATCTTATTACAAATTTCCTTATCAGGAAAAAGAATTAACAATGGAAAGCGAATTTTTTCTTCTGCAAGTGGAAAATCTGTATTATTCCTATTATTCGCCTGTTACTAATAGTTACAAAGAAGCTCTTTCCGATATCTTAATCAACCTTGCACGTGGAACAATACTCACAATAATCGGGCCTAGCCAATCCGGTAAATCGACTTTTTTGAGATTAATTAATCGCCTTCAAGAAGAGATTTCACCTGGAAAAGTTTCAGGAAAAATTTTGCTCGAAGGAAAAGACATTTTTGCGCCGGACTACGACCATTTTCAGCTTCGCAGAGAAGTCGGATTTGCCTTTGACAAGCCGCAAACTCTCGACCTGTCGATCTACGACAATATTACGTTCGCCCCAAGACTTGCCGGAGTAAGTAACCGAAGCGATTTGGATGCCTTGGTTGAAGAGACTTTAAGCGCAGCCTTCCTCTGGGATGAAGTAAAAGACCGCTTGTCACTCAATGCTACCCGCCTTTCAGGAGGCCAAAGACAACGCCTTTCTATCGCCAGATCTTTGGCGTTACATCCCAAACTACTGCTGCTCGATGAACCCTGCTCCGCATTAGATCCCATATCGACTGCAAAAATTGAAGAAGCTCTGATTGCCTTAAAACACAGAACAACTGTCATTCTTGTAACTAACAATACCAAACAGGCCTCCAGAATCGGTGATACAACGGCCTTTTTCCTGATGTCCAAGTTGATCGAGCAAGGTCCAACAGGCGAAATTTTCAGAAACCCACGCGATAAGAGAACCGAGGGTTACATTGAAGGAAAATTCGGATGAAATCGCCAATTATCGAAATCCAAAGACTGAATTTTTATTATGGAACATTTCACGCCCTGAAAGAAATTTCCATGATGTTTTCTGAAAACACCATTACAGCTCTGATTGGCCCTTCAGGTTGTGGGAAATCAACTTTGGTCAGACTGGTAAACAGAATGTCAGATATGATCGAAGGGGCTAGAGCCAGTGGAGTTTTACGCGTTTCCGGGCGCGATATATTCGATCCGACTTATGAAATCAGCCAACTCCGCCGGGAAGTGGGAATGGTCTTTCAAATTCCCAACCCCTTCCCTTTCAGCGTTTACGAAAACCTCATCTTCGGCCATAAAATTGCAGGAGTTTCAAAAAAAGATGAATTCGAAAGAATTGTGGAAGAAAGCTTGAAGTCTGTCAACCTCTGGGATTCACTAAAAGATTCATTGAATGTGCAAGCTTTATCACTTTCAGCCGACTTTCAGCAGAGAATCTGCATCGCCAGGGCTATTGCCATTAAACCTAAAATAATCCTCATGGACGAACCCTGCTCATCTCTCGATCCAATTGCCACCCAAAAAATTGAAGAGTTGGTCCAGGAGCTGAAAAGCAAATACACCATTGTTATCGTTACTCACTCAATGCAACAAGCAGCAAGAGTATCAAATTTTACAGGGTACATGCTTCTTGGCGAATTGATCGAATTTGACAAAACTGCAACTATTTTCAGAAATCCCAAAGATTCACGAACAGAGGATTATATCTCAGGAAAGTTCGGGTAAACAAACCCTTATAATTCCCTGCATCGAGGATATCACTATTTTTCCAAATTTTCTGCACTTGCGTTGATGCAGGTTTACAAGTCGAGTATTTTTACTCTTTTTCGCTGATTTTCCCAAAGCCTGCAAACGTAAGCCAGTAGTTCTTTACCGACAATCTCCAATTCCACCCTAAGGCGCAGCGCTCAACGATTTTTTGACTACCCAATAAAATTGCGATTCTTAGTCAGAATCGAATTTCCTGCATCCTGATAACCCACTTTTGTATCGCCTATAACTTTGGTTCTGAGCAATAACGGAACATTTTATTTTTTCATAACACCGTCAGGCGGGAAAAGCGGATCTGGAGCACTCAGACTTCCCCTGGAAAGGTGGGCAGCCTCCCGGCATCCTCCGTCACATTCATGATTAAGAGGACAGGTTTTACACATTTCAGGATGAAAACTTTTGGTGTTGAAATTCTGCCAATAAGATCCTGAGATAGCGCTTTCCAGGTCTGTAATCGCACCAACTGAAAATGGTGAATGGTTACACGGTCGAATTCTTCCGGAAGGATCTATCACAAAAAAGTCTACTCCCGCTGAACAAATACTGTTCACTCTTACCAATTCATACTTTTTAGTAATCAGGCATTTGGGAATATTATGACCAGCCAAAATAGTAATTTGTGTCTTCTTACAAGCCTCTTCAGCAATATCGAGCATTTTTGTAATTTCTTCACAATTCAAGGACAAATCGGGGGCCACTTTTCCTCTTCCATCCATCAAAAAGCGATTCAAAAAAAAGTTCTTTGTACCCACTGTAAATGCCGCTAAAATTGTTTCGGAAAGTTCGGAAAGATTGGTTTTGGTAACACAAATTTCAACCGAAACCGTTAATCCAGCTTCAGAAAGCTTGGAAATAATGTCTAATGCCTTTTTAACATCTCCACCTCCGGTATGGTACCCGTAGGTTTTTAAACCGGGTAGTCCAATAACAATTTTCGGCTTTTTTGCCGCAAGCATTGCAACTGCTGCCTTTTCAATCAATTGTCCATTGGTTTTTACTGAGACTTCCAGTTTTTTACTTCCCATTCCGACAATTTTTCCAGAGTTGTCAAAAACAGGAGCTTTGGCCTGTAAAACTGAAGCTTGCTTAAAAATCTCAGGAAAATCTTTTCTGGCAAATGGTTCCCCACCGGAGAACATGATCTCTTCGACTCCCGAAGTAACCAGTTTTTCAATGATTTCAAGCCACTTGCCGGCAGACAATTCAGGCAACTTCTGATATGTTCCTGACGCATCAAGCCACGGAAGGGAACAAAATATGCATGGCTGATTGCAGGAATAAGTAAGTTCAAGTAGCGCAATCTTTGGAACTGAAAGATTGGGAAATTCATTTTTGTCGGAGTCGGAATTCATTTTTATTCTCCAAAATTCAGAAACTCTTAAAGTTAATTCTAATCATTTAATTTTTTTTTCTCAAGTAAATAAAAATCTCCCCCAAAAATTATTCTTTTTAGGGGAGAATTTATTGTACGATAAATAAAATCAAATTGAACTTAAAATTTCACCGATGTTTCTTGCAGCATCCCAGAGGCCCTGACGAGTGTTTCCACAGGCTGCAGACCAATAGTTGCAATCGCCGTAGCCATTGTTGTACCGATTAACTGCGGCATTCAAATTATTAATTACATTCTGAACAGCACTCTTCAAAAGTCCTTGAAGATTAGCGCCAAGTTGATCCATGGCACGTGTCAGGACTCCAATAGCGAGCGTTCCCTCGTTACGTAAGATTCCATGCGTGCGAGTCCAATAATCCAATCCACCATAACCCTTGTCACTTTGTTTGGCGAGGAAAGTCTGTACCAATTGCAAATGAACTTTCATCTGTTCTTGTGCTCCGGCGGGAGGAACATTTCCGACGGAATCAAGGACTCCGCGAATGTTGGTACCTGTTTGGTGAAGAGCATCTCTCATGATTCCGGATTGATCAGTCCAGTATTGGAGGTCGCCATAAAGTTTTCTTGAACACACATTTCTGAGATTATCTGAAGCATTTTTCAAGGCGGCGCGAAGAAGGCCATTCATCGGAGTGGTTTCTAAATTCTCCAGGTAAGAAACTGCCATCCATCCTTCGTCTCGGTTCATTTCATAAGTTCTGATCCAATAGTCGAGATCTCCGTACCCTTTGTCAAACTGGCCTTGAAGGATGTATTCGAGATCCCAGAGTTGTGCAACTACCAATGGAAGATTCGCCTCTTCAGGAGAGGCAGGAGGCTGGTTCCCGGTGGTGGCTAGATCTTTATGAATTCCACGAAAAATACCGGAAATCGCGGCTTCCTTTTTTCTTACTTCCTGAAACTCTTTCATAATCTGAACAACAGCACCCGACGGAGCAAATTTAGTTTGGCTGCCATCATTTTGGGGAGCTACTTTTATGGCTTTTGGATTTTCCGGTTTGATTCGCCCCTCGTCAGCATTAGCTGTACAAGATGTTGCCAGGAAAATTGCGGCAACGCTCACCAATAAAACTCTTTTTAACATTGCTTAGACCCCTTTTTAATAAAATTGACGAACTTAATCATTATAGTAAGAATTTTTCAAAGCGTCAATTTCTTCTCACAAATTACAGGAATTATCCATTAATAATTGGGGTTACTCTCCTTGTTCTTCATCTAATGTTTTTTTCTAACTTCGATTCTGCTTATTCGAATTTTGCCATGAAATCTTGAAACCAAATCATGGAGGGCCTCTG
>JADFXM010000053.1 GCA_015233565.1 Candidatus Rifleibacteriota bacterium
CAATCCAAAAAAATATGTGCATCACCCCAAGAACATTGATTTGATCCAAATGAAGTTGGATCGGTATATTTTGCAAGAAAAGAAGGAACTTTCATGAAAATAAGGAGCCCTTACTGGAATGGTTGAACCATACATTTCTATCAGGCCCAACTCCAATTTACGCAGCTCTGAAGAACGAAATAGGTCGGATGAACAAACTAATTGAAATTGGTATTTGAAGTTGTCGAAAACCCCCGCACATTTTATTTGGTACAAGGTGACTAGTTAGTGATGCGAGAATGCGGGGTGAAAATTGGATGGGTACCTTGATAAATGAAAATCAGGGTGTTTTCGACAGACTCGTTAGAGACTGTCGATTAATCTCGGTACATTTTTTTTCGGTACAAAGCGACCCACTTCTGATGCGAGAATGCAAGGCGAAAACTTGGGCGGGTATACAAAAAAGCGAGTTTTAGGGGATTTTTCGACAGACTCGTTAGAAGCTGTCGAATAATTTCGGTTCATTTTGTTCGGTACAGAGTGGCTCGCCGTTGATGCCAAAAGCGGGGCGAAAATTTGAATCGGTACATAAAAATATGAAAAACAGGGTGTTTTTCGATAGTCTCGTTAATCTCCAAACTCAGAAAGCTTTATTCGGGAAAGAAAATCCGTTAACATTCGTTGTTTTTTCATTTTTGCTTTCTCTTCTTTCTGATACACACAAAAGCAATCTTCCGGTAATGCCAGTTTCGGAAATACTATTTCCAACAAACCATCACGAAGTTCGTGCATTACACTATATTTGGGAAGCAGGGCAACTCCCATTCCCTGAACAGCCGCTGTTATCATTCCACGAACGTGGTTGATAGCTGTAAATCGCCAGAGATAGGGCCTTTTTTCCGCTGGAATGCTCAGTAGAAAATGCTCCCACCATTGCCCTTTTTTATCCAGCGACAAAACAAGAAGATTCTCCAGAACACGCGGGTTTTTCCATTGTCGTGAATTCCTAAATGATGGACTGACAACAAGAACATATTTTTCCCGAAACAATGGAAGACGCAGTAATCCCTTTTGCCGATGTTCAACGCAATCAATGATTAAGTCCAGATCGTCACGTTGCAATGGACTGATCAAATCATGCCTCATAAAAAAATCGATTTCGATTTCCGGATGTGCATCCATAAAAGGCTTAATGTGTTTCATTAGAACAGTACAACCGAACTCAACAGTCGCTCCGAGCCGTAAATATCCCTTTTCCTTTCCCTGACGCATCTGAATGGATTCAGTAACTTCAGCAAGTGAGTAGAAAACTCTTTCACAAGCTTCAAAAAGCTGCTTTCCATCGTCCGTTAAGGAGTTTTTTTTGCTTCCTCTTTCGAATAATGATGTTCCAAGAGTTTCTTCCAATTTACAAATCGCATGACTAACCGCAGATTGTGAAACAAAAAGACGATCAGCAGCCAGGGAAAAACTTCCAGTTTGTGCAACCATAAAAAAAGGCCTCAACTGAGGAATATCAATATTTTCCCATTTTTTTAAATGAATTTTATTCATGATAATTATGAAAACTATGAATTGGATTTGTAGCTATCTTTCATGACAGTATTATACGTTGGAAAAAAATAGTCAACAAACAATTTTTATTACAAGGAGTTCTGCAATGAAACAAATTCTAAAACAATTCCCTTTTAATATTCCTTTTCTTGGGGGATTTTCCGAGACCTGGTTTGGATCGGGTCCCGAAATTGCCATAAATACCCCCGTAGATGGGAGAGCTCTTCCTTCGGTGAAAACGATTACAATCGGGGAGCTTGATAAAATTTTCACCCTTTCACAAACCGCATTTCATTTCTGGCGTGAAGTCCCAGCCCCAGAAAGAGGACAGATTGTGAGAGAATTCAGCGAGCGAATTCGTCGGTACAAAAATCCCCTGGCACAAATAATTACTCTGGAAATGGGAAAACCAATGCGGGAAAGTCTTGGCGAGGTTCAAGAGGTTATTGACATTTGCGATTACGCTGTCGGGTTGAGCCGACAGATAGGAGGCCCAGTTCTTCCAAGCGAAAGACGTTCCCATAGAATGTTTGAACAATGGCACCCTCTAGGTCCGATCGCAGTGATAACCGCTTTCAATTTTCCCATGGCAGTGTGGGCCTGGAACGCAGCAATTGGTTTGACCTGCGGAAATTCCATAATCTGGAAACCATCATCCAAGGCACTATTTAGCGCAATAGTTTGCACACTAATTATGGAACAAGTTTTAAAAAATCGAGAATTCCCCGCATCTATTTGCAGCCTGGCAATTGGGCGAGGTTCTGAAATCGGTGATTCCTTCGGAACTGATCAACGAATCCCACTTGTTTCCTACACAGGTTCAACCAAAATAGGCCGCATTCTTGGAAAAGCTGTCCAGGAAAGATTTGGAAGGCTCATACTTGAGCTTGGAGGAAACAATGCGGTGATTGTAAGTCAAAACGCCAACCTCGAAATCGCTTTGGGATCAATCTTTTTCGGGGCACTTGGAACCGCCGGGCAACGTTGTACAAGCACTCGAAGAGTTGTTGTTCATGAACAGATTTACAATCTGTTTCTGTCCAGACTGGTTGATATTTTCAGTAAGGCAAAAATTGGTGATCCCTTTGAACCGGAAAATTTTATGGGGCCGTTGGTTGATCAGGCAGCCGCTTCAGCCATGCTAAATGCAATGGAAAAAGTCCGAAAAGATGGCGGAAAAATCATTTTCGGTGGAGAGCTTTTGCCCCTGCCAGGCGGATGTTACATTTCACCGGCAATTGCCGAAGTTCCAGGAAACATCCCAATTGTTGCGGAAGAAACTTTCGCTCCTCTTCTTTACGTTATGAAATATCACAATCTCGAGGAAGCAATTAACTTGCAAAATTCAGTTCCTCAGGGATTGAGTAGTGCAATCATCACAAATGACCTTCAGGAAAGCGAGCGTTTCTTATCAGCCACCGGAAGCGATTGCGGAATAGCCAATGTCAACACCGGAACCAATGGAGCGGAAATCGGCGGCGCTTTCGGAGGCGAAAAAGCAACAGGCGGGGGCCGGGAAAGCGGCTCAGATTCATGGAAAAGTTACATGCGTCGCCAAACCTGTACAATCAACTACAGCGGAACGCTGGAACTGGCTCAGGGAATAAAGCTGGATTTCCTGAAGTAACTTTCCAAAGGAAAAACTGGAATTTTCATCGCTTAATACTACCAATTTAATCTGTAACTCTCATTCCACAAAAAGACTAACTTGACGAAGGATTAGACTAGTATGACATTCGCTAATTAACCATCCAATGCAACTCCAAAAAGCCACTTTGTACAATGAATTGTCTTCGTGAAAAAGACTCATTTTTTTCCGTACCACCGAGCTACGCGGTACTAATTACTATTGGAAGGTTGTTTACCGAACTAACTACTAGCAGACCGCCACCCAGCGATTATGTTCTAATGGGAAGAGATGGAAAACCGCCTGCTGTTGTCGAAGCGAAAAAAAACTTCCACTAATGATAAGGATAATGAAGCTTTTTTTCAATTCGTTTAACGGTAATTAGTGTTCACAAAAAACATGCCCAAACCTTGGAAAAGGGTTTGGGCATGTTTTAAATATCTTGCAAGTTTGCAGAGTTTCCTAACTCAGAAGGAATCATTCTCCGCTAATGGAGTCATTCCATCCTCAAGATCTTTTATAAAAGGCCACATTACGTGATTCCGTAAAACAAAAGTCATATAAAAATTTGTTATAGAAATCTTACTGCTCGGATAAACGACTAATCTTCCTACATGTACCCCATAAATTCCAACCAGGTCATATTTGCGAATAAAATTTACAATCTGATCGGACTTTCCATTTTGTATCATCCCTGCAGCACCTGGAGCGTTGAAAGTTATTGCAGGGAGATGATTTTCATAAGCCACGATTTGTGCCAGAAAACCTCCAAGAGAATGCCCAGCCAGATATACTTTATGTTCGGTTTTGGCATCTTCGAAATCCCTGTGTAATAGGGAAAACCGCTTCCGAGAATCAATGTATTCCAGCGTTTGTTTTGTAAACATTCTCGCCGAATCTAGTTGAGATTTAATTTCAGCATTCGGATTAGTTATCAGAACATCCCGTGCATGCTGCAAAACGTCTTTAGCTTTTCCTACTTCGCCTTCTTTATGGGGGTGCTCTTTTCCAAGGAGGATTTTTATAGCTCTTTCTATAGCTTTAATATCTGAATTTACGATTCCTAAATCAGCAAGAAGATCAGCCGGGCCAGGGAAATTTGTACCAGCAAACGCGATCACAATTTCACCAGTGTCAATTTTCTCATACGCAGCTCCAATAAAACCATTTGGCAGCAAAGTTTGACCAAGTATTTCTTTATAACCAGCTGGAACTGAAAAACCCGATTTGCCGAATCCATAAACAGTATTGGAAATTCGAGCAAAATCAAGAACAGTTGGGGTTTCCCCAAAGACTGGAAGAAAGCAAAAAATGGAACAGATTAAGAGACAAAATACTGTGAACTTTTGAATAGAAATAAAAGGAAAACGATAGGCTCGAAACATTTTTCCTCCTAGAATATTTCCGCATCAACTCAATACTTCGGGGTAAAATGAAATATTTCCGTCAACTTAACCCTATGTTTTTGAAAAGACACGATTTTGGTAGATTGATAAAATATTAAACGTATATTTCGCTCTATCCGTTGAAAAAAGTGAATTCCTGGGAATTACCGCTTATTTCAGCTATCATTTCCCAATGATAAGTTTGCCACCCATTCTGCCTAGCTCAGCGTTTGAAGTGAAACAGTTAATTTTCCTCAGCAATTCGGTGAGTCGCTGCGATTGTTATTGAGAGGCATTTTGAGCAATGTTCAAAAAACTAATTATTCCAGTAGGTTTGGTAGCAAAAATCTGTAATACCAATTATTATTAATCCGAAGGTATGCTTAAATCCTCCAAAAAGAGATATTCCATAAAATCATTGGAAAGCGTTGGACGTTTTTCTGAATATTCAATTTTTTTCGAATAAGGTTGCTTCATCGCCTTTGGCTCCCAACGTTGTCGGAAAATTTCTTCAGCAGCCAAGAAGATTGAAACCCACGAACTAATTATGAATGGTATAATTGCTATATTTTGCGAGAAAACTCACCAAGAATTGCTGAATTTACCAGAAATACTGTGACTTGCCAAAGAAGACTGTGGTAGAATTTGCAAAACATTTTGAGGTGAGCCTTCATGACAAAATACTGGATTTTTCCTCTTGTGATTGTTCTTTTAAGTTGCCTCCCCGTCGTTGCTCAAACGGCAACTTCTTCCGAAGAATTGTCGCTTAAAATAACAGGTGCGGTCAAACAAGAGAAAACACTTTCTATTTCAGATCTGGAAAAATTAGCTTCGACCCAGGAACGCGTCAAAATAGGATCTTCGACGAATTCTTATCTTGGCACATTTGAAGCAAATGGGGTTGAATTTTCCCGGATTCTGGAGGCCAATAACATAGTTAAGAAGTCTCCGGACGGCTTTGACCGGGAATTAGACATGTATATAATTGCAATAAGCCGGAATGGAAAAAAAGCTGTTTTTTCTTATGGTGAAATATTTCTTGGAAATAATGCTAATGGAATATTACTCACGAAAGGACTTCGTTTCATTTATCCACACAAGCATACAGACACGTCCAAATTCAATTGGAGCAATGATGAATGGTTTTCCGGAAGTGGAGAAACAGCAGGAAAGGCCGAAAAATCCGGTTGTTTCGCCTGCCATAATGGTTCAACGCAGCAGAACCTTTATTTCCCCAAAGGAATTTGTCTTGCTGCAGCACACGATTCCTGGCCTGGTCGTTTTATTGAAGATGTAATTGAAATCAAGGTCTGTCAATCACCTGCCGCAGAGAAAGAAGTCCAACCTCAAAACAAGGATACCATGTGGGTTGAAAAGCCTGAAATTATTTTTCCCGACGGTAAAAAAATCGAAATTTCGTCAGAAACTTTAAAGGGCCAACCCAAAATCACAATGAATGATTGCTGTTTTGGCTTAGGAAAAGGATTTCACGGCCTCCACGCGTATGGAGGTTATGCATTAACTTCCATTCTCAAACAGGGCCTTGCCAACTCCGACCTAAACCAACTTTGCGTTTTAGTAACAAGTGCGGATGGATACAGAAGCCTTTTCTCAGGTGGCGAGGTTTTCCTTTCCAAAAACCCCGAAAATTGTCTTCTATTGGAAAGTGAAGATCAAAACCCCTTAAAACCTGGAAATGGAAAATACAAAGTATTTTTGAATTCTGATTTCTTCGTTGACCGTTGCTTACGCTCAATAGCCAAAATTCAATGTTTTATTCCTTAATATGTTGTGCAAAATTTGCGGAAAAGCCACCGAAAAAGAGATCTCGGCAAAAATTCTGAATAAATACACTGCCGATTTCTTCAAATGCAAAAATTGCTGTTTTCTTCAAACTTCAGATCCATTCTGGCTTGAAGAAGCCTATAAAAACGCATTGAATATTGAGGACACCGGAGTTCTCCAAAGAAACATTTTGATTTCAAAAATCCTGTCAGTTCTGATTTTTTTTCTATACGACAAAAATGGAAAATTCCTCGACTATGCCGGTGGTTACGGAATTTTTGTCAGGCTCATGCGTGATATTGGCTTTGACTTTCAATGGTGCGATAAATTTTCTCAAAACCTTTTAGCCAGGGGTTTTGAAAAACAATTTGAAACTTACGATCTTCTAACTGCGCTTGAAGTATTTGAACATTTTGTGGATCCTGTATTTGAACTCGAAAATTTATTAAATATTTCGAGAAATATTTTCTTTTCAACTCAGCTTTTGCCTGATAAAATCACCCCACCGACGAATTGGTATTACTACGGTTTTCAGCATGGCCAGCATATTTCCTTTTTTTCTTTGAAAACCTTTTATTTTCTGGCTGAAAAGTACAGGTTAAATTTTTATTCCAATGGTTCTACCATTCATTTGTTGACTGAAAAGAAAATCAACCCACGCATCTTTTTGTTTCTTGTTAAAGCTGCCAGATTCGGTTTGAGCTCATTTGTTGAGCGTTCATTAAACAGTCGAACCCTACAAGACTCACTTAATTTGTTTTCCACCTCAAGGAAGGACCAATGAAAAAAAAATCAGCCGAAATGCTTAGGCATCGTCCAGAAATAACATGATCATTTCAAGGATACACGTTTTTCTTTGACAAGCTCTTTTCAATGAGCAGGTACAATTTTTTCCGGAAAAGGAAAATAACAAAACCAGACGCTGCAAATTCACTGAAAAGATTTTTTGGAAAAGAAAGCAGAAGAGGCCATCTTAGTGAAAAAAGAAAGATTTTATGCTCTCCTCTCTGGAATCTCTGTTTTAAAGTAGGTTTTAAAAAAATCGAATCAACTACTTTCACACAGTGTCCAAAATCATCATTTTATTCTCATAGGACGACTTAGAGAAAAATAACCTTTATGTTTCCCACTATCAATAAACTTCTACAAAACAGACCCACCTTAACCAAAATATTAGCAAATACCGGTTGGCTTTTTTTGGACAAGATTTTGCGGATGGGTTTGGGATTGTTAGTCGGCATCTGGACAACACGCTACCTTGGGCCAGAACAGTTTGGATTATTGGGATATTCCACCTCATTCGCAGCGCTCTTTGGTGCAATTGCCACTTTAGGGTTGGATGCAATTGTTATTCGGGAACTGGTGAAATTTCCGGAAAAACAAGATGAGTTCTTAGGAAGCGCCTTTTGGCTGAAACTCTTTGGCGGGGTGATCACCCTGATTTTAACAATAGTAGCCATCTGGTTTGTCCGTAAAGGGGATATGATGACATTGTGGCTGGTAGCTATTTCAGCAGCAAGTTTTATCTTCCAGTCTCTGAATGTTATCGACTTTTACTTCCAGGCATTATTGAAATCACGCTACACCGTTTATGCTGCAAATGGCGCTTTTTTAATCACCACAGTATACAAAATTTTTCTTTTACTGAATAAAGGATCCCTCATAGCCTTTGCATGGACAAGCTTCTTTGAAATAGCTTTAACAGCGCTCTTTCTTATAGTGGCATACCATAAAAGCCAACAAAACATCTGGAAATGGAAGTTCAACACGAAAATAGCATACAATTTCCTCAAAGATAGCTGGCCACTGGTTTTTTCCAGTATCGCAATAACCATTTACATGAAAATTGATCAAGTAATGATCGGCGATTTGTCAAACAATATGGAAGTTGGCTTTTATGCAGTAGCAGCACGCTTAAGCGAATTGGGATTTTTTGTTCCAATGATCGTATTAAGCTCCATTTATCCTAAGTTAATTGAACTTTTCAACAAAGATGAAACTTTGTACACGAAGCAACTTCAAAAAGTCATGGGGCTCTTTTTTTGGGGATGGCTAACCCTTTCCATCATTGTTTTCATATTTTCCGAGAAAATTATTCTACTCATGTTCGGCAAAACATTTTTACCATCCGCTCCAATATTGACTGTCCATATTTTTTCAGGAATTATCGTAAGCATGGGTGTTATTTTCAGCAACAGATTCTTATTAAAAAACCAGCAAATAATCGGATTATATGGCACCATAGTCGGAGCTGTCGCAAACATCCTTCTGAATTTTATTTTGATTCCCAAATACGGGGGAGTAGGAGCAGCATGGGCAACGTTAATAAGTTACATTGTACCTCCAGCGTTTCAATCTATTTTTTTTGATTTTGAAATCGCAAGAATACACTTTCGCTCAATATACAAATTTTATGGCTAGCAGGAACTTCACGCCTTCTCAGCAACCCGTTCTGGTTCTTTAACTGAGACAAAAATTTAATTCGGAAAAATCGAAATTAATTGGATATTTAGAAAAGTATGCGTTTGTCCTATCTCTGAAAGCTATTTTGGATTTAAACAAATGAAAATGGTATAATACGCGCAACCTGCAAACTACAAAAAAAATAAAATATTTCATTAAGGGAAGGTGGAAAAATGACCCAGACTGAAACGAATGATAGTTTCAAATATGATTGGTTTGTACTCGGCGACATAAACGGTTTTTTTGGTTTGATGTTCGACAACATCACTGTAATGGCCTTTCTAGCGTTTATTCTTGTCTCTATTTTTCACTTTCCTGAGGATATTGTCTTTTACAAGATGTTTCCTGGAACCGCATTTGGAGTCTTGTTCGGGGATCTGGTATATACTTACATGGCCTTTTCTCTAGCCAAAAGAACAAAAAATCCAAATGTAACCGCGATGCCCCTCGGATTGGACACTCCATCCACCATCGGAATAGCTTTCACTGTGCTTGGGCCCGCTTATCTTGCCCTCCAAAAAAACCCCGACTTCACACCAGACCAGGCTGCGCTGATGACCTGGTATATAGGCATGGGAACAATGGTTCTTATCGGGATTATTAAACTGATCTGTTCGTTTTTTGGCGCATGGGTTCAGAAAATCGTTCCTCAAGCAGGTTTACTGGGTTCATTAGCTGGAATTGGTCTCGCTCTGATCGGATTTATGCCCCTCTTAGAAATCTTTGGCCTTCCGATTGTCGGTATGATATCTCTTGGATTGATTCTTTACACACTGATTGCACGAATTAACCTCCCGTTTAAATTTCCTGGAGTACTAGCTGCAGTCGTAATTGGAACAGTTGTCTACTACTTTTTGGGAGCAACACATTTGCTCGGAGTGGAATACGCAGTGCCTTCAGCCAAACTCTACTTCAATCTTCCAATTCCCACAGCGAATTTCATGAAAGGAATCGGAGAGGCCCTTAAATACCTGCCAATTGCTTTTCCATTCGCTATTCTTACAGTAATCGGAGGAATAAATGTCACCGAAAGCGCACGTGTTGCCGGAGACGATTTCGATACCCGGGATATTCTTTTAACTGAAGCATTTGCCACTTTGATAGCCGGAGTTTGCGGGGGAGTCGCACAATCCACTCCTTATATCGGTCAACCTG
The DNA here is from genome assembly GCA_015233565.1 of Candidatus Rifleibacteriota bacterium. Taxonomy (GTDB): domain Bacteria; phylum Muiribacteriota; class Ozemobacteria; order Ozemobacterales; family Ozemobacteraceae; genus JADFXM01. Next base: position 9,949 of record JADFXM010000053.1, read on the forward strand.
CTTATAAATCAATGGGAAGCCGCGCCGGATATACTCTACTCACAGGGCTATTCGTCGGAATTGGTGGAATTGTCGGTTATATATCTTTTTTTGTTTTATTGATTCCAAAAGCTACTTTAGCTCCAATTCTGGTTTTTGTCGCCCTGGATATCATGTCACAGGCTTTCGAAGCTTGTCCAATCCAACACGCACCAGCAGTTGCATTCTCTTACTTTCCCACCGTTGCCCGCATGCTTGCAATCAAGCTTGGAGACCCTTCCATAGTTCCCCCGGAACACTTCCAGAAACTCCTCGAGACTGCTGAGAAATCATTTCCTGAGACACTCGTCATCGTTGCACTTGGCAATGGATTCATTTTGACAGCTATGCTTTGGGGAGGATTCGTTGCAGCGCTCATTGATCGCAAACTCAAGGAGGCAAGCGTCTATCTCACTATTTGTGCCGGTCTGACATTTTTTGGAATCATCCATTCTGCTGATCCAAATGGAAATATGTATCTTCCCTGGAATCTGAGTAAACCAGTATTTAAACTCATTCCTTACCACTTTACAGCAGGATACCTCATTCTTGCCATTACCTTTTTTGTTCTGTCCTATACCAAAGAGGCCACCGAAGCTGCCACCCAAGCGTCGGAAAACCCTCAAAATCACCATTCATGAAGCTTCCTTTCAGGAAATAATTGTGAACATCAGCTAATTTCAATATGAAAGGTTTCAAATTTTTCGGTTCATAAACAACCACTAGGATGTCATAAGGCAAAAATAATGACTGTTTTGGTGAAGTAGATGCAAAAGATTCTTATTACTGGTTTTTCTGGATTTGTGGCAAAACACTTCTTGGATTTTCTTGAAAGAATGAAAATTCGTTCGCACGTTTTGGGAATTGATGTTTTTGATTACCCATTTAAAACAGATGACTTCAAGTTTCTTTCCTGTACTTTCGAAAAAGTAGATCTTTTGGAAAGAGAAAAGATTGAAAACCTTATTTTTCGTTTCCAACCTGAATTTGTTTTGCACCTGGCTTCTTTTAGTAGTGTTGCCTTTAGTTGGCGTGAACCTGTTACCAGTTTTATGAATAACACCAATATTTTCTTGAACCTAGTTGAGGCAATTAGAAGACTGAATCTAAAAACACGCATTCTTTCCGTTGGATCATCCGAAGAATATGGGACTGTCGCCAAATCTCAACTTCCTTTCGTAGAAACTAACCAACTTTTTCCCAATAGCCCTTATGCGGTTGCCCGAGTTGCTCAAGAAAACTTATCTCAAGTATATGTAAAAAGTTTTTCTCAGGATATTCTTCTTACACGCTCCTTCAACCATTTCGGACCTGGCCAGAAAGAAATTTTTGTTGTTTCAGGTTTTGCAAAACAATTGGTGGAGTTGAAAAGAAAGAAAAAAGCTGAAAGAATTCTTCTTGTTGGGGATATTTCCATTGTTAGAGATTTTGTTGACGTTAGGGATGTTGTTTCAGCTTATTATGAACTTTTTTTAAACGGTAAATCCGGTGAGGTTTATAATGTTTGTTCTGGCAAAGGGATTTCTTTAAAGGAAATTATTGAAAAACTTTCTGAAATTTTAGACATTGAAGTGAAAATTCAAACGGATAAAAATCTGATACGCCCCAGTGATAATAAAGAAATTATTGGCTCGAACGAAAAAATTCAAAAAGAAATTGGTTGGACACCAAAAATTCCATTAAAAAAAAGTTTAATGGATATTGTTTCCTTTTGGGAAGGAAGCATGTGAATAATTTTTTGCTTGGTTTAGCTTGAAATTGTGGAGGGGAAAATTGAAAATTTTGTTTGACTCCCAGGTCTTTTCTTTCCAGCGGTATGGTGGTATTTCGCGGTATTTTTTTGAAATTGCCAATCATATTGCCGGCAATAAAGAAAATAAAGTTGAAATTTTTTCCCCTCTTTTCATAAATGAATACCTCTTGAATTGTAGAAATGTTCGCATACGCGGGTTTAAAAGTCCTCGTATTCATAACTTTGAGATACCAGTTAAATTCATATTAAATGGAAACCAGCTTCTTTCAAGATTTCTTACAAAACCCAGGCAAAACGTTGATATTTTTCACGAAACATATTATTCAATGTTCGACGTTTGTCCGCGCTCTGCAAAACGAATAATCACTGTTTATGACATGGTTCATGAAAAATTTCCAGAACCAGGTTCTGGTTGCAGTAAAATTACAAAAGCAAAAATAGCTTCTTTACAGCGTGTTGACCATATTATCTGCATTTCCGAGAACACACGGCAGGACTTAATTAAGTTGCTGGACATTCCAGAAAAGAAAACCTCCGTGGTTCATCTCGGGCATTCCCTTATTCTGAAAAATAACAAGGCTAAATTGAGTATTGAAAAAAAACCCTTTATTCTGTATGTCGGCCCCAGGGTGGGTTATAAAAACTTTGAGGGTTTATTGAGAGCATATGGAAATTCTCATTTTTTAAAAAGTGAGTTTTCACTTGCCTGCTTTGGTGGCGAGAATTTTAATTCCCGTGAACTTTTGTTAATTGAGGCTCTTAAAATACCTTTGGAAAAGGTAAAGTATTTTTCTGGTACCGACGATGTTTTAGCTGGGTTGTACGCTTCAGCTGCCGCCTTCGTTTACCCATCCCTATATGAGGGATTTGGCATTCCCCCCCTGGAGTCGATGTCCTTTGGATGCCCTGTGGTTTGTTCCAATACCAGCTCCATGCCGGAGGTGGTGGGCAACGCTGCAGAATTCTTCGACCCAAACGATGAAAGTGAAATTCGACTGGCAATTGAGCGAGTTTTATCTTCTGCCGAAAGAAGGCAAATGTTAGTCAATGCTGGTTTTGAGCGTATCAAACAATTTTCCTGGAAAAAATGTGCTCTGGAAACCCTAGACGTCTACAAAAGGGTTTTGAATGATTCGCAATCATAAACCTTATTTTAAACAGTTATGCCCTTGATGAAATATTCGAAACGTTTAATTAGAAACCTTCTGCTAGTTTCGCTTCCAATCTTTGCATTTTTTTTTTACGCTTTAGTCTGCAACGCTGCTTCTCATTGTCCAAATTGCGATACTTTTAACAGTGATGATGCTGAAGTGTGCAAAAAGTGCCTTATCACCCTACCCAAATATTTGGCTTCCCCCAGAAAACGCCCAGCTTCAGTAGTCGTCCGAAAAGGAAGAGACGCATTTATTCGATCGACTGATGTAGCACATTTTCCGGAAAGATTTTTCGAAAAGGAGCTGCCGGGTGGATATGGTCCAATCGGATCCTGGAACCAGCCAACCTCATTACGCTATCTTCTATATTTTGATCTCCCAGGAGCTTTTGAAGAAGCAGGGATAGACATGAAGGATTTCGAGCCGGAAAAAGCTCTTGTACTTCTCACTCTTTGTGAAAAATCAGAAACAAAATATCCAATTCCAATAGCCGCTTTTCCTCTGACAGAGGAATTCGCAGGGAATTCAGAAAAGTCCTTCCCCCCCTGGGAAAGCGACGGAGCCAATTGGACTTTTCGTCTTCCATGCGTTTATTGGTTCCATGAAGGAGGAGATTTCTTGGCATCCCCATCAGCAAGCACTGTTATTCCAGCGTTAGGGGGTGGAGAAATTGAAATCGACATTACTTCCATAGTACGATTTCGTTTTGATGAATTCAAAAAAACCGGTATTTGGAAGGATCCAGGAATAATAATAATGCGCAACTCAGGCATTGAATCAAATTGTTTGTACAGAAACGTTTACGGATTTCGGGCAATGGAGTTTTTCCAAAAAGATAAAAAAAATCCGAGATACATCTCTCCAGAACTTTATCTTGATTGAATTCATGACAAACACAAATTCGATCCCCGCCCCTTCCGCTCCGCTCAAAAACGGGGTTTTGGTGATGGAACTAAGTCAAAGGTTTCGTTAAAAAAATAGCAGTTAATCGGTATTTTAACAAAAGTTCCTTCTTGAAGCTCCCCATTTCAGTGAAGCAAAGAATAACGCTATTTTCCGATTCCTGAGAATGTAGGTCCACCCGACCCAAGACTGACTCAAGCCTCTTCGTGAAACGCTGAATGGATGATTATCGCCAATATCTCAGGGTATTCGGATTTGAAAATATAGGATTTTCCTGAGGGGGCAAGAAAAAACTGAATCGTGGAATCCGTGAGAGAAATATGACTGATTTCTTCGAATTGAATACAAATTGGGCTATCAGAACCTGAAAAAACCAGTCTTTTAGCAGTAACGGCAAATTGACCAAAAGTTCCTGTGATTGGGCCTTCCCAAGGATTAATCAAGGCTCTGAAAGCCATTAATTCGCTATCAAATGGGAAAAAAAGTTTTTCCCCAAAACATTTTGATGAATCCAGAATTTCAAGCTGAGTAGACAAAAGTATCTTTTCTTCAGCAGGAATTGGCTCAAAAGAGGCGAATTCTGTAGATTCGAAACGATTCAGTTCTTCCAAACATTTTTTGATTCTGAGAATTTGATTATCTGACAACCTTGCACCATCAGTCCCAAGCCCCATGTTATCTTGGACTTTTCCCAGAAACTCTTTAAATTCAGTCTCGGGATCGCTTTCCGCGGGTTGTTTTTTTTCTACCAGCTTATTGGGAGCAGATGGGAATTTTGGAACTTTTGCGGAAATATTTTCAATTTCCGGAGGCAACCAGAATTTCAATGCAGCAAGCTCGTTTACAACCAGTGAGGAAGTATCAGGTTTATCAGCTTTCCTTCGGGATTGCTTTTCCCGATATTTTGCTAATTTTCTTAGCGCCACAAAGAAAAAAGTGGAAAAAACCACAACGCAGAAAACATACACTCCCGCCCAGAGAATGAACCCGGACGGGCTTGTCAACTGAAGAAACTCAGGAAACCATTTCAAATTTATTTCACCAATCTCATTAAATAGTCACTAAATACTGCACTCAACTCAAAACTGACATTGAAAACAAAACATCTTTATTGGCTTCTCTTCTCACCTTGGCGCTGTTTCATCACATCATTACTCTCACAGCAATTTTGTTCGCCGCAAAATTAGGGGGCGATTACTTTTATTTGGCATCATATGCCTTTTCCAAGCCATCAACAATGGCTTCCCAGAGATTTTCCATGCCTTCCAGGCCGAGAGAAAGTCTGACTAATCCGTTTGTAATTCCACGAGAAACTCTGTCCTGTTCAGGAATTCCAGAATGGGTCATAGAAGCAGGGTGCTGAATATATGATATGGCGGAACCTAGGCTAACCGCTAATTCCATTGGAGTCGTGTAACTTGCAAAATAGTTCATCAGCTTTTGTGCAGGTTCAAACCCATCTTTTAATTCGAAGCTGATCATCCCGCCGAATCTTCGCATTTGTTTCTTGGCAAGCTCATGCTGCGGATGAGAAGGTAAACCCGGATACCACACCCTTTCAACCCTGGCATGTTTTTCCAGTCTTTTCGCAAGCTCTTCAGCAGTGTCACATGCCTGTTCCATTCTCACGTGTAAAGTTTGGACTCCCTGTGTGTTGAGCCATGAATCAAATGGACTGGCGGTTGGACCGTGGTCTTTGAAAACCGGAAAAAGATGCTCGTTCATGAATTCCCATGGTCCATTGACAACTCCTGCAACCGACGTGGAATGCCCGTTGATATACTTTGTAAGACTTTGGATTACTATATCCGCACCAAGTCTGAATGGCTGCTGAAGATACGGTGTGGCAAAAGTGTTATCGATCACCAATGGGATTTTGTATTCTTCTGCAAGTTTTGAAATTGCTGAAATATCCGAAATTCTTAAAGTTGGGTTATCAGGGCTTTCCAAAAAAATCATAGCCGGATTGGAGGCCTCAGCCAATGCCTCTTTAACTTTGCAAAGATCAGTAATATTAATAAATTTTACAGATACGCCGAATTTGGCCAAAGATCTAAAAAAGGAGTCAGTACAGCCATAAACCCCGCCGCTGATAATCGTGTCACCACTTTTAACCAGGGCGTAGGTTGTACAAGAAATCGCCCCCATTCCGGAAGAAAAAACAAGCGTACCGATCGTTGGCTTCTTTTCATCGGCAGCCAAAGCAGCATCAATTATATGTTGACAGTCAAGTCTGAAAAGGAGTTTTTCGAGATGTTCAGTGGTTGGGTTTCCAAGTCGGGTATAAATTCTTGCAAAGGGCTTTTCCCCACTTTGGGATTGTCCGAGGAATCTGTCAGCCCCGTCTTTAACATTTCTGAAGCTGAAAGTTGATTTTTGTACAATATTCGGAAGCCCAATTCCAACGCCGATTGTAGCAAATTTCTGCGGATCAAAAAAAACATTGTCCGTTCGGGAATAACGGTTTTTTCTATCGATCCAGGTTGGATACCACGAATAAGACATACTCTATCCTCCGTAAAACTCTTCTTTTCAAATTTAACGCCCCCTTACCCCAGTGTTTTTCCCAAACTCTTTTGAGGGAAGAACGGGGTAATATGCAAATCAATTCCTTGATTCTACAACCTGGCAGACAACTGGTCAACCCTTTGGTGATATTGAAGAGGGTCAGTGTATTTATATTGCTGAAATAATCATGAACACAGCAAAACCTGATTAAAATCTTTTAAATTCACACCCTTTGAAGCAGGCTTCAACAAAAGAATTTATTAAATTCAGAATTCTGGAGTATTTAAAAATGGCACATTTATTTGGACAAATCCAGAAATGAAACCGAATCTTCTCCGGAAAAATGCATTCTCAATTTCCGTTCTAAACCAGCAAAGCACTCATCAATTCATATACGGGTCAGGAATCTGAAAATGGGTGCACTTTGCTGATAAACTCAGAATTTCTGTTGTCGTAAACTTCATTTTCTCCGATTGCTCAGCTTCAAAAGCCGATTCCGTAGAAATAAAAAAAGTTTTCAACCCGAATTTTGTTTTGAGACCAAATAATCCAAAAGTTAAGGCAGGAATCTCATCCAAGCGAGTTCACGTTTTCAGGTTTTGGAAAAATGGTCTCAAGACTATATCCTCGGGAATTGGAATTCTGAAACTATAATCACTTCAGGGAATTTTTTGCCGCAACGATATCTCTAACCATTACTTCAGCATCTTTAGCCAGTTTACTTCCCGGTTCAAGTTGAATCACGCGATTGAATGCTTCAATAGCACGATCGAACGAATCCACCGAACCGGCTAAACCTTTATCTGTCATAGCAAGGCCCATGTGATACTGAAATTTCGAATCATTTGGATTCGCTTTAATTGCAACTTTGAATTTTTCTATGGCCTCGTCCAGACGCCCTTTTTTGTAGAGATCATATCCTTCCGAATCAAAGCCTTCTGATGAATTCGCCCCTTCCGGAGGAGTTGCTAACAAAACGCCTGTATCGGTATTCGTAACCTGAATCGGCCGTCTCTTTGCTTCTTCGGCTGCTTTAGCTGCGGCAATTTTTTCCTCTTGTGCTTTCTGGTCAGCAAGTTTTTGATTTTCTTCCTGGGTTTGCTGATTTTCAAACTCCAGGAAAACCGGTTCCAAAATCTTTTTAAAAGGTTTTTGAGTATTTTTTAATGGAAGAAGATACTCTTTCGCCTTTTCAGTAGCTCCTCCAATAAATGCAATCATTCCCAAATAAAAGCGACTTTCTTCGTTATTTTGGTCAGCTTGAAAACGAGGTTGAAAATACTTTTCACCCTCTGAAAGGATATTATGATCGTCAGTTGCAGCAAGGGACCGATTTTCCATGACCATTTCAAAATATTTCATCAAACCCGCTGGTAGTCCATTTATTGCCCATTCGTCAAAAGCTTTTGCAAGAGGTCCATCTTTTGTGTGAAAATCCTCAAGTGATGGGAGCGACTCTGTCTGAGATGCCGGTGGTTTCTGACCATCGGTCTTTTTGGAATCCGCTTTTTTGGGGGTTGAATTTTGGGGTTGCTGTTTTTGTGAACCCTTTTCTGTCTTTTCAGCATTCTTTCCGGAATTTTTTTTCCCTGGATCAACATCCGGAATGTCAGGAAGAACAGCACTTTCATCAAGAGTGGGTTCCTTGATCACAACTTTCGCAACCTTGTTTTCAGGAATTACAAATCCGAAAGGTCGCGCGGGAGTTGACGAGCCTAGAAGCGCAATCGTCTCAAAAATAACCGGATCAGGCTCTTTTTTCCTTTTGGACTTTTGCGGAGAAGTTCCTCCTAATAGCTCTTTTAAACCCTTGAGCTTTACATGATTCGGAGCTATTTTGGATACCTTTTCAAAAAGTTCTTTCGCCTTTTGAATCTTTTTCAGGTCTGCATAAACCTTCACTAACCAGATCTGCGCTTCGACATTTTCAGGGTCAAGCAACAGAACATTTTCAAATTCAATTTCTGCGCCCTTTAAATCCCGGCCTGAATAGAGAACCTCTCCCCGTTTTAAGAAACTTGTTATCTCGTCTTCCTCAAAAGCGAAAGCGGCTGGAATCCAAAAACAGAACAGAAATATTCCCTGAAAAATGAAGAAAGTTATAGGAAAAAACGATTTTTGGTTCATTTTCAAATAATATCACCTCAATTTTTCAGAGAACTATATCATAGAAAAACGTTTTTGATTTGTTCCCAAGTGCTTGTCCAACTTTCCAGTGTTAGCATCACAAATAAAACAATTCACGGTAAAAGTCACATTCTTATCTCGTGAAGAGTAAACACAAAATTTCGTTTGATTTCGTAAACCTCTACAAACACATTGGCTTATTTTGGTTCTTCAAGTGGTTCCCGGCTGATCAAGGCCCATTCTCCGCTTTCTATGGGGCGAGAGTAAATCATTTTTTCTTTGGCTATGGAAATTATGACGGCAATATTTTTTTCATCTTTGGTTAAAGATAAAATTCTAGGTGGATGTTCTCCAACCCGGCCGACATAGTTCCTGCTTTCCTTAAAACTAGGTAAAGGAATTTCCGGAAAACTTGGAAAAGAAATTGTCGGTCTTTCTGAAGATGTTTTTTCGTCCTCATAGGGTAAAATTTCAGAATTTACATCTAATTGAAAGGAGTAAACAGAGAAACCTTCGACATATAAAAGAAAAATTGTTTTATTATCACCTAACAATAATTTAAAATCTCTTGGAACTAATTGGGGAGCTATTTTTAGGCAACAATATGGTTCCTGCCAAATTCGAACCTTCTTGCCGGTTCTTAAATTCTCTCGTTCCAAAAAATAAATTGTGCCATTACGTTCTGGGAGAAATTGAGTCGCAGCTTTTTTGTAAAATTTGGAAGAAAGAGTTATTTTGACATTTTGATCCAAAAGAAGTTCAGAAATCGTATCAATTTTCTCATTTGATGCCTGAACCGGATAACAAAGTATAATTGAAACCAAAAACAATAATAAAAGGGAAATTTTCATTTTTATTAACCTCATTTGAAAACAGTCTCAGTGGCTGAAAGGTCTTTTTTCTTTCCTAATAACGCTTCGGAAGTTCTAATTGCGAAACCATCAAGTGAAGAATTTTCCCATTCCAATTGTGATGGAAAAGGTCCAGTGCCATAAGAAGGATCAAAATATTCCCTTTCAAATTGAACAATATAGTGATTGAGAAAAGCACTGTAGTATGGATTATCAATACCCTGTCCTGGAATTCCATATTCCTTAAATAGCTCCTTATTTTCGATGTACTCAAAAGGAAATGTGCTTGAAGAAGTGCCTGGGGGGACAAACTTCCATTTTTTTACCAGCAATAAAACTCTGTTAGGGATAGTAGAACTTGCGATAACCTCAACTTTGGAAGCATTCTTAATGCCTTGCATCTTTAAGCAGTCAATGAAAAAATCTGCCCAAGCACCACATTCACCATCTCCTGTTTTTAGGAGTTCGTTTGTGTTAGCCCCTGAGTGGTCTGCTGTAGTATTCCAATAAGTTAACGGTTGAGTAGTATTTACCCTAAATACTCTTCTATTCTTGAATCCTCCCCAGATTTTTTCAACAATTTCATTCGGGTCAGAAAAACTATTGGCATTTTTGCAGCTAACATGAACAAGAGTGTGCGGTATAGGCTCGGGGATCAATGGGTCATCAAGGGTGAAATAAAGTTGATTTCTTGTTTCACCCAGATAGTCCCACGTGGCGCCATCATCAAAAGAAATATCCCATGTTATCTCAAACGGATCAAAGGCCTGTACCTCCTTTTTATACGGTCCGATTACGGCTGTAGACGGAAGATTAATTTCGTTGTTTTCCACTGATATTGTGGTTTCGGGTATTCCAAAGCCACTTGTTTCACTACCTCGAATTTTCACATGGTCTAAAGTAGCAGGCCCATCAATAACGAACTTTCCAGAAATGAAAATACTTGTGCTACTGGTAAAAGCTACCGGGAATTTTCGATCCCCCGGGTCATCTGCGCCACCATTATCTTTCCATTGTGGAGGGGAATATGTGAGAGTAGCATTGTCATTCATTAATTCATGGCAATTTGGACCCGAAAAGGAAATTTCCTTGATTCTTGCTGTCGCCACCTTTATTGTTGGACCGATTATTTCAAGTGTTTCCTGGTTCCCAAATTCCTTCCCCTCTTGAGGTTCGATAAAAAAGGTTGGGGAAGCAGAGAGAACGAAATTGCCTATCGAATCCCCTGAGAAAGTAATTGTAGGACCTTGGGGGAAAAGTGGAACACCATTGAAGAACCAATCAACCGTTTTTAAAGTAACCTTATAATCTTTATCGAACAGTTCCACAAATTCTTGCTGATCAAGGTGGTTGTCATCCTTTCCGAAGAAAAAATGAACATCTGTTTTATGTAAGTGAGAAATCGCTTGTTTTTCTGCTACTACCCGCATTTTAATTAATTTCTTCAGTTCCTGAGGGTTTAACGTTCGTTGGCTCTTCTTTAATGAAAGCGATTGCTCGTTACTCAATTTCAAAATTGGTTCCCAGGTAATCCGCCTCGGAAAGAGATCGGGAAACAAAACCGGGTGAATGTTAATTCCGGAGGAAATTGCTTTCTTTCTGGGAGTGGTAACCTCTATCATTTGAGTGAAGTTTACGCATGAAATCTCCGGGAAATCCGTGAAAAGTTGTTTCGCCACAACAATTGGGGGATCGATTGCTTGAGGAATGGATTTATCCAAAACTACCGGGGGTAAGTCGTTTATTTTTAAGGTTACGGAGCCTACAACGAACAGTCGCTGGGTGCCAACAATAGCCTGTTTGGGATCAGAGGAAAGAGAATAATCAGCCTGTGCTTTAATTGCACCATTAAGGATGGAGTTGGAAACCATCGAATATTTTTCCAGATTTGTATCCGATTGCCTTACTTCAATCGAAAGTGAGGCCAATGCCCCAAAAGAACCGGGAGCTTGAAACGTTATCGTAGCGATATTTCCTTGGAAGTTGGAAATGGTTGCACAGCCTATGGGATCTGCTTTTACAACGTTCTCCACTCCGGTAATAGATACCAAAGCTTTTTTTACACCTATCACTGAACCGGAAGTTACAGTTTGGGAATCAATTTTAATTGCCAATGAAGTATTGGTAGTTGTTGAATTGTCCACCCACACCACTACCGGGTTCTTCGTCTCGAAGGAAGCAGTCAGGGGGAAAACGTGAATATTTCTTGTTTCTTTCGCTTCTGAAACTCCCTGTAGGGTTGCTTTGATCAAGTGATCACCAAGGTCAAGATTGGAGATAAGCACGCTCGGGCCTTGTCCAACTGAATGACCATCGATCTCCCATAATACTTGACTCGAATTGGACAAGGAAGGCTGGGCTTTGAGAAGAAATGGGAATGAGGCTGGAAAAACATATCCCTCACCGGGGTAAGCAATCAAACGGGAGAAATAACCTGTGGTATCGGCAGAAAGCTCGTGTTGAGTCGAGGGTGCGGGAGTTGTCGTATTCATTTCATTTAGAACAGCGATTGCTTTCGAGGTTATTCTTAAGTCTTCCCGCCCCTTGATTGTGAAATCAAAGGGATTTCCTGAACCTAGGGTTTCTCCGTCTTTTATCCAGGTTACTGTATCCGTATGAAGAGAATAGTTTCCATCTTGGATAAAGAGTTCTTCTTTACTCTTACTTTTCTGTTGGGATTCCTTGACTTTCACTCCGAAAGTCAGCTTCTGAATACCACCCACGAACAGGGCAAAACTTGCAGGGTCCACGAATGCCGTTACCAAATCGGTTAGAGGCTCTGCTATTATAGTATGGTTTATTTCCGAAAACGAAATTGCCCCGGAGTTTCCAAAATCCAGCGATGCGGTCATTCGAATAATGTTCGCTCCAGAATTCGGGAGGGTTGGCTGAAATGTCAGTCCTTTTCCAATTTGGTTGTTCGGGCCATTCCAACCGAAAGAAATTGTCGCGGCGGTTAATGGCTCAGCTCTGGGAACTGCAGGATTAAAGACAAGCGGTGGTACAATTCCGGCAGCTTCCGACCAAGAAAAGGAAGTTCCGTTCCAAAGGAAGTTGCCATTAATCATTGTAAACGTTCGTCGGGTGTCGACAATACCCTTTTTGGGGAACTCAGGAGGGCTCTCCCATTCCGGGTTCTTGACCGCCCACACATCGGCTCGAAGCGGGAAATCGAAATTAATTGTGTTCTGATAAGGGTTTGTTGCACGAGTTTTTACCCGCAGGGTTACTGTTGCAAGTGTAGTTTCGGCCCCGGTCTTCCCGGTGAAATCGAGGTTGGCTTTGAGCTGTGATGAATCGACTTTTAGCGTTGCATCCCCAGTGCCAAACCATTTTACCCGTTCGATGCGAACTCCTTGCAGCCCATAACCCACGTCCGGTTCGGCGTAAATGTCCGGAAGGGGTTGGCCATTTACAGTCACCGTAATTTCTATTGGTACAGTCCCGCTACCCGGGGGAATTATTTTTCGCTCTGGTTTGATCGTAATCGAGGCCGGGAAAACTTCAAAAGTTGAGGTATTGGAAAGAACCGTTTCTTGTCCAGTGGAATCGGTTGTCTTAAGTGTTGCTGTAAGTGACCACATCCCAGGTTTGGTCAATGCAATTTTGTGCGGTGGCACCTGAGCTTCGGTGGTCCAAGGTTCGCCATTCAGAGACCATTGAATCGCTTTCCAATCTTCCAGGTTACCATCACGGCTGGTGCGGATCTCAATATTGGCACCGAGGGGATAGGAAAAACTTGCAATTGGCGAGGTTATCCGCAAACCCGGAATCACATATGGGTTTGCTTGGCCATTAATGGGAATGGAACCTAAAGAGCCAGTCTCCATTTCCCTGAAATTGACGTTGAAAGAACAATTGACACTGTAGGTGCCAGGTCCTTTCCGGGGTTGAAATTCGAAACCCCATTGGTTTTCCTCATCAGTTGTGGTTGAACCTTTAATTACGTTCCAGGTTGGTCCATTTGCGTAAGTGAATTCATAACCATCTAACACGTTTACCACACCACCTGCTGAAGTGATGACGCCGTAACCCATTTCAGGTTTGGAAATGATTCTAGGAGTAAATAAAATCTTCTGGTCATCCCTAATGATCGGTGGTGGTGAAGGAATGATATCAACAATCGCCATTCCATTGGGTTGATACGATTGGATCGGGATATCCGAGCTGATAGGTAAAGTGAAAAAAGAATTTTGGAAAGTCACAGAAGGAATCAGGCTGCAAAAAGCTTGACAGTGAAACTTATAGTCGGAACTCGGAGAATTGATCTGGTCGTATTTCAGAGTATGAATGAACTGGTCGTTCTTGGAAAGAGGTGATGTCTTATTATATATTTGAAAATCCACACTTTTCAGCTGAATTGGCTCAGACGCAGGGTTTAGGGTGGATCGAGCGATTACCCAAGGCGGTTCGAATATTGATCCCTCTGAAGCGGTTATTTGGCGTTTCTCGCCGTTTATTTCGAAATCGACGCTTCCAATCTTGATAAACCTCGAGGTTTTGTAAAAGATACCAGGCGGAATTCTGGAAAATGTTGCCACAGCATTAATGTTGAAAACGCCGAACAAACCGGTTTCACCGCCATAGAAGTTAGGCTGTACACCCGAAGTAAATTCCCCCTCATAATGTTCATTTCCATAATCATAGGCCAATTTAACTCTATGAATGATATCCACGAAACCAGGTTTGTCAAAAAGTAACCTGGTTGAAGTGGCAAACGGATTTTCTATGACCGGTTCGACATTTCCGCCTGCTTTTTCCCAACGGGATTGGATGACGGTAATCTTTCCACCAAATAGATCGAAGGTCGAATTTTCTACTAATGGTTGTGAGATTAAACCTCGCGATCCATAAAGATTAATTGAACCGGTGCCTGTTTGGGTGAAAATTCCACTTCTGGTAGGATTAACGGTTAAGTTTGGGATTAGCAAGTAACAATCCCGGTATGTTTCAAATTCAGTTACAGAATCGGGCCAACTGGGGGAATCCCCTTTGACCGTTACCCTGCAGGTAACATTAGCAAAACTTCTCTTGAAATCATATGGAAATACTGGTTCATCAGAAGTAAGTGTCTGAGAATCTTCATGTATAGACCAAGATGTTTTCAAAACAGTTCCCGGACCGTCATATTGAGCGGAAAATCGGACAGAGTTTCCCGGAAAAACCTTTCCTGTGAGAGGATGGATTGTGACAGTGCCATCTCGACTCTTTTTCTCGAGAAAATGTCGAAAACTTGAAAGATTTCTGATACGAACAGTTAACAACCCCGAACGTGTGTTTTCCCGATAAACGTATTCCAAAAAGCGACAGCCATCTTTTGATTGATAGACTACTACTTCGGCTTTCCCCGTCACTGATGAGTTTTTGAAGAGGCTGGCAGCATCAAATGAAAAAGTCCCTACAACCTTCGCATCTTCGGGAAAATGGGTATCTGAAACCAGTTCGACGCCGATTGTGAAATTCCAGGAAACGGTGGCTTGGCGTTTGTAACCATCGATCAAAGTTGCAGAAACAGTATGAGTGCCAAGTCCAAAAAGACCGTTTTCAGAAAACTCGGGTCGAAACAAAATTTGATTGGAGGAAGGATGTGACGGCTCAATCGGCTTTCCATCAAGGAGAATTTTCGATGTAACCGGAAATTTGTCGGTGAGAAAAGAAACCCAAATATCTGGAAGGATTGTACCTGTTTCCCCTTTAGGGCCGCAATCAACTATGGTCAAACTTTCAGGTGCGACAAAATGGGCAGGAATGACAAAACGGTATTCACCAAAAGTGATTTCCTGAGAAGAAATCGAAATTGAACATACTTCCGATTTTTGCAAAGAAACGGTTTTTGCTTCCGCAAGACGCTTCTCAATATCTTTCCTGAAATTCTCTATTTCGATTTCAGGAATTTTTAATTCACCGTGAAGAGTTTTAAATTTGAGGATTGGTACAAAACCAAGTGATAGCGGAAGATCTTTTTCATTAAGAGCTGAGACTGTTTCTTGGATATTCGTTGAGTGTCCCGATAGAAGATCGGAAATAGGTTCCGGTAAGGATTGCTCGGCGAAGAGTGCGGAACAGAAAAAAAGTGCAGAAATCGCCAAAACCGAGAAAAACAACCTCACAAGAATCTCCTCGAAAAATCAACTTCAATAAACGCTGCAATAAACTAATAAAACGTAATTTCTGACCCAAGAACTGCCATTTTTATCTGGGTATGAGCACTTGTGGGAAACACTTGAAGTTGATTGTCAGTGTAGTTAATGCCGCCTGCCGCTATCATTTCAAGGTATCCATCACCGTCGAGGTCAGCAAAAGCCAAAGGGGCGATCGATTTTCCAATGAATTTCGGATAACCGGGCAGAGGCTTTCCTTCACGGCTGATGGCCATAATATAGCCGGCCTGCTTTCCGACTCCTTCGGGGTTCCAGGCGGTGAAGACTATGTCAAGGCAGCCATCTCCATCGAGATCGATAATTTGAGGGGCGGAGTAGATTGAATGATTGGTTTTAAAAGGAAAACCAGGATAGGAATTTCCTTCACGGTCGATTACATTAATGGCTCCATCCGCTTGAGCAATAACGAATTGAAGCTTGCCGGTACCGAAAAGATCAGCCACCTTTGGAGCACAATGGGCACCATCGGAAAGTGGAATTGTTTTTTGAAGTTTCCCTTCGGTATTCCAGATTAATAGCTTCTTATCCGGAGTGGTTGTAAAGACTTCCTTAACGCCGTCTCCATCCAGGTCAGCAGTAGAAGCTTCAAAAGGCCATTCCTGGTTAGGAACTGTCGACTGCGGCCAACCGGCTCGCGCACATCCGTTTGAGTTCAGGACTGTCACGGTGCCGTTATCATCTTTGCAGATGATTTCTTTTTTTCCGTCTCCGTCAATGTCTGCAACCGAAACCCTTGATGATATCTTCGATGACATCGGGATTTCCCAAACAAGGCTTCCGGTTTTGTTAATTCTAAGAATTTGTCCTGAGCGGGAGCCTAACAGTACATCGAGATTCCCGTTTCCATCAACATCGGCAACTTCAGGAGAGGAAAGCTGAATAGTGCCACGTGTATCGACTGTCCATAGTTCTTTGCCAAAACTATTCAGGGCATAGACTTTTCCATCGTAAGATCCGACTATGACTTCTTTTTTTCCGTCACCGTAGAGATCAGCGACGTTAACTTCTGAAAGAATCGGACCTCCGGTTTGCTTAGGCCAAAGTCCAGCCATTATTTCCTTTCCTTTGCCGGAAAAAATGTGCACCTGTCCATCGGTTGAACCAAAAATGAGATCTTTGACTCCATCGCCATCAACATCTTCAAAAACCTTTACCTGACCATAGATATCACCGGAAACTTTTGCTGAAAACCCTTGAAAAGAAGGGCCACTATTAGACTGTGCAAAAGCAACCGACGAAATTATAAAAAGCAAAGAAACAACTAATTTCCAATCAAATTTTATTTTCATTCCTGCCTCCCGTATTGGAAAAAGCATCTTTGGAAAAGAATGTCACACTTTAATTACAGCTTCTATTTAAATTGTAACAAAAATTTAGAGATTCAAATGCTCTAATATTGTGTGCGGGTTCTAATAACTTTTACAAGAGTATCAATACGCGCTTTTGTTCCGCTTTGAGGGATCACGGCAAGCGCTCTTATTTGCCAAATATCATAGTTTCCTATTAACACATTATTTTTATAATATCCCTGGTCCTTGAACGATTTGTTTCCAATTGCGTATGGAGCCACCGATTCAACAGAAAATTTGCCATCTCCAAAGTCCATGTTATATTCTCTATCAGTGCCACTGACTGAAAATTTTCCAGGAGAGAAGGAAACATCAAAATTCCCCATTCGATATTGGTTCATGATATTAACCATGACCGTTTCAACCGCAGCATGTGCTAAGGCTCTGGCCTTTATTCTGTGAGCCTCTTTCAAAATCATATCAGTGCTGTATCTCGAAATGCTCCAATAAAAAAGGCCCAAAACTGCGAAAATAAGCAATATAATCAGAGAAATAACCGAGATAAAGCCACTTTCCGGCTTATTTCGAGAAATCTTTGACAATCTGCTCATGTTACTTTTGCCCTATTAGCTTATTTTTCATTGCAAATGCTGTCTCATTCATTATTAATGGAGAGACCTGAACTTTACACACACCAAATCAGTATCAAGGGAAACCGCAAAAGAAAGATTCTCTTTAAGAAGAGGATTCGTATCATCGGTTATGACCATCGAAACCCGAATTTCCTTAATATCCTGTTCATTAATCTGGAAGTGGAGATCCGATACTCTGTCATAAATCACCATTTTCCCCTTTTTCCCGTTTCGGTCCTCTATCTCACGCATTAAAGCACCCTTGTATTTATCACTAGTGTCACCCGGTTCCAGAAACAGCCTGATTTTTGAGTAATCTCCAACATTCGTAAAAGTGGAATGAGTGAGAGTAAGAACCTCGCCACCATTCGTGAGGTCACCATCCGTATCGCCAATTTCAATTAGATTTGGAAAAAACTCTCCGCCCTTTTCACCCTTGAATAATAGATTTTCCTTTTCATCCATTTCGAGGAGGGGGTTTACATTTTTTATATCCGTAAAAACCTGTTTCATCGCAAGTTGAATTTTCTGATTGAATTCCATGTGTTGCTGGCCCCACTTCCAGGTGGCGAGATTGCTCCTTGAAATGACAATCAAAACCAGGGAAATCAGAGAAATGATCACTGTAGTGATCATCAGTTCAACCAGGGTAAAACCCACCCTTTTAATCCCTGGTCTTTTTATCATTTTGTTAATCACCTGCATATTGTTAATAACGAGTCGCGGTTTTAAGCCCAAAGCTATTAGTACGAGCACGGTAAGTAAGTATACGCGTCGAACGCGCAAAATTATTTTCAACCCAGTAAATTACAACGGTAATCTGTATAAGATTGGGATCATTTGCCCCTGTCCCCAGGATTGTATGACCAACAGCAGTATCGATAGATAGAGTTGCACTTGCCTGATATTTTTTGGAAAAAAATTCGGGAAGGCTAAATTGGGAAAATTTTTCATCTGGAATTTTTATATCGAGAGGAATGTGGGCCCAGAGGAAGGAATCACTTTTCGCCCTGTCCAGAATATTTTGCCCTGCTATTGTTGCCTCGAGGATTAGTCCCCCTCTTTCAACCGTTCTCGATCCCGACATGAAGAGTGTCAAAACCGGAATGACACCCGCTCCAATGATAAGTACTGCAATCATCACCTCAACAAGAGTAAACCCGGATTTTGAGGAATTCGAAATTTTCTTCGAATAAATGAGATTACCTTGATCAGCACAATTTTTACTGGCTGTTTGTTGTTGTCCTGAAGATACGTTTGAATTTGGTCCCATCACATTTTCCGATCCAGTTTTAATTCAAAGATCTTGTTTCCCAAATTTGCCAAGCTTATTAATGTATTCGGAAGGGTGCTAAACATAAATTTCATCTTCCCTGACGTCTTCGATCCTCTACATCAGGTGAAACATAGTTTTTTTCATGTTTTTCAAAAGTTTCAAGGTAAGTAATAGCGGCTTTCGCGTTTTCTGCCACCGGAGAATTGGGGTATTTTTCAACCAACTTTTTATAGCTTTCCAAGGCTGCATTGTTGGATTTATTCCTGAATTGAATCTGAGCTATTCGGTATTCTGCAAGACTTGCCTCATCAGTTCCAGGGAAATTTTTGACAATGTCTTCAAAGACGGTTAAAGCATCTCCCCATTTTTCCTGTTCGAATAGTTCTATTCCTTCGGTATAATGTTTATTGAATTCAAGATTAGAAGATTTTACTCCTCTATCGTCATTCGAATGATCTAGCTTTGAATCCTTTTTCCAGGGGAGATAATCAATAGAACCACTACTCTGAACAGATGTTGAAGTTCCTTTTTTCCCTAAAAATGATTGATTTTGGGCCAAATTTGAATTTCCGGAATTATCCGATTTATCTGAAGTTGTTTTGGATCCGCATCCGGGACAGAAAAATAGGGAGCAAATAAAAATCGCTGAAACCCCAATAGTCATAATATTCTTAAATATTTTTACCATTTTTCCTGTATGTTTAGCAAAGATGGTGAGAAATTACTTTCGCAATTCCATCCACGAGATGCCTTATTTCCTTCTCGTCCGGGCCTTCTGCCATGACTCTCACAAGGTTTTCTGTTCCGGAGGGGCGGACAAGCAATCTTCCTCTTCCGTTCAGACGTTCTTCCACTAATTTTATTTCTGTCAATATTTGAGAATGTTGGTCAAAATTTTTGGTTTTTACGGGAATATTAACCAGTACCTGAGGAAGTTTGCTCATTACTTCGCTCAATTCTTTCAATGAGGTTCCCGTTTCCCGAATTATCTTCAAAAGAAAACAGGCAGTCAAAAGACCATCGCCAGTGGTTGAATAATCGGAAAAAATTATGTGGCCTGACTGCTCCCCTCCAATACTTGTACGGGTTTTCTGCATTTCCTCAAGGACAAAGCGATCTCCAACTTTAGTTTTCAAAACCTTGATTTCAAGACCTTTCATGGCTAAATCCAGACCTAAGTTGGCCATTACAGTTGTAACCATGGCATTTCCCGGTAGTTTGTCGTGATTCTTCAGATAATTCGCAACTATTGCGAGAATAAAATCTCCGTCGACAACATCTCTCTGGGAGGTAATGGCAACAACCCTATCAGCATCCCCATCAAAGGCAAAACCAACGTCAAATAACTCGCGGTCCATCATTTCAATAAGAGCAGATATATGAGTTGAACCGACACCTTTGTTGATGTTTGTTCCATCAGGATTCACTCCAATCGCGTCAACACTAAAACCAAGGTCCGAAAAGAACTTCGGCGCCCATGGAGAAAGTGCTCCATTTGCACAGTCAAGAGCGATTTTCATTCTTCTTTTGGAATGTGTATCCTTTAATAATTTTCTAAGATGATCCAACCAGCACTTAACTGAAGAATCGTCATGGGAAATTGTTCCGATTTCACCACCAGTAGGTAATTCAACATTTTCTCCTGATGCAAGATCGGCTTCAATAGCTTCTTCTATGGGATCGGGAATTTTAAAACCATCAGCGCTGAAAATTTTTATTCCGTTATCCTGGAAGGGATTATGTGAAGCACTGATTACTATTCCGCCAAGCCCCTGCCTTTCACGTGTAATATAAGCCACAGCTGGAGTGGGAATAACCCCCAAGAGCCTGACTTCGGCACCCATGGATGCAACACCAGCGGCAACTGCATGTTCAAGCATATCACCCGAACGACGTGTATCTTTCCCTATATAAATCGGTCTATTTTGTTTTTTATGGTTCAATAAAAGGTGCTTTGCGCCTAACTGAGCTATTTTGAAGGCTACATCTCCGGTAAGCGGATAAGTATTAGCAGTAGCGCGCACTCCGTCGGTTCCAAATAGTCTTCCCATGATATAACCCTCCAAAATGGAACAAATTCACCAAAGTAAAGTATAGCACAGGTCAAAACTTTTCTCACAATTTAAAGAAAACTTTCAACGAAAAAGAGTAAAAATACTTGACTTATAAATCTGCATCAACGTAAGTGCAGAAAATTTGGAAAAAATAATTTTTCGCGAATTTTTTTGAATTGTATGGTTAATTGCCAATGTCAATATGAGTTTTCTCTTTGTTGCTGAAGACTTTTCAGAGCCTAAGTATACATTTTTCTAAATGTCGCTTCAACTCCGCTCACTATCAGAGAATTACACCTTCGGAACTGAACAGAGTCGGAGTAAACAGGTATTGAAAAGTCCATTTTATCAAGATTTGTTAAATTGTTCGCGTTCGCCCTGAAGGTGTGAAAAAATATAGGCATTCATCAAAGTACAACATTTGAGAGGGCCGCTGACAAAAGATTGAGATATTTTTCACAGCCATTTTTAACCGATTTTTGACATTTTTTCACAGCTTCCCTGAAAAACTTTTACGTATTATTTATTTGAAGTTTTCTTGAAAACAATCCATCGCTCGGAAGTCTTGGATTTTTCTTCAATCAGTTTTTTAAAGAACTTATAGTTCTCTGAAGGGATCAGATCGGTGTCGCGCTGATAAACATCCCGAAAAATAACTTTATTTATTTCAAATCCAAAACTCGAATGATAAAAAAGTGATCCAAAAGCAGCCCAATCACCGGTCGGAAAAGCATAAATCGAGTATCCCTCGGGAATAAGAATTTCCATTTCCTGGCTTCTTTGCGTTTTGATAGGCCAATAAAAATCCGATTGACGCACATTGGGACCTACCAAAGTGGCTGAATATTCCGATTGGTCAACCGGAAGCGGCAAAACAAGGAAATCCCCACCGCTTTTCAAGGCAAAATCAGGGACTTCAAATTCAATTGACAAGCTCAAAGGTTTGGTGACATCCTGAAGATTCTCAAATTTGAAATCGAGCAATTTTGCTCCATGAAACTCGTCATGGATAATGTTTTCCAGAGAAACCCGAATTTCCTTTTCCCTAAAATTCTTATAGGAACGCATATCAATTTCGAAGTTTCCGCTATACTTCGTCACTCTGGAAACTCTGATAGACCCGTTTTCCAGTATCCGAACTTTGGAAACAACCTGTCTGCTTTCATTGTCACATTGTATCATTGGGATTTCCACTGGGAGTCCTGTCTGGATTGAAATTCCAACAGCCCCTTGAATTGCGGGGTGGAGGTATTCAGGGCCTACTTCTGAGCAAACAGGAAGATTGAAGGCAAAAGGTCCACTTTCAGATGCAATTTTAACTCCAATTATGCCTAACTGCGCAAATGTTGGAACTTCCGAAACCAGATTTCCAGTCTCCTTTTCCCTTAAAAGCAGCAGCTCATTTTCAACCCCCAACTTTCTCAGACAAACGTGATATAAAAATCCAAGGTCGTAAAGACTTGCCTGCCTGCGTTTGATTATTTCAACCGGATCAGACGGTTGATAGCTAAAATCCTCAGGACTTACACCAACCACGGAAATATCTCTTGCAAGGCAAATGTAAAGAGCCCTGGCTTTTTCACTGAGTTTCATTTTTCCCTGACAGGTTTTTTCAACGAAATCGCTCAAAACAGGGTCTTTCAGAGCTTTTTCTTCCAGTGGAACAACCAGATTTCTTATAGTTTCAGCAACTTTTGTCCAGTCATTTTCAACTGAAAAAGTAACCCTTGAAACCATTCGAGCAAGGGAGGGCATCTGTGGTTCTTCCAAAAGCGCTGGAACATCCGCAGCTTCGAAGGAATAAATCGTTCGGCCATTTTCTTCCTGAATCTGAGTTTTTACTTTTACACTTTTTTCTTCCAACTTGTACAAAACTTTTTTCCCTTTGGGAACACTGACTATCAACCGGGAAATCTTGGAAGGCTCAAAATCCTGAAAATGTTTTTCGACAAAAAATGGTTTCAACGGGTCATTCTTCTTCCTAATAACCCGAAACTTGACATCAACCAACGTTCCAGCATTAACTTCAGGAATTGCAAATTTAACCGTGTGGCGCCTCTGATAGAATGGAATTTCGGCGAAGTCACTCTCATCAGCAATAGTCCGATCTGAAAGATATCTGACACTCCCTTTCTGACCAGTTCCAAGAAAAGAGGCCAGTCCGCCCGCGCCAGGAGAAACCGAACGGCCATAGACTATCTGGAAATCTTCAATATCCGGAAAATACGAAAACGAAAAATTCGCATCTTCCCGTGCTTTCTCCTTTAGAACCGCAAATAATTCCCTGAATTCTGAAGAAAAAGTCCCGTCATTATTCAGGTCATACCTTTCCTCATCAAGGACATCCACGCGCGCGGCTTGCTGGTAATGATCTTCATCAGGAAAATTCGCAAGGGAATCTCTAACAACCGGGTCTTTGATTTTTTCGGGGCTGTCTTCCCCATCAATTTTTCTGAAACTCTCGAATTCAAGTTTCAACACCTCAGTGGCTGTTAATTTTCTAACCCCTTCAGGCGTTTTGAACTGAACCAATCCCTGGTTTGCCGAGATTGCATCACCGAATAATTCATCGCCATTGTTGAGAGTGAGCACATCACAACTCCCAATTTCAGCACACAGAAATAAAAAGATGCCGATCAAACAAATCAAAAATTTTTGCAAAATCTTTTTTTCCGGTCCATCATTTTGTTCTGCCATATGTAACAATTTTTTTTCCCAGTTTTTCATTTGGATTCCTCCCTTGCCCTTTTGGAAAGGAAAATTCGTTCCCGGGCGAATTTTTGAATTCTTTTTACATCAGCTTTAAAAGTCTCATAATCTGCAAGAGGAACCCTCTTGGCGTGACTTTCAAATACTGCACGAAAGGAAATCGTCGAAGTGCCGATTTTTTCGAACTTTCCCTCGAAAGTGAAGAATTTCCCGTCGATTTTTTCGGGTTCAGGAAGGCTTCTGATTTCCAAACCATTGTCCAGTTCAATCTTCCCTTCCTCGACATCTTTCCATGTGGATTCATATTCGATTGGATAGGTTCGTGTGGCAAAACCAGCTTCAGGAAAAGTCAATCCATTCAAAAATCCTGGAACGGGAAAAACCATCAAATCAGCAATCTCACGAGGATATGATGGAATTTCGTATGACAGTGTATACCAAAACTCCTTTTCCACATCTTCAAGGTTTTGAAGTTTCAATGAAAGAAGCTTTGCACCTTTTCCATAACCATTTATCCGCTGGCTGTAAAATTTTTCCCGCTCCTCCGGTTTCAGGCTTTTCAAATACCCACGAGAGCCAGCCTCCATTTCGCCGGTGGATCGCTTTTCAATCTTTACCTTGATGGTTCCATCGAGTGAAAGAACGATATTTTCCATTGTTACATGCCTATTTTCGTCGGGTTTCTGCATAGGGATAAGATCAATCGCGCGTTTAAATGGGTCAACGCATAAACGGCCCTGATCAAACGAGCCAAATGACGGATACCGATAATCGTATGATGTAGAATCGAGATAATAGTCAGTACAATTTGAACGAGTTATTCTCGAAATAGAGTGAGTTATACTTAGGTTCGGAATCCGTTTGGAAATGTCGTGAGAAGTGGCATTAATCAACAGGGGACCATTTTTTATTCCCAAAACATTTAACATTGCCGAGAAAACTATCGCTTTATCAACACAGCATCCAAATTGTTTCTGCACTGTTTCATAAGCGGGATAGCTTCCATAAACCGTTCCAGCATCCCCTTTTATAATGATATACCTGATGTTTTTTTGGATCCAGTGGTAGATTTTGGCTATCTTTTCTTCTTCAGTATTCAATCCTTTAACAATTTCAAGGGTTTTGCTGGCAAGTTCGGGATTTGGCGTTGTATTCGGAACCCAGTATTTGTTGATCCAATCATAAATTTTGTCCCAGCCCTCAAAGAGTGAACCTTGTACATAAGGAAGGGCATCAGCTCCCTTCGGCATTAATGGCTCTTCAACAAGTGGATCTACTTCGTTCAATTCCCATCGATATGTTTTGGAACCATCCTGGCTCTTTTCTTCAGGTTTTTCATTACTAGGAGGGAAATTTCGAGCTTCCCAGAATAGTTGTTTGTCCTTGGGAATGGTTATTGTGAAGCAGCTTTTCAATATCGGATCATTGGATTGAAAATAATCTGAAGGAAAGAAAAATTCTCGATTATATGGATTATAAGTCTCAAGCTCATACTCAACATCAATAATGGAGCCAATCTCAGGTTTTGGAACCCTCAGGGTACTGGATAAGTATTTCATGAAAATTCCAGGACTGATCTGCGGTTTTGAAACTTTTGCCTCAGATGGATTGGCTGAAAGAACTGTCCCGTCAGGTTTTATACACCTGGCAAAATGGAATTTAACTCTGTCACGGCCTTCAGTAAAAAAAATGCTCTGGTCAGCCCAGGACATTCTTTCTTCTTTTTTGATTTTTCCGATAAAATGCGCAATTTCTGTCCATCCACCGTCTTTATTGTAAATATACCTGGTGTCGTCGAGAAGAATGATTCCTGCTGCATCCGGATATTTTTTTTCAAATGCAACAGCATCAGAAGCTATTTTCATTGCTTCTTTTTCTCCCTTATCATCAATCTGAGTTGAGCCCGAGGAGTCACTTTCAGCGGAAAAATTAATGGACAGAATATCAGTTTTTGGAACTTTCTTTCCATTTCCAAGAGTTACTTCATTTCCGTTAAATTCGAACTGGCTCTTTTCCTGTTGTCCATCACGAAACTCAATCAGAGCACTTCCAAAAACAATGCTGATCAGGAAAAAATAAGCTATCAGGAAAGCCCCAAATCTAATTTTTTTCACTTTCCACCTCCGAATTTCTTTTCCGAGTATTTGAATTGCTATTATAGCGAGGTTCTTGCAAAATTAGCAAACGCACACCTTAGGTGAAATGAAGATTAATTTTGGTCTGTATATGAAGCCTAAAACTCAATTCATTAGCGAAGAAGAAACAATGAAATCAAGGACACTGCAAAACTCCGCTCTCTCCCGCAGCGAGGTAAAACCTATCATTTTCAAAAGGATTTTTCCAATGATAGACTTTCAAAAGAATTGCTTTCAGTTAATGTTTTTCAGATCGAGGAATTAAAATCGATCTTTCTAATTTTAGATATACCAGTAAATTCGCTGAAATAATTTTGGAAAAGAACACAGAAGAGGCAATCTTAGTGGAAAAAGAAAGAGTTTTCGCTCCTCTCTCTGGAATCTCTGTTTTAAAGCAGGTTTTAAAGAAATCGGGTCAGCTACTTTCACACAGTCTCAAATCAAGTCTATGTTTTCCTGAATTCTCATTCAGGCTGAGAATTTCTAATAAGTTTCTCTATTTGCCCCAAAATTTCGTTATTTCGATTGAGGTTTTTAATTAATTCTTCCACTAATTGTTTATCAACCAAACCAGTGTGTTGATGCTTCTGAAGCAACTCTGTTGCCGAATTGAAATTTTTCTCTACAAGTTTGTTGCTGGAATTATCAGTGAAAATCTCTTCAAAAGGGTCTGCCTCTTCCATTGAAAGCGGTTTTAATTCTTCATCGGCCGTGACCATTTTTTTATAAATTCGTGTAAACATAGCAAAAATTACAATTGCGCCTAATGCTACGGTTGCAGATTCAGGGTCATAAGACTCAACAAATAGATTTGAAGCAGCCTTTGCCAGCGCAACACCACCAACAAGGCCCACAATTGGATATTTCTGGGCAATCTTGACCATTAGATTTGCAATCGTTGCCATCATCAAAATAGAAATTCCAACTCCAAGTATTGTTAAAAACATGTCTCCATGAGCGTTTCCAGCCACAACCAGAACGTTGTCCAGGGAAAGCAAAATGTCCTGAAGAATTACCGAGTAACAGACCGTTTGAAAGGCTTCACCTTCCTTGGTTTTCCAGAAACCCGGTTCCCATAACCTTCCAAATTCCTCTTTAATTATGGTAAAATCAAATTTTTCATCGATTACTTGTCGATCTTCAGGATTTTTGCGCATTAGTTTAAATGTATCCGCAAACATTGAAAGGGATAAAAAAATCAAAGCAATCGCGCCAAGAATTCCAACAACGCTGAATTTCATTAAAATGGTAGTTAAAGAGGCGAAAACTGCACGAAACAGACCGGCAGCCAATAACCCTGAGAAAGTTGCAATCACACGAATTCTTTGAGGAATATTTGACACTAGAACTGCAATGACCAAGACATTTTCAACGCTCATTACAGCATCGCTATATATGATCAAAGCAAGCGCTTCATACCAGTTCTTGCTTTTTCCCGTATTAGACAATTCCTGCTTTGGAGAAGATCCTCTCGGAATAGTTTCAAGTGACTCTTTGTCCTGAAGTGGGCTAGAAGTTGAAGTTTTGGAGAGGTCTGCTTTTTCTGCAGGGGGAAAATTTTTCAGATCAAGTGTTCCTGAACCTAAAAGGATTGTGATGGATCCGAAAACAAAAAGCAGGTTCAGTAGTAGAACAAATTTTTTCAGATTTTTTTTCTCGAAAATCATTTTTCGCCTCGGAGTTTCTTGCAAAGTTCTATTTTCAAAGCCAATTTCACGCATTTACTGAAACAATTGCTCTGATAGATAGGCTGGCAGAGAGATTTAAACCTTATTGAAAAAATTATCATTTTACCACGCATTCTCCATTTTTCAATGACTTAGAGACAAATAAATTGTTGATAATAAGAGCTTCTTGCAAAATTTGCAGATCTTCGTTTATGAAAAGTTTCACAATACTGATCGCCATTGAATTGCTTTCTCACTAATATGTAAAATTTATAGACACTGTAGCAAGCTGGCTGGTAATTTTAGCTCAAATTTAAGGATAAATACAGAAAACCTTCGTAGAGCAAAAAAGCATATTACTTCTAATTTTGTATTTCTCTGTTCATGCTGATTTCAAGGTGATTTATTCAGTAATTTTGCCACACTGTCAATTTATACAATATTGCAATTAGCTCATAATACTAATTATTTCCCGCTGGAATTGTTTTTTTAATGAATTTTCTTTTAATCATTTCGACAGCTTTCCCAGCTTCCTCTATTTTCATTAAGTTGGCCGAAATTAAAAGTGAGATACACCCCAAAATTAGAGATAAAGACACTACACAAGCATTCCCTAAAAATTTTCCCAAAGCATGTTCAAAATAATTTCCGGAAATTGTAGTAAAGAGACTTAACAAAAATGCCATAAAAATTGAACAGAGCAAAATGGAAAAGATCGGTTTGCCTATTTTTTCTTCAAAAACAGCAGGCAATTTCTTCTTCATGCTAAAAAAGAGAATTACAGCGTTTATTACAGATGCGATAGAAGAAGCTAACGCCAAACCCCAATATCCAAAGGGTTTAATTAAAAGCAAATTCAGTATTATATTCGAAACAACTGAAACAATACTTGCTTTGAGCGGTGTTTTTGCATCATTTAATGCAAAAAAAGCCGGTCCCATAACTTTAATGGCGGAAAAGAAAAATAATCCTACGCAATAAGCTTTCAGAGCAAGGACGGTAGCTTCGGTATCCGAAGAAATAAATCTTCCATGTTCAAAAAGCAGCTTTATAATAGGATTTGCCAGCGAGCAAAGAAAAAACGCTGCGGAAATATTCACAAAAGCCGTTAATTTAAGGGAAGAAACAAAAGTCTTTGTCATTCCTACTTTATCATTGTCACTAGCTTGTCTGGAAAACACCGGCAATGTGGCTTGAGCAATTGAAACTCCAAAAATTCCCAAAGGTAATTGCATCAGCCGAAAGGCATAGCTCAGCCAAGAAACAGCTCCGTCTCCTTGAGAAGTTGAAAGAATAGTGCTTATAGCCACGTTGATTTGTGTGGCTGCAAGGCCAATGGTTCCAGGGATGATAAGCATTATAATTCTCTTCAAGGCGGGATTCGCAAAAGAAAGATCGACTTTAAGCTTAAAGCCATGCTTGTACAACCACGGAAATTGGACGGCCATCTGAAGAATGCCACCAATCATCGCGCCAACAGCCATTCCAAATACTTCTGAGAATCCAAACGCTGTGAAAAAGGGGCATAAGGTAAAACCAGCTATAATCATCGAAATATTGAGTAATACCGGAGCAATCGCCGGAAGAAAAAACTCACCAAGAGAATTCAAACCGCCCATAGCAACTGCCGACCAGGAAATAACTAGCAAAAATGGAAACATTACCCTTGTCATGGAAACTGTTGCGGAATACTTTTCCGGGTTATTCATAAATCCTGGCGCCAGCAAACAAACAATTTCGGGGGAAAAAATAATTCCTAAAACACTGAGAATTCCAACAATGATAAAAAGAATATTCAAGGTTAAGTTCATTAAACGAAAAGCGGAGGGTTTTCCCTCCTGTTTTAAAAGGGAATTGAAAGTGGGAACAAAAGCCGCACTCATTGCTCCTTCAGCAAAAAGATCCCGAAGAAGATTGGGAATTCTGAAGGCAACATTGAAAGCATCGGTCCAGGCTCCAGCTCCAAAAAAATAAGCAAAAGCTTGTTCCCGAAGTAATCCTGCTATTCGACTCAAAAAAGTCGCAATACTAATTATAGTCGCAGAGAGAACAATCGGTTTATCAGAAGAATTGGGATCAGACATTTTTTCGCTTTACACTCCAATGTTAAGGTCGAGAAAAAGGGGTATTTTTATGGAAATTCTGAGTAACTGGGTAATGTAGGGCTTTTGGTTCTGGTTTGGCAATCAACCCTCGGCCTACCCCGCGCAGCCCGCAAGGGCCGCTCGAAGGAAGTTGAGCGGAGGGCGAAGCCCCAAGGGGGCATGGTGGCAGGCGGGTCGATGACCATATAATACCGGTATTATTTGGCAAGCGAGGCGCAGAGCACGTGACAGAAAGCCGACAGGACGTCGGATTTCTGGCGCGGGCTTTGCTCTTCCGAGCGGTTCGACCCGCCGCTTTGCCGCCATGCGTCCCGCAGCTTGCAGGCGTTGGGCGCAAACTAGAGTGCGGCGGTAAGTTTTAAAAATGCTTTTAAGCAACATTCAGTCAGGGCTCCCTGCTTGGGCACTACTAAAATTTAATGTTCTGGAACCAAATTTAAAAAATTAAGTTGAATTGAGTGTGTGGCAACAAACGGTTTTGCCTGACTAGCCATTTCAGCCAATCTTTCATCTATTTTTTCCTCCAAAAAACATTTTGAACCCAGATGGTCGATATTGTTTTTAATTTCTTTAAACTTTTTTAAATGATTTTCAAGAAGTTAAGTATACATCTCTAAACAAGCCATAACAAAGGAACTGCTTGTTTGAACTTGTCGTTTTAATCCTAGAAGGTTCCAGAGAATTAGATATCTTTCGGAGACCTCAATGCATTGATTGATTGAAACAGTCAAACTTTGAAGGTTTTCATTATTCTGGTCGCATAGAAAATTGAAATATTTAAAATATGTTGAAAGATAAAAAATTCTTTTGAACTCATAATTTACCAGTGGGATTTTATCAATCCTTTCTATGGCAAGAACAATTTTTTTCTTTAAAAGGGTTATATCTTTTTTATCATTTAAAGATTTTAATATGAACCATTCTATTTCTGGAAGAAATAATGAAAATTCCGAAAATTCTAAAGGACCAAAAGGAATAATTTGCTTCAAATAGGTATCAATAGCTAACATGATTAAAAAGGATTTTTCTTCATAGTTTTTTGCCCAACCAAAGAGCTGTTTGCATGCAAAAAATTTGGCAACTGGCATAAAATCATCATATTTGATTAGAAGATTTACAAGCATTTGCCGAACTGAACTTTGATTTGGGCATTTACTTACCTTTTCTCGCCAAAGATCATTTCCTAAATTTTTTTCATTCAAATAAAAAGTCCTGATTAAATTTTTTGAAATATTAGGCAATGGAACTCCATTGACTAGCAGATAATTTTGATATTCTTCTTCCGAGCGAGTTTTATGTAAAGAATCTTTTAAGGAGCTAATTTTTTTTATATCCAATAAAAGAAAAATAGAATTTAAAAATAGATAACAACAATAAAAAATAGTATTTAAGAAAAAAAATATAAAAATTAAACCACCTCTAAATCGCCCCTTGGTACCCACAAATCAACTCCTTTCACTATCATAAAGTGAAAATCAGCGCTTGTTCTTAATCCAAAATTAAAGTGTTTTATACTTTAAAATTTCTTTGAACAAGCGCTAATCACGATCTTAAAAAATTCAATCGTAATTGGTTTACGGATTTACTGGCGCTAGTATGTAAGAACGGACTGCGTTAAGCCATATTGTTGCACGCATTCGAGGGTCTTCAGATATTATTGGAATACAGCGAATATCGCAGTTGTCAGGGTCTACCAATGACTTATCTATGCCATTCAATTCGCCTTGTACATAACCCAATTTTAGTTTAAACATTTGTTCCACTGAAATTTCACAGTCACGTCGGAATTCAATACCTGGAATTCTCGGATTCCACATTACTATGTTTATGGTAAAGCCCATTAAACTCTGGCCCAAATTCATTCCTGGATCCCACGCACCTACGTTTGTGGTTAAGGTTAAGGTATTTAAATTCAGGTAACTCCACTGAGCGGTTGAAGTTATCCTATATTGCTTGCCAAAGGGATCAACAAATCGAAGTGGGTTGTTTTTCACATATCCCCAAAGATTCTTTCCACCGTTGAAGCCTATTGGGTCTTTTGAGATGAACCTACCCACTTGCGGCGAGTAATACCTGTGCCGGTTGAAGTACAACTCCGTCGCGGTGCTATATCTTCTTCCGGTAAAAAGGTAAGGCGTCATCGTTTTGGCAAAATATTTTCCATGCCACCAGAAGTCATGTGCGCAGCCACCCAAGCTGAATTTGCCTTCCAGACGATCTAACAGATCGTCGAGATCATCTTCCCTGCACGGTGCTACACCGTAACCCTTCTTATCTGGCCAGCGGAAATTACCCCAACAAATGTGTCCGACGCGAGTTTTGTTATCCCAATCGAGAAACCCGGCTGTGAATGCGGAAAGCGAAGCTGTCGAACCCGGTTGAAAGTTGCTGGAATTTCGCTCGAACCCTTGACGCGAATTTTGAGAAATATTGGCAGAAATACAAGAAGGGATCAGGGTTAAGGCTATAATAACCCAGAGAAGCCATTTAAAAGACTTGTTTTTCATGCCGGAATATTTCTCCTTTCTTGGAAATTTGGCTCTCATTTGATCCAGAAAAGATTATAAAACTTTTGGCAACTAAAATAAAGAACTTGAAAAAAGGCTATTCAAGCCTATTTTCAAGTTTATCGCTGTTATTCTTTGGAAAAAATTAATTCTCCTTTAGCGGCTGAAGGAGAAATGAAGTCAGTTTTTATCGGAAGGATCGGAGTCTTCTGAATTAACCAGAGGCTTCCTTTCTAGTTTAGCTGCCGGATGAGAGAATTGATAGACTTCCTGAAGTTGTCTGTGAGCATGAGCACGCTATTTTATGGGAGTTTGATTAAAATAAATTAGGGAAAAAACACCGAAAACAAAAGCTAGCGACTAAAGGAAAAGCCTTTCGACAGACGATGACGTGGGTTTTGCCTACTTCCTTGGGAAATTTGCTCAGATTCTTGATTTTTCCCATGAAATAATTTGGCTCTACTCACAACCAAAGGCCCAACGCGTGCAACCGAAAACGCTAAGTCTGACACTGGCGTGCGGCCTTTGCTTTATCAAGCAGTTCGGCCCAGCGTTTGCCATCCTTGGCTCGCAGTTAGTTGACGGTACCGGGATTTCCAGAGACCCCAGACGGTTCAAAATTTTAGACGCGCTACTATTCTTCGTCAGTCTCTTCTTCCGCTTCCGGTGGGGGTTTCCCGTTAAGGGTTGCTCCCGGGTGTGTCATCAGGAAAACAGCCCGAAGCTTCCGAAGGGTAACCTGGGTGTAAATTTGCGTCGTTTCCAGACGACTGTGACCAAGCATTTGTTGAATGTATCGAATGTCCGCCCCGCCTTCCAACATTAAAGTTGCCATCGTGTGTCTAAAAATGTGGCAGGAACCTCTTTTCCGAATCCTTGCAGCCTCTACATATCGCTTGACCATGATTGTTAAAAAATCCAAACTAATTGAAAGACCATCTTTTGTCAGGAAAATGAAGCCCTCATCAGGCTCGAT
This sequence comes from Candidatus Rifleibacteriota bacterium, assembly GCA_015233565.1. Classification (GTDB taxonomy): domain Bacteria; phylum Muiribacteriota; class Ozemobacteria; order Ozemobacterales; family Ozemobacteraceae; genus JADFXM01. The sequence goes on from JADFXM010000053.1 coordinate 42,774, forward strand.
TGCGAGCAGAGGCCGAACTTCCCGAAGATATTTGTGAATCCAGTGTAAAGCTCGATCGCCGATCGGAACCATCCGATCCTTTTTCCCCTTTCCATCACAAATGAGCAGAGTTTCCCGATCCGAATCAAGATCGAAAACCTTGAGCCGCGCCAGTTCCGACCGACGTATGCCGGTTGAATAAAAGGTTTCCATTATCGCACGATCCCGAATTCCGATCGGTGTGGCAAGGTTCGCCTGGTTTATTACCGCATCGGCTTCAGCAGCTGTGAAAAATGATCTGGGAAGCCGCTTTTCCATGCGGGGTAAATCAAGATCGGAGGCCGGATTCGACAGAATATAGTTTCCTTTAGCCAACCACCGGTAAAAATTTCGGATATGCGCCAGCCGGGCATTCTGAGTTTGAAAACTCAGGGGTTCCCCATTCTTTTTACGGTAATGATAAAGATATCGCTGATATCTTTCCAGAACCGGTTTTGTCACTTCGCGGGGTTGCCTGATCCCACGCATATCCACCCAGATAAAGAAATAACGCAGGGAACCAAGGCGGTTTTCCACGGTGCTTTCCGAAAAGCCTTTGACCAGCAGCCATTCACTGAATTCCTTTATCAGAAAGCCTGGGCCGTTTTTATCCGAAGTATCCATTGGCGGGTATTTCGGCTGCTTGTCACCGCGTTTCGGCATTACTTGCCCCCCTCACTGCTGAACTGCGCTGCGGGGAGGTAGGATGCAACGTTTTGCTGTTCTTCCTGATGCGCGATTTTCGAAGTGTTTTTTACGATTATTTCGGGGGTGCTTTCCTGGAGCTCCTCTTCTGCAATATTTTCACCCCGAAAAGGCCCCGACATCCCCCCGATTTGGGGGCGATTTGGGGCCGAAAAGTCGACTTTTTGTCCCGAATTGGCTGCATCATACTTTTGTCTGAGTGCGGTTACATCGAGAAGGCCATGCAAAAAAGGTTTCCCGTCTTTTCCCTTTCCATCGTAGGCCAACTCATAAACGAAGTTCTGACCGCGGTTTGAGCGGTAAGCTAAAACGTATTCCAGCTCTTCGAGCCGTTGAAGATGCATCATTATTTGCGTATTCCCATAGCCCGTATATTCTCGCACATCACGCCGGGAAAACCGGTAAACTTCCCGCTCAATGTTGAGCCGTTGACAGCCTTCCGTAACCATCTTTTCCAGAAGCAGAAGCAACCGCCGGGTTTGTGGGGGGATTTCATCGAGAGACCGGCCTAAAACCTCATGCATCAACCGGTTGGCAAGCTCGATATCTTCCAGTTGCACTTCCAGGAATTGATACGGTTTCCCCTCGTCGTAATCGGTCTTCGCCTGGCGCTGGTATTGATGCAGAAGCGTGATAGCCTCGATGAGATCGAGGTAACGATCATGGTCCCGCCGGGTGCGGGTCCGATCATCGAGAAACGTTAAACGCGGCGCATAGGGGTTAATCACCGGAATCGGCTTTAAAAGTCGCTGGGCGTTCCGGTGACAGCGCAAAATACGACCCTTTTCCTTACGGGCTCGAAGCCCTTCCAGGGTGCGCCTTTCACGCTGCAACCGGTGAATGGCCTGCGTTTGTTCCCGACTTTCGTTGACCGTCAACACCAGACATCGATTTTGCAATTCATCGTCGATGTCGATGGCGGTCGTGGTGACGAAGATCATTACCGGGCCTTCGACACGGTATTCATGCGTGATCATTCTGCCGGTCTGGGGGTCCTTGCCAGTGGAAGCTATGGTAAGCTCTCCTTCGCTTTGAAGAAGTTTGAGCGCGTAAGATGCCCGCTCCGCGCCTTCCTCTTCGACGATGGCCAGAATCTTATGTTTGAGGTTGGTTTCACCCATGTAAAAAAGGGATTGCCCGGTCATCGCGGAATACTTCACCCGCTCCTCTTCCGGCATGAAAGCAAGAACGGATTCCATGAGAGAGGTTTTCCCCGCCGCCGATGAGGACTGAATGATAGCGGCTATCGGGGTTTCCAATTTGCGGGAAACGCTGGCTAAGTAGCAAACAAGCTTGTTGTTTTCCTCCCCGATAATTCCGCATTTCTTGAAGTCCTCGAGAATGCGATCTATCAGCCGAGGATCGTGGAGAAGTTCCAGGGCCGCCGCCCGGTCTTCGTCGCTGATGATTACCGGCTTTACCTTGGGTTCAAGAGCCTCGCGTATTTGCCGGTCTTGAATCTCTTCGAGCTTCAGAAGAATTTTTCCAAGGTCGTAGCGAATCACGTCTTCCTTGACCCGAATTTCCTCGGCGGCCTGCTTTTGAAAACCGGTTCGGCTTTTGGCTGAATACAGATCGAAAGTATCAACGAAATAGGCTTCTCCACGGGAAACCAAAAGATTGATCTTAAGCTGATCGTAACTCATATTTTTCGATAACCCGCGAATTCGCCACCGACGGTCATCCAAGTGCATGATGATTTCTTCGCCTCTGATTTCTGTTTCCAGTTCGAGGAGATTGGATTCCGACGCACTCCGCGCCGATACCGGCCCGGAAGACTCGCTGGAGACAGTTTGGGCGGCTAAAGAAAAAATGGAATTTCCAGGCTGAGAAATAGTTTCCATTGTTTTTTCTTTTATCTCTGTTGCCTCAGGGTGGTCTCTCGTTTCGGGAATCGAGGGAAAGACCGGGTGGGGATTTTCCGTCATAGGTTGTCGTCCCTTGCCCATCCAGACAGCGTTTCGAAACAACACCCCGAGATGCTTTTCCGGAGGCCGTGCTTTCAACGCGTAGGCGTTCGCGTCCATACCGTAAGGAAAAAGAATACGGAAGACCTCGAACCCTTCGCCGATCAAACGGGGTGCAAGATCTTCCGCGGCTTTTTCTCCGGCGTTGTCACGGTCGTAAGCGATGAAAACTCGCTTAATGCAAGCTTTTCGGAAAATCTCAAGATGATCCGACGTGAAGCCGTTCACCCCGTAGGAAGCGGTCACGTTGCGGAAACCAGCACACCAGAAGGTAAGCGCGTCTATGATTGCTTCACAGAGAATCACATCGGGAGAAGCGGCCAGGGCAGAAGCATTCCAAACTCCTTTATGTGGACCGGGAAGGTAAAGATGATAAACTGTTCCAGCCCGGAGCCGCCCGACATCGGCGGCTTTGCGGCCGTAGATCTCGCTTACATTTCCGTGTTCGTCGAAGATTGGAAAAACAATAGAACCTTGAAACAACTCGTGACCAGTTTCTCGAATGATACCAAGTTGTGCCATCCGATAGCGAAGCGGCAGTCCGCTTTTGTAATCAGCGTTCGGAAAACGAAGGCCGAGTGTGCGATCACTGTAGCCAATCCGGAAATGGTCGATCATCTCGGAATTTTTCAGGCCCCGTTTTTCGAGATAACCCAGAGCTTCAGGGTTTTCCTTGATTGCCCGGTGATAAAAATCAATGACCTGGCGCAAAATTTCCCGATCGTCGGAATCATGGGTAAGCAGCGTGGAATTCTCCGGTTCTGGCTGTTGTGGTTCTTCGGGTGATTCCACCGGTTCTAAAACCGTTTCCAGGCTTGGTGTTTCCACAGAAATATTTTCCTCTTTAGTTGCCGCTTTTGGTTCTTCTTTCGATGAACCGCTAACCATCGATATTTCACCGACCCGCTTGCCACCCACACAGACCGCTTGCTCTATCGCCAGCGCAAAAGCTTTGGAAGCAGGCTTCATTTTTCGCCCGTAGTCGTTCGCATCCATATTGCTGGGAAAAAAGATTTGGAAAACCTCGAAGCCTTCCCCAATCAGCTTTTCGGAAAGCTCATTCGCGGCTTTCATTCCAGCCTCGTCTTGCCCGTAGGCTATGTAAACCCGTTCAATACTGTTTTTCTTGAAAGCTGCCAGATGATCTGTTGTGAATGCTTTCACGCCACAGGAAGCGGTAACGTTGTGAAAACCAGCGTTCCAAAAGGTTAAAGCATCGATGATGCCTTTACAGAGAATGATTTCTCGAGATGTTTTCAAGCCTTCTAAGTTGAAAACGCCTTTGTGAGGCCCAGACAAGTCTAAATGATTCGGGGAACTAGCCTCTCGACGCATGGTGAACCGTCTGCCATAAATCTGGGCGACGGTGCCGTTTTCGTCGAAAATCGGGAAAGTGAGAAAGTTGTTATAGTGCTCATGACCGCTTTTCCGGTGAATGCCCAGGTGCCAGAGACGTTGGCGTAGAGCTGCGCCCCACCGACCGCTTTTTGTGGGTAGTCGGTAGCACAGGGTTTGATTGCTAGCTCCGATCTGGAACTGCTCGATGATTTCGGGTTTATTCAAGCCACGCTTTTCCAGGTATTTCAGGGCATCCGGGCAATCTTTCAGGCTGGAATGATAGAAGGAGACCACTTGTTGCAAGATTTCCCGATCACTCATATCGCTATCGAAGGGATTCTTTAAAAACCGCTCGGAACGACGCTGGACAGGCGGATTCTCGTAGATGTTCTTCGATTGCATCAGGACTTCGGGCATTTCCCGAAGGATCTGGACCGCGTGAGGAAAACTCACGCTCTCCGCTTTCATTACCCAGTCAATCACGCTTCCCCCTGCGTTACATGCCCCCAAACAGTGCCAAAGGTTCTTCTCCGGAGTAAGCACCAAGCTAGGATTTTTATCCGGATGAAAGGGACAAAGACCGACAAGGTCTTTGCCGTGAGTGGAAAACTTGATTCCTCGGGCCTCCGCCAAACGTTGAATGGGAATTTCTTGCTTTAGTCGCTCGATTTCTTCGGGGGGGATTCTGGGCATTGAAAAACCTCCTAAAAGTTGTCAACACTCTTTGTAGATATTTTTATATATATCTGATAAGATATTTTTGTCAAGAACTAAATTTTTTTGAGGTTAAAATGAAAAAAATTAAATTACTGAGGCTCACTATGGATTTTCCAGAAAGACTAGCTCAGATCAGAAAAGAAAAAGGCCTTACCCAACAAGAACTCGCCGAAAAATCTGGTGTGAGCGTTATTCAGATTCGTCGTTATGAAACTGCCGCTGCTCAACCAACCATGGAGCTAATTCGAAAATTGGCCATAACCTTGGGTGTTAGCGCAGATTTGCTAGTCTTCGATAAAGAAGAACGCGGGCCAGACGATGAGCTAAGATTACAATTTGAAGCAATTTCAAAATTTTTACCTGAAGAAAAGAAGATTGCAAAAGCCCTTTTGGAAGGGCTTATTTTGAGGCATGAAGCAAAGCGGTGGGCAACATTGTGAGGAATTTATGAAACTTAAAGTTATTGTTCACAAAGCAGAAGAGGGTGGCTATTGGGCGGAAGTGCCAGCTGTCCCTGGTTGTGCAACACAAGGGGAAAATTTTGAGGAACTTTTGAAAAACTTGTATGAAGCCGTTGATGGGTGTCTTGCTATTGATGTTTCCAGTTACCAAGAAGACCCAGAATGTGAAGTCTTGGATATTGTTGTTTGAAAAACCTTTCAGAAAAAGAGCTTGCCAAGCTCTTAGAAAAAGATGGTTGGCAGTTAATGCGAATAAATGGCAGTCATCATATTTACTGCAAATTTGGGAATACCGCCCGGATTTCAATACCTATTCACGCTAATACACCTTTAAAAACATCTCCTGAAAATTGCAGGAATTGAAATTCCATAGAGAAAATTTCATTTTGTGTGATACAGTTCCCTTCCTAAAAACCCTAAAACGTTTCGGCTCGAAACAAGTGTCTATGCGAGATAACCAAGATACTGGTTT
>JADFXM010000054.1 GCA_015233565.1 Candidatus Rifleibacteriota bacterium
CGAACCGTGAATCATCAGCGCTTGTGATGCGTCCTGAGCAATCATTGAAGTCGGTTCCAAACTAGAAATTACCGGTCCTCCGGTAGTCGGGTAAAAATCGGAAAACGGTTTTCCAACTGCAATGAACGCATACTCCCGAGGGTAAGTGCCACCACACATATCTTCAAGTCTTTTTGTAATCGAGCATGAATCAATACCAAAATCAACGAGAGCATGTCCGCTGTCGATAACTAAATTAGCAACAATTCCTCCCAAATCAGCCAATTTGCTCAACAAATCCTGTTTCCCGAAAATTATGCTTGACCCAGCAGCCACAATAGCCAAGAGGTCTTTATATAAACCCGTGGCCGCATCTAAAGCTTCTCCAACAAAAAATGAAACGAAAGGGACCAGATTTTGTTGTTGATTAGTTCCGAATGATGCACTAAATACAGCCCCTTGAACAAGTGTTAACATTTTCTTAAAATCGATAGGAGGCTTGAATCCAGGCGTCATAGCTGCTTTTATATCCATTGCCGCATTTGACACATCGCAGGCTATTTCAACTATATTAGAAACCAAAGCCCATTCCCACAAAACAAACTGCCACGTGTTCCCCCAAACCGAAGAAAATACCCCGGATGTTGGTCCAAATGGGCAACCACTGAAAGCAACCATCACGTAAATTCCATCGTGATCAACTGTTATTCCATCAGAGACCAGCCCTCCGGTCAAACCGCCCAAGTCATCATTCAATTTATCCTTAAGAGCGTTGGTATAATCAAGCCAACTTGCCCAATCAGGCAAGTCGCCTTTCACAAAAAAATGTCTGGCATTACTCATGTTTACGGCCCAATCCTGAATTTTATCAGGATTCAAAATAAATCCCATGGTAGGATTCCAATCAACTTTTTTGGGATCAAGTTCTATTATTGCTCCCAACCAATCAATATCCTGTGTAAGACCGATGCCTTGGGTAATACCTGAACCCATATCCGCCTGAGTAACATTGATCGTGCGACCACTACTTTGATCCAGAGCTAACGTCGCCAGAAAGGATTTACCGTAATCTACATAAACCTGACCATAAACTGAACTTCCGCGAAGACTGGAACGTTTTTGATTGAACTTTTTTGAACACCAATGGCATTTCTGCTATTGAAGGCTTTTAAAGAAGCACTCGTCGAATGAACAGATGCAAGTGTTGATTTCACAGCTTTTACCAAAGCATCTATTAATCTTTGGTCGCTATAGGGGGAAGCCGAGGAAGCATAGACCGTCTCAAGAACTGAAGCAAGCGCTGTGACATCCGGATTAGACTTTACAATTTGCAATAAGGCTGAGTAAGCAGTTGGATTGTTCGTTACAAAAAGAGGATTGGACATGACAAGGGCTTCAGCGGTGGTTTGTGAAGTAATCTGCAAATTGGTTTTTATATCGCTTGAAACCGCCATATAAGCTTTATTTCCAGCACTTGCTATAGCGTAGGTCATCATTGGCAATTGGTTTGAAACGGTAACTTGAACAGGCGCTATACCACTGGCAACTGAGGCGTTACAGGAATTAAAAATTTGATATTCACCAGGATTTTCAGTTAGCGGAAGATTCAGAGTGACAGAAACCGGACCTGTTGCGATGGCCACCGTGCCGTAGTCGCCATGCAAATATGCATTCAAGGCGTCATCCAAAATGGTGGATGCGAAAAAATTGAGGCCTGAAATTTTTCCCGAAATTTGAGAAGAAAGCCCAGGTTGCACAGTTGCATAGAGTGTTGAGGATGCTACTATTTTCTCGATGGTCGCCGCTAAAACGTCTTCTTTGGTTTTTGTGTTTTTCGGAGAAACAGTAATTACATTTACCACGCTGGGAACAAGATCAGTGGCACCATGGAAATCTGTGTACAACCCTATTTTTCCGTTATCAATATGTATGTCACCGATACAAGTCAGCGCCGGGACGGAGTTAAAAACCACAGACGCCGAGCCGGACGCACTGACTGGAACAGTTTTGATAAGTGTGTCTGTCGGTTTCGAAGAATTTCCAACGTTAACAAGAATCAATTTGAACGTCACAGTAGTTGAAGCGTTAGGGGCGGCAAGAATGCCCGCAAGCACTTCCTGTGGTGATGAGGAAGAGGTGCTTGGCGATCCGGCAACTTCGGTAGCTTTTGGTGATGGCAAGGACAATTTGAAGTTTACATCTGCAACTGCATTTGTGGCGACTGCCACAGGTGGCACAGGTGGGCCAGCTAATTGCCCAGCAGGCGAAACGCCGTCATACTTTCCTAAGCACCCGACAAGGGCCAAGGTTGCGACAAAAGAAAGTGCCATAAGACAAACGAAAATAAACTTTCCAGACTTCCTATTCATTTGATACCTCCGGTATTGTTGTCAAATCTATGAAAAACACCAATACGGATAACAATATCCAAAACGGGTAATTTATGTCAAGTTTTTCCGATTTTGCACAGCAATTCGCGGTGAGTTTTCTAGCAGAATACAACTATTATTTGAACATCGCCCGAAATGGCTTCCAAAGAGCAATCGCAGCAACTCATCGGGAATCGCTGAAATTTGTGTCCATTTTGGTAAATTTACCGAATTTTCGTAACAGCTCAATAATTCGGAGTATTTTTCGTATTGTCTATTTCACCGATTTGAATCAAATGGGGAAAATTCAATAATTCTGCAATCTTTTCCTCAATCGCTACGATTCAGCCCTGCAAGGAGCATTGTTTCTCATTAAGGAGCCATCTCCAAACGATTCCTCCTCTGAAATGATTTGCTCTACATCAATTTCCATTCCCATGTTCCGGAGCATACCCCGAACCATATCGAGACTCATCTGGGATTTATCTCCGGTCCCATTCAACCCCGTGACAAGGCCGTAACCAACCAGCTGATATTCTCGTTGCCCGCTTAAGATGGCAATAACCTTGATCCTTACCATGGCTTCTGAAAAAAGCCTGTTGGGAATCAGAAAGACAAAAAAAGCAATCACAATAATCAAACATTTATACATATTGTTCTTTCCCCGAGAATTTTCACCTTAGTAAGTTTAGCGACAATAAGCTGTAAAAAAAATTATGGGGAAATTCAAAATCTTCAAAAACAAATTCGTTGAAGATTGTGTGTTGTCCATTCGATCAGCAACCTGGCCAGACTGATGATGAGAAACTCTTAGCTCGAACATGCTTGGCGAAGGAGGAACATGCTCTTCGGAAGAACGTATGGCAATCGGCTATGTCGTGGTTAATCAATTTCATTTCTTTCCCAGGCGATTTAAGAAGAATTTGTCAGGCGTCGTTTACTCAGGGGAATTTGGAGGAACTAATACCGGTCTTTTTAAACTGTTAGCATTAGACCGTAGCGTGGCCGAAAAACTCGTTTACAAAGAATGCTGTCTCTATCGTGAGACGTTGACCATTGCTCGTGAGATTCTCGGTGATAGCCACTCTGAAAAAGAACCGTTGTATGTCAAAAAAGGTCGACACGTCTTCTTCTTTAATAAAGCGGAAAACCATCCGGAGGATGCGGATGCTTCACTCATCTTTGGAAAAAAAGAATCAGGATGGTTACATTCGTTTTACAGCTATGAACCACCATCTCAGTAACACTGATAGTCGGTTGGATGCATGATTATGCCCAGCTTTCGGTGGCTAGCACTAACCTTTGCGTTCTGACCTATCTGGCCTGGAACAGCAATAAATTTGTCCCGGTCCTGATGGAAAGCAAATCCTATGAACTAGGACATAAAAGAACCGCGATGTATCACCACATTTTCAAGATAAGGAAAGGAGAGGCATTTTTGCTTCTTGGCTTCGAAAGCATTGATGAGGAAGAGCACACATCTGAAATCTGGTCTGACAAGCTAAATTGGCATGATGATAATTTTTCATTCTATGACAAGAAGCAGGAGGAGCTTAAATACTCCAACGCAAATAGCAAACTGAAGAAGAATCTCTACAAATCGAGGCTTAATTTCTTGCAATACAGGGATAAAATGGAAGCCATTAATGATAGATTCCTGGATCAAATTGAGATCATGGAGGTAATAAACTGAACTTCTTCTATCAATAACCGCGATTATGAATTTGTGAACTGAAGCGGTGCTTAGAGTCAAACTGTTTGAGGTCTGCAGAAAATAGAAAACTGTAAAGGATTAAAGTTCTCCACAAATGGACCCTCAAATAAACAATTGGAAAGTTTTCTGACTTCAATTATAATGGGATGAATTAACTTTAGTGTCAGTGGAGAAAATAATGAAGCGGATTCCATATGGGACGAGTAACTTTAAAAGTCTTGTTGAAGGCGGCTACGTTTATGTAGATAAGACTGAGCATATCCGAAAACTTGAGGATCTAAATGAAAGGTTCATTGTTTTTTTGCGTCCCCGAAGATTTGGGAAAAGTTTGTTTATATCGTTGCTTGAACATTATTATGATATCAGACATGCAGAATCTTTCCAGACCCTCTTCGGGAACTTCAATATTGGCACTAATCCAACTCCACTTCACAACGATTATTATGTATTAACCCTTAGTTTTTCTGGAATTAATACAGATACTCCTGAAAACGCTCGTAATGGTTTCTCCCACAACATTTTTTGTGGAATAGATAACTTCCTCATGAAATACTCGCTGGGTACTAAAATAGAGCCCAACTTAGAAGCATCGGAAATGATTAATTCTTTCCTTACGAAGACTTCAAATTTGTTGGACAAAAAAATTTATCTCCTGATTGACGAATATGACCATTTTGCAAATGAGTTACTCGGTTTTAATCCCGATTTCTTTAAAGATTCTGTTAGCAAAAACGGGTTTGTCCGCAAATTTTATGAAATGCTCAAAGAGGGCACCAGAACAGGAATCCTCGATCGAATTTTTATAACCGGCGTGAGTCCGATTACCCTTGACAGCATGACCAGTGGTTTTAATATTACTAAAAACCGTACACGATATTTGGCTTTCAATGAAATGATGGGTTTCACGGAAGAAGAAGTCATTAAACTTGCGCAAGAAACGGTTGCTGGAAAACTTGACATATCTGAAAAAATTCACAAACTTCGGGCGTATTACAATGGTTATCTTTTTTGTCCAAAGGCAGAAAACCGAGTTTATAACAGTGACATGATTCTTTACTATTTAAATGATGTGCAGGCAACAGGCGAAGAGCCGGATGATCTGGTTGATCGCAACGTTGTAAGCGACTATGGAAAAATAGGCAGATTATTTGATATCGGTGGCTTTAGTTCTGAACGAATGACAGTACTAGATCAAATTATTGAAGGAAAAGAGCATCAGACGCAAATTTCCGATCAATTCAACCTTGAGCTTAAAATGTCTTTGAATGAATTTAAATCCCTGTTATTTTACATGGGTTTTTTGACAATTAAAAGATACGATGAAATCAGCAATGAAGTTTTCCTGGATGCACCCAATTACGTTATGAAGGAATTGTATTTCAATTATTTCAGAAGTAAAATTGAAGAAGCCTCTTCCTTCCGGATAAATTCTGATAAAATTAGCTGTGCAATTAGAGAAATTGCAATTGAGGGAAGCATACATAAGCTTGTACAAATCACCGAAGAAACTTTACATAGACTTTCAGATCGTGATTTCATAAAATTTAACGAAAAAGTTGTCCAGGCAATCATGCTGACATTTCTTTTTGAAACGCGAATTTACTATGCCAAAAGCGAGTATCCGGTGGAAGACGGGTATATTGATATTGTACTTTTGAAAGGTTCCGCAGGAAAACCAAAGTTTTTTGCCATGATAGAGTTAAAATACATATCAAAAGGTGATTACACAGATACCCTTCGGGATAAAAAACTTGAAGAAGCGAAAAACCAAATCCTAAAGAATCAGAAATCGGAAGAACTTACTGCAATGACTAATCTGCGCAAATGGGCGGTAGTCTTCTGCGTAGACAAATGTGTCGCGCTTGAGGAAGTGAAATAACAACCCACGCACCAAATCTTTTGGATGAATTTTCTGAAAATGTAGAATGCATGGTAGTGTGTAGTTTAGATGATTCCGGTTATTCTCAATTAGATTGCAAGACAAAAACCCGCTCATTTCAGGAAACATCAATTAATGCGTTTGTATCGGATCGGGAGGGAAATTTGCTCCGACCAAATCTTTTCCGGAAAAAACCTTGATTTGCCAGTCTTTTATTCTTTCAACTTCGATATCACATATTTCCTGGAGGGAAATTAACTGAGAATCAGTGGAAATTGAATATTGAGTTTTCAAAACTCCTCTTACGCGGGCGTATGACTCGCTGAAAGGAGCAACACTCCTGTTTTCAAATGTTACGCTCAATGTCGCACATTGATTAGAAAAAGCATTGAGTTTTTCGCTGAATTTGGCTTTTCCAAGTTCATTTGGAGTTCCACTTCGATAATACTTCAAACTATCGGAGACCAAAACCATCGCTGAATCATTTTTTTTCGTTGAAATATCATTGAAAAAAACATCCAAAAAGGAATCAACTTCGACTTCCAGCGGGTCGTTTCCCAAGCCGGCGGATGAGCTTCCACTTCCGCCACCACCGCCACACCCAGTCATGAAAAACAAGGAAAACAATCCAAAGAAAAAAATCAAAATTCCCAACCCGAATTTTGATGAAAATGTCATTGCGGAGCATTTCTCATTCACAAGATCCCTCCTCGAATAACTTAGACCCATCCTATCGTCCCACGATTTTTTGTGTAATTTATTCAGCTTTGCGTATTAACAACAACCACCACTCAGAATGAGCTGCGACTTAACATTTCGCAGCTCATTTCAGTGGCAATAGACCGCCTTTAGGGCTGCTAGCCCAGGATAAGCTGCCCCCTGAAGTGCCAGCTTCATCCGTTTGATGGCCGATGCTGGAACTGCCACAAGCTTCGGTATGAGAGGCAGCTTACCCCGGGCGATGGCCGCGACGAAGAAGCTGTGAAAAATTATCAAAAATCGGCTGTTAATGGCGGTGAAAAATTTTCACAATTGTTTGTTGGTGAGGCACGCTGGTATTGTACTTTTGTAAATCGACCTATTTTTTCACACCTTCGAAGGAGCGGCCAGCAAAAAGTTATCCCATTATTTCCGGGGCTTTTCCTGCGCTTCCAAGAACGTGAACATTTTTGTGTTTGTACAATTCTTTCAAAGCATCCCGAGCTGGTCCCAGATATTTTCTGGGGTCAAATTCTGCGGGATTTTTATAAAATACTTCTCTGATTGCGGCGGTCATTGCAAGTCTTCCATCTGAATCAATGTTAATTTTGCATACGGCAGAACGGGCGGCATCACGAAGTTGTTCTTCGCTGATTCCAATGGCGTTATCCATTTTTCCACCGAATTTATTGATTTTTTCGATCAATTCTTGAGGAACAGAGGACGACCCGTGAAGCACTATCGGGAATCCTGGAATCCTTTTTTCGATTTCGCGTAAGATATCGATTCGAATTTTTGGATCGGTTCCCGGCTTGAACTTAAAGGCTCCGTGGCTGGTTCCTATGGCTATTGCAAGACTGTCAACACCGGTTCGCTTCGTAAAATCTTCTACCTCTTCAGGACTCGTAAAAACATGTTTGTCAGAAGAAACAGCATCCTCAACTCCGGCTAGCATCCCTAATTCACCTTCCACGGTAACATCATGCTGGTGAGCGTATTCCACAACCTTCTTGGTTAATTTGACATTTTCTTCATATGGATGATGAGAGCCATCAATCATAACGCTCGAGAACCCAAATTCAATACAATCCTTGCATAATTCAAAGGTATCGCCATGATCAAGGTGAAGTGCGATAGGAATTCCTCTGCCTTTTGACAACTCTTTAGCATATTCCACTGCGCCCTGAGCCAAATATCTTAAAAGTGTCTGGTTCGCATATTTTCGCGCACCACTTGAGACTTGAAGAATTACCGGGCTCTCTGTTTCTACACAAGCTGAAATGATCGCTTGAATCTGTTCGAGATTGTTGAAGTTATAAGCTGGAATTGCAAAACCGCCCTTCACAGCTTTTGCAAACATTTTTCTAGTGTTAACAAGACCTAGTGAACTAAAACTTATTCCCATTTTGCACCTCTTTTATTTAAGCTGAAAAGCAATCGAAGTTTAACAAAATAAAAGAGGAATTGTCAAAAGTGTTGAATTCCTTTCATTGCAAAGGGGAACATTCCATCAAAGCTTTATACAACGGACTTTTCAATATTCGGTGACTGCGACTCCACCAATAATACGAATCCCAAAAAATATGTGCATCACCCCAAGAACATTGATTTGATCAAAATGAAGTTGGATCTGTATATTTTGCAAGAAAAGAAGGAACTTTCATGAAAATTTGAAGCCCTTACTGGAATGGTTGAAGCATTCATTTCTGTCAGACCCAACTCCAATTTACGCAGACCTGAAGCACGAAATAGGTGGGATGAACGAACTAATTGAAACTGGTATAAGTTGTGAAATGTAACGTAAATTAACCGGTGGTTGAACAAAGTCGAAACGATCATTAGTAAAGAGAAACGTTCGCCTTGCCCCTACTTTCGAATTTCGTCAATTACTTTTAGGAGTTCAGTGGCGTTTCTTTCAATATCCGCTATTTCAAGGGTCGGATGGACCATAAACATTAAGCTTGTCTCACCCAAGAGGGATGCGTTCGGACGTCTTTCCAAATTTCCATAACCTAATTTGGAAAAAACTTTTTCCCGATAAATTTCGGGACAGCTCCCCATAAGAACTTTGGTTCCTTTTTTATTCAGTGTTTCAAGTATATAATTTCTGGGTGAGCTCATTTTCAAATTTTCAGGAATAATGAAAACATAATATTTATAATAGGAATGGAAAAAATTTAAATCAGGAATGGTTAATCTGAGGTCAGGGCAACCTGAAAAGAGCTGATTAAAGCGGTGGGCTAATTGGCGCCTTTTTTCGATCCATCCTTCAAGTTTTCTCAGTTGGATTCGTCCAATTGCAGACTGAACTTCACTCAATCTCCAGTTTGAGCCGATGTTTTCATGTACCCATTTATATCCCGGGCCGTGTGAATCACTAAATACGGATTTGAAACTTTTCCCATGGTCTTTGTAAGACCAGGCTTTATCCCAGACCTCATCGCGGTTTGTAAGAAGCATTCCACCTTCGCCGGCAGTGGTCAGAATTTTATCCTGGCAAAATGAAAATGCCGCAGCATCGCCCCAGGACCCGATTTTCTTTCCTTTGAAAGCCGCTCCGGTAGCTTGTGCACAATCTTCAATCAAAAGAAGCCCTTTTTCCTTGCAAAAATCGGAAATCGCATCCATTTCACAAGGCCACCCGGCAAGATGGACGACTATAACAGCCCTGGTTTTGGGTGTAATGAGTTTTCTGATTGTCTCAACGGTAATATTCTGACTGACTAAATCAACATCAGCAAAAACTGGTTTTGCCCCACGAATAAGCACTGAAGTTGCCGTAGCAACATAAGTTCGGCAAGGGACAATTACTTCATCACCTTCTGTTATTCCTAGTGAAAGAAGGGCAGCTTCGATCGCAAGCGTCCCGTTTGCTAATGCTACAGCGTGTTTAACACCTATATATCCAGCGAACTCTTCTTCGAATTTTCGACCTTCTTCCCCGGTCCAATAGTTGACTTTGCCGCTACGAAGCACTCTTGAGGCAGCCTCAATTTCCTCTTCCGAGAAAAAGGGCCATCCATTTCCAGCAAGTGAGGATTTTTGATTTTTCACAACCATAATCTATTTCGAAAATTCGACGGATTCAACAAAAATCTTTTTTATTTTTTTTCCCCACTAAAAAAATAGGTGATTTTGTGGTATAACTTTTATCGGAAATACATTTTCCTATGGAGTTTGTGAAATGAAAAGAGAATTATTCTGCGGCTCATGGGTTGCAATTGTTACGCCATTCAACGATGGAAAAATTGATGAAATAGCTCTTTCCAAGCTTCTCGACATGCATCTTGAGGCTGGAACAGACGGGTTGGTAATATGCGGAACCACCGGGGAATCAGTAACACTTTCACTGGATGAAAGACGAAAATTAATGACTTTAGTTTCAAGACGAGTGGCTAAGAAAATCCCCTTGATGCTTGGAACAGGTGCTAATAATACTTCAACTACCGTTGAATTTACCAGAGAAGCCGCGGACTTGGGTGCCGATGCTGTTCTTGTTGTGACTCCCTATTACAACAAACCGACACAAGCAGGATTAATTGCCCATTTCAAAGCTGTTGCCGCATCCACACCGCTTCCTGTGTTTTTATATAATGTTCCCGGCAGGACGGGAGTAAACCTACTTCCACAAACCGTTTTAGAGCTGGCCAAAGTCAGAAATATTAAAGCTGTCAAAGATGCAAGCGGAAATTTGGAACAAGCAATGGACATAATCCGAAACGCCCCCCCGGGATTTATGCTTTTTTCCGGAGAAGATGCCCTGAACTTTCAATTAATGGCAACAGGAGCTGCAGGCACAATCTCAGTGACAGGAAATGTTGTTCCATTACAGATGAAACAGTTCAATGACGCCTGCCTTGAAAACAACTGGGAAAAAGCACGCAAACTGCATTTTGACCTGCTTGATCTGCACCGGGGAATGTTTATTGAATCTAATCCAATTCCCGTGAAAACAGCACTTTCACTGATGGGTTTGATTCATGCTGAGTTCAGATTGCCATTAGTCCCGGCTGCACCAGCCACAATAGAAAAACTTCTACCGATTCTTAAAAGGATGGATCTGATCAAAGCTTGAGTTATCTTCTCCAAATATTTCTAGCAGTAATCAGAGATATCACCCTGATTGATGTTTTTGATATTCTCATTGTCAGTTGGGGAATTTATAGAACCATCAATCTTATAGAGGGAACCAGGGCCCTGAGTCTTTTAAAGGGCCTTGGAATCCTGCTGATTACGTTGATGATTACCAAAGATATTGACTTTCACACCTTAAACTGGATCCTTGCCAACACGCTCCCCACTGGGTTTCTCGCTCTAGTTGTTATTTTTCAACCGGAATTGCGAAGAGCACTTGAAGATATTGGCAGAGGGAGCTTTATCGCGGAAAACCTTTCACCAGCGGATGACATCGTCGAAACTGTGGAAGAGATTGCAAAAACCATTGAAATTTGTGCAAAAAAAAGAATTGGAGCACTGATTGTGATTGAACAGGAAATAGGACTTAAAGACTTCAGTGATAAAGGGGTCCCCCTAAAAAGTCCTATATCTTCAGAATTATTGAATACAATATTTATGCCATTCACCCCGCTCCACGATGGAGCGGTAATAATAAAAGGAATGCGGGTTGAATCCGCAAGCTGCTTCCTTCCCATTTCCAATAATCCTGATCTTGCCAGAGAAGTAGGAACTCGCCATCGAGCTGCAGTTGGAATCACAGAAATTACAGATGCTCTTGCATTAATCGTCAGCGAGGAAACTGGAAGCATATCCATCGCCCGTGGAGGTAAACTTATCCGAGACCTGAATGGCGAGAAGATACGCGAAGTAATGCACGGGGCTTTCCAAAAATTTGGGAAATCCAGGAGTCTATTGAGCCTGTGATGCGAACAAAATTAAACTTGAAGGTCGTCTCGCTCATACTAGGGATTGTTTTATGGCTTTACGTTAATTTGATTTTGTCTCCAACTGTTAGAAGAACAGTTAAAGCCAATGTTGAATTCAGAAATCTTCCCGCACTTATGAAGGTCACTCCTGATAAGGTAGAGGCAGAAGCAGTATTAACCGGAACAAGACGGGATTTCATAATCTCAGGCCCCGATTATGTTCAACTTGGTGTTGACCTTTACAGTATCAGACCAGGAACAGCCGATTTTCCAGTAAAGGTAATGGTAATTCCTCCTGGGCTTTCAGTGGTTTCAGTAAGACCAAATCAACTGGAACTGAAAGCCGAAGCGCTGACGCAAAGAGTCATGGATGTTGAAGTAGAAATAAAAGGGCAGACCTCCGAAGGTTTCATAGCCGAACCTCCAATCGTAAAACCACGCCAAATTACTATTGAAGGCCCGCCCGGCATCGTCAAGACCATAACAACCTGTCAGGTGTCGATAAATCTTGCTGACGTAAAAAATTCGGTGAGTGAAAAACGCCCGATTGTCCTGTTTTCATCCGAAGGTGAAGTGACCGATGGAGTGAAAATTGATCCGGATAAAGTTATGGTTGATGTTCCGGTAAAAGCAGGGTTTCCTTCCCGTGCGGTGGCAGTTGCTCCAAATTTTATCAATAAACTTCCCGAAGGTTGGAAGCTTGATTCGTTCAAAGTTATACCGAATCTGATAACTATCTCCGGCCCAGCAAGAGTCCTGGATGAGCTAAATGAAATCAGAGCTTCCCCTATCGACCTTTCGCAGCTGGCTTCATCGACCTCCACAGTAACAGTTTCTGTTGCTTCACCCCGGGAAAACCTTTCAATTGTTGGTTCGCCCACGGTAGCGTTTGAATTCAAACTTACCAGTGCACCCGTTACCCGGTTGTTTCAGGGAATCCCTCTTTCGATAAGTTGTAACCCAGGAAGACAATGTATAGTAACGCCGGCAAGTTACAGCCTTCTTCTTCAAGGAAGGAAAAAGAGTCTCGACACTATTTCCCCGAGTGATTTAGTGGTTCCTTTAGATGCTAAAGATCGCGCTCCGGGAAGTTACACTGTTCCATTATCGTGTCCCAAAGGACTTCCCAAGGATGTAGCAATTATTGAATTCACTCCCTCACAAGTTCAAGTATCAATAATCCCGTCCATTTCCTCTTCAAGCGAGGGAATAAAAATTCCCAAAAATTGATTGACTCGGAAAATAGAATTTGTAATATAATTTAAAATTGTGGATCCATATTTAAAAAAACTGGTTGATTCTTTTCCCATGGCAGATCGGGAAAAAAAGATGACTCTTCTGACTGAAATTTCTAACCGGAAGGATGAGTCGACAATCCCTTTTTTGATCGGGGTTCTGGGGGACGAGCACTGGATCATTCGTAAAACTTCCGCTGATTTCATCTTTGCCTTCAAAGACGCTGCAATTCCGTTTCTTTCTTCCGCTCTTGGCTCCTATAGCGAAGATGTCCAGCATTGGGCGTTAAAAATTTTATCACGCTTCGGAAAAAAGGGTGCACCCTCCATTCTTAGGGCAATGAAGAGTCCCAACCATGATGCAAGACATTTTGCCTGCATCGCCCTTGGAGAACTGAAAGAGCATCAAGGAATTCCAGCTCTGTTGAAAGCGTTGGGCGACGAAAAATGGCCAGTAAGAAAGGCTGCATCAGAGGCCCTGATAAAATACGGCGAGGAAGTCATTCCGGCGATTGAACAGATAATGGCTCGAACAAACGATGAAGATGTCAGATTTTGGGCCATAAAAACGCTCGGAAAACTTGGAGTAAAAGCTCAAAGAATTTTATTGGAAGCTCTCCGCACCGGGAACAAGCAACTGCGATATGTAATCGCGGCCGCCTTAGGCGAGTCAGGAGACCGCCGAGTAATCAAGGTCCTGATAGATTCACTTGCAGACCCCGATTGGACGATTCGAAAAAGTGCCACACAAGCGCTCGCTGAAATCGGCGAAAATGCCATAGATTGTTTAATCGAAGCTCTTTTTGAGCCAAATGAAGATGTAAGAGATGGTTGTTTACTTGCTTTGGTTCGTGTCGGAACCAATGCTATCAATCGATTATTAACCGCAATCGAAACCATGGACGATAATCAACGATATTTGATTCGCAAAAGTATGGTAAAAATGGGAAATCGTGTCGTAGAACCTCTTTTGCGATTATTCAAATCCCGGAAACCTGAGATTATGAGTTTTTGCGCAGCTACCTTAGGCGAAATAGGAAATCCAAAATCTGTTCCAATCCTCTTAGAGGGTCTGTCACATGAATCGTGGACAGTGCGGCGTTCCTGTGCTTATGCGCTTGGCGACATCGGAGAAAAGGGAGTCGACAAAATTGCCGAAGCCCTGAAAAGCCCAAATGATGACGTTAGGTATTGGGTGACACGTATACTTGAATCGATTGGTGAACCAGGAATGGCCTATCTTGTCGGTGCATTAACAGATAAGAACAAGAGCATCCGCTATTTTGCAGCCAAAGCGCTTAGATCATCCAACAATCCCGAAATAATTCGACACCTGGTTAGGGCACTCGCAGACAAATCCTGGAGTGTTCGAAAAGTTGCAGCGGAAAGCATCGCTAAAATGGATGATATCCCCATAGAACATCTTCTGAGGAATATCTCCAGTGACAATGAAGACATCCGCCATTGGATCGGCAACATCCTTGAAGAAATTGGTGCTGCACGACTTGAGCAGATCCATGAATGTCTAAAGATGAAGGACGCTGAACTAAAACTTTATGCTTGTCAAGCACTTGGAAGCATTGCAGATCCAAGGTCCACCGATGTCTTGATTGAAGCTCTTCAAGATCCAAACGAATGGACCAGAATTTATGCAGCAATCGCCCTTGGAAAAATAGGCGACGAACGGGCAATTGTTCCTTTGATAAGAAGCCTTTCAGATCGAAATGCCGAAGTTCATCGAAATGTGATGAATGCTTTTCAAAAACTTGGAGAGAAAGCTTTTGAAGTTATTGAAAAAACCATAGAGGATGAAGATTCAATTTTGCGAAGGAACTCGGCAATTGCCATTGGCGAAATGGCTCTTGAAAGAGGTCTGGATTCCTTGGTCTGCCTGATGGCTGATCCGGTTGAAAAAGTAAGACAATCAGCAGCTGAAGCCTTGGGTTCATTTCCAAGTTTTAAAGCACAGGCGATATTACTTGATGCCTTAAAAGATTCGAATTCAAGCGTCCGAATGGCAGCCGTAACTTCACTTGCACAACACAACCGGGATGAAGCAGCAGCTATTATATTTGATTTCCTCGGAAAACTTAAGGATGAAAAGGAAATTCGAATTACCAAGAGAAGTATTGCCAATATGGCTCAGAAAAATGCAAGGTTATTCGTTTCATTTTTTAACAATGAATCTATAGCCCTAAGAACACTTGCAGCAGAAGCCCTCATTTTAGTTGGAATTCCCGTTTTACAATCCCTGACTGAAATTGCAAGTGAAACAAAAGATGAAACAATTCTGTTCTGGATTCAAAAAACCATTAAAAAAATAAAAAACCCACAGGAACCCCTTACTGATCCGTCTGAAAGTAAGTTGAAAAACGAGTGATAAACAGATTTCTTGCAATATTGTGCAAAAATAACCTGACGTGGCAGGCGAAACTCTTCAGCAACTTCAGTTGTGAAATATTTCGCAAATCAAATTTTTCTAACTCTTTAAAGACCTTCGAAGATTTGAAATTAACGCCTTTTTGGCCGACATCATTAACGATAGGATTGTCCATTGCAATCTGATAATTCAATAGTCTCCTGGTTAAAGCTAGCCGCAGTTAGAGGTATTGGCGAAACTTTAAGGTGTGGATTAATTCAGGAGTTCGGTTCCCCTGAGGGGGTTTTTAAGGCCAAACCATCAGAATTATCGATGGTCAAAGGTTGGAGTCCGGGAAGTTTTGAGAGGTTCCCCCAGGAGTTATCCAATGCTCGACCGATTTGTGATCCTGAAATGCTTGACAAAAAAGGAATTCGAATTATCACATTCAACGACCCGGAGTTTCCTCCTTCCCTGAGAGAAATTCCTGATGCTCCGATAGTGCTGTTTGCCATCGGCAAAATAATTCCGGACCATCGACCGCACATTGCAATTGTTGGGGCTAGAAATGGAAGTCAACAGGGTTTTGATATTGCGCGAGAGTTTGCTTATGAACTTGCAAAAGCCGGTTTTGTTATTGTCAGCGGATTGGCTTTGGGAATTGACACTTTTTCCCACAAGGGAGCACTTGAAGCCAACTCACGAACAATAGCAGTCCTCGGCTGCGGAGTGGATGTGGTTTATCCAACGAGTAATCGAAAAATCAGGGATTCAATCGAACAAACGGGAATGATTGTTTCCGAATTCCCTCCTGAAACTCCCCCAAAGCCTTGGCATTTTCCAATTCGCAATCGTATTATTTCAGGAATGAGCGTGGGAATCCTCGTGGTAGAGGCAAGCGCAAGAAGTGGATCACTCATTACTGCCCGATTAGGAATCGAACAGGATCGCGATGTTTTCGCAATCCCAGGTGGAATCAGATCAAAGCTTGCCGAAGGCACACTATCTCTGCTCCAAGAGGGAGCCAGCATAGTCACGTCTCCACAAGATATTGTAGACCACTATGCTCATCTGATTCCTCAACCCGAAAAGAATGACAGGGAGGCAATTTTACTTGATAACGACGAAAACGAGCTGCTCTCTTTCCTTGAAGATGAGCCAATTTCAATTGAGAAATTACTCATGAAAAATAAATGGCCACGTGAAAAATTATTTTCTTTATTATTAAATTTAGAAATGAGAAATATTCTGGTAAAATATCCGGGAAATTTATTTCAGTCAAAAATAAAACTTAGTTCGGCAGGTGATAAAAAATGAACAAGGCACGCAGTTCAATTGGAAATATCGTAAAGATAATGAAAATGGTAGTTCAGCAGATTGAAAACCTCAAAGAAGGAAAAGAAGAACCTTCTCTGAATCCTCCTATGGTTGAAAAGCTAATAAAAAGGGGATTTTCACCTGAAGATGTTTCACTTGCAATGAGCTGGTTGGCACTTCTTGGGATTACCCTCAAAGAGCCTTCTCATTCGAACTTACCTCCCGACAATCATCCATTGGGACTTAGACAATTGCATCCGTCAGAGAGTCTTCGATTGTCGCCTGACGCTCAAGGTTTATTATTGAATCTTCTTAACAATTGTCAAGTTTCACCGGAACAATTTGAAAGATTTATCGAATTCATTTGGCAGAATGACTTACGCGATGTAAGTCCCCTAAGAATGGAAGTGTTACTCAATCTTGGAACGCCAATCGTCTCAACAGATCCTATTTTTCTAATGAGCAACAAAGTTCCGCCTCCGACTTACATACACTAAATGGGAAAAAACCTTTTAATAGTAGAATCTCCAGGGAAGATTAAAACCCTTTCCAAATTCCTTGGGTCAGATTTCATAATTGAAGCAAGTAAAGGCCATGTTGTCGACCTTCCCGAATCAAAAATTGGTGTGGATGTCGAAAGTGGATTTACACCGATCTACCAGGTTACGAAGAATCGCGAAGATGTAATCCGCAAGTTACGCGAGGCTGCCACCCGAGTAGAAAACATTTTTCTAGCTCCTGACCCTGACCGCGAGGGAGAAGCCATCAGCTGGCATCTGGCTAATCTGCTTGACATCGATCCCTTTTCATCTTGTAGAGTCACTTTTAACAGCATTACAAAAGATGAAGTAATAAACGCTATAAACAATCCTAGACCAATAGATTTAAACCTGGTAAGTGCCCAACAGTCGCGAAGAATTCTTGATCGATTAGTTGGATATCGACTATCTCCTTTACTTTGGAAAAAAGTCAGCATGGGCCTCTCAGCAGGAAGAGTCCAATCCGTGGCAGTACTTTTCATCTGTGAAAGGGAGCGCGAAATCCTGGCTTTCAATCCCGAAGAATATTGGACGATAAAAGTCTTCCTTCAGGTGCCTCCTAAAACTGTTTTTGAAACCCGACTTGTAAAAACTGATGGACGCAAATCTCTAGTATCAAATGAGGAAACCGCCAAGGAAATCGTCAAAGAAATAGAGTTATCAAACCCCGTAGTTGAGCAGGTTTCCAAACGCGCAAAAAAGAGCAATCCCCCACCCCCTTTCATAACAAGTACGCTTCAGCAGGAGGCTTCGCAAAGGTTTTCCTTCACTTCAAAAAGGACGATGTCCCTTGCACAAAAACTGTATGAAGGAATAGAATTGGGCTCTGAGGGTCACGTAGGCTTAATCTCTTATATGAGAACAGATTCGGTTCGGATTTCGCCTGAAGGTTTGTCGGAAGCCAAGCAATTTATTGAAAAAAGATTCGGAGATTCCTATTCTCTTAAATCCCCACGAGTTTATCGAACGAAAAGTGGTGCGCAGGATGCACATGAAGCAATTCGGCCCACCTCAGTCTGGAAAACTCCCGAACAACTCACCAAATACCTTTCGAATGATGAACTTAAACTTTATTCATTAATATGGAAGAGATTTGTCGCAACTCAGATGTCTGAAGCGATTCATGATGTCCTGACGATCGACATTTCCGCAGGTCGGCATATTTTGCAAGCAACTGGGTCAACTCTCGTCTTTGATGGGTTTACTGCTTTATATACTGAAACGGTTGAAGAAAACGAAAAAGCTTCCGACGAAAACTCAGAAGCTGGTTCAAATGAAAAACAAACACTTCCCAATCTTGAAAAAGGCACATCACTGTCATTATCAAGAATTGATCCCAAACAAAGTTTCACTCAACCTCCCCCACGGTATAGTGAAGCAACTCTGATCAAGACTCTTGAAAAAGAGGGAATCGGGAGACCAAGCACCTATGCTGCAATTATCGAGACGATCCAACAAAGGGGGTATGTCTCCAAAGGGGAAGGGCGTTTTAAACCTTCAGATGCCGCTTTTTTGACAACCACTATTCTCACCGGAGCGTTTAAAGATATAATAAATCCAGGTTTTACGGCAATCATGGAAAACCTCCTGGATGAAATCGAAGAGGGAAAGAAAGACTGGGTCGGAGTATTAACTGGCTTTTACGAACCCTTCATCAAAGATCTCAAAAAGGCGGAAGAAGGTTTAAAAAAAGTTGAACTTCACTCTGATTGTGTTTGTCCAAAATGCAATCGCCCAATGGTTGTAAAGTTAGGCCGTACGGGCAAGTTCCTGGCGTGTTCCGGGTACCCTGAATGCAAATCGACAGAAAACATTCCGGAAGAAATATTCCTGTTCATCGATACTTCTTCCGAACAAACAGTAAAATTAAGAGAATATCTGGATAAAATCAAAGAGCGTGACGGGCATGGAAAAATAGAACCAACCGGGGAAAAATGCGAAATATGTGGATCAGCAATGGTTGTCCGAACCGGAAGGTATGGCAAATATGTGGCATGCGAAAAATATCCGGAATGTAAAAATACAAAAGCACTCCTGGAAGCCATAGGAGTAAAGTGCCCGCTTCCAAACTGTTCAGGGACAATTGTAGTAAAAAGGTCGAAAAGACGAAGGGTATTTTACGGATGCTCAAGGTATCCGGAATGTAAATTGACCTTGTGGGCTAAACCCACTGGAGAGACGTGTCCTGAATGCTCATCTCCCATGGTTTTTCATTCGACTAAAAAACTTGGAGAATACACGAAATGTTCTTCAAAGACATGCAGTTTTAAAAAATTTCCTGGAGAAATAGAGGCAAAGGAAGAAAGTGTCCAAAAAGATAAACCCACCAACAGTTAACGTCATAGGAGGAGGTCTCGCAGGATCAGAAGCTGCGTATCAATTGATTCGCAAAGGAGTCAAAGTTAGACTTTTTGAAATGCGTCCTATGGTTGAAACCGGCGCACATCGAACTGAATATCTTGCGGAACTAGTTTGCAGTAACTCCCTTGGAAGCAATCTTCCGGATCGTGCCTCGGGTTTATTAAAAGAGGAATTGCGGGCATTGAATTCATATTTACTTGAGTCTGCCTACAAATATCGAGTCCCGGCCGGACAGGCGCTTGCGGTTGATCGCGATGCTTTTGCCCGTGAAATCTCAAGATTCATTAAAGGACACACTTCACTTGAGTTCATTAATGATGAAGTTATCGAAATTCCTAAGGATGAGATAACCATAATTGCCACCGGACCTCTTACTTCGCCAACATTTTATAAGTATCTTCTGGAAACCTTTGGGGTCGACGGACTGAAATTCTTTGATGCAATTGCTCCGGTGGTCAGAGCTGACTCCCTGGACATGAGCAAAATATTTAAAGGAAATCGTTATGACGAAGAGGGAGGCGGAGATTATCTGAATTGCCCATTGTCCAAGGTTGAATATCAACTTTTTGTGGACGAGCTTTTGAAAGCTGAAAAAATTCCTCTGCCCGATTTTGAGACTCAGGCTAGAAAAAGTCTATTCAGTGCCTGCC
This sequence comes from Candidatus Rifleibacteriota bacterium, assembly GCA_015233565.1. Classification (GTDB taxonomy): domain Bacteria; phylum Muiribacteriota; class Ozemobacteria; order Ozemobacterales; family Ozemobacteraceae; genus JADFXM01. The sequence goes on from JADFXM010000054.1 coordinate 19,985, forward strand.
AGCCGGTTGAGGAAATTGCTTCCACCGGAGTGGATTCATTGCGTTTTGGTCCTATGAAACCAGTAGGACTTTTTGATCCTCAGGAACAACGGCGACCGTACGCGGTCGTGCAACTTAGACAGGACAACCTACTTGGAAGCATGTACAATATCGTTGGATTCCAGACAAATTTGAAATATTCAGAACAGGAAAGAGTTTTCAGATTGATTCCCGGACTTGCAAACGCAGTTTTTCTCAGACTTGGGCAAATGCACAAGAATATTTATCTTAATTCCCCGAAATTTTTGACTAATACTCTTCAGGTAAAAGACAAGCCGAATTTCTTTTTCGGCGGGCAAATTACAGGAGTTGAAGGATATTCTGAATCCGTTGGAACCGGCTTACTTGCAGGATTAAATGCAGGAAGGCTGGCACTGGGAAAACCACTCCTTGTTCCGCCTCCTGAGAGCATATTGGGAGCCTTAATAAAATATATTACTTTCCCTGATCACAAACATTTTGTGCCAATGAATGCCAATTTTGGCCTTTTTGAAGGCATCTCCTTCACTCAGGAACCCGGGTCCGACAAAAAAAATGAGAAGAGCGATCGAAAAGCATATATCATCGCCCTCGCGAGAAAAGCCTTCAGGGAATTTATTGGAAGTTTGTAAGGGATGATTGGCAGGACACACGGGAACTTTTTTCAAATTTTTCCGCTTGCACTGAAGGTGTGAAACCCTGCCGTTGCCCGATTAGTAACCTCCGGTTTGACGAAGACATCGCGGCGATTCTGCGCGACAAAGCCGCGCAAAACGCAAGGTTCAGAATATCAAGAACGGTTTAGGAATTTAAATGCTTCATTTTCTTTTCACCCATTAAAACAACTTTCCCCATATTTGTCCTGAAAAAGTTTACCATCTTTGTCAAAAGAAAAACGGATGGGCTCAATAATTAGGATTTGCAGTTTGTACAAGCAGAGAAGAATTCGTCGTAATGATAAAAAGTCAAGCCAAAATTCATTACCGAAAAGATACGAAAGTTCACCATTTCTTGCCCTTGTAGATCTGTTTGAAAATATCAATAACTGCCATCACTTTTCGTGGGAATTGGCTTCCTCGAAGTTCAGCTATGTAGATGGCATTTTCTACGGTTTGGAACTGTGATTTCCCATACTGGAGGAGGGATTCATTCTCGATATTGGTTTTAACACAATGTTTGGAAAGAACTGTTGTTCCCATTCCATGCTCAAGCATAGTGATGATCCCGTTTAAATTGTTGATTTCCCCGGAAAAATTCATCCCTGCCTGGCACCCCAGTGAATCATTCGGAAGATTGACTTTTTTCCAGTTTTTGAAAACTGACTGAAAACCCGGATACAAAAGGAATTTGTTTTTTTGGAAAAAATCTTCGGGGATTTTCTTTTCAAATCTCTTTTCGGCACCGACAAGAATATATTCTTCCTTGCAAAATAGCGTTAAATCAAAAGCTGAGCGCCGCGAATTCCTGGTAACGAATCCAAAGTCAATTTCTCCAGTGAGCAATTTCCGAAACACTTGTTGGGATGGGCAAAGGGTTACTTTTAGGCTGATATTTGGAAAATCCTTCTTCAACCCTTTCAAAAGGTGCTCGAAATGTGGTGACCCCAAGCAACTTTCAGGCATTGCATATCTGACCAGACCACTAGGAACTGAGAATTCATTTCTGATTTTTTCCTTCAGTGAAGCCGACTCATCTAGATACCTTTCTACATAATGCAGGAGGTGTTTGCCTGCTGAAGAGAGAAAAACCCTTTTTCCAACCCTTGAAAACAGAGGAGCACCCAATTGTCCCTCTAGTTTATGAATTTGCTGAGTAACGCCGGATTGGGTCATTCCGATTATTTCGGCCGCTTTAGTGAAATTGAGGGTTCTTGATGCAGCAAAAAAAGCTTGAAATAATTTGGAATCCAAAATTTCCCATTCTTTCATAATTGGCCTCCACAAATCCTTAATCATCAGGAAATGGAAACAATACATAAGATTTTGTAATGAATTGAATAAGAAAAAATAATTTCCCTAATGCTGAGATTAAATGTATCATGAAACCGCGAAAAATGTCGTTAAGCGGCTGAACTTTTTGAAAAATTCTCATTAAAACACGGGGCCGATTTCTTAGGGCTGCAACCAGACCCCATCGAAATTACTCTCATTCAACTTGCCGAATGAGGGGACTATTAGAGAGGCTCTTTACCACTGGAGAAATTTTATGAGAAGCGTTTCGTTGAAAAACCTGACTATCCTGATCGGCATAATTCTTTTCTTTTCATCACTGAAAGGCTTTGGGGCCACCACTTCCACCATAGAATCGGCCCGACCTGTAGGTATGATGTTGTCACAAGGGGAAGCTAGCCCCAATACCGACAGAAAGACCGGATCCTTAATGGAAAAAAACTTGGCTGCAACCGAGCCCTTTTTGGGGGCAGGCCGAAACTTGATCAACTTGCAGAATGCTAGTTCTTCGACGGAAACGGCTCAGGAACTGACGGCTCGGTTGAATGCCATCAGATCCCGAAAAGGGAGAGCAGAAAAGGGGCTCTTTTGCACCTTAAGAGATTTTATCAACCAAATTCCAGAAACCATTCAAACCGGAAAAATTTCTTTCGAAATTCAGAGTATTGACAATGAAAAAGGAGTTTTGAAAACAGGAAAAGTCTATGCCGCTTTATCAGATCCCATCAATTGGTCATTGGGATATTCCACCATATATTTTGGTGTCAGGAAAAAAGATCTTTCACAGATGGAATTTCTTAGCCGTTGCCGTTTTCACATTCTATTTGCCCGGGAAAAACTGGCGGTCGGGCATTTACGGGGCTATCTCTTTTTCCTTGGGGATGATTTTTACGTATCATTTGCCAACTGGGAAAGCAAGGAATTTCAGGAAATGGGTGGAAAAACGCAAGATGGCCAGGTCGTCGTTGCTGATGGGCTTAAATTGATGGATCATCTCCTTTGGACCGATGCCAGAAACATTCCCCACGATTATTCTCAAAAACTTCTGAATGCCCTCTATCGCCTCACCAAATAAATGGTGAAGTAATTATCTTTTCCTGACAGACCACCGATTTGTCGATCCTATTAGAAAAAATTTCAGTTTTTGAAGAAGGAGCTGTCCATCAGTCCATAGATAGCAAACCATCCTCTTGAGAAATTCCGCCAAACTTTCGATCGCTAACCCTTTGTCCTGGCCCGAAAACAAACTTCTTTCGATTAACTTCCAGTCCATGGCGAGCAAATCATCCGCTTCGCAAAATTCTCAAAGCTTGATACGGTCTTTTTGATCCAGTGGCAATATTCGAGCTTTTCAGGAAAAGCCAAGCCTTTTCCTGAAAAGGAAATTGCTGTCATACCGGATCAACTTGTCTGATTATTGATATGCCAGGTTGAAAATTGTAATTTTCCCAACAAAAGGATTAGTACCGATCGCCTTCTACACCCTGATTGATAAGGGATTCAAGGCGGTCAAGGTGTTCCGGCCGTAAAGTAATATCTTGTGACGCCCAGTTTTCCTCAAGGCGTTCAGTTTTCCTTGTCCCCGGTATCGCCGCGAGGGGGACATTGCGCGACAGAAGCCATGCCAATGCAACTTGAGCTGCCGTAGCCTTTATCTCTTTCGCGACTTCGGCTACAAAATCTGCCAACCGGATGTTTCTGGCAAATGCTTTCTCGGTAAATCGCGGATTCTCCAACCTCCAGTCTCCTGGTTCCAGATCGCTTCGTGACCGGATTTCCCCAGATAAAAATCCTCGGCCAAGGGGAGCGTAAGCCACAAATCCGATGTTAAGTCGTTGAATTGTCGGAAGAATGTCGACCTCAACGTCCCGCGACCACAAAGAATACTCGGTTTGGAGGGCACTGACGGGATGAACCGCATAGGCGCGGGCGATGGTTTCCGAATCTGCCTCGGACAGGCCGATAAAGCGTATTTTCCCCGCCTTTACGAGATCAGCCATAGCACCGACCGTTTCCTCTATCGGCGTTTCGGGATCCACGCGATGCTGATAGTAGAGATCGATGTAATCTGTCTCAAGGCGCTTTAGTGAGGCATCGCAACAAGCCTTTACGTAATCCGCACTTCCTTTAATTCCCTGCCAGCTACCATCTTCACCGCGGGAAACACCGAATTTGGTCGCCAAAGTGATTTGGTTCCGGCGCCCCTTGAGCGCCTTTGACAACAAGATTTCATTCGTAAACGGGCCGTACATATCCGACGTATCCCAAAATGTGCATCCAATGTCCGCTGCCCGACCGAGAACGCGAAGGTTTTGTGCTTCTGAAGAAGAACCGTAAAAATCCGACATTCCCATGCAGCCCAAACCGATTGCAGGCACGATAAGGCCTTGTGATCCAAGCTTGATCTGTTTCATAACTCTGATGTCCTTTTGCTAATTTTCTTATGCCGTTGTCCAGAGAAGGTAGAAAGAGGAGTGATCGATAAGAACTGTCCTCGGCTGTCTGATGATGAGGTAAATTTTTCCAGCCATGAGTGAAAGAAGAAAAGTCGTTGCTATTCTTGTTGCGCAGCAACAAAGAGTAAATTCATATTGGCAATGGCAACTAACCATACAATTCAAAAAAAATCAGCGAAAAATTATTTTTTCCAAATTTTCTGCACTTGCGATGATCCAGATTTATAAGTCAAGTATTTTTACTCTTTTTCGCTGTTGTTGCGGTAGCTTATTGACTTTTAAAAATCATTTCAAAGTAAGAAAATGGTCCAAGAGGAATAATTTCAAAGTCGATTAATTTCTCACGAACAAAAGGCAATCCATCAAGGATTTTTCGCGCTTCATCAACACTGCTACATTCAAGAACAAACACCACCCCCAGATGACGATCTTGACAACTGTACATTTCTCGAAAGGTTCCTTCTTTGTACAATTTCCAAGCGTGCTTCACCTCTGCTTCGAGGTGGGGTTGTATTTTCTCAACAGTTGTTTGAGAGGCAACTTTGGCGATTGCCAGAATCTTCATTTCTTCTCTCCTTTTTGAGATAATATTTTTTCGAGTGGGGGAGCGACTTCCACCGGGTTAAAATCTGTAACCCAAAGGAATCAGATTAAACGATTGGCTTTCAAGACCTCGACTTGGAAAATATCCAGCCTGAAAAACTTCGAAACCTCTGAACGTGTATCCCATCTCCTCGCTCGACAACAAATTCTCCTCCAAATTTTTGTTCCCCTTGATCATTTCTTAGGGCATAATAGTAGATATTACCAGAGAAATAAAAAAAAAGTTTAAAAAAGTTTCTTCATTTTATTGAGCTTGTTTTTGACCTCTGCTAATCACACATGATACTATGATGTAAATGGAAGAGTTATTATATGAAAGCCACCGCAGCCGCGTGGTACGACTGTCACAGCCGGTTGGCTCATATATCTTAAAAATCCTGAATAGGGCATTCCCGCCTCCGGAAGAGCTTGCACGTTTTCGCCAGGAATATGCCATGACAAGCTTTTTGAAGGAGATTCCAGGTGTGGTCCGTTGTAGAGGCTTGATCCGCCATCTGGAGTCATTGGCCTTGGAACTGGAGGACATCGACGGTGTCTCCTTGGACCGTTTGACAGAAGCTAGCCCGTTAACCCTGGAAAATTTTCTCCTCATAGCTCCTCGTCTCACCGATATTATTGTCAAGATCCACGATACCGGTGTGATACATCGGGACATAAATCCCTCCAACGTGGTCTGGAATTCTCTCAGCGGGGAATTGCAACTCATTGACTTTGGCATTGCAGATCACTTGCCTGAAGAGTTGGTTGAAGCCCGCCCACCGAAAATGTTTGAGGGTACTTTGGCCTTTATGGCCCCTGAGCAAACAGGGCGGACCAACCGTCCTGTGGATGCACGTTCCGATCTTTACGCCTTAGGAGCGACCTTTTATGTCCTACTGACCGGCCAACCACCTTTTACTTCTCAAGATCCTTTGAGCCTGATTGCCGACCATTTGGCTAAAACCCCTGAACCGGTGTGTAGGCTCAATCCAGAGGTTCCAGAAATCCTTTCACGAATTGTCCTCAAGTTGCTGGCCAAGGAACCGGACGAACGATATCAGTCAGCCATAGGTCTGGCAGCAGACCTGCAACGCTGTCAAACAAGCCATTCGTTAGGTGAAGAATTGTCACTTTTCCCGTTAGGACAGCACGAACGGGTGGTGGCTCTTCGCTTTTCAGCCCGGTTACATGGTCGGGAAGAAGAAATTAAAATTCTCTTTGATGCCCTGAAACAGGTTCAAGAAGGTGGAAAGCGTCTGCTGTTGCTAAGGGGTGGACCCGGAACTGGCAAAACGGCTCTGGGACGGGAACTTCGTAGATCAGTAAGTGAGGTGCATGGCCGTTTTGCCGGAGGTAAGTTTGATCAATTGCAGCGGGACCGTCCAATGGCGGCAATGATGGAAGCCTTGTCCGATCTTCTACGCCAGCGGCAGGCCGACCCGAGCAGTGTCTTTGAAGTTTGGCAACAAAGAGTTCCCCAGGAGGTGGGAGAAGCACTTACCATTCTGGCTCGGCAGATTCCAGAATTGGCGGTTCTCTTCCCTAAGACAACTTTTATTGGCGAATTAGCACCAGCCCAAGCTGCAGTTCGCTATCGGCTGGCACTGGTAAGATTGTTGTGCACCTTAAGCGATGCTGGACGTCCTTTGGTTCTGTTTCTGGACGATTTGCAATGGGCAGATCTCCCCTTTCTTGATCTATTGGGTGAAATATTATGGGATTCCAAAATTGAGCGACTCTTGATAGTTGGAGCCTACCGTGATTGCGAAGTGCCGGCTTTCCACCCCTTGGCGGTGGCAATAAGCGGTTGGGAAGAACGAGGATTACCACTTACCCGTCTCTCCCTCAAACCTCTTACATGGGCTGCCACCCTCTCTTTTCTTGCAGATAGTCTTGGGCACGAACCAGGTAAGGTGGCCCTCCTTGCGGCATTAATGCAGGAGAGAAGTGCAGGCAATCCATTTTACCTTAGAACCTTGTTGACCGAGTGCCATGAACGAGGTTGGCTCTATTTTGGCGAAGAAGGTTGGGAATGGAAATCGGAGGTTATCCGGGAGTGGCGCATGCCGGACAGCATAATTGCGCTTTTGTTGGAACGGCTCAGCCGAATGCAGGAATCTTGCCTTCATCTGTTGGCTACTGCCGCCTGTTTGGGCCATGCGTTTGATCTGGATACCCTCGCTGCCGCCTCCGGTTGCACGGCAAAATCGGTGGCAGAGGAAGCGGACCAACTGTTGAACGCTGGGTTTTGGTTACCCCAACGAGGGGAACGTCGATTGGCACGCTGGATGGAAGAATCCCATGGTGCTGTGAGTTACCGTTTTGTCCATGATCGGGTGCAGGAAGCGACTTTGGGGTTAATTCCACTTCGCCGGCGAGAGACTTTTCGGGCAGAACTAGGCCTTCGTTTGCTTGCTGCCTATCCTAACTTCGAGGTCGACAACCGCCTCTTTTTGGTCGCAGAACAGTTTTTGGGACTTTCACCCAGATTGTTGAATGAGAAAGACCGTCAACGAGTAGCCAGGGTTCTGCTGGCCGCCGGAAGGCGTGCTAAAGGGGCTGTAGCCTTTACCATCGCTCTTCGTAACCTTGAAGCGGGAATGGCGCTGCTTGGAAAAGGAGGTTGGGCTCAAGACTTTTCCCTTTCCTTGGCTTTGCGCCAAGAAGCTGCGGAGTGTGCTGGGGGCCTTCAGGATTTGGATCGGCTGCTTCATTTGCGGCGGGAAGTTGAAGAACACTGTGCAGATATTAAGGATCGTCTTCCTGTGCTGGCAGCTCTTCACATGGTATATCTCAGCCGATTAATGGTGAAAGAGATGAGACAGCTGGGAATCGAGATTTTGCAATACCTCGGTTATCCATTAAAACTTACTCCAGGCAGGGTGGACCGTCAGCTAAACGAGACAAGAAAAGCTCTCGTGGAAGTATTCGGGAGATACGAATCCAAAGAACTGGCCAGTCTACCTCCGACCGAGAATCATGATTACGCCTTCCTCTCTCGCTGGTTGTTGCCTATTTTTATGGGACTTTATTTCGGTATTCCGTCTCTGTTAGTGCACTTTACTGTTAGCATTGGCTTACGGATGCCGAAGGAAGGATTGGTTAAGGAAGCAGCATGGTATTTTGTCTGGATGTGTGCAAATCTTTCGATCAGCGCCGACGAAAATGAATTCCAATGTGGACTACGATTAGGCGAAGCGAGCCGCTTGATTTTGGATGATGCCGCGCACATTGAACAGCCCGATATTCCAACAATTCACTTTTACAATGTTTTTGTTCGACCTTGGCAGGAAACATTGGACAATTGTTGTTCCAAACTCATCGATCAATACAAATTGGCAACGGCATCTGGCGACCCTGTCTACGCTGGTTGGGCCATAACCGCCTATCTTTTGTATCTCATTGAGCTTGGAAGACCATTGGGAGGGACATTACGGATTTACGAAAGCTGGCGGGCTGTCCTTGAAACAATAGGACAAATGCATTTGCTTATCGTTTTGGAAGATGCCTGTCTTTTTCCGATTCGTGAATTGCAGGGTGTGATGGATTCAAATTGGCGAATCCGCGAAGATCTTCCTCCAGAGATGGTTGGAAACCGGGAGGTTTTTTCCTTTCATTTGGCACATGGAGGTATCACGGCCTTCCTCTTCCGAGATTTCGCTCGGGCTCTTCCAATGTTCCAGAAGGCAAAAAATTTGTTCCAGGAAAGTGGTGGTGGTAGGTTCAGTTTTGCTTTAATGGTTGCTTATGAGTCTCTGGCTCTTATCGCCCTCTTGTCTGAGTGTAATCCAGGTGAGCGGCGACGGATGCTGAGCACGCTTTCCCGGAGCCGCAAGCAACTTGATATCTGGGCAAAAAACAATCCAGCCAATTTTTTTCACCTGGAACGATTGGTTGCGGCGGCTTTTCAGCGGGCCATGGGCCACCCTGCAAAAGCCTTAGCGCTGTGTGAGGAGGCCGTGGCAAGTATTCGTGCCCAAAAGGGTGAGATATGGATGCAATACGAAGCCATGGTCTTGGAATTGGCTGGGGAGTGCTTGTTGGAGTTGCGCTTAAATTCTATTGCCGGGATCATGTTGCGTCGCTCTATACGTGCCTGGTCACGCTACGGAGGAGTTGCCTTGGTACAGGATAGGGTGGAACATTACGGCCACCTGGTGGAGGGATGGAACCGCGGAACCGACGATGAATTGAGCAACGTTTCTCCAACAAATACCAGCGACCGGCAATCTTCTACCTTGCTCATTGATTATCCAAGTTTGCTTCAGGCCAGTCAAGCCATTGGTTTGGAAACCACATATAAGGGGGTGGTGGAACGTCTGCTGTCTCTCACTCTGGCTAACGCGGGGGCCGAGCGAGCACGCATTTTCCTGCCGCAAAAAGGAGAGTGGGTTCTTGCCTGTGAAGGCGATTACTCATCCGGAGAGGTCGCCCTTCAGGGCGGTCGCCCTCAGGGTACTGATAAAGAGGAAGTCTTACTCACATTGGTGCGATATGTGGCCCGCAGTCGTGAGGCGGTGGTGCTGAACGATTGCCAAACAGATACTCAATGGTCACATTTAGCCATAGTTCCCTGCTCGTTTCTCTGTACCCCTTTGCTTCACATGGGTGAAGTGATGGGAATACTGTTGTTGGAGCACGCCAACAGCAAAGGCGTATTTACTCGTGAACGATTGGAAACGGTGGCGATTTTGGGAGCACAGGCAGCAATTTCTTTGACCAATGCACGAATAATGGAGGAGCTGCAACAACGTTTTCGTCAGATCCGAAGGCTAGGTGCTCATTTGGATCAGGTCTCCGAAGCGGAAAAAAGACACTTGGCAGGCGAGGTCCACGATGATTTGGGCAACACACTGACTGCTGTTAAGATTTCCCTGGTGGCGCTGGGTAAACGACAGCAGAATGAGGTGGATCGACAACTTTGCCAGGAGATCTCTCAAATGGCTGCTGATGCCCTGCTTGCGGTACAACGTATTTCTTATTCATTGCGACCCGTTGTGCTGGATCGTATGGGTCTGCGGGTTGCATTGGAGAATCTGGTTAGCTCGACGCGGAAACATTCGGGCCTTGATTGTCAACTGATTGCCGAAAAAAAAGATTGGCCGCTGAATGAAGCTCAGCGCATCGCTTTGTTCCGTATCGCTCAGGAAGCGTTAACTAACGTGATGCGTCACGCAAAGGCTAAGACAATAGTCGTAGTTCTTCGCGAGGAGTCCAAGTTCATTGTACTTGAGGTTCGGGATGACGGTTGTGGAATAGAAGTGGAAGAGGGCAGAGCCGTCGGTTCCTTCGGGCTGGTTGGAATGCGAGAACGGGCTGAGCGTTTAGGAGGTAGGGTATCTGTGACAGCCATCCCAACGGGTGGAACCTGCGTTACGGCGCGGATTTCCTTGGCTACAGACCGGGATGCTGTCCCAGATGATCCAAATTCCCGGGAACAATGAACAACCTGAAAAATCAGGGAAAACGCACTAAAAGTTTCGCTCGTAGTCGACTTTCGCACATTTTGTCTTTCGAAGCTGCAAAACTCTGAATTCGTATTTTAAGTCAGACTCCTTGAACCTAATAGTTTTTAGTTTTGCTTCAGAATTGGCAAAAGAACTGGATTGCTATGCTCCGAACGGGAGATTGAAGCTCCTAATTAACCAGACCAAATCAAAAAAGGAGTTATCTGAATGGGCTTTTCTTTTAAACGATCTTGTTTTTTTGTTGTATTCTTTGCTCTTTTTGTCACTGCATTTGTTCCGTCGGCTTGGGCTCAGGCTTCTCTAAGTCCTTCCATCGTAACGGCAGTCGAGGATGGAAGTGGGAAGGTCTTCTTCTTCAAAGGAAACAAGTACATCCGATTCGACATCAAAGCAGACAAAGCGGACCCAGACTATCCAAAGCCAATTGGCGCCACGAACTGGCCTGGTCTGCCCTGGACAGACGGAATAAATGCTGCTTTCAATAACGGCCAAGGCAAGATCTATTTTTTCAAGGGTGATCAATTCGTGCGGTTTGACGTCAAGGCCGATAAAGTCGATCCAGACTATCCCAAGCCAATCGACGCCACCAATTGGCCAGGCCTGCCCTGGAAAGGTGCGATTGATGCAGCCTTTAACAACGGCCAAGGCAAGGTCTTCATTTTCAAGGGAAAAGAATATGTTCGATACGACATTAATGCTGACAAAGTCGACCCAGACTACCCCAAGCCTATCGACGCCGCCAACTGGCCGGGTCTGCCCTGGAAAGAAGGCATCGGTTCTGGCTTCTATGCAGGGGAAGGAAAAGCTTATATTTTCAAAGGCGAAGAATATGTCCGCTATGACATAAAGGCCGATAAAGTCGATCCAGACTATCCCAAGCCTGTTAACAATGACAACTGGTCTGGAATTGGCGCCCTGCTCAAATAGAACTTCTACTGGTTAAAAACTGGCCGAAGGAAGTCACTCACATTCTTCGGCCGTTTTTTTTGCTCCTTACTTGAGGTCGAACTATGAAAAATTACTGGAAAATTACCACATTTCCCCTGTCTCTAACGTGGATTCTCCTTTGTCTTATCGCCCCTACGGTCTCCGCTGAAGGTCTCAGGATTATTTTCGACTATCGTTTCGACGGTGGATTTTTTTCCCGGAATCCAGAGCGGAAAATCCCCCTCGAATACTCGGCAAAAATCTGGGAAAAGGTCTTAATGACAGCAAAGGTTGTTCACGCTGGTACAATGATCTCGGTCAGAGAAAGCTTTACGACAAATCGGTTGGCGAAAATTTCCTTCCCCGAGGCTGTTCCAGGTTTCGTGATCTTTGTCTACGCCTTTGACTTTGCAAAACAGGTAGATGAGTATGGAAATCCTGATCCCTCAGATTCAAAAGCATTCTCAGACTATTTTCAAAAGGAAACGCCTATCGGATACCTGGCGATCAATACACATGCGGATCGCCCCTGGTTCTTCGATACCACACCCGAAGATGAATACGATGTACCGGTAAAGAGTTTTTACGACTTCATCACGACAGGAATCCACGAAATGGGGCATGTTTTGGGATTTCTTGGAGACCGTAAAATGTCACTCGTCAAAACCTTTGGTCCGAAAGACGAACGCTTCGTTGGACCTGCAACCGTTATTCGCTGGTATTCGATGTCCAGGTTCCCGAGAACGATGTCTACCACTGCCTTTTGAACACGAATCCCGACAATGCTAATGACGGTGACTGGTTCATCGATTCCGAGGCCCATTTCGGTCTCGGCTCTGATGGCTACAGTTCGATAAAAATTGAAAAAAACACTTGGCATCGTCTTGGCATGGTTATCGACGCAGATAAAAAAAGCCGAAGGTATTTCATAGACGGACTGTTCAGTCATGAGGCCCTCGACGTAAACATGGATGGCTGCTTCGCCATCAACAGCCTCCAAAACGAGAAACCGATCTGCTTATTCTTCGCCGACGACAACGGAGAAGATGCAGCCATAGACGTTCGCAGGATCATCCTTTATGAGACTCCTCTGAGCGACGCTCAAATGAAGATTCTTGGCGATTGCTCCCAGTCAAGGTTTGGACTGTAGTTTTCCATCCACAATGAAAACCTTCTTTACATCAGGATTTCTATTTTTGCATAGGGTAGTTATTATTGTCTCTGGAAGCTTACAAGAAGCCTTAACCGAATTCACATGGTTCCAATTCGATATGTTCAGAATTTCATCGAAAATAATCAAACGGCGCCCGACAACAGCCGTCCGGATAATAAGCGCAAATTTCTGATCGAACTGCCCTGAAGTAATACCAATCCCAAAAAATATGTGACATATGAGGCTTTTGTCTGTTTCTTGGTCTTGGTATTTCTCAAATTTGTCATGAAAAGTGACGAATTCTCTGCAATCTTTTGAATAAAAAAAGAAGAAAAATTCGTCGCTCCTAAAAATTCAAAAAAGAAATTCAAAAAAAACAAAAAAAGCGCTTTGAAAACGCCTTGAAAGATAAAAATGAATATGCTATGATGGCCACGCTAAAAAGCAAATTCCTATCATGCGGACTTGTGCTTTTCGAAAAGTTTCATTTTTTCACTCCTTCTCGGCTTTGGGGGCCGATTTACTGTTTGCCTTCGGAAATTGTTTTTTTCTTCAAAGTTCCTTTTATTCATGAATGTTCCAGCGATGTTAATGCATTTGCCCTGTTTCTGTTATTGAAATGAAACCATTGAAACGCCTTTACCCCTTTCTTCTCCCTTTATTCCTGACAATAATTCCCAGCATTATTTTGTTCTTTGAATCGAAAGCCCTTTCGGAAAAGGAAAAAATCGACCAGAGAGCGCGAAGGCTTGAGGGGATATCTAGTTTTCGCGAGCGTTTTCAGGAAATGACTTCTTTTGAATTCTGGGTTGAAGAGACTTCCCGGCGCCTTGATGTGGCTCTTCACAGGCTTCCTGAAGGTGTTTTCCAGACCCCGTCTGATCTCCAGAAAGAAATTCTTCCGGCGCTCTTGAGAGTTCTTCCAAAGGGCATTCCTCAACCGAAAATTTGGGCTTTTTATCTTAATGAAACCGGACCGACTTCAAATGTTTGTTTGTTATCTGAAAATGGCCTCGAAAACACTTTTCAGGCTTTTTTTAAGAGCCTGTTTCGACTGATTAACGAAAATTATTTTGGGGTTTCTGATTCCATAAAATCTTTTGTAACCTCGGAAAAAATTCGAGCCTTATTTGGCACTGGAAGCTCACTTGAACTTTTTACTCCCTCATTTCGAGGAAAACCTTTCAGTGTTGTTTTCCAGCGAAACATGCGGACAGCTGTGTGGAATTTGCTTCTTAAAGACGGAAAACCTTTTGCCGGCTATATGCTTTTGTTTCCTGCATCTCCGAAGCAGGATGAATTGGCGCTTAAAGCGACCTTTAACAATTGGCCCAGCTCTTTTAAGCGTTTGGGAATCTGGCCAGGTTTTTATTCCATTCCTGGCTCTGCGAGTGAGAATTCAACGGCAGAAATTAAGCTTCATCCCTGCGCAGACAGAATTGAGACGCGCATTATTGCATCAAAATTGGCGAAGTCTCTTTTTATTCTGCCGGCAACAGACTCGGAAACACTTGGAAACACTCGGTTTTTGTCTGTTCCAACTAATGACCGCGAGAACAATCAGAACCTAAACAGCGATTGGACGTCCCTTCCCATTAATATTGGCCAATTTTTTGAATCAGAAAAATGGACTATTTATCCCACTCCATTGAATCCGATTCTTGGAAAGATAGGCCTTTTAATAGAAAGATCTCGACCGAAAAAGTCTAATCTGCTGCTCAGTTTTTACTCGTTGTACAAGATGGTCTTGGTCCTAATTTGGGTCCCATTTCTGATTTACAGGGGGTTGGGTGGAACAAGACCCTGGCTTGGAATTAAAAGCATTCTTGCGCTTTGGTTTATTGCGCTTATCGCGACTCCGCTAACCATGGCTTTTTGCACTCAGGAGCGACTGAAAAGCGCTCGTTCTACAACTATGAAAACTGCCGTTCAAAAGGCATTGACAGAACTGGGGAATAAAATCGAAAGCGGGATTTCAGAACTGGATACAAAAGCCTGGCGCTATTGCCATGATCTGACATCTTCTTCTGAATTGCCCGATGCTCTCGAAAAATCGCGGCGGAATCCGGCTTTTAAAGATGAGATTATGGAGAAAATCCTTCAGGGATTCAGAAAAATAGGTTTGACTCCTGTTTTGATCGACATTATTGGCCCTGATGGATTCGAGATTCTTTGGAATGATTTTTCGTTACAAGCGGAATTGGTTAATAAGGTTGCAGAATTTCTCTGCTCCCTGGTTGCAGAAATATTCGGAAAGGAAATTCCTGGTTGGAAGACCTCTTCTATTGCAAAGATGCACAAATTTTCAAATTTGATTCCCAATGACTGGGCTTCGAATTTACCTCAAACTGCAAACATTTTGCATAATTACTTCATGGGAAACAAAAGGACAACTCGTTTTTGTAACAGACTTTTTAAGAAGGATAAACTTGTTGGTTTTGCTAATTTCATCTGGAACCAGAATGAAGCTCAGCGTAAGTATCTGAAGGAGGCAATTCCAACAACATATCTCGAAATCTCCAAAGATTCCAGGACAACTGTTAACTTAAAGGATTTTTTGATCGAAGGTTCTTTTAGCCAATTAAGTCCGTATTTAGGGGCTTTGGAAAAAGATGCTGAAGGCTATAAGATTATTGCTGAAGCGGGTTCCCGAGATGCTGTTCTCGAAGCACAAAAGCGTCTGAATATCCGGTCCAATGTTGTGGCTCATGTTGACAGGAGTGAAGTGATCATCAAGAGCCGGAAGATGCCTGGAATGGCTTTTGTTGCGGGTGTGTTTATGGAGCCGCTAATTTCAGCTTTGGAGCGGAAAAGAAATCAAAGTATTTTTGCGCTATTATTCATATCCATTTTTGCGTTGGCAGGTGCTTATAGCCTGTCATCATGGATGGGCGAGCCTATCCGACAAATGGTTTTTGCACTTAATAGAGCTGCAAGGGGCGATTATCAGAGCAGAATAACCCAAAAACGCGGTGATGAAATCGAGTCTGCGGGTAAGACTCTTGACAAGCTCACCGCGATATTAAAAGAGCGCGAAATGATGGGACGTTTCGTATCCAATCAGGTTCTTGAAACCATAATTTCAGGTGGAGCGACACTAAAATGGAAACCACGTCTGATTGAGGCAGTTGCTTTGGTTTCGGATATTCGCGATTTTACACCCTTGTCGGAAGCTAATTCTCCTGAAGCAATGTTTTCTCTGATTAACAAGCATATTCAGGTTATGACAGAAGTAATCAAGCGTCATGGCGGTGATATCGAACGTTTCATCGGCGATGCCATTCAGGCCATTTTTCTTTCGAACCACTCGTCAGGTATTGACTCTGTCAAAAGAGCAATTGCAGCCTCCCTCGAAATGACTCATGAAATGAAGAAAATCAATGAGGAACGCACAAAACAGGATTTATTCAACTATAAAATCGGAATAGGGTTGGAAAAAGGCGCTCTTGTTGCAGGGATGATCGGAGATGAGAAAGTAAAACTCGACATGGTTTTCCTTGGCACTCCAATGACTATGGCGGCTGAGTTGGAAAATATTTCCAAGGTTGGAAAAGCCTCCAGAATTGTTTGTTCCGGGGCTTTTCGCTCAGATTCAAAAGAAGTGGTTTCTTTTCTTCCAATTTATGATAACCGGTTTGGTACCACCTGGGAGATATCAGATTACGATGCTTTGATAGCTTCCTCATGCCAAGAGAATGATTCTGGAAAAAACATTAAGGTAATTCCTTCCCCGAAAAATACTTCTAATAGCCAATTTGGGGTGAGTGTTTCGAAAAAACAGATAAATCATTCGCTGGGAAAAGGAATGGCTCTCTTTTTCCTTTGGACTTTACCAATCATTTTTATGTGGTCACTTTTTGATTCAATGAAAAGGGATGCTGTAAAAAATCAAAGTTCCAAATTTAATTCCATTTTATCCGATGAAATGAAACAGCTTTCCAAATGCATTGATCCTCAGTTTCAGATTGCAGAATTCCTTCAGTTTCGAATGAAAGAGGCAACAGAAAATCTGAAAGAACCCCATAATGATATTTCCGCTTTTGAAAATAAAATGGGTGAATTGGTGAAGTTATTTCCAAAAATGAGCTGGTACTGTTTTAAAAACCCTTTTAAGAAAGTTGTTTTTTTTCCCGCGAGTTTTCAATATGCAATGCTTGACTTGGCAGAAGTTTTTTTCGGAATATTTTGCAAACCTTTTGGAGGTTCCTTTAAGGAAGGAGTGTATTTACCAACTTTCTGCAGTCCCCTTTCTTATGATTGGTTTTCCTTTGGTGGAAAGGACAGAGGCCTCGATATTGAGGAAGCAAAGATTTTCTTTGAGATCCTCATGACCTCTTTTTTTACCCGATCAAAGTTGCAAAGTGTATATGAGAAGCATGATTTTACAAAATGGAATAATTTCATTCAGGATGGAAGATTTGATCAATTTTCTTTCGAAGCACTCGCATTTCCATTCGCAACGCAGATTTTCGACAAGCCTGGTTATTTTACTTGGTTTCCTATCGATTATTTCTTCGTATCACCAAAGGACAAAGACAAGATTCCAAATCCATTTTGGAAGAAATTTTTCACAAAAGAAATCCGTTGTTTTGTGGAGTCGGGAATGTTTATGTTTTTTGAGTCTTCGGATTTTTCTTTAAAAAGTGGAATGAAGTGCTTCGTCGAAAATCTTGCAAAACGGGGATTTCTCGCTGGTATTTCAGTGAAAACTGAAAAGGGGTTTATTTCAGAGACTAATTCTGAAATCCAAAATCTAAAAACGATAAGGGATTTTCTTTTAAAAGAAAAGCCTTATTTTCCAGAGAAAGAGACAAAATCGTTTTATCAAAGCGTTGCTTGTATCAACACCGACAATGCATTCAGGGTATTTTTGGCTTTGCCAAAACGAACAGATGACGGAAAATTTTCAAACTTAAGTGTTTTAATCAGTATTTTTAGTGCAATCTGGCTTTTTATTGGTTTCTATTTCACCGTTAGGGTGGGAGTTTTTGGCTATCATTCAGGAATAAGCCTGAAAAGCCAATTATTTTCTGTTATATTTTTGATTTTAGCTCAAATTCTGCTGTTCAATATTTTTTCGGAGGAGCTGGTTTATCATGAGAATTGCGATATCCAAATTGAACGTCTGAAAACCCGATTGGTTGAAAATCTGTCAGGTATTGATTGGGCCAGAGAAATTCAATTATCCGGCTTTTGCCAAATCCTGAATAAGCTTTTTGACTCAAAATCGTTTTTGAAGGAATTGGAAAGTTTTTCAAAAGCTTCGCTTGTAAAAGTTAAGCGAAAAAGCTGGAAAATGGTTCAAGATCTCCTGAAGACTTCCTTGAAAAATGGAAATTGTTTGACTCATTTGCAGCTTAATGGCCGAAACCTATTTTCGCTGGAGCACCCAAATGGATTAATCGATTTTTCAAAAAAAATTTGGATGCTTAATTTTCAATTGTCTGATTCCCAATTTCTTGAGAATTATTCCAAAGATTATTTCCCCCCGTTATTAACCCAAAGCAAATCAAAAAAGATGGTCAATTCTTCGATAATTGAGGAAATAAGGACCACTTCTTTGCTGGTTACTCCTGCTGAAGTTATTGCGCGTATGTTGAATTCTCCGCATTCCCTTTCCCGAGTCTTATTAGCGGGTGAAAGGGAGAGTTATGTATATCACCGGTTGCTTCTCCGAAAGAAAGAACCTTTCTTTTTTGCTACGTGCTCTTTTTCGGCAGATTCTCTTGATAGAGACATCATGCAGTATTCCTTTCAGAACGCAAACTCCGAAATTGGTTTTGAAAATCGTAAAAACCCAATCTGGAAATATGTTTTTCCTTTTTCTGTTTGGATTAACAACAAGTCTGAACCAGACTTCAGGCTTATCCCAATGTATTCATTTAATGATTTTGAACGAGCCCTTTGTAGCAAACGTGCTGATTTATCAGAACTTCCGGTTTTTCGAACGGTTGGAACAGAGGAAAACCAGTCATTGGAAGTTTTTAAAACCGGACACTTTATGACCGACAGAATTTTGTCTGGTTCCGCCCCACTTGGTTATTTCCTGTCTTTGCAGGAACTGGCTATGAAATACCGTTATTTGCTTTCATGGTTTGTGTTTCTATTGGGGGGATTTCTTTCCATAAAAATTGCGCGTTCTTTTCTTAAACCTCTTGAAGAGCTTGAAATATCCGCAGAAAGAATAATGTCAGAGGACTTCTCAACTCGACTTCCGGAATACGGACAGATTGAGTTTAAGGACCTTGCACAGTCTTTCAACAGGATGGCAGTGGGTGTTTACGAGCGCGATCGGCTAAAACGGTTTGTTTCAGAAGCAGTTCAACTTGCTGCAAAGGATGAATTGCAGGAAACTCTTGCTGTTAAAGGAGAATGCATTGAAGTGACGGTTTTATTCTCAACTTTATCCAATTTCAAGAAACAAATTGGATTGGTTGATCCCGAGATATTGATCAGAAGGCTGAACAAATTCCTTTCATTGATGTCTCGTATTGTTAGAAAGAATGGTGGAGAGATTGAAAAATTTATCGGGGATAAAATCCTAGCGGTTTTCCACCCCAGAAAACTAGGAAGTTTAGAATTGACGACTCTTGCGGCGATTAAAACCGCTCAACAGATGGAAGACGAAATGGCTAAACTGCATGATAGTTTCTACGGAGCGCTGGGTATTGGAATAGTTACAGGTCCGGTTATTGCCGGTATAATGGGTGCTTCCACCATGCGGAGTGAGTATACTGTTCTGGGGGACACAGTAAATCTGGCTTCCAGGCTGTGCGATCTCGCAATACTTCTTGACAGTGATGGAAAGCCGATAAATCGTTCCGGAGACGGGCGCGGCGGAATTGTTGTTGAGAAGGCAACTTTTGAAGCTCTTCCAAAAGACAATGAAAGATTATGGAAAAGGTTCATTTTTCCCGATCTTCCACCCATAAAAGGCAAAACCCGTGATGTAAAAGCTTATTTTGAAAGCGCTGAAAGCTCCCACCCTCTCAAAATCTGAAAAAATAACATTTTGAGCCTGCTACATAAATCCAATTCTGCTCAAAGTACTGATAGTGAGATTGGCTTTTGTTGGGTGCTACAGGAAAGTACCCCCCCCCCTATTTATGCATATTACAATGTTGCTGATCAGGTTGTTGCCGGATTTTCCAAAAAAGAGTGCGAGTTGCTTATTTCGCTTCTTCGGCGAGTGTTTGAAAATCTCGAAACGATGGACCAGACAAGGAATGATGACCTTAGCGGGAATGCACCAGAACCTTAAGAGGGCCTCTAAATTTTGGAGGGTTCGGGGAGGGAAATCCCCAGAACGATGTCATACTGGTCCCCATTGGTTCGACGCACGGGGACGGCTTTTGGCAATTCCATTTAGCCCGAATCAAGGAAGAAGACCGGAAAAATCATGTGTCCCGTTACGCAAAGGGAGGGGTTTCACCCAAAGCGCTTCATTCACTTCAAACGTCCGATACAGGTGTGGAAACAAGGCGCCACCTCGGGAAGGTTCCCATTTCAGGAGCTCCCCCAATCGGTCCCCTTCGAGCGCAGCTAGCATCAGGTCATCCTGACCCGCAAAATGTCTGGCCGCTGTTTCTCGTATGGTTTCGGGGGATGAGAGGTGAATGAAGCCATCGGCGAGGTCGATGGGGGCGCCAACGAACAAGCCGCTTTTTTCGGCTTCATTCCACTGGCTGGCAGTTAAGATCTTGTACACCAGCATTTCTTCTCGGTCGCTCCCTGGAAGGGTATCCACAACCGCCTTGTCTCCTTACTCACAAAGTCAGGGACAAGACGGTTCGGTTTGTTCGATCTTTTCTCCGCGTCAGCTGTTACAGCAAACCGGCCTGTTTCAATTCGTTACGGAGAATGCCATACTCGACCTTAGAGCGATGCCGCAGATCCATGGGAATGTCCGGATGGAAAATCACCTGATCCACTGGGATTCCATTCTTGCCCATGACCCGTCGAATCTCGGCTTCTCGTTCGGCGCAAAGTTTTCCGTTCTTGATGTCGGCGGTGTCCTTTGGTGCGACTACACAGACGGTCTTTTCGCCGAGCTTTTTGTCGGGAACGCCGAGATAGGCGGCCAACCGGGTGTAGGGTTGGCGCTTCAATACGACTTCTGCTTGCACGGGGAAGAGATACTTCCCTTCACGCTCGATAACGTTGTGAATACGTCCGACAATCCAGACGTTCCCCCGCTCGTCGAGGCGCCCGAGATCACCCGTTCTGTGCCACACGATGTCGTTGTGGTCGCGAATCTTCGATGTCCTGAAGGCTTCGGGATTGTTGAAATACACACGGCAGACATGCTCACCGGCGACCAGCAATTCACCAACGCTTCCCCGCGGAACCTCGAGCCCGGCCCATTGTTCGTCTGAAGAGATGTCGATGGGACCACGCACGATTTTAATGAACTTAAACTGCAGTCCATCGGCGAAGTGGCCCACGTTAACGCCAGCATCAACGAGCTCGGGATCGTCCTCAGTGACGCTACGTTGAGCGAGCATCTCCTTGCCCGAGATGTGTGCCATCGGCTCTGCTTCGGTAGAACCGAACATTACGACGAGCTCCGCGTTAGGCGCAATCCTCGTGAATTCCTCCACGACGTCACGCGACACGGCGGCACCACCGGCTGCGACACGACGCAACCCGGGAAGAGTCTCGCCCTTCTCTATGCAATATTTGTTCAACCCGTTAAGCAACGAGGGGTTCAGGGTGAGGGTGGTAATTCCCTCCCCCTTGATTTGTGTGAAGAGTATGTATGCATCATTGTCCGCCGGTTCTGCCACGTTGATGGCTGGCAGAATGGTGGTCACCCCAGCCGCGAGATTGTTCAACGAGAAGATAGGAAAGACCGGCAGGTCAAGGTCGCTCTCCTCATAAGGCAGACAGGCGCTGATGGCGTAATGTTGCGCGGCAAGGAATCGATGTGAACGGTCAGCCCCTTTGGGCGTTCCGGACGAACCGGTGGTGAAAGTGATGAGCGCGGTGTGCTCTTGCTCGACCGGAATCGGTTCCGCCACCTCGGGTGTTTCGAGAAGTTCTTCGAAGCGGGCAGTCCACGTTTTCGTGCAAGGCCCCATGTTGATTTTTATCGGAATGGCTTCGAGGGCAGGTTGCCCCTTCCCCATACCAAAACCACGCTCACCTGACAACCAGGCTTTAGGTTTGCAGAGGTCGGCAACGTAGCCGAGTTGATCTGCCCGTGCAAAAGAATCCAGGAAAATGCACCTGGCCCCCAACATCTGGAAGGCGAACATTCCAGCGTAGAGCCACGGAATCATGGGAACATACACCAGTGCACTATCGCCCTTTTTGATACCGAGCTTTTTGTAGCCGGCGGCCACATGGACAACCATGTCGTAGATGTTTTTGTAGGTGAATGGGTCGTGTTGCAGCGTCCGGGAAAACGGGTTGTAATCGAACCACAACTTGTTCTTTGTGTTTACCCATTTCATACAGACTCTGTCGGGATGCTTCTGGTAGTGTTCCTGGAGGAAGAAGAAACAGTTGTTACGCAAACTTTCGTTCCCGATGTCATAACCAATCTTTGGTAGCGCCATTGTCGACTCCTTACCGGTCGATGAAGTCGAATCACCCGACCGAATTCTTCGCTGTGGGTTCACAACCGAGCGTTCCCGCGACGTTGATCCCCACTACTCTCTCAGGTTCGCACTATTGTTCCTGAGTATCTGTAGGCACATGCGAACCAGCACGGATAAGAATGTGATTGTACTAATAAAGGGTACCACCTTTTTGTTTCTTGCGCAAGACAACTTTTTTTTGAATTTGGGAAGGCGCTCACCGCTTGGAATATTCCCTCTGACGGAATTGGGGGTTTCCTTCATGGTTGCGATCATTGGAAAATTGATCAACAACCTCTGCTTATTGGTATCAACCTTCCCCGCAATTCATGGTATTCATCAGGCAACTCGTATTCTTGTGAACCAGGGTCGGATAAGAGAAAAGCCAGGCCAATGGCCGAAAAAAATGGAAAACTCGAATCCAAAGATTCTTAAATACTGCAAATTTTAATTAAGGAGGCAAACAAATGGCATGGACTCACTCATCGAAAGCGGTCGCTGAGCGGAGTCGAAACGACCAAACCATCGATTTTCTGAATTTTGTATTTGTCCCCTTATTTAAAAATCGGTGTATTTAGTAAGATGTTTGGGAAGGCTTATTCCAAGCTAGTGTCACCAGGTCTGGTCGAGCTTATCGGCGTAGAAGGTCAGAGCTCGGGCATACCTCTTTATATTGGAGTCGGTCGTGGTGGCCAGGAGCAGCTTCAACAGCCGCTCCATGCCCTGGGGGTAGGCCCGACGGTTGTATTCGGTCAGCGCCAGGAAGACATCGAACTCCGTGCCGTCGGGAAACCGCTCAAGACCCCGACGTAGCGTGGCCTCGGCCTCTTCATACCGCCCAAGGCAGCGATAGGTGCTGCCCAATCCGAGCAGCGCCCAACGATGTAACCAGGAAAAGTCCTCTATTAAAAGGCATTTAAGAAAGCTCCTTATGATAAATTTAAATCCGGAATTATGAAACTATCCCAGAAATAGTCCAAACCCTTCGCTGTTGGCTCACAACGTCTGTTTAAGAAAAATTGTTGCTAAAAATTGCTGTGGGAGGTGTTTTTGAAGCAATTCTGGGATAGGCTTATAATTCGCATTTCGTTATTGCTGAAACGATTGCCCGGGCGTTGGGCGGGCATCCATCGACGAACTGCTTTGCGCCACAGACACATTTTCCTATTCCAAATCCATTTACCGATTTTCCATTAAATGCTTGTCCTATGAATATTTTTTGCTTGATTTTCTTTAAAAATCCCGTTTCACGGAGTCTTTCAAGCGCAAATAGAAGATTGGCGTAACAAACTGAACAGGCATGGTCTTGTACAATTAAATTTAAGTATTCCGACCCTATACTTCGATTAACTGGGATCTCAAAGTAATTTCTGTCATTTCCAAATTCAGTTATTCTGGCATTCACAAGATTGGCGCTTCCAACATTCAAACTTTCGGCGATGGGGATATAGCCGATTTCGCTCGGCTCAAATCCAAGTAATTGCGCCGAATAGGCGTCGACCAAAACCGGATCACGTCCAAGAATAATTTTATTCATTCTAATCGGAGTACCACCTTCTTCAAAACGCAAATCTCCGATGATCGCGTCCACAATGGTGAGTCGGCTTTTCAGCAGGGTATTCAGACGCGCTATTGGTTCGTGCAAGCCTAACGAATGGAAACGACGCTTCTCTGAGTCGGGAATGCAACCTTTGAGATTTTTCAAAGCGCAAGTCATTTTTGTCTGACAGTGAGCTTTCAATACAGGCACATTGATCAGATAAGCAGCATCCAGAGGACGTTGGCAAACTTCGAAATAATGGGGGCCACTTTTTACTTTTATTGTACGGTCAAGTTTTAAGTCGAATATGCCAACATTTCTTTTCTTAGAGATTTCATCATAACCACACTCGCGAAGAGCTTTTCTTGTACAATCCCCCAACCAGGAACTTTCGATTATTTCAATTTCTCTGCGCCCGTTTTCCTGGAGCCATTCGATAATTGCGTCAGTTATTTCGGGGTCTGAAGTTGCTCCGCTTGATGAAGGTTTTGAAAGCACCAGATTCGGTTTTATCGCGATAATTCCGTTTCGGGGAATTTCCGATATTATCTCTGAAGCTTCAAGAAGCTCCCGAACCATTTTTCTTGCGTTGGCCCCATGGGAAACGAAGAGTCGATTGATGAAACGCACCTCTGTTTTGCTTTAAAAATACTAGCACAATTTTTTTTCTTTGAAAATCTCAATACTTTTTCCTAGCACTGAAATTCATCAATATTTTCGACACTGTAGCAAGCTGGCTGGTAATTTTAGCTCAAATTTAAGGATAAATACAGAAAACCTTAGTAGAGCAAAAAAGCATATTACTTCTAATTTTGCATTTCTCTGTTCATGCTGATTTCAAGGTGATTTATTCAGTAATTTTGCTACACTGTCATATTTTCCCGTCCATTCCGGTTGAACCTTATGCCCTTAGCGATTAACAAGAGTTTTCTGAATTTCGCCAAAAACCTTTTGAGGTTTTCTGTCCTTAAATCATGGCTATTCAAGAGTCTAAGCAATTAAGAATGATGTCCCCCCGATCAAAAGTAAGACCCTTTTTTTCCCGACTCTATGTGATAGTTCGTTGATGCAACTAAGCTAATCCAAAACACAAATCAGTTCTTCCTGTCTCAATTCTTCCAGAAAAGGAAGCACGTCGGCTGTGATCTCATCAACCGTTGCATCAAACTCCTTGCTTAACCTGTTGCATAGCTCGTTTACCAGGCATGGTTCGGACAGAAAATCCCATATCCAGCGTCCTATCTCGTCCAGGCCAATGTAATTATCCTTCCCCAGGTTAAGGATAACAAGTTCATTGCCTACCGGCGAGGATATCATGTTTTCTTTGCGCACAACTCTGTTAATTAACTCAATGGACATACGATTTTCCTCCTTGTTATTTTAAACAGATTCATTGTTTTTATCCAGATAATTAAATCTTTTCATCGTCTTCTCGTGAGTTGAGATAAGACGTTTGGCCAATTCTGCGGGCAGCTCTTCGCGCCATGACCCGGTCTGCCCGCGACGGAAGAATGGACCGGGTGCAACAACCGAGCGCTCGCGAAACCCCTTTTCTCGCTCCTGGCGTTGCAATTCGGAGAAATTGGAAAAGGCTACTTCTTTGCTGATCCGCGCCTCGTCAAGAGGAAGGCCGCAGAAGTTTACAACTTCCCGGAATATGGCCTCAGTGTGGCGAAGAAGGTCTTCATAACGTACAATATAAATAGGTAGCCCTGATTCATCCAACTAGCTTTGCGCATGGCCGCTCCATGAACGCAGCCTCTGACGCAACTGGTCCGACAATCCACCGAACGAGCGCGCTATGGCATGTTCAGGATCGCACATGTTTTCCACCGCCTTCTCCATTGTAACTCCCCAGTGGTGGGCGCAGGACATGGCCATGTCGAGCCGATTACGCAGGATATAGACAACCCCGGCAGTTACATCAGGGGGGAACATAGGTTCATTTCGATCAGTAAGCGCCCAAGCGTCATGGACCTTCATATAAAAAGTCTCCAAGAATTCACGCGCCATGCAGCGATATACCTCAAGGGGCAGACGTTCGATAACACAATCTTCCAACGCCGATGCTTCAATCCCTGCCCACTCGTCGAACCAGAGACGGGCGCTTGCAATGGGTTTTCCATCGAGCATATTTATATCAGCGGGTGTGTCGCTGTTTCGGAGGAAATTGGTAAGCAAGGCGCGCATCCAGGTGTTGCCTGCTTTGGGGTATGAAGCAAGCCAGATAATCTTAGCCATAAAGCACCGCCTCGACGATTTCATCCACCGTCCAGATACCTTCCGGTCTACGAATGCGAAGGAATTCCACCTGTTCGGACACGGCGGACAAAAGTGTAAACAAACCCAGATGTTCATCTTTGAAAAGTGGGCCGTAAAAGCACTCCAGCAGGGCGTAAAATTTATCCGTGCCTTCCAGTCGTGAGATGCTTACCTGCGCTTCAGAGGATGGTTCGAGTTCACATAACTTCGATAGTGGCACGGGAAGTCCGCATGGTTCACCAAGCGCTGTCAGCATTGCTTTTCCGCGTCTTATTGGGTGGCGGCTTAAGTTCGACGTTTCCAAGCCAACGCCTTGGAGCAGCATCGTCCCACAAATGCATCAGGGCTGTGCCCGGAACGACTTCCACGCGGCTGTTTGCACCAAGGCGCAGAATTGCCGGGTCTTTTGGAAAAGTCCAAGAAAAAATCCAACAAACCTAAGAAAGACAAAAACAACGAAACTGATTTTGAGATGATATCTCTGACTAATGAGACATAAAGCCCAACGCCAGGATAAGCTGCCCCCTTGGGTGTCAGCTTCATCCGTTTGATGGCCACTTGAGCTGGCACAAGCTACGATATGGAACGCAGCTTATCCTGGCGATGGCCGGCCGAAGGGACGGCCATCATGGAGGTAACCTGCGACAGTATGGGGACAGATTAACCGACTCGTTGGCATATCCACTGATTCACGTCCACAAAACCGCCCGAGAGCCTGGGCCTTGGAACTGCTCCGTGAGAAGTTGGTTCTCTTTTATTGAAATTTCCGGAAGAGACATTTGTGAATAATCTTCAGGAGGGATCTCCTCGCCTTTCATCTTCATTGTGATATCTGGGGATGGATGGTTGTTTTCAGCACGTGAACGGGTTCACGAGAGCCCCAGCGTTCGACGGGTAAAATTCGAGGGACTTTTCAAACAAAATTGCGAACTTTCCGGGGAGAACCGTTACTCATTGCCATAATAGAGATAATCCAGGTCATCCTTTGAAAGCATGCGGGATAACTTCAGGGATGCAACGGTTCTTCTTAACTGCTCGACGGTGATCGGGCCAACGGTAAGAAAATCCGCTCTCGGGTGAGCAAGAGCATAGGCATTGACCATCTGGTCAACTGAATAGGACGTCTTATGCTTCTTGTTGAAATCTCGTGTAAAGTCCACAACCCTGTTGTAGCGCTCTTGGTTCGCGCATGTGAAAATGGCATGGAAGACATTCTGCCAATATGCATCCCCTTGGGAATATCTTCTCCTGGCATCTTTCCTGGCATTGTCCCAGCAAATTTCAGGTCTATCGAGGATGCTTATCCCACCTAAGGGAGAGTATGAATTGATTTTCATCCCTTCGAGGAAATTTCTATCCATCATCTCTTCATGCGTAACTTGTACGCCACCAGCGTGGATTGACCGATCGGACATTTCAAAAAGGGAAAAGTAGGGACTTGTGAAAACCGGTCTGGCCAAATCAGGCCGCTTTTTTGCTAAATTCAAGGATCTGACGATTCGATTAGGTTTCCAATTTGACCAGCCAAGAAAAGTGTAATTTTCGTGGATGTCTTTTGAACTGAGGGCTTCCATGATTGTTAGCACGGATGTCTGGCTTCTTTTGACCGGCTCAAAATTGATGAAATCGCCATCATCCCGGTGCATCAAATACACGGTTGGAGCGCCCCTGAGATTCCGCATGGTATTCCCCATCTCTTCACTGACTCGTTCTTTGATTTGTTCCTTGCTTCCGAAGAGGCGACTGGCATAGGTCCCGGTTGGAGCATTGGGCAAAGCAGGATACCCCTCGGCCATAATGCACTTCTCTTTGAGTAGCTCCTGAAGGCAATTGGAATTTTCACCAGCCGGAAGGTTCTTTGACCAAAACAGGTCAAAGGGAAATCCGCCTTTTGACAGAGCATAGACTTTCTTCCCCGGGTTCCGCCTGTTCCATGATTCCATCCATTTTCCCAGTTTGTTTTCAATGTCTCCGACATAGATGGGAGCTGTATCAAAGAGGTTGATCCCCAGACGTGCAGCCTCGTCCAGTATTTCGTTAATGTCCTGCTCGGAGATCTTTCTAAGGGTCGTCCCATACCAATCTTCCTGGAAAAGGTGATCGGTTCCCATGATCAGGCGGGAAAACTTCATGTGGACACCCTTCTCGTTAACGACTTCCACATAATCCATCCCCTCGCCGGCGAGGTCCTTTGCCAGGAGAAAGTTGGAATTAAGGAAAAGGGAAAGGAAGAGAAGGGGAACGATCAGAAAGACAAGGTTTTTTTTCATTTCAATTTCTCCAAATGGAAAATTCAGGTCAGTATATGAAAGGCTGATTGGTCTTTCATGGCAACATGATAATACAATGAATGCTATATTTCAATCTCCGCGTCAGCAATCAGCAATCAGCAATAAAGAGTAAAATCAAAAAATCTGTTTGTAAAGAGTTTCCAGAACTAATGCGACAAATTTATGATATTTTTCCTTTTCAGAATCATCACTATTCATGTATAATTGTTCCAAT